>NZ_JAFBID010000004.1 GCF_016811235.1 Microvirga arabica
CTGGTTGGGCCGCTCGGGCTGGCATCGCCCCTCCCGTTGCACCACCATCTTGCGGCGCCGCGGCTGCTTGCTGCGCAGGGCCAGCCCTTCCTCGCGGTAGAGCCGGTAGACGACATTGCGACCGACGGTCCAGCCCTCGCGCTTGAGCAGGATGTGAACGCGCCGGTAGCCATAGCGCACGCGCGTGCGCACGATCTCGTGCATGCGCTGGCGCAGCTCGTGGCGCGGATCCCTCGTCAGCGGCTTGCGCTGGGTGGAGCGATGCTGGCCTGTGACCGAACACGCCCGCCGCTCACTGTAGCCATGGGACGCTTGCACGTAGCGCACCACTTGCTTCAGGAGCGCGGGCCGGGAAACTTTTTTGACAGCACATCCTGCAGCACGGCTTTGTCGAGGCTGAGTTCGGCCACCAGCCGCTTGAGGCGGGCATTCTCCTCGACCACCTGCTTGAGCTCGCGCACCTGGTCCGATTCAAGGCCCGCGTACTGCTTCTTCCAGCGGTAAAAGGTCTGCTCCGAGATCCCGACCTGCCGGATCAGGTCCGTCACCGGCAGCCCCAGTTCTGCCTGCTTCAGGACCGCCACGATCTGCTCAACCGAGAAGCGCTTCTTCCTCATGACAAACCTCCTTCACCGCAAAAGGAAATCTGCCGAGAAAACTAACATAAGAGCTGGACCACTTCCCCCGTGTCACCTCAATCCGGACGAGCAACTCGCCCTGCTCCAGGAAGACCTATGCGGACCCAACATGGTCATGCGCATCGTATCCTTCGAAGGGCGGCCATTTGCCTACGCATAGGATTACGACGTCAGCTGCTGGCCGCAACCGCACCTCCGCGATCTGCCGCTGGGAACCAGGGCAGTCGACGCCTTTATTGGCGAGGTCAGCATGATCGGATTCGGACATGGAGCCGCATTCCTAAGGCTCCTGGCTCAACGTCTTCGAGACGATGGTGCTCCTGTTGTCGCCATCGCCCCCCATGTCGAAACCGACGGGCTCAACACGCCTATAGTAATGTTTGCGAAAGTTGAATTCCTGGTGCGCGTTCATGGCTTTGCCATTCCCCCTAAGACTTGCTTCATTCTAAGGATAACAGTCATGGAACGGCACGAAATGTCTCGTAACACCTTCCGGCTTTTTGCTGCGACAGCTGCGTCGTAGCGAAGTAAGAAGGCTTGAGCGGAGCTGCCGAAGAACGGCAAGGAAATCTTGGGTTGGATCGCAGATCAACTTTCGGTGGCTATAGGGGCGGCAGCTTAGGAACGATGGTTCGGAAATAACAGGAACGCGAGGAATGACCCTCCGAACAGGAGGCCACCAAGTGCCATTGTCGGAGGGAAAGGCAATGCTGTGCCCAGGGCGGTGCCAATTGCAGCACAAGCCATTTGCAGGAACCCAAGGAGCGCCGATGCCAGGCCGGCTTGTTGGCCAAATGGTTGCAAGGCGATTGCTGTACCAAGCGGACTGACCAAGCCCATCCCGAACAGAAACGTCGTGATGGAGACTACAAACAAGGTGAAGCTCGGTGCGGCCGTTTCCGTAAGCAGGATTGCGCCTCCTGCGATAGCGATTATGGTACCTGCAACGGCAACCTTTCGTGCGTCCCAGCGGCGAGCCAAGCGCGGAGCGAGCAAGCCCGCCCCAAATACCACAAAGACAGTGCCCGCAAAGAATAGGGCGAGGTCCAAAGGAGAAAGTCCGAGAACATCAATGAGAATTGTTGGAGTAACGCCGAAGAATGCGAACAGTCCTCCTGCGAGGAAACCAACAGCTAGCCCCGGCCGGATGAATTTGACATCGACAGCGAGATTCACATAAGCCGATGCAACAGTTCGGACTGAATGTGCCGCGCGCCGATCGGACGGATGAGTCTCACCCATTCTCGCAAGATAGTAGAGGCCCAGCACCCCGCCGAGAACGCCAACTAAGATGAATGTGGAGCGCCAGCCAAATATCGCTCCAAGTGCGCTTCCGAGCAGGGGAGAGAAGCCAGGGGCAGCCGCCATTGCGATCATCGTTAGAGACAGAGCCCTCGCCAGTGGCTCGCCTTCAAACAGATCCCGCGCGATGGCCCGCGACAGAACGGACGCTGCTGAGGCTCCAAGGGCCTGAATGATACGACCAGCTATCAGCGTCCCAAGACTATCGGCAGACGCACAGATTGTGCAGCCAAGGATGAACACGATCAATCCTCCGAGCACAAGTTGCCTGCGTCCGAACCGGTCTGACAGCGGCCCCACAACGACTTGCCCCGCTGCGAAGGCCATGAAGAAACTGGAAAGCGTCAAGCTGAGGTCTCGTGACGAGATTCCGAAGGCGGCCGCTAACGCAGGGAACGTCGGGAGTATGATGTTCGTCGCGAGCATACCAATCGCACCGAGGCATGCCAGGAGCGTCAGCACACCGCCTGTTGACTTGCTCTCGCTGACCGTGGCCGCAGCCACATTCGCGTTCCTATTGGTTGTAGGCACAGGTCGTCTCCCTCAGGCTCAGTACTGGACGTCAGTGCGTCAGTGTTATGTTAAAACCCGATCTCACTCAGCTTGTGGGCTCGCCGGCGGGAGTTGCGTGGACTCGTCCTGTCTCTGAGGATCAGGAGTGTAGAACGCGAACTCTCGCTGGCTTGGTTTTTCTGCTTTCGACATAGGACAGGTAGTGTACCTAGAACTCGCTAGGTGTTCCGCTGCGCGAGCCGCAGGGCGGCGTCCTGTCCGGATAGGAGGATTGCCTCAGCAAGCGCAGGGTCTGCTGTGACACGAGCGAGTTGCAGTGTTCCGATCATGAGCGCAAAGATCGAATAGGCGGCTTCCCTTGCCTTTGCTTTCGACATTGTTGAGGGCAATTCAGAAACGATGATCTCCACCATCTCGTCCGCAGCCTGGGCCATTATGTCCCGGCTTTGCGGATCATTGCGGGCCACCTCCGGAGCAAGAGCGGCGACGGAGCAGCCTTTCCCCGGGTGATTACGATGCGGCATAGACAAATAGCGCCGCACGATAGCTTCCAGGCCATCCTCGCCGCGCTCGCGGGCACCTCGCGCCTGTTCAAGCCAGTCCTCACGTTTACTGGCGTGAGCCTCAGCGAGAGCCTCGCGAACGAGGGCATCTTTGGATCTGAAGTGCGCATAGAAGCCGCCATGGGTAAGCCCAGCCTCGGACATCAGTCCAGCGATGCTGACGGGCTCAATCCCCTGGGCGCGAAACTGCTCGGCTGCAATCTCGACGACCCGTTTGTGCGTCTGCTCCTTACGACCTTTCTCGTACGGCATGCCTGCTCCTCGCTTCCTACTGGACTATGCATTGCATAACACATATGGTATGTGTAACACAATGTATTGGAGATCAATATGCCATCACCCGATCCCGTCGTCATCGCTTCCGGCGTCCGCACTCCTCTCGGGCGCTTCCAAGGCAACCTCTCCGGGATGACAGCCTCAACCCTTGGCAGTCACGTTATTCGTGCCGCGCTCGAGCGGTCCGGCCTTGAGCCCGAAAAGGTGGATGAAGTCCTGATGGGGTGCGTATTGTCGGCTGGCCAGGGGCAAGCGCCAGCCAGACAGGCGGCTCGTGGAGCTGGTCTACCGGATACAACGGGTGCGACTACGGTCAATAAGGTCTGCGGCTCGGGTATGAAGGCAACGATGATCGCGCATGATCTTATTCTCGCAGGATCAGCTAGAATTGTGGTCTCCGGCGGAATGGAGTCCATGTCCAATGCGCCGTACCTCCTGGCAAAGGCCCGCAGCGGTTACCGTGTTGGTCATGACCGCCTGATCGACCACATGATGATGGATGGTCTGGAGGACGCCTACGATGGTGGGCGCCCGATGGGTGACTTTGGTGAGGCGACCGCCGAAGCCTACCAGTTCAGCCGAGCCGACCAGGACGCCTATGCGGCCGAGACACTGTCCCGCGCACGAAGGGCTGTCGCGGAGGGCGGCTTCGCCGCCGAGATCGCGCCTATCCTCATTCCCGGCAAGATGGGCGAAACGACCATCGATGCGGACGAGAATCCCCTCAAGGTGTCGCCGGACCGAATCTCGTTTCTGAGGCCGGCGTTCCGCCCCAATGGCACCATCACAGCGGCGACCTCTTCAGCCAACGCCGATGGATCGGCAGCACTCATTCTCACGCGCCGTTCAGTTGCAGAGCGTGAAGGCCTGCCTATGCTCGCGGAAATTAGAGGCCATGCAACCCACTCCCATGACCCGGCTTGGTTCACGACTGCGCCAATTCCAGCAATCAGAAAACTTTTAGAAAGAGTAGGGTGGACCGTCGGCGATGTGGACCTGTTCGAGATCAATGAGGCCTTCGCAGTTGTCGCGATGGCGGCGCAGCGAGATCTCGGCATTCCTCGCGACATCCTCAATGTGAATGGTGGCGCCTGCGCCCTAGGTCACCCCATTGGCGCGACGGGTGCCCGCCTGATCGTGACCTTGCTCCACGCGCTGGAGCGCCACGGATTGTGCCGCGGGGTGGCTTCCCTGTGCATTGGCGGCGGTGAGGCGACGGCAATCGCCATTGAACGCACCGCTTGAGCGCCGGATGCGCTCGGCTTGGTGGAGAATGGTCCTGCTTGGGCCATCTGACTCCCGGCGACTGGAAATGACTTCCATAACAATCACAGGCTTGTCTCTCGATGATAATTCTCAGGCCTTAGAAGACACGAACACATGAGTACACAACTTCCTGCGCTTGGAGTAGAGCCAATCGTTAAGTCAAGCGTCCGAATCGGTGTCCTGGCTCCGCTAACTCGACCTGGCTGGGTTAAGGCAGGACGACACTTGCTCGCTGGACTTGAGCTGGCCGTTTGCGAGGTCAATGATCGTGGCGGAGTCGCCGGAAGACCACTTGATCTAGTCGTTCGAGACACCGCGGCTGATCCTCAGGTAGCTGCGGAAGCCGTCGATGAGTTGGCTGACCTAGGCGTTGTTGCCTTGGCGGGTGAGTATCATAGTGTCGTCGCTCGCGCCGCTGCTGCCAGGGCCGACGCCCGCGGCCTGCCGTTCCTCTGCTCATCAGCCGTGCTCGACGCGCTCACCGAACAGCCAACCGACTGGGTGGCGCGTATCGCCCCGGCGCAGTCTTACGGCTGGCAGATCTACGCTGACTTCCTCTTCAGCGCAGGCCACCGTCGCATCGCCGTAGCCGCCGACTCAAGTATCTATTGGGCATCGGGAGCTCGCATTCTCCGGGACTATCTCGCTCCACGCGGCGGTACCGTCATCGAACTCGACATGCGCTCGCTTCCGCCTAGGGCCGTGTGCGACGAGCTTGTCGGCAATGGTGCCACAGCGTTGCTTCTTCTGGTCGGCCACCCGGAGCCGGCAGTGTCGATTGTCAAATCCGTTCGCCAGGACCAACGGCTTGTCGGGATTATGATTGGTGCTCCAGCCGGGCAACCAGAGTTCACCGAATGGGCGACGTTGCTGGGCAGCGGCGGTGCCGCGATCCCGTTCCTGCGCTACCTGCCCGACCGCCTCAGCCCGCTCGGGACAAGAGTCGCGACGGCCCTCCGCAACCAGCTAGCCGAAGAGCCTTCCTTTGTCGCCTTCGAGGGCTATGACACGATAGCCGTCCTCGTCGAGGTATTGCGCTCTCGTGCGGGCTGGGCGCACGCTGCCGATCCTTGGTCGCGGGTCGTAGCTGAAGGCACTCGTGGCAGGATACAGTTCTCCCGCGTACCAAGGATCAGTGTGTGGCAGTGGGCTTGGGCGCCAATCCAAGTCGTTGATCGAGATCCGGAGGAACCAAATCGCTTCCGTACACTCTACACGGCATGATCATGTCTGGATGGACTTGCTTCGCGAAAATGGAGAGCACTTCAATGAACCGGGAGGATCTCCATGCCCCAAACCTATCAACGCTTTACCAAAGAGTTTCAGGATGAGGCCGTTCGGCTTGCTCTGACCAGCGGCCGCAGCCGCCCCGCTCGGCGTCATTCGACGCTCGACTACGTCAGTCCGGTTCAGTTCGAAAGGCTGACCGGATAGACAGCAAAACGCCCTCCACTAAACCGAAGCAACTCCACAAACGCTTTGTGATGTCTCGCTGGTGTGCGATCGCCAGCCTGACTCCGGGTTTTTGTTGAACCTTTGGTGGTTGATGGATCCCGCTGAGAAAGCGGAACTTCGCATGCTGCAACGATAGAGGCTGGTTCGTGCGCGTGCGAACGACAGAGATATCCCTGCACCTCGCAGGGTGTCGCGAGTAGATCGGGCTCTGCGTTCTGTCGTCGCCTGACTGGTCAACTCGATGGACCTGTCCGTGCACTTTCTGGCGATGCCCGCCATCGTGGGGGATCTTGACCCGGCGGCATCGGAACTGCTCTGGATCAACGACATCTACGGCTTCATGGTCACGGGCTTTCTCGTGACCATGGGCACGCTCGGCGATCGCATCGGCCGTTGGCGTGACATTCGCTCCATCGACCCTGTCAGAATATAGATGCGCTCCATGTGCGCAAAGAGCGGTCCGAACAACAATGCTCCGCAAGTGCACCGGAAGGTTTTAGGCGAATGGTTCGGTTGGGCTTTTAGCGGGCATGGTGAACCAGCTGGGACCAGTGTCGGTCATATGAATGTGGTCCTCAAGGCGGATGCCGAATCTACCCGGAAACACGATCATCGGTTCGTTCGAGAAGCACATCCCGGGTTCAAGTAGGGTCGAGTTGCCGGAAACTAGGTAAGGCTCCTCGTGGATCTCGAGCCCGAGCCCATGGCCGGCGCGGTGAGGGAGGCCTGGAAGAGCATAGCCCGGCCCAAGACCATAAGTGGAAAGAACACGACGGGCCGCATCATCGAGACTGCCGCAAGTTGCTCCTAAACGGGCTGCCTCAAAGACAGCCTGTTGCGCCTCGCGCTCAATCGCCCAAGCTCGTGCGAATTCCCTAGTCGGCTTCTCCAGCACGTAGGTGCGGGTTATGTCGGAGTGATAGCCGTCGATCCGGCAGCCCGTGTCTACGAGCACGACATCACCGGGTGCATAGACTTGGTCGCTGTCCGCACCGTGCGGATGAGCGGTCGCAGGCCCGAAGGAAACGATGCAAAAAGAAGAGCCGCCATGCGCGCCGAGAGCCCGGTGCTGTTCATCAGCATACCGCACCGCCTCGGACGCCCGCACACCCGGCTTGATGAAGGCATGCACACGACGCTGAACCTCGAGCGTCAGGCTCATGGCATGTTTGATAAGATTGATCTCGGACGGGGATTTGCGGATTCTCAGGTTGCGGATCAGCCGGCCGCCATCGACCAGGCGCTCAGCGCCAAAGACGTCGACAAGCTGATGGTAGACGAACAGCGGCAGGCTATCGTCGAGGGCGAGCTTCACGCCGGGTTGTACGAGGGAGGCGATCAGCGCGGCGCTACTTTCGTCCTCCTGCCAGGTGACGATTTCACCATGGATCCGAGAAAGGGTTTCGACACGGCTCCGCTCGAACTCAGGGACAATGTAGTAGATGCCATCTAACGTCACGAGAGCGCCAAGCAGGCGTTCGCTCGGACGCCAGACAAGGCCAGTGAAATAGCGCAGGCTCTCTGTCGAGCCGAGCAAAAGGCCACTGACGCCTCTCTCCTCAATAGAAGCTTGCAAACGCGCGATCCGCTGTTGCCGCTCCTCATCCGATATCCTCGGGACAGGGTGAGACCAGGACATGTTAGGTTTCCTTTCCTCGCGTTTGTACTTTGAGTGCGCGAAATGCGGCATTACTCGCCACGAGGGCATTGCTGATGAAACTGCTGCGGCTTGCCTGAGGTCAGGGCACTAGGCCGATCCCTTGGGTTGCCTCACAGATCCGGACCTCTGATATCGCCAGGGTCTAGATCATCTACTGCGCCGCGCTTTCTCCTGAGGCGGTGATTAGCTCCCGCGTATAGGGATGTCCGGCTTTGCGCATGATCAGGTCGTCGGCGGAGAGCTGTTCAACGATGCGACCTCGCTGCATCACCGCCAGCCGGTCGCAGACATGTGCGATGACGGCGAGATCATGGCTGACGAACACGCTCGTCACAGATCGCTCCTGCCGGATCACCGCGAGAAGATTCAAGATCTCGGCCTGAACGGAGGCATCAAGCGCGCTGGTTGGTTCGTCGAGCAGAAGCACCTCCGGTTCGAGAGCAATCGCGCGGGCAATTGCCACACGCTGACGTTGTCCACCGGAGAGTTCGTGCGGAAATCTGTAACGGAACCGCGTTCCGAGACCCACCTGATCCAGCACTGCGGCTATGCGGCGATCGAGATCGGTAAATCCGTGCAGCTTCAGGCCGTCGGCAATGATGCGGTCGATTGTATGGCGTGGATTGAGAGAGGCATAAGGATCCTGGAACACCATTTGAACACGCCGGTGAAAGGCGCGCGGTGGGGAGCGACCCGGTTCCAGGTTCATGCCGCCGATCATGATCCGGCCCTGCCAATTAGGCGACAAGCCCGCAAGGACCCGCAGAAGGGTCGACTTGCCGGATCCCGATCCGCCGACCAAACCGAAGGTCTCTCGGGGCATGACGGCGAGGTTAGCGCCGAACACCGCCTGAAATCGGTTACGGCTCACGCCGTAGAACACGTCCGCGGCCTCGACAAGAATAAGAGGCGAGTGGAACATCAGGCAGCCTCCCAGGACGGGTCGCGGGATAGCGTCGGCAGCATGTGCCCACGGGTGGCTGGCGACGGCAGGCACGCGAGCAGACCACGGGTATAGGGATGTGTCGCTGCGTCGAGGTACCGGGCGTCGAGGGTTTCCACCACCCGCCCGCGATACATGACGAGAATGCGATCGCAGAAGCGGGCCACCATGGGAAGATCGTGGCTGATGAGGATGAGCCCGAGGCCACGATCCGTAACGAGGGTATCCAGCAGCCGCAGGACCTGTTCGCGTACGACCACGTCGAGGGCACTTGTCGGCTCATCGGCGATCAGGAGGTTGGGGCTCGATACCAGCATCATGGCGATCATCGCGCGCTGTCCCATACCACCGGACAATTCATGCGGATAGGACTTGTAGACCCGCACGGGATCGTCGATGCCGACCGCTTCAAGCATTGCAAGCGCCCGCTCGCGGCGCTCGCCGCGCCTGATGGGCTCGTGCAGGCGCAGGGTCTCCTCGATCTGGTTGCCGATGCGTTTGATGGGATTGAGGGAGAATTTCGGATCCTGCAAAATCATGCCGGCCTTCTTGCCGCGAAGGGCCTGCCAGCCGCGCGGGCTCAGGCCCATCAGGTCCATATCCTCCAGCTGCAGGGTCCTGGCCGTCACCTGGCCGGGTGGCCGGACGAGGCCTAGGATAGCACGGGCGGTCATGGACTTGCCCGAACCGGACTCGCCGACGACGCCGATCTTCTCTCGGCCCATCGTCAGGGAGAAGTCACGCACCACCGGAACTGGTCCGCTCGGGGTCGGAAAGGTGACGGTCAGGCCGTGAACTTGGAGCAGCGGTTGCATCATGACTTCCCACTCCTCAATCGTGATGCTTCGGATCGAGCACGTCACGCAGACCGTCGCCAAGCAGGTTGAATCCAAGGCTGACGAGTACGATTGCGAGCCCAGGCACTGCGGCGACCCACCAAGCGTCGAAGATGTGGTCTCGCCCGGCAGCGATCATCGCGCCCCATTCCGCCATTGGAGGCTGAGCTCCAAGGCCAAGGAAGCCGAGGCCCGCGGCGGTCAGGATGATGCCGGCCATATCGAGCGTGGCCCGGATTGCTGCCGAGGACAGGCACAGCGGTAAGATCTGCCCTGTGATGATCTGGCCGCTCGGCATGCCCAGCCCACGTGCGGCCTCGACGAATTCCGAATGACGCAAGGACAGGGTTTCCGCGCGGGCGAGGCGCGCATAGGGCGGCCATGCCGTGATCGCAATGGCAATGACCGCATTAACGAGGCCCGGCTGCAGCACTGCGACCAAGGCCAGGGCGAGGATCAGCCGGGGAAAGGCCATGACGATGTCGGTGACACGCATCAGCACGGCTTCGACCCAGCCTCCAAAATAGCCGGCGAGAAGGCCGATCGCGACACCGAAGGGGGCCGACAGGGCCACGACTAGAACTACGATCATGAGCGTCGGCTGCGCGCCGTAGAGGAGGCGGCTGTAGAGGTCTCGCCCCAACTGGTCGGTGCCGAGCCAATGAGCCGCACCGGGTGGCGTCAGGCGCGCCGCGAGGTCCTGCGCCATGGGATCGTGGGTCGCGAGGAGCGGCGCCAGGATGGCCGCGAACACCAAGGCTAGGACAATAAGGCTGCCGGCCAGCGTCGAGGGATTACGGGCAGCCCGGTGGAGCGCCCGTGCGAGCTGCACGAGCCGCGCCTGCGTACGGGAGGACGGCTCAAAGCGAGTGCCGACAGGTTCAGGAAGAGACGGAGAGGATGCGACGATCATCGGCTGCGGGTCCGGGGATCCAGGATCGGGTAGAGGATCTCAGAGATTTTGTTGAGCAGGACGAAGCAGACGCCGACCACGAGCGTTCCGCCGAGAACGGCGGGCATGTCGGCGGAGAAAAGGCTGTTGGTGATGTAAAGACCAAGCCCCGGCCATGCGAACACGGTCTCCGTCAAAACGGTGCCTTCGAGCAGCTGCGCATAAGCGAGGGCGATGACAGTGATCACCGGAACGAGCACGTTCGGCAAGGCGTGGCGCCAGAGAACGTCCGCCTCCGAGGCGCCCTTCAGGCGCGCTGTCGTTACGTATTCCTTGCTCAATTCTTCAATCATGAAACCGCGGGTCATGCGTGCGATATAGGCGAGCGAGAAATAGCCAAGCAGCAGGGCCGGCAGGGCGATGTGCGATAGGGCGCTGCGGAACGCATCCCAGTCCCCCGAGTAAAGGGTATCGACCAGCATCAGCCCGCTCCACTCCTCGACAGAATAGCGGTAGGCGGTGTCGATGCGGCCCGGACCGCCCGACCACCCGAGCTGGGCATAGAAGATCAGCAAACCGATGAGGCCGAGCCAGAAGACCGGCGTCGAGTAGCCCAGCAGCGATACGCTGCGGATGATCTGATCGGGCCATCGATTGCGCCGATGCGCGGCAAATACACCGAGGGGAACGCCGAGAATGATGCCGACCAGGATGCCGAGGGTCGACAGCTCGACGGTCGCCGGGAAGACGCGCGCGATGTCCTCGGAGACTGGACGGTTGCTGAGGCTGGACTGTCCGAGATCTCCGCGCGCCACTCCGCCGATGTAGCGCCCGAACTGGATCCAGACCGGCTGATCGAGGCCCAACGCCTCACGGGCCTTGGCATAGGTCTCGGCAGACGCCTTGTCGCCGACGGCGGCGACGACGGGGTCGATCGGCATGACGCGACCAACCACGAAGGTGACGAGGAGAAGGCCCACGAGCGTGATGAGGAGCGCTGCAAAGCCACGCGCCGCCATCACTCCCCCTAAGACCAATCCCCTCATCGTAACCTCCCTCCGGGCATCGGATTTACCGATACTCTCCCGTGATCAGTGCAGCGTTATTCACAAGCCTTGAGCCGTATCAGCGGAAAGCGGGGTCCCGTTTTCCGCTAATTGCGCTAGTTCTTCGTCACATTGCGGTAGACGACGAGATCGTTCGTCGGGCCATGGATGAAGCCCTTCACCTCGTCGCGCAGGGCAACCTGAGCCTGGGCCTGGAACGTCATCGACCAAGGCGATTGCTTCAAGACTTCCCGCTGCAGATCACGATACATGTCGAGGCGCTTGGTCGGATCACGCTCCACAAGCGCGGCCTTCGTCCTAGCTGAAAGCTCGGGGATCAGCCAGGAATTGCGCCACGTCGTGGTGCTCTGCGGAGCGGTATCCGCATTGTCGACATTATAGGCGAAGGCCTTGGCGTTGGAGTGCGGATCCATGAAGTCCGGCGCCCAGTAGAGAAGCATGCCCTCATGCTGACGCGCCCGGTACTTGGTGATCACTTGGGCAGAGGTCCCCGGGATAAGGTTCACCTTGATGCCAGCCTGTCCCATCGTGGCCTGGATCGATTGCCCGATATCGGTGAAGGGCGGAGACGAGATCATATCCACGTCGATAGTGAGTCCCGAGGGCACATTCGCCTTGGCGAGAATGTCCTTGGCCTTTGCCACGTCGAGCTTGTACGGGTTCTCGTTCACGGCACCCGGGAAGCCCTCCGGCCAGAAGGTCTGATGCACCTTCATCTGACCCTTCAACAGCGTGTTGGCGATGCCGTCGTAGTCGATGAGGTACTTGGTGGCCTCCCAAATCGCCGGGTTCTTCAGCTTGTCATGCTTCAAATTGAGGCTGAAGAAGTGCAGCGCCGCCTGCGGATAGGTCTCGACCTTGATGCCTGGCTTGTCCTTGACGGCGGCGATCTGATCGGGGCCAAGGTTGCGGGCGATGTCAGCGTCGCCCGACTCGATCATCAGGCGCTGGGTCGAAGGCTCGGCCACATGGCTGAGCACCACCTGGTTCATCTTGGGCGCGCCCTTGACTGCATCCTTGTTGGCGTCGAGCACCACCGCCTCGCCTGGCCGCCAGACACGCAACTTGAACGGGCCGGAACCGGCGGAATTGCGCGACAGCCAAGCGTTGCCGAGGTCATTATCCTTGGCATTCTTCGTGGCCTCCTTCTCGTCCACGATAGAGCCGGGGCGGGCGGCGAGTGCGTTGAGCACGAAGGAGGGCGCGAAGGTTTCAGGAATCGTGAGCGTTACCTCAGTGTCGGACGCTTTCTTGATCATCTGCTCGACGTTGTCCGGCTTCCAGCCGAACTGCGTGAGGATGAACGCCGGTGCCTTGTTAAGGGTGACCACGCGGCGTAGCGAGAATACCACGTCCTCCGGGCGTACCGGATTGCCGGAGGCGAACTTGGCGCCCTGACGCAATTTGAAGGTGAAAGTCCTGCCGTCCTCAGAGACGGTCCAGCTCTCAGCGAGGCCAGGTGCGATCTTGTCGATGTTCAGCGGATCGTACTCGACCAGGCGGTCATAGATGTTGGCAACGATCTCGCCGCTCGTGAACTCGTAGGCTTGGCCCGGATCGAGGCTCACGATGTCATCAATGTTCTTGGCGACAACGAGCACATTCGGCGGTGATTTGGCTTCGACCGACACCGCACTCATCGTGAGTGCGAGAGCGGATGCAGCCAGCATGAGACGCATCGGTTTCATTGGTGTTCCCTCAATCTTTAAGCAGCCTGCTCCAGGAGGACCGGCAGGATCTGCCTTGCGATGATCATGGCCATGTCGACGTGACGCTCTTCATAGGCGCCTTCGCGGTCGAGCAGATTCACGGTGCCGAGCACCGCCCCACCGAAAATGATCGGGAGGTTCATCACGCAGCCCAGGCCAAGGCCCGTGATGGTCTCGTGGTCGGGAAAGAGTGGGGCGAAACCGGCCGGCGTCTTGGCCAGGAACGGCTTCATCTCGCCTCGCACGCGCTGGGTGTAGGCGTTCGGCAGCACCGGCTTGCGGCCGCCGACCGGATAGACATCCTGGTTGGTCGAGTAGATCCGCTCCACCTCGCGTCCGCCTGCGAGCATGCGCGTGACGGTATAAAGCTTGTGCCCCACGGCCTCATCGAAGGCCTCACCGGCCGCTTCCAGAATGGCGGAAGGTTGCTGGGACGCCGCCCAGGCATTCTGCACGTTCATCGCGAGCTGGATCACGTCTTTCATGGTTCGTCCTCAGGGATGGATGCCTTGCGGCTGGTCGCCATTGCGAAAAACAGGCACCGTGCCAACCCAGATCAGGGTCGCGAGGTCCTTGCCCCGGTTGGCATAGGAATGGGGGCTATCGCCACGGAAGTGGCAGGTATCTCCGGGGCCGAGCACGACCGTGGTTTTGTCAATGGACTGCTGGAGTTCCCCAGACACCACGTAGATCCACTCCTCGCCCGTGTGAGAGATGGTCTCCGCCCGGTATCCCGGCGGAACGTGGATCATCACGGCGTCAATCTGCTGTCCCGGAAAAACAGTCGAGAGGCGCTCGTAACGCAGTGCAGAGTCGCCAATTGAGAACCGGGCGCGCTGGCCGGCGCGGGTGACTGCATCCGCATTCAGACCAATCTGAACGAAGGTCGAGACCGGCAGCTCAAGCGCCTCGGCAATACCGGCGAGACTTCCCAGGGAGGGCGTCGCCTTGCCTCGTTCCACCAGGGAAAGGAAGGCTGGCGAGATGCGGGCCCGCTCGCAAGCTTGAACAAGAGTAAGGCCCCGCTTCTGGCGCTCTTGGCGGATCAGGGCACCGAGATTCGACACCAGCACCTCACGAGCTTGCCCGGAGGAGTCAGAGAGCGCGTTGAGGGGTTGGTCGTTGATGTCCATAAGCTCGACTGTTGCATAGATTTTTATTTAAGTAAAATTTTTTTACTCAGATTGGCGCCAACTCTTTGGACAGGACCTCAGTTTGGGGATTGCGGAATGGACCGACCCATCATCACCGGGCGCTGTTGCTTTCCGGCCTAGACCATCGCTCGTGCCGTTTGGCTGGACTTCCGGCTCCTGCCTGAGCCAGGATTGGTCGGCAGCTGCTTTCCGAGCGCAGGGTTGCCGCCTCTTGCGAGACAGTTCCACACTTATGGGAGGCATCACAGACTGCGAGTAACGCACAGAAACAGCAGGCATTTAGCAGAATGAACGGATACCAGCTTGACGATGCCCTACAGAATAAATGTTGCTTAGTAACATTTATTCTGTAGGGCATCGTGTGGCATGATGGAGGTGGTTCAGCGAGACGCACTTGTAACGCGGCACGGTGCTGCTGTGGGAGAATCCCAGAATGCATATCCGCTATTGTGGCCTGCCTCCACAAAGGTGGTGCTCCCTGATGTATGGCTTTCGAGCCGAAGGGAGGACGAGAGGATGAGCAAGAAGAGACACACGGCTGAGGAAATCGTTTTAAGCTGCGGCAGGTGGATGTGCTGACGGCGCAAGGCCGCACGGTAGCCGAGGCAGCCCGGTGTGACCGAAGTTAGCTCCCGGATAAACTGCTAAAAGGCGAAATCTTCAATACGCTCAAGGGGGCTCAGATTGTGATCGAAACAGAGGCGCCACTACAATACCGTGCGCCCGCACCCATCCCTGGGCTCCGAGCTACCCGCCCCAGAGGCAGTGCTCTAGCCGGCTGCGCAACCCCGACCAGCTCCGCCGGCCACCCCGGCTGTAGCGCCTCGGTCGATCCTCCATCACCGTTTCTCGACCCGGCATCTCGTCTGGTACGTCGCCGATCTCGCGTGGAAGGAAGAGGCGCGGCGGATGAGCAATGGGGCGCAGAGCCGATCAATGCTCGCACAGGAGCTCGGATTGCCAACGTCGCGGTACCTGTGCGGCTCCTGGCAGGGCAACAGGCCGCCGGAATTGATCTGGGAAGGTGATCCGGCAGCGGCCGCTCGTCAGGACAGGAGCCAGACTGAGTCCACGGGAACGAAAGCAGGGTTCCACACGATCTCCCAGACGTGCCCGTCGGGATCCTGGAAGTAGCCCGCATAGCCGCCCCAAAACGTGCCTTGGGCGGGCTTGAGGGTCCTGGCCCCAGCCTTCCGGGCTTGCTCCATGACCTCGTCCACCTCATCCTTGCGGGTGACGTTGTGCCCGATCGTGAAACCCGTCGGGCACGGAGCCGTCTGCGGCAATCCCGTGTCGTGGGCAAGATCGGCGCGAGCCCACACGGCCAGCTTCACCTGGGACTGAAGGTCAAAGAAGGCAACGGCTCCGTGCTCGAACTCCTTGCCGACGATACCATCGGTCGACAGCCCGAGACCGTCGCGGTAGAACGCAACAGCCCGTTCCAGATCCTCAACCCCAAGCGTCAACACCGAAATACGTGGTCTCATTCGTCCTCCGCTCCATGTACGGCCGACATCGGGACGGCCGCTGGATCACATCATGGCAGTGTCGGGAGGAGCCGTCTTGAACAAAACGGCCAGTCAAGCTGCCAACTGGTGCACGAGCTCGCTTGCCGTCATCCCGCAGAGGGACTGGATCTCGCGCGTGAGGTGGGCTTGATCGGCATACCCGGCACGGAACGCGAGGAGGGCCAGCCCCTCATCCGCTTCCGTTCGCGCGAGAGCCTGGAACCTCTGAAAGCGCAGGATCCGGTCGAGGGTCTTCGGGCTGTAGCCGAAAAGCTCATGGCACAGGCGTCGCAAGGTCCTCTCGCTGACCCCAAGGCGTTCGCGCAGCGCCTTGATCTGGCGCCCTCCGACACTCGCGCCGGCCCTGAGGAACTCGAAGATCATCTTTGCCTCCTGGCGCGGGTGTTCCACCCTCAGTGCCTCGGCGGCCAGAAGTTCCTGCAGGACACGGAGCTTGTCTCTCGTCGAAGACGCCGCTCTGATCCTATCCGCGACGCGGTCGGCCTCGCTGCCCCAGAACTCTGTCATTGGGACTTCCCGCCCGACGATCCCCGTCAGAGGCTGTCCCAACCACTTGGCTGCGGATCCTGGTCTGAAGCGAATGCCGAGAACGATAGCGCCTGGTCCCAGTTCCGGGGTCGCAGCAGTGATGTCAGGACCCACAACCGTGAACCGATCGTCCCGCCAGAGGAGATCGACGCAGCCGTCCGGGACGACGGCGACAGGTCCTAAATGGTCCACGGCGACTGAACTCATCCACACGCACTGGAAATGGGGGAGCAGCCGGGTGATCGGAAGGGCCTCAGTATATCGCCCGGCCCGGTTGGCCAGGATCGGCGCGTGTTCACGCGGCATGACAGATCAACCCTCCTGAACGGTTCCAAACCCATCGGCAAAATGCCACTCGGGACGATGATCTTCAATGGGCTGAAACGTGGCTCTTCAAAGGGGCGGCCGCTCGAAACTCGATCCGTAAGCACTACAGCGCTATGTTGAGATTTGCCAGAGGAGCCTAAGGCCATCAGTGGTTCCGACCTGGTTCACGCGTTAGCGCTTCTTTAGTGCGTTCAGGGCGGCTGAGACGTGCGCCACGAAACGGGGGAGGCCTGGGTCATCTGCTACTCTGTGCTTCAAGGCAATCCGGTTTGCACAGTCAGCCGAGGACGCAGGCTACCCAGTCTCACACAGTGCCTCAAGACTCGCAGCGGTCTTATTGAGACGAGCCAATTGATACCGAAGCTGAGCCTCTTGTCTGGTGCGCTTCCGCTCGGCCCTGACAACCAGTAGTTCCTTCTGCGCCGAGCCATAGCGCGCGATCACCTCGCCGATCACGGCAACCTGCTTCCTTGTAGTCCCGATCCTGAGTTTCAACTCCCCGATCTCGCTGAGCCGTTCCGCGCGCTTTTGTTTCGGCTCCTCCTCAACGTTCACTTTGTCCAACGCCAGAAATGGTGTCGGAGACGACCCAACGGGCAGGATCAGGTCTGGTGGTTTTTGCTACCGAATGCCAGTTTTGATCAGTCGTGATCAGGCTGGACAAGCTGAGTCTGAGTTGAGGAGCATGGTCCTTGGCTACCACCAATCTCGACGTCCGCTGAACGACGCAGCTTCCCATAGAACACGCCTGCGATTCACTCGTTGCTTGTGTGGAAGCATTGATGTCAGGCGTAGGAGCTAGCTTGAGGAAGCTCCAGTGAGCCGTAAACCTTAGGGACACGGGCCGAAGAGGCCACTGCCGGCCATCGATGAACGTTCTATATCCTAATGATTTTCACGGAAGTCTTGCAACGGATTTGCCTGAGCGTAGAGAAAAGCCGGCGATCATCTCAGGTCGATGCTGCAGGCGGCTGAACTCGCGGCGCGTCAACCGGCGGGGATCTGCGGCTGATCCAGGCAATACCGTCTCTATGGCTCGCTCAAAGAACGCATTGCACCGCTCCTCCGTATTAGGCCCGGATGCATAGACTGGCAGGCAGGTCACGGCAGCTCCCTGCGGATGGTCCATGCTGTAGGTAATGGGTCGTGATCGATGCGCGTTGAGCCGATCCGAGGCCGCCAGCAAGGGCATGCCTATCCGTCTCCGTAAAGAGTGCAGAGCCGAGCCAACAGAATCGCTGAGATGCACGTGCGGAAGTGACGAACATAAAGGCTTCCATACGGCGAGATCGCTGCGATGCTCGACACCTCGCGTCGCTTGCCTACCCGCTGGAACACCGGAGTGATCCCGCTGCACCTTTCTCGAGTGCCGCCCATCGCGCTCCTGAATCGTTGTGGTAAGGCGCAACACGCCAAAGGCGTGCGCTTTGAGAGACCGCTCCAGGTAGTGCGGTGATAGCGCGCCCAAACTTCCGCTCGATCAGGGCTGCGAGGCCGTCGAAGGGCTCGCGCTCCGTGGCAGAGCCGGCTGCCATGGTACCCCGACCCAGGTGCGGCCCGCCGAGCCCAAGCCTTCTCATCAAGGCGGGGCGATGGTCCCGGAGTGGGCCGATCCTCCAGGCTGCGGGGTCCTCCTGGACCAGGCTAACGACCTACCGGCAGACCCTGGTGCGACTGCCCCTAGCTGCAGGGCGATCCCATTTCGGGGGAGCTGTTCCTCGAGCAGCAGCCTCGCCGCCAAATGGAGCTCCTCCATCTGTTGCGGGGTCAAATGCATCGCTCGCCAGATGACTCATTCATAGTTGGGTCCTTTATATGGCTACGCACATGCTAGGAGACAGCGGCAATGACGGGACCTTCTTTCATACTTCGATCATAGCCGAAGCAATACTGACCCTCAATTAGGTAGACAAGAATTCTAACGTGCCTCAGGAGGGCGCCCGAGCATGATCACCTGCTTCATCCGCTACGAAATCGATCCCTTCAAAGTGGAGGCCTTCAACGAGTATGCCCGCAATTGGGGCCAGGCGATTCCCCGCTGCGGCGCCGACCTGATCGCCTATTATGCCCCGCACGAGGGCTCCAGCACATTGGCTTACGGCGTGTACACCATCAAAGACCTGGCCGCATACGAGGCCTATCGCGAGCGCCTGAGGAACGACCCTCAAGGCCGCGCCAATTATGAATTCGCCAAGCGCGAGCAGTTCATCCGCCGGGAGGGCCGGGTCTTCCTGCGGCTCGCATCGGCGCCCCATGCGGAGCTGATCAAGCCATGATCGCGGTGATCTTCGAGGTCTGGCCCGACGGGGATGTGGGCAAGCGGGATTATCTCGGCCTCGCGGCGGCGCTGCGCTCCGACCTCATGGCCATGGATGGCTTCATCTCCGTCGAGCGCTTCCAGAGCCTCACCGAGCCGGGAAAGCTCCTGTCCCTGTCGTTCTGGCGCGACGAGGAGGCGGTGCGGCAGTGGCGCAATCGTCCCGGGCATCGAATGACCCAGGCAAAGGGACGCAACGGTGTGTTCGACAACTATCGTCTGCGGATAGCTAGTGTCGTCCGCGACTACGGTCTGCACGACCGCGACCAGGCTCCAGCTGACAGCCGCGATGCTCATGGAAGGACCGGCAATGACATCGATGGTCATTGATCCAAAAGTTGATCGCCGGCGCTATCTTACCGGGGCGCTGTTCGGCCTTGCTGCCGTGAGCATCTGGGCGGGCTGGATGCCGGTCACGCGCCTGAGCGTGACTACCTCGCTGACGCCGTACGACCTCGCCATGCTGCGGTTCGGCACGGCAGGGCTCCTGCTTCTTCCCGTGTTGATCCGCCATGGTTTGGCCCTCGAGCGCCTGAGATGGTGGCAGCTTCTGATCATGATCGCAGGGGCAGGAGCTCCGTACTCGCTGGTGGCTGCAAGTGGCCTTAGCTTCGCTCCGGCCGCCGATGCCGGAGTCCTCACCCCGGGTGTCATGCCGCTGTTCGTGGCCATGCTCGCGTCCCTGGTGCTGCGGGAGAGGATTGCATCGCAGCGAAAGGCCGGCTATGGCCTCATCTGTGTCGGGGTGCTCGCGATTGCGGGCCTCACGGCGTTCCTGCCGGGTCAGCAGCGGAGCTTGGGGCATCTGCTGTTCCTCACCGCTGCCTTTATGTGGGCGTGCTACACGATCATCCTTCGCAAGGCGGCCCTGGCGCCGCTCCACGCCGCTTCCATCGTAGCGGTCGGATCAGCCGTGGGATTCACTCCGATTTACCTGACAATCCACGGCCTGCACTTCATGCAGGCTCCCATAGAAGATATTGCTTTCCAGATGGTGTTCCAAGGTATTGTGGCGACAATCCTCTCACTCTACCTGTTCGGCAAAGCGATAACAATCCTTGGTGCATCGGCGGGGGCGGCATTCGGGGCACTCGTTCCGGCGATGGCGGCACTGCTGGCGATCTTCATTCTGGAGGAGACGCCGTCCCCGAGCGACTGGGCTGGCATTCTGGCCGTGTCCCTAGGCGTGTATCTCGCCAGTGGCGCCCCCCTGTGGCGGCCAGTTCGGAGGGCTCCTCCCGCTGGTGCCGCGGAAAGGACATGACTCTCCCTATCGCAGGTGAATGCACAGTCCTCATCGGCAGCAGCATGATAATTTTGCACGACCGAGACATCTCCGGCCCTCTCCATGATGTCTCCATTCGGGCTTGCGCACCAGTTATCGGAATGCACTGTCGAGCAAATGGAGATAGCACAATTGGCCGCAGGGTGCGGGAGCACTGCTGGGTGGGCGACCGGGCGATGCTTCAGCCCATCAGATTTGCGAGCACCATCTGGGCAAACGCTTCCGGCGCTTCGAGCATCATGAGGTGACCCGTATCAGGCATGTCAGTGTTGCTTGCAGCCCTTTGAACAACCCAATCGGGCACGTTCCAACCCCTCCGCGCGCGGGCGCCGGCAATCAAATGAATGGGCAATCCCGCCGCCAGCAGCTTACCCACACCGCCGAGGTATGCCGGTGCGCCCGTCGCGGCGACCACAGCGCGGGCTTGGGTGCGGAGTGTCGAAGCGGGCTGGTTGTCGAGCCAGGCCGTTGCCGTCGCAATTGCCCAAGGCGTTGGCGGCACACCCGACCGGGCAAGCCAAGCCGCGACATCGGCGTGGAAATCGCTGACCTCCGCTTCGACCTCGGAGATAGTCTGAGTTGAGATCTTTTGCGACCAGAACGCATCACGGAGTGTGAAATTTCCCTCCACGCTTGTGAGCGAACGTACCAGCCCCGGATTGTGGTGGGCAAACAGCACCGCCACGGCGCCGCCGACCGAGTGGCCGACCACGTGCACCGGCTCGTCGACGCGCTCACGCAGCCAGGCCGCCACGTGGCCGGCCTGATCGTCCAGCGTCCAGGTCGCCGGAGCATTGTTGCGGTGTGCGCCATAGCCGAGGAGGTCTGGCGCGAGCACCCCTGTGTCGCCGAAGGCCTCGAGGATCCTCGGATCACTCAGTGATCCGAACAGGCCGTGAATCAGCAGGACAGGTGCCATCATTCCATCTCCATTTCCAAGCCGCCCATCTCGGCGGCGAGTTCGTTCATCTCCTGGACGTGCGTCCGGTCATGTCGGTGAATCTCCTCGACAAGCTCGAGAAGCGTCACGCGGCGGACACCGTCGCGCAGGCCCGTGCGTTGCCGCTGCACGGGCGACGTTTTCTCCAGCAGGCGGAGAAGCGCCGCACGGGCACGGCCGAGGGCGGCCAGCGCCGCTTCAGGGTTCTGGGTGGCGTAGCCGCGTTCGGTCGCCATCGCGAGACCATCTACGGAGGGGAGCTCCGGCAGATCCTCTGCAAGCACCAGCCTCACGCGCTCGGCATAGACAGCGTCGAGGTCGCGGAGGTGACAGAGGTACTCGACTGCGGACAGGCCCGTGCCTACCGGGCGGTCGCGACGCCGCGCGAACCGAACAGCCGCGAAGCGCCTCCCAATCTCATCTGGGAGGGCGCGCAGCGCTGCGAGCAGTTCGGGAAATGGCAGGCGCCGGGGCAGCGGTGTCCATATAGCGCCGTAGGTGAACAGGTCGCCAGGGACGCGGCCGCGGGGGCGGAGTACGTCATGATGGTGGAGCCGCATTACCTCCGCGACGGCGGCGCCGCAGAACTGACGCGCGGCCTGATTGCCGGCTATCTCCGGGAAATGCGTTTGGAGATCATGCACGATGGCGGCGATCGCCGGCACGCCCACGCGCGACAGGGCTGCGTACTCAAGGTAGCGCTCGGGGGCGTTCGCCAGCGCTTCAAGCTGCTGCCCGAGGGGTGTTGCACGAAACTCGTCGAAGCGCGAATGCATCTAACAGATCAGAGCGTAATGTCGCGGAATGTGCTATTACACCCATACACGGATTGCACCCCCCCTGCTCTTCCCGACAGTATGATAGCAACTGCCAGAAGGGTGGCTTCAGATCTTCTCTGCTGATCCCTGTCCTTTGCGAACACTAACTGTTCACTGTATGAGCGGACATTCAACATAGCTCCGGGGTGTAAAAGGAACGATCTTTCCGCATACGGTCGGATCAGAGCTGTCATATCCGGGGCAAGCTTCACCTCTTCGCTCAGCAACCTTATTGTCTGAGAGGAACTCATCTCGGGTATCCTACGAGGATTGCCGGCTCCGAACCAACATGTCGCGGCCTCAGCGCCGGATCGTCCCGTCAACCGCGATAATCTATGCCGGAACTAGATCTGCTCAGCTAGGCAGATACTTAAAAGAAAGTGCCGGTAGAGCCAAGCATTACGAGCGATAGTTAGCGTGCCTGTAGAACCACGGCGAGTCACACTACTGTGTACGCTGACAGACGAAGATCAAGAGTGGGTGGGGAAGCTCCATAGGCGTGCCACTTGACGTAGATCAATCCGTGCCGATATTTCAGTAAATTCTGAAAGTTCAGGAGATCCCGTGAACCTCCCTCCCCTCGTCCAGACCTTCGTGCTTCACTTCGGCGAAATGGGCTCTCGCTGGGGCATCAACCGCACCGTCGGTCAGATCTATGCACTGCTCTACCTGTCCAAGGAGCCACTGAACGCCGAGGACATCGTGGAGCGGCTTGGCGTCTCCCGCTCCAACGTGAGCATGGGCCTCAAGGAGCTGCAGGCGTGGAACCTGGTGCGGCTCCAGCACAAGCCTGGTGACCGGCGCGACTACTTCTCGACGCCCGACGACATCTGGCAGATTGTCCGCACACTCGTCGAGGAGCGCAAAAAGCGGGAGATCGACCCGACCATGACGCTCCTGCGCGAGGTGCTCATGCAGGAGCCCGCCAGCGCCGAGGAGCGCCATGCGCAGGAGCGCATGCGGGAGATGCACGATCTCTTTGAGCTTCTCACCGGTTGGTATGCCGACGTGCAGCGCCTCGATACCGAACGCCTCGTCCAACTCCTGACGCTCGGCTCGAAGGTGCAGAAGATCCTGGAGATGAAGGATCGCCTCTTCGTCGTGCCAGGATCGAAGAAGAGCCGCCGCGACGATCCCAAGGAGAAGTAGAAATGTTCGACCAGTTCGACGCGCTCCTCCTGGCGCGCTTCCAGTTCGCGTTTACGGTCTCGTTCCACTTCATCTTCCCCTCGTTCTCCATTGGGCTTGCGAGCTATCTCGCTGTGCTGGAGGGGCTGTGGCTGTGGACCGGGCGTGAGGTCTACCTCAACCTGTTCAAGTACTGGCTCAAGATCTTCGCCCTGGCGTTCGCCATGGGCGTGGTCTCGGGCATCGTCATGTCCTACCAGTTCGGCACCAACTGGGCGGTGTTCTCCGACAAGGCCGGGCCGGTGATTGGGCCGCTGATGGCCTATGAGGTCATGACCGCCTTCTTCCTGGAGGCGGGGTTCCTCGGCATCATGCTGTTCGGCATGGGACGCGTCGGCCGCAAGCTGCACTTCGCCGCGACCCTTGCGGTCGCCATAGGCACCTTCATCTCGGCCTTCTGGATCCTCTCCGCCAACTCATGGATGCAGACGCCGGTCGGCTACACGATCAACGAGGCCGGGCAGTTCGTGCCACAGGATTGGTGGGCTATCATCTTCAACCCGTCCTTCCCCTACCGCCTCGTCCACACGGTCATGGCAGCCTACCTCACGACCGCCCTCGTCGTTGGCGGCGTCGGCGCCTGGCATCTGCTGCGCGAGCGCGCCAACATGGGCGCCCGGGTGATGTTCTCGATGGCCATGGGCATGGTGGGTGTTGTCGCCCCGCTCCAGATATTTGCAGGCGACATGCACGGCCTCAACACGCTTGAGCACCAACCCGCCAAGGTCATGGCGATGGAGGGGCATTTCGAGAGCCACCCGGACGGCGCACCGCTGATCCTGTTCGGCATCCCCGACCAGGAGGCAGGCACGGTGCGCAACGCCGTCGCAATCCCGAAGGCATCCTCGCTCATCCTCAAGCACGATCTGAACGCGCCCATGAACGGACTCGACACGGTCGGCCGTGCCAACTGGCCCTACGTGCCCGTGGTTTTCTGGTCCTTCCGCATCATGGTGGGCCTGGGCTTCGCGATGCTGGCTCTTGGCTTGCTCAGCCTGTGGGCGCGCTTCCGCGGCCGGCTCTACGACTGGCGCCCGCTGCACTGGCTCGCGCTGGCCATGGGTCCTGCGGGCTTTGTGGCGGTGATCGCCGGATGGGTCACCACCGAGGTCGGGCGGCAGCCCTTCACCGTCTACGGCCTGCTCAGGACGGCACAGTCGGCCTCGCCGCTCGAAGCCCCGGCTGTCGCCGCGTCGCTGCTGACCTTCATCGTCGTCTACTTCATCGTGTTCGGCGCGGGCACTGGATACATCCTCAAGCTGATGGGCAAGGCCCCGCATCCGGGCGAGACCGGGCCCGAGGCCGGCCCCGACCATCCCATCCGCACCGCCGGCATCACCCCGGCCCCTTCAGTCAACCCGGCCCGCACCCTCGGCGCGGAGGTGTAAGCCATGGCAACCCTCTTCGATCTCCCGACCCTCTGGGCCTTCGTCATCGCGTTTGCGGTCTTCGCCTACGTGGTGATGGACGGCTTCGACCTCGGCATCGGCATCCTGTTCCCGTTCTTCCAGCCGGGACCCGAGCGCGACAGCGCCATGAACTCGGTCGCGCCCGTCTGGGACGGCAACGAGACTTGGCTCGTGCTCGGCGGCGGCGGCCTGATGGCAGCCTTCCCGCTCGCTTACGCGATCATCCTGCCCGCGCTCTACGCGCCGATCATCGCCATGGTGCTGGCGCTGATCTTCCGCGGCGTCGCCTTCGAGTTCCGCTGGCGCGATCCCGGCCACCGTCGCTACTGGGACTTCGCCTTCACAACAGGCTCGATTGTCGCCACTCTGGCACAGGGCATCACGCTTGGCGCCCTGCTCCAGGGCATCGCGGTCGAGGGACGCTCCTACGCCGGCGGCTGGTGGGACTGGCTGACGCCGTTCAGCCTCCTGGTCGGGGCTAGCCTCGTGGTCGGCTATGCCCTGCTCGGCGCCACATGGCTGGTGATGAAGACGGAGGGCATGGTTCAGATCCACAGCTACCGCCTCGCCGGCAAGCTCGCCATTGGGCTGATCGCGTGCATCGGGCTGGTCAGCGCGGCGACGCCGTTCCTCAGCGGAGCCTATTATGAGCGCTGGTTCGCCTGGCCGCAGGTGCTGTTCACGGCCCAGGTACCGCTGCTGGTGGGCCTGTGCTCGGGAACGCTGCTGGTGAGCCTGGTGCGTCGCTGGGAGTACTGGCCGTTCCTGCTGACGTTGGGGTTGTTCGCCCTCTGCCTGCTCGGGCTCGGCGTCAGCATGTTCCCGTACGTGGTCCCGAACGCGGTCACCATCCACGAGGCTGCGGCACCGAACGTGAGCCTCCAGTTCATGCTGGTGGGCGCAAGCGTGCTGATCCCGATCATCCTTGCCTATACCGGGTACTCGTACTGGGTGTTCCGCGGCAAGACCGGACACGAGGGATATCACTGATGACCAAAGATCTCGAACAGGGCTCCGCTGTCAGGCACTGGCTGTGGTTCGTTGGCCTCTGGTCCGCGGGCGTCGGCACGACGGGAGCAGTCAGCCTCGTCATCCGGTTCTGGCTAACATGATAGTCGAGGCGGCACCGTCGCATTAGCTGAAGGTTGACCAAGATCGAGGGAACTGTCGCAAACCCATAAGTAATTCAGTTCGGTCTATGCCTTCGGTCAACTCCGGAGGTGCATGATGTTCAAAGGCCGTCATTTCGATCGCTCAGTGATCCTGCTGTGCGTCCGGTGGTATCTGGCCTATAGCCTGAGCCTCCGGAACCTGGAAGAGATGATGGCCGAACGAGGCATTGAAGTTGATCATGCCACCATCCATCGCTGGACGGTCCACTACGCCCCGCTTTTGCTGGAGCAATTTAACCGACGTAAGCGAGCCGTCAGCCTGAAGTGGCACGTCGATGAGACGTACGTCAAAGTGCGCGGACGGTGGATGTATTTGTACCGGGCGATTGACAGCGATGGCGATACAATCGAGTTCTGGTTCAGCGAGCGCCGGAACCTCACGGCTGCCAAGCGCTTCTTGCGCATGGCGCTCAAGCGGCATGGTAGACCTGAGCGGATCGTCATCGACGGCAGCCAAACCAACTATGAAGCAATCCTGTCGTGCGATACCGAGAACCGTTTGCGGGATCCATCAAACTGCCCGCTTAAGCCGATAAAGGTTCGACAAAGCGCTTATCTCAACAACCGCATTGAGCAGGACCATCGTGCTGTCAAACGGCGGATTCGCCCAATGCTTGGGTTCAAATCAGTGAAAAGTGCTCGGGCGATCCTTGGTGGCATCGAGATGATCCACATGTTACGGAAGGGACAGGCGAAATACGTCTGCACTCAGCAATCATCGCTCGCCGAGCAGTTCGAGCGGCTCGCCGCATAAGTGGATACGACCTGCGCTAGGATCTTCCTGCCCCGGGTGGAAATTGCGACAGAACCCTCGTCCGGGACGCGTGCCCAGAGGCTCACGCCTTCTCCGCCATAGAGGGGCGGGCATATGGGTCATGCAGGATAGCTTTGCGCCTCAAGGCATTGGCCGTGACGAGAGCCGTCCGTTCGCGCGGGATCAGCGCACCGAGGAAGCCAACTCCGGTAATACGCTTGAAGATCCAGCGAGCCGTACCCATCATCATGGACGGTCGCAACCAGGGCTTGGAGATCATGACCGCAGATGACACATGGGGTCTCGAGGAGCGGTTTTGGCTTGAAGGACCCTCGTTCTATGAAAACCATTTAGACCCTGAGTGCCTGATGGCGTTTCCGGGAATGGGAGTGATGCGGGCGGGGGAGATCCTCGAGAGCCTCAGGGATGCCCCGCGCTGGGCGTCCGTTGACATGGCCGACCGTACCGTCGGCAGGCCCTGCGATACCCTCGTGGTGCTTGGATACAGGGCGATGGGCTACCGCGAGGGGGCCAACCCCTACCGGGCCCTCTGCACCTCGACGTACCGGTCCGACGGCGTGGGCTGGAAGCTTGTCCAGCACCAGCAGACTCCTTCGGGATGACCGATTGCCACCGGACCTGAGGGATGCTGTCCAGACCTTCGGTCGGGTATCGGAAGGTGCAGTTGGTGGTCTTTGCTGCCGAGTGCCGGAGATCTCGGTGGCTACGAGGCGCGCCGTCGGCTGACCTAATCCCTGGAGGTTTCCCTCAATCCACATACTCTGATCCGGGAACGTCTAGGTGAAGCGCTGGCCTGTCTGCTCCCACTGGCCGAGCCACTTCCCCGGCTTGGTGCGGGAGGCATCGAAGATGTACGGGCTCACCTCGCCCTCCTCCATTTCCCTCCCCAACCCCACCACCCGGATAAAAGGTAATCACGAACTGGGACTCATCCGCTATGCGGGTGCACTGCCAAAGGGCTTTGTTCTCTTATTCCGGGAGTTTTGGTCAAGCCCTTTGAGCGGCCCTTTCCGTCAGTTCGGCTGATACCACCTGTTGGGTCATGGTTCTCTCCGCGGTCGGCAGACACCGCCGCATGATGGGGTCGGAGGCCTCAGCCTCGCCATGTTGCATACGCGGTCAATCTGCTCCCTGAGGTTCAGGTCTCAGGCCGCAACGGAGCCCACGCGATGGCTGCTGCCTCGTCCCAACAAGGGACATCCTACCGCCAGCTCTGGCGGATCTCTTGGGGTGACTATCTCATGCGGGCTGCCCTTCCTGGCAAGGCGCGTCCCCCACGCCTTGATCGGTGACCAGCGCGAGACGCGGTTGAGAATGATGCCCGCCGCCTCAAACAGATACGTGCGCGGCAATGGATCACCGCACTTGGAGATCCGACCGCTTCGATCGATCTCGCCTGACTGATATCGTCGTGGAGTCAGGCCAAGGTAAGCCCCTACACTGGACGAGCTCGAGAACCGGTCTGGTGTGTCGATGACACTGATATAGGCCAACGCGACCAGAGAGCCGATACCGGGAGCCGTCATGATGCGGCAAGCAGAAGCCGGTATGCTCAACTTCGCGAACGCGGCCATTCTCATCCACGCGCCCTGCGCAGTGTGGCCGCCCGTCTCCTGAACGTGGCTTGCGCTATGCTCAGACATGGCACTCTCTTCGACCCTGAGGCCACCCGAGCGCTTCCCACTTCTTCATGATCCCAGACCGCGCAGACACTCAGATCCGGCTTGTTAAAAGGTGGGGAATCCCATCAGGACCAATGTGACATCACCCCTCGCGATCCCGCAGGCTCAAGTTGTAGGTGAGATACCACCGCACGCAGAGCAGAATTACCGATCGATCAAACTGCCTGCCCTTGAACAGGCTGCTTCATCCTCTCCCGCCAGCGCAGGCCATAGCCCAGCGTGAGGAAAGAAAGAGTTGCGACAGCACCGTGCGGAATGCTTCTGACCGGTCTCACGCGCTTTGGATAGGAACCTTGAGGGAGAAGACCAGGCCAGTCGGCTCAAACGCAAGTTGAACCCTCCCCTGGAGCTCCTGGGCAAGACTGCGCTCAATCAGGCGGGTGCCGAAGCCACGATGGGTTGGGACCGGAACAGGCGGGCCACCGCTCTCGGTCCAGGCAAGATGTAGGTGAGATCCGTTTGCTACCGGACTCACAGCCCAGGTGATCCGGATCTCGCCCGTTTCGTTTGACAGGGCACCATATTTGACGGCGTTCGTCGCCAGTTCATGAAGGGCCATCGCCAGAGCAAGCGCCATCTGAGGGGACAGACGCACGTCAGGACCTGAGACCTGTACACGGTTTTCACCTTCATGCCTGTAAGCGGCTACAGCCCCCATGACGATGTCCTTGAGACTTGCTCCCTCCCAGTTCTCTTCCGTCAGAACGTTATGGGCCAGGGACAGGGCAATCAGACGCTCCTCAATGCCCCTTTGTGCCTCCTGCGTTGTCTTTGCGTTGCGCAGCGTCTGCGAAGCCACCGACTGAACCGTGGCGAGCGTGTTTTTCACCCGATGGTTCAACTCGTTGATCAGCAAGCGCTGGTGCTCCTCCCAGCGCTTGCGCTCGGTGATGTCGCGGAAGATAGCTGCGGCCCCAATCACCCGACCATCGGTATCCGTCATCCGGGTTGCCAGAACCGACACATCAAGGAGGCAGCCGTCCTTGCGGCGGCGCTTTGCTTCCAGGCGAA
This sequence comes from Microvirga arabica, assembly GCF_016811235.1. Lineage (GTDB taxonomy): Bacteria > Pseudomonadota > Alphaproteobacteria > Rhizobiales > Beijerinckiaceae > Microvirga > Microvirga arabica. The sequence continues at coordinate 29,256 of NZ_JAFBID010000004.1, forward strand.
TGCTCCCTTGGGCGATGGTCTGGTTGAAGGCACCGGACTTGACCTTCTCCCCGGTCACAGGGTCCGGCGGCACCAGAAGGTTCACAGGCTGGCCAACCGCCTCAGCCTCGGTGTAGCCGAACAGCGCCTCAGCCCCCCTGTTCCAGGTCAGGATCCGTTTACCTGCGGCATCGAACGAGATGATGGCATCAGGTGAGGAGGACACGATTGCTGCCAGCCTGGCATTCGCCTCTTCGCCTTTCTTATGCTGCGTCACATCCAGGACCACGCCACGGGAGCGGAGTACCCTGCCCGCCTCATCCCGGATGTACTCGCCGCGTCCGTGGATCCACCGATCCGACCCGTCCGGCAGGAGGAGACGCAGGGGCCAATCAAATTGGCGGATGGACGGGTCCTCCCGAAGTTGGCGGAATTCGCTCTGGATCTGCTCGGCATCATCGGGATGGAAGCGGGCGTAGACATCTTCAAGGGTGAGATGGTGGTTGGCAGGATAGCCATAGAGGACATTCAGGCGCGGCGATGATTTGATCACGCCCGCTACATAGTCGACATCGAAGATGGCGAGCGAGCCCGCTTCCAGGGCAGTTCTAAGTTCCTGCTCACGCTCCTGCAGGGTCTGCTCGTTCTCCTTGCGGTCAGTGATGTCCAAAAGGACCCCGAACGAACGGGAGAGCTTCCCATCCGAGTCCAGGTCCATCTCGGCACGTATCAGGAACCAGCGAAGCGAACCGTCGAGACGGTAGAATCGGAACTCGCCCTCAAAGAACTTTTCGCCCCGCCTGATCGCTTCTGTCACGGCGGCCACAAGCCGGTCTCGGTCGCCAGGATAGTAGTGGGTGCGAACCTCTGGCGCATCGAGTTGAGCCTCAGGCGGATAGCCGAAGAGCCGGTTTAACTCCGGCGTTGTCGTGATGGTGTCCGTGGTAGCGTCATGCGCCCACACGGCCATACGCCCGGCATCCAGCGCCAGCCGCAGCCGGCTCTCGCTCGTACGGAGGGCTGCCTCAGAGCGAGCACGCTCAACAGCGTCCCAAGTCCGCTCGGCCACGTCCTGAATGAGACGGATCTCCGGGCCCGTCCAATTGCGCGGAACGCTGCTGTGAACGTAAAGGGCGGCAGCCATACGCCCGTGCTTGATCAGGCTCACCGTGACAGCCGCCTCAATCCGCAGATAGGCAAACGCTGCCAGCGATCCTGGGCTGCTCGTTCGAGGATCCGTCGCGACATCGCGCACGACCAACGGCTCGCCTTGCTGCAAGGCGGAATGAATCTCCGGCCCAAAGGCTGTCAGGTCGTGGGTGCCGGCATGATGCTCGACGGTGCCGTCAGTCCAGTTCCGAGGTGTGGTGAAGTAGCGGGCGGTCCCGTCCACATCGCCATAGCCAACCCGGCTGACCCCGAGGTGCTGTCCCAGCATCTCAGCTGCAGCATGGACTATCTCAAGCGGGTCGGTCAGTCGCCGCAAGCGGTCCGTGAGGGTGAGCAGGAACTCCAGCCGTTTCTCCGCCTGAACCTTGCTGGTGGTTTCCTGCAGGGTGCATAGTGCGCCGGCAACTTGCCCTGCTTTGTCCCGGACAGGGTTGTATGAGAAGGTGAAATAGGTCTGCTCCGGCTGCTCCCTGCGATGTAGAACCACCGGAAGGTCCTCGAAGTACGAGGACAGGCCAGCGTATGCTTGATCGACGACCGGCTCAATTAAGCTCCTGACCTCAGGCCAGATCTCGAAGAGGCTTCGCCCAAGCGCCCAAGGGTGCTTTTGTCCGAGAACCGGGATGTAGGCATCATTGTAGATGAAGATGCGTTCTGGCCCGCACAGAAGGAACATCGGCGCTTTAGACTCAAGTATCACCCCGACCAGATAGGTCAGGCAGTCGGGCCATTGCTCCATCGGGCCGACGGGAGATGATGCCCAATTGTGGTCATTAATGAGGTTCGCCATCTGTCCGCCATCGGGGAAGCGGTGTGCGGAAGCGCCGGCTTCAATGGCCTGGAGGTGACGCATTTGCCGTCCGTTTGGTTTGCCGCTGCGCACGGCGTTCCCGTTCATGAAGAAGCCGGAGAGCCGCTCGTATGACCTCGCTTGCGCCGCGATAGAGCCCAGAGGCTATCGTGCTGTCGATGAAAGCATCGAACTCAGGCTTGCACGAGACATTGCGGGTCTTGCGGATGATCATGGATTAAGCCTGGAGCGGGGTGCACAACGACGATTGGCACACGGCACAGCGTAAGCCAAGCACCTTTGTCGCCGCGACTAGGCTGATTGTCTCATGTCCACTCCGGGTATGCCGGCATTCTGCCGGTACGAAAGCGGATCCAACTTCGGGACTGTGCCCTGCTATACGATCCCCCATGCTCTGTAGCGGGTGCGGCCGGTGAGCTCTCTTGGTAGGGCGCCCCCGAGCTGGGCCAGCATCAGGTCAACCGCCTTGGGCGTGACCTTGAGCAGCTTGGCCCCGAGCGGCAACGTCACCAGCGGGCGCGACAGGAACAGCTCGACCAACTCCGGCAGCTTCGAGTTGGAGCGGGTCTTGGCCGTGACCCGGCTCATCAGCTCGCGGGCGAGGATCAGCCGGTCGAGGTCCTTGTGAGCGATGGCAAGCGCCTCCTCCAGCACCTGGCAAAAGCCCTCCAGCTTCTCGACTGCCCCTTCCCTCCCCTGCGGCCGGAACTTCGATTGCTTGAAGCCGGCGGCGAGCGGCAGCAGGTGGGCGGTGAGGCCCCTCGCCCGCAGGATGGCGGCGGCCATGATCAGGCCGAGCCAGGGCAGGCGGGTGTAGAGGTTGAGATCGAGCCACGCGTTCCACGCCACCGCAGCCGCGGCAATCGCCGGCCAACCGCTGGTGCGCTTGACCACGTCGAGCCACAGGTCCTCGGCTTCCGCCTCGTCCTGATCGGGATCATAGACCAAGTGCGAGCGGCTCTTCGGGATCAGGGTCTCGCCGGCCAAGACCTTGCCGGTGCGCTCGAGCAGGGCATCGATCTCGGCAAAGTGTGCTTTCCACGGATCGGCATCATGAGCATAGGCCGGATAGGCTTCTTCATCCTCCGGATCCGGCCGCTTGCACTTGGACCGGGTGGGCTTGTCCTCGGCCACGGGGCCGATGCCGCGCAGGGCGGCCAGGCCGTCGATGGACAGCGGCCACGGCGCCTTGCGGGCCATGGCGGTGCGCCGGGCGCGGAGGGCGGCGGCGGCGCGGGTGAGCTCATGGGTGGGATGACGCACATCCATGCCGGCATCGTGCAGCACCAGATCACCCACATCGACAAGATGGCCGTCGAGCAACAGAGCGCGCACGGCCTCAGTCATGTCGCAGCGGGACTGCCAGCCGGCCGCCAGGCCGGAGGCTTCTAGGCGGGCATCGAAGCGCAGGATGCTAATGGTGATCGGCTCGAGCCGGCCGGCGATGCGCTCCCACGGCAGCTCCGGCAGAGCGTAGGTGCGCTGAACCAGAGGCTCCTCATCGAACTCCCCTGCCCTGCTGCCGAAAGCCACGCTTGCACCCTCAATCTAAGTTATTGATAGTCCGAGCTATAGCTGAGCAAGAAGAAGCAAAGCAAGGACTTGCTACAATGGGAGGTGAGACCGTTTAGCACTCTGCAAAGCAGCATTCACAGAGAATGCAATCGGCGCAGGCGAGGAGCGGCTCTGAGCATCGTCGTAGCCGACAGCTGGGGCGCCGATTGGCGCCAGATCCTTGTATCATAAGCCATTTTCTGACGCGTAGAGGAAGCTCTGCTCTCCCTAGCTGGTTAACCAACAGGCTTGAGGAACGTGTGCAAACGATCGATTGAACTTGATGTTCGTCTGTGTACATATCCCCTGCAGATCCTCGCAGAGAGAAACGCGGGATAAGCCTTTTTGCTCCTCGTGATCCCAATTGATAGAAGAGGTGAAGGCGGAGGCATCCTCCGCCATTGTGCTGACTATTTCGCGTTCAGGGATGCCTCATAGTCTCGATAAAGCTCTTCAAGCTTTGAGAATAGGAAGGCTCCAAATTGGCGATCAACAGTCTTATCAATTTGCAACGTATATCGAGCATCGGTATCCGTAATGCGGGCTAGTCTTCTGCCTTTTGGATCATTCCAGAAGATCTGCTGTTGAGAGACTTCGACTTTCTCCTTTCGGGAAAGTTTCGCCAACAATGCCAGGAACCGCTCGTCCGATGACTTTTGAGCGAATTCGGGCTTCGCGACGATCTCGGAGGCTTTATCGAAGCATTTCTGCAGTTTGAAAATCTCGGTCAGTTCATGCCACCGCGGGCGGCCAATGCCAGGAGCAGCTCCAACAGCTAGGATAATCTCGCGAGGGATTTTGGTCGCGACAGAGATCATCCCGGACAGTTCGGTTTTAGAGACTGCTAGTGATGATCCAATCACCTGCCTATTGAATCCGGCTTCCTCCAGCTTCACGGCGAAAAGGGCTTTCTCGATGTAGCTCAGGTCCAGGCGAGCGTTGTTTTCTTGGCCTTGTGCGATGACCAATTCTTCGTTCGATAAATTTCGAACAATCGCACGAACTTTGATGCCGAGTTTGCGAGCGGCAGCAACTCTTCGATGCCCGTAGGCAATCTGATAATGCCCCTCCCTTTCAGGATGAGGACGCACCAGAATCGGAACCAACTGGCCTCGGTCTTTTATCTGTTCGATCAACTCGGTGGGGGGCTGTGATGAATCTTCAAAGCGATCTGAGACAAATGATGCGAGGATCTTGTCTGCCTCGATCTCAACGATGGTCTCGCCGGCTTCAAGCTGGCTCTTGAGAGCGGCAATTTCTGCGCTGGATTGTCCGCGCATATTTTCCAAGGCGCTTCCGACAGCACCTACAGCATTGCTCCCCCGCGCGAGGACCGATGACCAGCTAGCACCAGGCTTTACAGGAGCCGTTTCAGCGGACTCTGCTCGGATCGGCACGACATCAGACTGGGCTGCCTGCTGCTCGACTTGAGGGTTGACCCCGACATCATCCTCGCCGAGGATCGCGGCATAGTTTCGCTTCGCCATTACATTCTCCCCCAAGCTTTCTTAATCAGATCTTCGATTTCGCTGTTGACGCTGTTGAGGGCCTCCATAGCCCTATCATACGTCGACTTCGAGTAACGTTCCTTCGAGACCTCATAGAGCGTTTGCTTGTTGATACCGGCATCTGAAATTGCAGTGCTCTTGAGCATGGCGCTCTTAAGAACGAAGTCGCCAAACATCTTCCGCATGAAGGCAACCATGTGACTTTGCGGGAGATCCCCCGGTTCGAAGCGGGTAACGAGATAGCGGATCCAATCGTAACGAACGGTCCCGCCAGCGTTCCTGACCACCGTAAGGAGATCCGAGGCCATTTTGAGAAACTGGCTCATCGACATCACGTCCAGCATCTGAGGGTGAACTGTAATCACCATAGACGTCGATGCACTGAGAGCAGAAAGTGTTAGAAACCCTAGTTGAGGCGGACAGTCTATGACAACAACATCATATTGATCTGCCACTGCCGACAGAGTGATGCCAATTCGCTCGAAGAATAGCGATTCTTCCGGGCTACGATTTACGAGGGCTTTGGGAGTATCGTGCTCAAATTCCATGAGCTCAAGATTTGCTGGAATCAGATCCAAGCCTGGGAAGTACGTCTGCCTGATGATCTCACGTGGATGCCGAGCCTGATCGTCGTACCTAATCGAACCGTAGATGGTTTGACCGCTGTGGACATCGAATTCGGGCTGCAGGCCATGAAGTGCAGTAAGGCTGGCTTGTGGGTCGAGATCCACCGCCAGGACCCGGTATCCGTTAAGTGCTAGGTATTGGGCAAGATGAGCTGCCGTAGTAGTTTTTGCGCTCCCGCCTTTGAAGTTGACGCAGGAAATAACCTGCAAATGCTCGGACGCGGACCTGTGCTTGACGTACTGCCTACCGGACTTGCCAGTCTCATCTAGGTAGGAGCGGAGGGCGAGAACGTCCTCAAGTGAATATTGCCGCCGTCCATTCGGAAGGGTCTCTGCTTCAGGACCTTTACCTTCAAGGGATAGCTGCCGCAGGTACCCATCGGCAACGCCGATTAGCTTCGCGACCTCTCCGGAAGAGAATTTTCGAAGGGTCTTTTGAGCTAACGGCGGATGCATCTTAAGACGCTGGTCGTGAAGCTTCTTCGAGAGAGACAGCGCGTGTGAACGGATGGTTTCCTCATCCACCCACTGCGGTGCTTCAGATTTCATCTGTGCTAAGGCCACTGCGCCCTCCTAGATACGGTTAACAGCGAGCCAAAGGGCTGCTTTCCGTAACTAAGCGGCTAAAATTCTTTACAATTGGTTAAGGAAGGCTCTTATTCTCGCGCAGTTCGAGAACGTGCAGGGTGAGTGTTCACAGCTGTGAACTTGAATAGATCCCATAGTCAGCAGCTACATCGCCCCCTCCCCTTTCTCTTTTCGGATTGGCAGTTCACAGCTGTGAACACGGAGGATGATGGCGACGGCAGACCCCTAAAATCAATAACCAGCCGAAGCGTTGAACCGCTAGTTCACAGCTGTGAACTAGACCTGTCATTGATCCGTCCCTTGGTAGATAGACATCGCTGAAGTTCACAGCTGTGAACGCACTGGAAAGGTTTTGGGATGCTCTAGGTGCCGTTCCTGACCGACAGGCTCCGTGCATGTTCTTGCTCGTCGTAGTAGCCGCCCGCCTGCTGGACGGACTCATGAGCGGATTGACGCATCACGTCCACCAACGGGATCCGTCGCGTCCTGCTTGCGTTATGAAGCCTGATCGCAGTCCGTGGGCGCTGAGATCCGCCGGGCCCACCCCCACCATCCGGCGGCGTTAATTGAGAATGAGGTTGACCGACTGCGGAGTCAGTGAGTTGGCTCCGATGGAGCCATCCTTTCGAACCTCCTTGAAGATCGGCCCGGAGGTGATGTTGGCGGCCTGCATCCATTCGTGAAAGGCAACAGCCGCAGGGCCCGCAGCAAACACTAAGGCACCCTGCCCTGCCGTGGTGGCTTTCGGCCGGCCGAGTGCAATGCGAACACGGCGGACTGTTGGCGATACGGGGTCCGCTGGCCGCAGCTTGATGGGATCGGCCACGCTGATCTGGGAGTGCCTCACGGTCGCTACCTCGCTCCGCCGCCCGCCGGCCGCGATCAGGAGGATGGCCCGATCGCGGAGGTCAATAGCTTTGGAACCGCTGCAGGTAGCCACGAGTCGGACGAGGATATCGCGGGTGACGAGCTTGCGGCTCTTGCTCTGAGGCTCTCAAGCTGAAGTCTTCATAGCCAAGTAGCGAGCCTTCCTGATGCCAGGATGCTCGAACGGCGGTTCAACGCCTTTCCACTGGTGCAGGGTCGCCCAGTTGGAGTGCCGCAGGGAGACCGTCTTGGGAGCATGGGGCCCTTTGACCATGAGGATCTTCCAATCCCAGTGGTCTTCGGTAAAGTCGTCGGGCACGCCATGAGCCGCATTGATGGCGCTCTGATCTGGGGCCCACATATCGTGGCAACGAACTTCAGGACGAGCTCGGGATCGGCCGGGCATGGGAATGGGCTTCCGGTTGCGGCGCTGCACAAAGCCTCGAGATTGGGAGATCAGAGGCGGGGGCGCGCAGCGTGTTGGCGCCCATCCCAGTACCGGCAAGATGCTTCAGGGTGGCGACATCGGCGTCGGTCAGCACCGCAGCATAACGATCAGCCGCCGCAATCGGAAGAACGGCCGCCAAGGCGTCGAGTTCTCTTGCCCGAGTGAGCTGTATTGCCGGACACACCAACGCTCTTTGTCCCCTGATCATGCAGTGCCATCTTCGGATCTGCCCTGGCCGAGCTATGGCCGAACCCCTCTGACTTGTGAACTGTGACTGAGCAGCAGAGAGGGGCCGACCAGTTCGGCGTCGCACTCCTGCTGCATTCCCGTGGTCTGTGCCGCGCCGGCAGATAGGGAAGGAACGCCGCGTGAGCTGGATTACCGATGTCGCACCAAAGATCAAAACTCTGTTCAAGCGGGATGCACCCGAGAATCTTTGGATCAAGTGCCCGGATTCCGGGCAAGTAGTGTTCCAGAAGGATGTTGAGGCCAACCAGTGGGTGATCCCCAGCTCCGGCCACCACATGCGCCTGTCAGCGACCCAGCGCCTGACGCTGACCTTCGACGAAGGCCAGTGGACGGACGTGCCAGTCTCGGACGGAGAACCCGATCCGCTGAAATTCCGAGACACCAAGCGCTACACCGACCGCCTAAAAGAGGCCCGGACGAAAACCGGGTTGGTGGACGCGATCAAAGTCGGCACAGGAACGGTCGAAGGCCTGCCGCTGACCGTGGCAGCCCACGACCCAGATTTCATCGGCGGCTCGCTCGGGGTGGCGGCAGGGGAGGCGTTCATCAGGGGCGCCGAAACGGCGATCGAGCGGACCACTCCATATGTGGCGTTCACCGCGTCAGGTGGGGCCCGGATGCAGGAGGGCATCCTGTCCCTCATGCAGATGGCCCGCACCACGGTTCTGATCCAGCGGCTACGCGAGAGGAAGCTACCCTATATCGTCGTTCTCACCAATCCGACCACGGGCGGGGTGACGGCGTCTTATGCCATGCTGGGCGATGTCCACATGGCCGAGCCGGGAGCCCTGATCGGTTTCGCCGGGCCACGGGTGATCGAGCAGACGATCCGCGAGCACTTGCCCGACGGGTTCCAGAGGGCCGAATTCCTGAAGGAACACGGCATGGTCGACATGGTGGTCCACCGCCATGATCTGCGCTCGACACTGGCGCGCCTGTGCCGCCTTCTCATGCGACTGCCTGCTCATGGGGCCGAGATGACACCCGATACCATGGTGGATAATGGGTCGGATCATCATGAAGCTGACCGACCGGCGCCTTCCGCTGAACAGAGCAGCCCTTTGTAGGGGGAGGGGCCATTCTCTCGCGCAGCCACCAATACCGTCACCGTTTGGTTGAAGGACGAAGGCGTGGCGGCCAGTATGGTTAACGAGAGGAAAACAGGCTGGAGGTGGCATGGCGCGAAACCCGGTTCGCGATGAGCGACAAGGGGACCTGTTCGGGGCACCTCCGCCACCTGCCAAACCGGTCCGCCGGACCTCCCCGCCGAGGCCGGTGCGTGAGGAGACCCGGGCGCCGGAGCCAGTGTCGTTGGGCACGCTCGGCGCGAAGGCAACAAGGCCCGAGATCAACGAACTCCTGGATAGCATGCCGGATCAGGAACTGGCCTATCTCGCGGTAGAGGCTACGCGGCTCGTGAAGCGCAGGCTCGCCCGAGGGCAGGGGAGGGGGCTCCGGCCAAAAGGCGCCGGCAGAGGCAAGTCGCCTCTTGATGATGCCCTCGTTCGGATTGGCGGCGAGCTGATGGAGTTTGAGGACCCGGGCGAGACGTGGTGAGCCAATGGGAGGAGGCAGCATCCTTGAGCAGCGTGGGTCGGCGGGCAGGGCGATATTGGGAAGCCTCGCCACCAACGTGTTGAAATCTACGAACATCAGGGCAGGGCGCTCGAAGCTCTGGAGAGCCGGCTCCAGCGGAAGCGCCGTCGCGGCTATGGAATCCGAGGCTTGTAGGTCAATTTGACCTACCGGCGACCTGTCCACTACCTGCTGGCAGGTCATCATGATCGATCAAGGGTGGCACAAGCTATCCAAGTGTCGCACTTCGAGCGCAAAATCTGGTGACAGCAGCGCTATCACTAGATGTCAGGGACTGCGAGGCCCATTTTGCGGGCCCGGTCGAGCTGGAATTTGACCGAACTGGCCTTCCATTCTCTCCCACCTCGTGGCGTCCGCTCCCGCATCCCCTCGAGCTGAGCGCCGATCTCACGCAGGGTGAGGGTCGGATTAGAGATCGCAATGCCGGCAATCAGGGTCATGATGCGGTCGTCCGGCGGCCGTCTTCCGGCTTTCCGTAACAACTCCGGCTCAGCCATCCGCTCGGCGACCAACCGCTTGACTGCCCTCCGAAGGCTTTGATCCGTCCACCGCTGGCCTCGTGCATTCAGCACCTGCACGACATCTCGCCAGCTATGGTCCGGCCGCATCTGACGGACAACGGGAAGGAAGGAATTGGCTGCCGTCAAAAGGTCGCCCAGATAGACGCGGTCACGGGCGAGGGCGGTCTTGCGGATTGCCTCCGGCCGTCCCTCACGCAACCCGGGGTTCCCTGGCCTCTTACCCTTAGCCACCGCCGCCTTCATGCCAGACTTCGTGCGCTCCGAGATGAGCGATCGCTCCAGCTGAGCAACGGCGCCCAGAACCTGCAGAGAGAACACGCCTTGCGGGGTCGACGTGTCGATCGGATCTCTGAGGGATTTGAAGTGGGCACCTTTCTCCTCAAGCGTCTCGATCACTTCGAGCAAATGGCTGACCGACCGAGCCAAACGATCGAGCCGAACGACCACGAGGACTTCGCCCTTCGAGATCTCTCGGATGAGCCGGGAGAGAACTGGCCGAGTTCGGGAGGCGCCGGATCCGTGCTCCTGATGGATGACCGCGCAGCCGGCAGCCTTGAGCTCGTCGAGCTGAGCGTCGGTTGCTTGCTCCTCGGTTGAGACGCGGGCGTAGCCAATCAGGCGCTGGCGAGTAGGGGAGAGAGCCATGGGTTGATTTCTGAGCGATTTCGGCCTCTTGTACACATTCTGCGATCACGAGAAAAGGATCGTTTGAAGACGTCTTTCAAGCCATTCTGTTAACCAGCGGACAAGGGGAGGGCTTCCCTCCAGCCTGAGAAAATGCTTTGAAAACAAGGGCATTAGCGGCTCGGCTGATAAGAAGAGGCCGATACAAGCCTCCGCGATCAGATCCCAAAAGAAGCCGCTTACGATGCCGTCCGAGAAAATAGCGCGCCCCTAAGGCCACGCCGTAGCTAATCCCTACTTAGCTTTCTCTGTTGCAAACCCACCTAGCTATATCAATAGCTTAGCTATCGGGACGAAGCGTAGCTTTCGGAGGATGTGAGGTTTGGAGAATTTGAATGAAAGAAGCCTCGCTGAGATCGATGCGGCTTCTGCTGTGATGGTGAGGGTGAGGTAAGGGACCGAGAACTGCTCGCTGGACATTCACGACAGTCGGAGAGGGGAGGGCAGGTCAAGAGCGAAAAGCGGACCTTCACAAGGCCAAGCCGAAGGGCTGTCCGTGACCCCAAGCAGACCTTCGCCGAATTACGTACGCGGAATGTCGATTCCAAGATGGCCGCTGGAGGACTATCATCGGTGCTGCGGATCGGGCGCTTTCGCGACAGCTTACCCATGGCGGAAGCGAACGATCCGAACATTCAGTCCGAGTTGTGTTGCCCTTCCGGAGCGGAACTTTACCCGCCCGGCATCACAGGTTGATGAGGAGGAATGCACAATGGCCCGCAATCCCATGCTCCCCTTCCGCCCCGGTGGCGGGATGTTTCCAGGTGATCCCTTCCTGTCGCTTCATCGCGAGATGAACCGCCTCTTCGATGATGCCTTCCGCGGCATCGGCTTGCCCGCTGCCACTGGCACTCAGGGGCAGGGTGATGTCGGCAACTTCGTGCATGCCAGCATGAACGTGTCCGAGACGGACACGGAACTCCGGATCACGGCCGAATTGCCCGGTGTCACCGAGCAGGACATCGACGTGAGCCTAGATGACGACGTGCTGACCGTCCGGGGTGAGAAGAAGTTCGAACGTACGAACGAGAAGGAAAACTTCCACTTCGTCGAGCGCTCCTACGGCACCTTCCAGCGTTCGTTGCGGCTGCCCTACGCCGTCGACTCCGAGCAGATCCGAGCCAGCTTCGATAATGGCGTCCTGACCGTGACCGTGCCGAAGGCCGGACGGCAGGAGCGCTCCCGGCGCATCCAGGTCCAGGGACGGGGCACGTCCGGCCAAGGCGGCACGAATGGACCTGGACAGCAGGCCACCGACAGGTCGGGCCAATCCGACGACACGAAATCCGGCTGAAGCCGGCCCGCGCGAACCGTCGGCGCGTGCCTGTTACCGCGATGGCAGTCCTACGCCACGAAGACGCGAGGCTCCCGGATCTGACTTGATCCGCGTCAATGTCGGTCCCCGGGAGCCGCGCCATGATCCACATCGCGCACCCTCGGGGCTACGACGCCCCGCATGAACCAGCCGGAGGACTGCCATGCCCAGGATGAAAGCCGCCATCTTCGTGGAGCCGGGTCGCATCGTCCTGGATGAGAAGCCGATCCCGGATATCGGACCGCTCGACGCGCTCGTGCGCATCACCACCACGACGATCTGCGGAACGGATGTCCACATCCTCAAGGGCGAGTATCCCGTCGCCCGTGGCCTGACCATCGGCCACGAGCCTGTCGGCGTGATCGAGAAGCTCGGCTCGGCCGTGCAAGGCTACCACGAGGGCCAGCGGGTCATCGCCGGGGCGATCACCCCGAGCGGGCACAGCGCAGCCTGCCTGTGTGGCTGCCACTCGCAGGACGGAGCCGGCACGAAGCATGGATGGAAGCCGCTGGGCGGCTGGCGCTTCGGCAACACCATCGACGGCTGCCAGGCCGAATTCGTGCGCGTTCCCGATGCCCTGGCGAACCTCGCCCCGGTGCCGGACGGACTCACGGACGAGCAGGTGCTGATGTGTCCGGACATCATGTCGACGGGCTTCTCCGGCGCGGAAAGCGGGCGCATCCGCATCGGCGACACGGTGGCGGTCTTCGCACAAGGCCCGATCGGCCTGTGCGCCACGGCCGGCGCCCGCCTGATGGGCGCGACCACGATCATCGCGGTCGAGAGCGTGCCCGCGCGCATGGAGATGGCGCGCCGGATGGGCGCGGATCACGTGGTCGACTTCACGAGGGCCGACCCCGTCGAGGAGATCATGCGCCTCACCGACGGACGCGGCGTCGACGTCTCCATCGAGGCGCTCGGGCGGCAGGAGACCTTCGAGGCGGCGCTGCGGGTGCTGCGTCCCGGCGGCACGCTGTCGTCGCTCGGCGTCTATTCGGGCGATCTCAGGATCCCGCTCGACGGCTTCCTGGCGGGATTGGGCGACCACACCATCCGGACGACGCTCTGCCCGGGCGGCAAGGAGCGCATGCGTCGGCTCATGGAAGCCATCGCATCGGGCCGTGTCGACACACAGCCGTTGGTGACACATCGCTTCAAGCTCGATCGCATCGAGGAGGCTTACGACCTGTTCGGCCACCAGCGTGACGGCGTGCTGAAGGTGGCGATCACCCCATAGGTATGGGGAGAGTTCACGGGTCCGATCAGGCCTGCATCACGTAGGTGCCGGGTGCATCGCACAGGGCAGGGTAGCCGTGTGCAGGTGCGCCCAACGCAGGTGGATCGGCAAGCTCCCCGGAACGTGAGGCCAGCCAACGCACCCATTCCGGCCACCACGAGCCCCTGAAGCGGGGGGCGATCCCGGTCCATGTGTCGGGGTCCAGGAAGTGGCCCGCGGCCGATTTTGTCAGGACCTGGAAACTTCCCTTCGCATTGTCCGGTCCGGCCACGATGCCGGCATTGTGACCGCCCGTCGTGAGAAGGAATGTCACGTCGGTATCGGCGAGCAGATGGATCTTGAAGGCCGAGCGCCAGGGCGCCACGTGATCGCGCTCCGTGCCCACGGAAAAGATCGGTGCCCGGATGTCACTGATGGCAATGGAACGGCCTTCGACCTGGAAACGTCCTTCGGCGAGGTCGTTGTTGAGGAAAAGCTGCCTCAGGTAGTCCGCATGCATGCGGTAAGGCATGCGAGTCGCATCGGCATTCCAGGCCATGAGATCGTTCAGGGGTGTCCTCTCGCCCATCAGGTAATGCCGGACGAGCCTCGACCAGATCAGGTCGTTCGAGCGCAGGAGCTGGAAGGCTCCGGCCATCTGCCGGGTGTCGAGATAGCCCTGGCTGCGCATCAGGTCCTCCAGGAAGTGGACCTGACTCTCGTTGATGAACAAGGTGAGCTCTCCGGCCTCCCGAAAGTCGGCCTGCGCCGCCAGCAGGGAGAGGGTTGCCAGGCGCGTGTCCCCGTCGCGTGCCATCGCGGCCGCCGCGATGGAGAGGAGCGTGCCGCCAAGGCAGTAGCCGACCGCATGAACCTTCCGATCGGGAACGACCGCGTTCACGGCATCCAGCGCCGCCATCACGCCAAGCGTCCGGTAATCGTCCATGCCGAGATCCCGATCCTCCGCTGTCGGGTTCTTCCAGGAGATGATGAACACCGTGAAGCCTTGGTCCGTGAGGTAGCGGACGAGCGAGTTCTCCCGAGACAGGTCGAGGATGTAGTACTTCATGATCCAGGCGGGCACGATCAGGATGGGCTCCGGCCGGACCTTCTCCGTCGTTGGCGCATACTGGATCAGCTCGATCAGACGGTTGCGGTAGATCACCTTGCCCGGCGTAACCGCCACGTCCCGGCCCACCAGGAAGGTCTCCACGCCTGCGGGAGGCTTCGAGCGGACAATGCGCTCCCAGTCGTCCAGGAAGTTGCGGAAGCCCTGCACGAGGTTCTGGCCGCCCGTTTCCAGGATGCGCCGCTGCACGACCGGGTTGGTCAGGAGGAAGTTCGACGGGGATGCCATGTCGAGGATCTGGCGCGAGATGAACTCGACCACGGCCTGATGCTGCCTGGTGACGCCGTCGATCCCTGTCGTCGCGTTGTCCCACCATTGCTGCTGGAGCAGGAAGCCCTGCTGAATGAGGTTGAAGGGCCATTGCTGCCACTCGGCCTCGGCGAAGCGTCTGTCCTGGGGCAGCGGTTCGATGCACGGCTCGCATGTGCCTCCGCCACTGGCGCAGCGCGAGGCGAACTGCGCCAGCCGCGCCCATTTTCGGGCCGCCTTGGTGGCGAGCTCAACCTGCTTGCCCGGCGAGATGGCGAGATTGACGGCCCAGTCCATGTAGGCATCGAAGACGGCGGCCGGTGACAGGCCACCCGTGAGACGCGCCAGACCCGCATGGGCGGCATGGTCGAGGGCGTCCCGGACCCGATGGAGTTCGGCATCGTCGGACGCTTGCGACCGAAGGGACGGCGAAGGCACCGCTCGCGCAGGAAGCCGATCCGGCCTTTGCTCGGGAAGCGGGACGGCTTGGGCCTTCGGCGAGCGACCGCCCGTGAGAGCGCCAGTCGTATGGGACGGCATTGCAGCCTCCGGACTTGACCCCGCGTACCGAGGTCGGTGGATCGCTCGACAATGAATCCGAACGTTCTCGGGCGAATTGCGTCAGATCAAAGCATTCACCCCGAATTCGACCACATGATGATCGATGGTTGCTTCGGCACAACGGCTGTGTCCGGGCCCACGGAGGGAGAGAGCGATGATCAAGGACATCATGGTGCATCTCGATGGAAGTCCCGAGGACGAGATCCGGCTGGAACACGGGCAGGCCCTCGCGTCATCCGGACGGGCCCATCTGATCGGCATCTTCACCAACCTGCTGCCCGACCTCACCATCGCCATGCCTATGGATGGGGGCGCGGCCGCGATCCAGGTCCTGACCGAGCTACAGGACCAAGCCCTGACGGACGGTGATGCCACCGCCAAGCGCCTCACCGAGCGGCTGGCCAGCCTGCAAGTGCCGAGCGAGATGCGCCGGCTCGACGAGACCTACGGCGCCCTGTCGGCGAAGGTGGTGGAGCAGGCCAGGTGCGCCGATCTCTTCATCGCCACCCGGCCCAATGGCGGGACCGAGACACCCGACTGGTCGGACCTGGTCGAGGCGGTGCTCTTCGGCAGCGGACATGCGCTCCTGCTCGTGCCGCCCGGCCGCCACCGGCAGGGGCCGATCCAGACCGTGCTGGTGGCCTGGAACGGCAGCCGCGAGGCAGCCCGCGCCCTGCGTGAAGGCTTGCCCTTCATCGAGCAGGCGGCGCGCACCGTCGTGCTCGTCGTGGATCCCCCGTCAGATACCAAGTCCTGGGCGGAGGTGGAGGGTCACCTCGCAAGGCATGGCGTGGTCGCGGAGGTCGCCACGGCCGAGAGCCAGGACCGCCGCGTCGCCGACGTCATCCTCGACGAGGCGCGCAGCGTGTCCGCGGATCTCATCGTCATGGGAGGGTACGGCCACACCCGCCTCAGGGAGCAGGTGTTCGGGGGTGCGACGCGGGACATGCTAGCCGCAGCGGACAGCCCGCTGCTGGTGGCTCATTGAGGCGGACCCGTCCAACCGGGAGCGGACATGACTGTGCATGCGCGAACGGTACCGAGGGGCCATGACGCGGACGCCGCGACGGTCGCACCTGCGGGCCTGACGGGCCTCGACGAGGCCGAGGCGCAGCGCCGGCTTGCCCGGCATGGGCCCAATGCCGTCGCGGGGAAGCGCTCCCGTGGCCTGGTCGACATCGTCCGCGGGATCCTGCGCGAGCCGATGTTCCTGCTTCTGCTGGCCGCCGCAGGCCTCTACCTGGTGCTCGGCGACATCGGGGAAGGTCTGTTCATGACGGCCGGCGCCGTCGTGACGATCGGCCTGGTGGTGCTGCAAGAGGCCAGGAGCGAGCGGGCACTGGCAGCCCTGCGCGAGCTGGCCGAGCCCTTCGCCCGGGTGATCCGCGGCGGGAGCGAGCGGCGCGTTCCGGCGCGCGATCTCGTGCCGGGCGATCTCGTCCTGGTCGGAGAGGGGGAGCGCCTGCCCGCCGACGGTCTCCTGATCGGGGGCGACGCACTGACGGTCGACGAGTCGGCCCTCACCGGAGAGTCGGTCCCGGTATCGAAGCGTCCCGCACCCAGCGGCACGGACGGAGCCGGCGACCCGGAGCCTGGCGGAGACGACACCCCGTACCTGTTTGCCGGGACCCTGAACGTGCGCGGGCAGGGCATGGTCCACGTCGTGCGCACGGGTCCCTCGACACGGCTCGGACGCATCGGCGCCTCGCTGGCCGCCATCGAGGACGAGCCGACGCTGCTCCAGAAGACGACCGGCGCGCTCATCGCCAGACTCGGCATCCTCGCGCTCGCATTCTGCGCCATCGTCGCCGTGGCGTACGGCGTGCTGCGGGACGACTGGATCGGCGGCGCGTTGTCCGGCATCACGCTGGCCATCGCGCTCCTGCCGGAAGAGTTCCCGATGGTGCTGGCGATCTTCATGGCGCTCGGGGCCTTTCGCCTCGCCCGGGACAAGGTGCTGGTGCGCCGCGCCGCGGTGATCGAGACCCTCGGCGCGGCGACCTTCCTGTGCGTCGACAAGACCGGGACGTTGACCGAGAACCGGATGGCTCTCACCACGATCTGGCGGGACGGCAGGGTTCAGGAACTCGAGGACGGCAACAGGCTGCCGGAATCCATGGTGCAGACGCTCCAGGTGGCGGTTTCGGCCTCGGCCATCCGCCCTGTCGACCCGATGGACCGTGCCGTCCGGGCGGTGGCGGAGCGGTTGTCCGGCGAGCCGGGCAGGGCTGGGGACCCGCTTCGCACCTATCCGCTCCGTTCCGAGCTCTTGGCATTCGTTCAGGTCTGGGCGGACCCAGGAGGCGCTGTCCTGTATGCCGCGAAAGGAGCGCCCGAGGCCATTTTCCGTCTCTGCCGCATGGGCGATGACGAACGGGCCGCGATGGACGCGGTGGTTGCGGGACTGGCGGGCCGCGGCCTGCGGGTGCTCGGCGTTGCGTCCGTTCGCGACGACAGGGACCGCTCCGCAGCTCGCAAGGATCTGACGTTCCGGTTCGAGGGACTGATCGGCTTCGCCGATCCGGTGCGGCCCGATGTTCCCCAGGCGGTCGCCGAGGCGAAACGGGCCGGGATCACCGTGGCGATGATCACGGGCGACTACCCGGCCACGGCCCTGGAGATCGCCCGCCAGGCCGGGATCGACACGGGTGCCGGCGTGCTCACCGGGCGGGAAATTGCCGAACTCGACCCGGACAGCCTGCACGAGCGGGTCCGGCGGATCCGGGTCTTCGCCCGCATCATGCCAGAGCAGAAGCTCGCCCTTGTCGAGGCGCTGAAGGCCAATGGCGAGGTCGTTGCCATGACCGGGGACGGCGTCAACGACGCGCCGGCGCTCGAGGTCGGCCATATCGGCATCGCCATGGGGCAACGCGGCACGGATGTGGCGCGCGAGGCGGCGGACCTCGTCCTGCTCGATGATCGGTTCGTCTCGATCATCGGCGGCGTGCGGCTCGGGCGGCGCATCTTCACGAACCTGCGCAAGGCGCTGATCTACGTGACGGCGGTCCACGTGCCCATCGCCGGGCTGGCCCTGCTGCCCCTCGTCATGGGCCTGCCGCCGATCCTGTACCCGATGCACGTGATCCTGCTGGAACTCGTGATCGACCCGGTCTGCTCGCTCGCCTTCGAGGGGGAGCCGAGCGAGCGGCACGCCATGGAGAGGCCGCCGCGTCCCGCGCGCGAGCCGCTCTTCGGCACTTCCCAGATCGTGCTCGGGTTCATCCAGGGAGCCGTCGTTCTTGGAGCCGTCCTCGGCCTTTATGTCTGGGCACTGAACGTGGATATCCCTGAGACGCAGGCGCGCGCATCGGCGTTCGTCGCCCTGGTGGTCGGAAACCTGGTGTTGGCCTTCGCCGATGCGGCGGAGCCGGGCACCTCGTTCTTCGATCGTAGCCGGTTCGCCTTCTGGGTGATCGGGGCCGTGGCTGCCGCCATCGTCGCCGTGCTCCTTTACGTGCCACCCCTTGCCGCCGTTCTTCGCCTGTCGCCGCCGAGCCCGTGGTGGTTGGCAGCAGCCCTGATGATCGCGGTCCTGGCGGGCGGCTGGTTCGGGTTGGCCAGGCGACTCCGGGCGGCATCGATGCCACGCAACGAGCAGCGGACACCGGCATGACGCACATCACCATCATCCAGGGGCATCCAACATCCGGAGGCGGGCATTTCTGTCATGCACTGGCGGACGCCTACGCCGAAGGGGCCTTCGCAGGCGGCCATCAGGTTCGTTTCATTACCGTGGCCGACCTCGATTTCCCGCTGTTGCGCTCGAAGGCGGACTGGGACGGTGCCTTGCCGCCAGCCCCCATCACGGAGGCCCAGCGGACGCTGGCCTGGGCGGAGCACCTCGTCATCATCTATCCTCTCTGGCTTGGAGGGATGCCGGCCATTCTCAAGGGCTTCCTGGAGCAGGCCCTGCGCCCCGCGTTCATGACGGGCGGTCGGGAAGGGGCGGGCTGGAAGAGCGTGCTCAAGGGCAGGTCCTCGCGGATTGTCATCACCATGGGCATGCCGGCCTTCGCGTATCGCTGGTACTTCGGAGCGCACAGCCTCAAGAGCCTCAAGCGCAGCATCCTGTCCCTCGTCGGCATCGGCCCGAACCGGCACACGCTGATCGGCATGATCGAGGGCATGGGTGACAGTAAGCGGGCAGCAAGGCTCGAGGCCATGCGCCGCCTCGGCAAGAGGGCTCGATAACGCCTTGCTGGCCAGGTAAGGCGCAGGAACGGTCTCACCTTGTTCCGAGGGCTTGACCGGGATCAAATGCGACGGCTCGACCGAGGTGTACGAAGGTGCGATCCTTCCGCCCGACAATTAAAGCCCGGGAGAGAACCTTGTCGCTTCGCCTCCACTTCCACGGCGCCGCCAGAACCGTGACGGGTTCCTGCTTCATGCTCGAGACGGAAGCAGCCCGCATCCTGGTCGATTGCGGCATGTTCCAGGGGTCGAAGGAGGAGAGGGAGCTCAACTACCAGCACTTTCCGTTCCGCGCCGCCGGCATCGATGCCCTCTGCCTCACCCACGCGCACATCGATCACAGCGGTCTCGTGCCGAAGCTCGTGAAGGCAGGCTTCGATGGCCCGATCTACGCGACGGCCGGAACGGCCGACCTTGCGTCCATCATGCTGCCGGACTCCGGCTACATCCAGGAGATGGAGGTCGATCAGCTCAACCGCCGCAACCGCCGCCGGGGTCGTGAAACCGTGTCGCCGATCTATACGGAGGAGGATGCGGTCGCGTGCCTCAGGCAGTTCCGGCCCGTGGCTTACGGGCAGTGGCAGGAGGTCGCCCCTGGCTTCCGCGCCCGCTACTGGAACGCCGGCCATCTCCTGGGCTCGGCCTCCATCGAGATGGAGGTGACGCATGGCGGCGAGGAGAAACCAACCCGGCTGCTGTTCTCCGGCGACGTCGGCCCCGACCACAAGCTCCTGCAACCGGATCCCGATGGGCCGCGGGACCTCGATTACGTGATCCTCGAATCCACCTATGGCGATACGGATCGTGCGGGCACCACCATCGAGCACCGCCGCCGGATGCTGCGGGATGAGGTGCGCGCGGCGAGGCATCCGAGCGGAGCGTTGCTCATTCCCTCGTTTGCGGTCGAGCGGACGCAGGAGCTCCTCGTCGACCTCATGGAGCTGATGGAAGCGGGCGAGTTGCCCGACATTCCGATCTTCATTGACTCGCCCCTGGCCTCGAAGGCCAGCGTCATCTTCAAGCGGCATGCGGGAGAACTCAGGAACGGCGCTGACCTGGTCCAGGCGCTCGAGTCCCGATGGGTCCGCTTCACGGAGACCGTCGAGCAGAGCAAGGCGATCGACCGCATCCACAGCTTCCACATCATCATCGCGGCGAGCGGCATGTGCGAGGCAGGCCGCATCCGGCATCACCTGAAGGCCTGGCTCTGGCGGGACGAGGCCACCGTTCTCTTCGTCGGGTTTCAGGCGCAGGGCACGCTCGGACGGATCCTTCAGGATGGCGCCTCGAAGGTCCGGATCCACGGTGAGGAGGTGAAGGTGCGTGCCAGGATGCGGACGCTCGATCTCTACTCGGGACATGCTGACGGGCCGGAGCTGAAGGCCTGGCTTGCCGAGCGTCTTCCGGTTCAGCGCGGGGTCTTCCTCGTGCATGGCGAGGATCCGGCCCTCAAGGCGCTGCAAGCGTCCCTCGGCGATCTCGATCATGTGCCCGGTGCGATCATTCCGGAGATCGACGACGTCTATGATCTGGCGGGCGACCGCGCGGTCCGGATCGAGCGCCACGAGGAGCGGCTGCCGCCTGCGGGCGCCGGACACCGCGACTGGCACAACGACTATGCGGAACTGCTGCTCCAGATCAGCGACGCTGTCGAGGCGGCGGCCGACCGGAAGGCGAAAGGGGTCATCATCAGGCGCATCAGGGATGCCTTGAGGAACGGGTCCAAGGACCAGTCCGGCTGACTTGCCCGTAATTCCGCAGCGGATTGATCGGGATCAAGGCGGCCGGGCGGGTTCGATCTAGGCTTTGCCACAATGTCGAGGTCTGTTCGAGACCCGCGTGAATTCCGGGAGGGACCGATGCTCCATCACGTCACGCTTCATCTGGCCCGCAGCAAGCAGTTTCCCGAGGGCAGTCCGCGCTACGGCTACGAGATCACCGCACCGCTCGATGACGAGGGCCATCTGGATCAGGAGGAATGGTCTGACAAGCGGGCGTACTGCCGGGTCCGCCGGTTCTGGGCCGACGAGGGCGAGCGCCAGGGAGTTCTCGTTCACCGGCCGGGCGGGGCGGGTGGAGCGACCTGGATGATCGACTACAACCAAGGTCGGCTTGGCGACGAAGAAGCGGGCTATCACCTGCATCAGCATCGTTTCGTTGAGGGCGAGTACATCACGATCGAGGACGATGACGACAAGCCCTACACGTTTCAGATCGTCTCGGTAAAGCCGGCAGAACCGGGCAAGGCAGGGGGGCATTGGAGATGAGGCTGGTCGCTCTTCTCTGCCTCGCCATCGCATCGACAGCCGCCATGGCCCAGTCCGGACGGGTGCAGCGCGGGTTCACGTTCGCGCAGACGAACTGCTCCCAATGCCATGCCATCGGCCGCGTAGGCGAGAGCCCCGTTCCGGAGGCCCCGCCCTTCCGGACCCTGCACACCCGCTATCCCGTCGAGGACCTCGCGGAGGCCTTTGCGGAAGGCATCACGACGGGCCACCCCTCCATGCCGCAGTTCCAGCTCGATCCCGCGCAGATCAACGACCTGATCGCCTACCTGCAATCCATCCAGGGCTGAAGTCCGTCTGGATCACCGCACGACGAGGACCGGGATGTTCGAGTGTGCGAGCACCTTCATGGTCTCGCTCCCGAGAAGGAGAGCCGAGACCCCTCCGCGCCCATGCGAAGCCATGACGATCAGGTTGCAGACGTGATCCTCGGCCATACGGATGATCGCCCGATAGGGCGCGTCGTCCTCCATTTGAAGCGTCGTTGCCTCGACACCCAGGTTGCGCGCGATTTCGGACGCTTCCGACAGGGTACGGTCGGCCAGCTTCTGCATGTGTTCCCTGAACGAATCCGATGTTTCCTCCAACTGATCGGCTTCAAGCGCGAAGACATGGAAGCGCTCGGTGACCGTCAGGAGCAGGACCTTGGCACCAAGGGACTTGGCGAGGTTGACCCCGTGTTCGACGGCCCGCACCGCCAGTGACGAGCCGTCGGTGGCAATCAGGATGTTCTTGTACATGCAGACCTCCCTTGGTGGAGAGGGGGCGCGAATGCCAAGCCTCTACTGTCAGTACGATAGGAACAGGGGCACCGGGGCGTTCTTGAGCAGCGATTGCGTCGTGCCGCCGAGCACCATCTCGCGCAGGCGTGAATGGACATAGGCTCCCATGACGATCATGTCGGCGCGCGTCAGGTGGGCATGGTTGCGCAAGGTTTCGGCTACGTCCCCCTCCATCGCGGGCAGCGCGAGGACGTTCAACGTGACCCCATGACGGGTGAGATGCGGCGCGATCTCAGCACCGGGCACCGTGTGCGCCAGGTCCTTCTCGCCCGTGACGCTGACCAGCTCGACCTGAGTGGCGGCCCGCAGGAACGGCAGTGCATCGTTCAGGGCACGTGCCGCCTTGGCGCTGCCGTCCCATGCGACGACGATCTTGCCTCCCGCGAAGGCTTCGCGACCCTGTGGCACGACGATGAGAGGTCGGCCGCTGTCCATGAGCACGGCCTCGATCAGCCCGCGATCAACGGCCAGGGCAATCGGTTCTGCGTCGAGGATCGACAGATCATGGGCGCGGGCAAGGGAGGTAAAGCTCTTGATGAGGGCCGGATAGGCGAGCTGCGGCGCCTGTGTGGTGCAGGCGACGCCCGATGCGGCCGCGGCCCGTTGGGACGAGTCGGCGACCGCGCGCGCAAGCGCATCCAGCCGACGGTTCTCGGCGGCCACCAGCCCTTCGGCGATGGCGCTGACGAAGGCATGGGTCAGGGTGAGCTTCAGGGAGGCGGCCTCGACAGTGACATGGGCGTCCGACTGCCTGGCGAGCGAAAGCCCGTAGGGCAGGGCGGACGAGCGTTCCTCGGCCTCGCCTTCCTCCGTGATCCCGATCAGGATGCTGCGAATGTTCTCGATCATGACTTCCTCCCTCTGAACCTGTGGTTCGATTTCCGGACGCAATGACATCTGCTTCCTTTGCATCAGGGGACGAGGACCGCGGCCCCCTGGAGCCGTCCCGACCGCAGGTCATCCAAGGCCTCGTTGGCGGCCTCCAGTGGGTAGCGCATCGTCTGGGTCCTGATCCGGGCCTCGGGGACGATCGCCAGGAAATCCGCGGCGTCCTGTCGGGTCAGGTTGGCGACGGAGACGACCTGCCGCTCCTCCCAGAGAAGCCGATAGGGAAAGCTCGGGATGTCGCTCATGTGGATGCCGCCGCAGACCACGCGGCCGCCCTTGCGCACGGCCTTGAGCGCCAGGGGTACGAGATCGCCCACGGGCGCGAAGATGATCGCCGCGTCGAGGCTTTCCGGTGGCGCTTGGTCCGAGCCTCCGGCCCAGGCTGCGCCGAGCGAGCGGGCGAAATCCTGGGCGGCGACATCGCCCGGGCGCGTGAAGGCGAAGACACGCCGTCCCTGACACGTGCAGACCTGAGTGATGATGTGAGCCGCTGCACCGAACCCGAAGATCCCGATCCTCTCACCGGGACCAGCGGCCACCAGCGAACGCCAGCCGATCAGTCCGGCGCAGAGGAGCGGAGCCAGGGTAACGGGATCGCCGTCCTCCGGCAGGCTGAAGGCGTACGCCGAATCCGCAATCGCATGGGAGGCAAAGCCGCCGTCGCGGGTATAGCCGGTGAATAGCGGCTCGTCGCACAGGTTCTCATGTCCCGAGATGCAGTAGGAGCAATGCCCGCAGGTATTGCCCAGCCAGGGAATGCCTACACGGCCCCCCGGTTTGTGACTCCGGACCCCGGACCCGAGGGCCTCCACCCGTCCCACGATCTCATGGCCGGGGACGAGGGGAAGCCTGGGATGCGGCAGGTCGCCATCGACCACATGGAGATCGGTCCGGCACACCGCGCAGGCTTCCACCGCAACGCGGATCTCACCTGGACCCGGTGAGGGCCGAGGCCGCTCTTCAAGACGAAGGGGCGTGCGCACCTCGTGGAGGACCATCGCCTTCATGGACCGGACCTCTTCTCATCACGCAGTCCCAGGGCGGGCTTTATCGTTCGAAACAGCCCTTGGCCTGCTCCTGCAAGTCCTCAAGTGCCGCAACGTAGGGTGCGCGGCGGTCCTGATGGTCTTGCCAAAGCTGGGCGATCTTCCTGCGCTTGAGGCTCTCGTCGCCGCGGCCACGTTCGATGGCTTCGAGCTTCTGCTGACAGGCAAAGTCGATGTCGACCAGGTCGGCCAGGAGTGACTGGAGCCGGGGCAGAATGTCGGGCGAGTACACCCGATTCGAGCGCGATGGTTCCTGGAAGCGCAGATGCTCCACATCTGTTGACATGGCTTCCTCCGCTGGGGTTCTGGTTCTTACAGCGTCCGCCTACGCGACTAACCTAGGTTAATCAGAACAATTCGGTGAACCTGAGGCAGCTTGGCGGCCGGCGCTTCCCAGATCCGAATTCGACAGAAGGATGTTGAGCGGGTTCACCTGCCGCCGCCTTGATCTGAATCAAACCGGCCCAACGAAGAAGTGCTATACTGAGGCAGTCTCGTTGAAGGCAGGACCGGACGGATCCTGTGCAGCCTTCGGCCGATGGAGGAGGGCATGATCTCCTGGATCGTCCGTCTCTTGATGATCGCCGCCGGTGCCGTGACGGGCTGGGTCGTCGCTGAGGACGCGCCCAACTTCGGGATCATCCAGGTCATGGTGGCACTCCTGCTGCTCACACTCATCGTAGGCGTGCTGGCGTTCTGGCCATCCACCTGGGCGGCGCGGCTCAACCGTGTCCAACGGTCGCGATAGTCGACTTCCTATCAATTCCGTCCGCGTTGGATTGCGCGCCATCATGGAGGCGGGAGATGGACGAGGAAATCAGACGAAAGATTCTGACGCTGCTCGAGCAGCACCGGATCATGACGGTTGCCACCCTCAGGCCGGACGGCTGGCCGCAGGCGACCACCGTCGGCTACGCCAGCGAGGGCCTCACCCTTTACTTCCTGTGCGGCCTGGACAGCCAGAAGGCTGCGAACCTCGCTCGGGATGACCGGGTGTCCCTGACGATTGACCACGACACGTCGGACATCATGGCGATCAGCGGCCTGTCCATGGCAGGACATGCGCAGGCGGTGACCAACATGGCGGAGGCGGGCAGGGTGATGGGGATGCTCGTGCGGAAGTATCCCGAGCAGACCTCCCTGCCAGGGCCGATGCCGGCCCCGGAGGAAGTCCGCATCTTCCGCGTGACGCCGACCGTCATTTCGGTGCTCGACTACTCCAAGGGCTTCGGGCACACCGATCTGGTCAGCATCTCCGAAGACCGGGAAATGCCTTTCGACATCGTCGAGGAGGCCGATGAGGGGTCCTTTCCCGCCAGCGACCCGCCCGCGTGGACGCGGACAACCACCCGATAAGGAGGGACGTCGAGGTCAAAGGCTCCCCTTGATGCAGGTGCCCGTCTGGACCCTGATCAATTCTGAGACTTGCTGGCGCGGCGAGTTATGCGTTGGCATCCCGCTTGTTCTCCCCAGAGCCTGAGCTTCCCTCATAGAAGTCTTGCTTGTAATCAATCCGACGAGCGTTAGCGCAATGCCGGCGAACGCCTGCTGTTGGCACTTCCGAGACATTGCGCCAAAGTCAGTTCGGGAGTGCATAGCGGATGCTATGGCATTGGCAGCAGGCGTGCGAAGGTGTGGCGGATCCGGCCGTAGCACTCGCAGGTGATCTCCTCGAGGCCAGCCCGATCCGCGATGATGATGCCGCCGCGCTGCTGTGTGATCAGCCCCTGTGTCTGGAAGGTGCGCAGCACCGTACTGACCGTGGAGCGCTGCACCCCGAGCAGCTCGGCCAGATCGGCATGGGTCAGGGGCAGGAGGTCCTCGTCGATCCTGTCCCGGGTGCTCAGGAGCCAGTTGCAGCAGCGCGCCTCCACTGTGTGAATGGCATTGCAGGAGACCGTCTGGAACGTCTGGGCCAGGAGCGCTTCGCTGTAGCTGAGCACCAGACGCTGGATCTTGGGACGGGCGCGCATCACCTCCTGCATGCGATCAATGGCGATCCGGGAGGCGGTGCCGGGCACCTGCACCTTGTAGCGCCCGAAAGCCTCGCGCGAGACAATGGCGCTGATCAGGCCGAACAGCCCCTCCCGCCCGAAGGACGCCACCTCGACGAACTGGCCCTCTTCCATGACGTTGATCAGGCCCACGGTGGCATCATGCGGGAAGTAGGTGTAGCGGATGGGATCCCCGGCCTCATACAGGATCGTGCCTTTGGGCAGGATTACCACCTCCAGGTGCGGCTCCAGCCAAGCCAGATCCTCAGGCTCCAGGGCAGCCAGAAGCCAGTTTCTGCGGTGATGAGCCTTCGACGTCGGGTAGGCCATGCCAGCCTTCAGATCCACCAGGAAGCCAAACAGTATGAAGAACCCGGGGCGTGCGCCACAACCCAGGTTAAGATCACGGAAGCCTTACGCTCACCCGGTGCTCTCTGCGTTGTCGATGATCAGCGGCGTGTCGAAGTACTCGATCGTCGGGGGAGTGCCGAAGCGCTCGGCAATCCGCTGCCGCCAAGCGTCAGAGTACATGGCCTCGGCGGCCTCGCGGCTCTCCCACAGGTAGACGCCGCCTCCGGTCTGGTCCGCCCCGTGCAGGTAGTATTTGCGGACGAGCCCTGGCGCTCCTCGGAACTGAGGGGCGGAGTGCTCATAGGCTTTCTTCACCTCGTCTGGGGAGAGGCCTTGGGGCAGGGGAAAACGCACGATAGCCGTGATCATCATCAGCTCCTAGATCGCTGGTAGACGTCTCAGTTGGAACACGGCTGTACTATCGCTGAGAGCTCTCCAGCTCGAGGTGCGAAAACACACCGGAATGTCGCTTGTTGGCATGAGGCGGAAGTGCTGGAGCGAGTGGGCCTTAACCACCGTAGTCGAGCCCCAAGCCCCGTGCCCCTATGATCGGCCCCACGAGACTTCATGCTCTCCAAAACGGCGCGCTGCGATCCATGGCTCCTGCGAGAAACGAGGCGAGGAGCCGTTCTGTGCCATGATGAACGGACATTCGGCTGTTCTAGGGTGCTCTGATCCCTATTCGACGCAACCAATCAGAGAAGTTGCGCAAAGCAGGGGGAGGGGTGCGGACGAGCAGAATCGCTCCTTCTCTCGTCTTGCGGATCTGGAGGGTGCGGGAGTGGAACTCTTCCAAGCCCGGTCTGTGTCCGATGGATAGAACAGAGGCGCCTTTCAGCTCATTTTCGAACAGCGACAGCATGGAAGTCTGGTTCTCGTCATCAAGAGCCGAAGTTGCCTCATCCATGAAAACCCAGCGTGGTTTGTGAAGAACGATACGGGCGAAGGCGACCCGCTGTTGCTGGCCGAGCGATAAAGACTGATCCCAGCGCCTGTTCTCGTCCAGAGCGCCCAGAAAATCGCCCAAGCCGCACCGCTCGAGGGCTGCTCTGACCTCGTTATCGCTGAAACCGTCCGGTGCTGCGGGGTAGCACAGTGCAGCACGCAAGGTTCCGAGCGGAAGGTAGGGACGTTGCGGCAGAAACATCATCTGCTCGCCAGGAGGGATTTGGATCTCGCCTGAACCCCAGGGCCAAAGACCCGCAATGGCGCGGAAGAGAGTACTTTTGCCTGAACCGGATTCTCCAACAATGAGCACGCGCTCGCCTGCTTTAATCTCAGCATTCGCACCCTCAAGGATGATGCTTCCGTCGCTCAAGGCAATCGAGAGATTCTCAAACCGCAACCAGCCACGGGGATGGGGCACGATTTCGATCTTTCGGTTTTCCTCTACTGTCCTATCAAGATCCAACGCAGCCTGTCGGAACGTGGCTATTCTCAACAGCGCCGAGCGCCAATCCGCGATTTTCGGGAAGTTATCGACAAAGTACCGTAAGGATCCTTGCACCATACCGAAGGCTCCCACCACCATCATCATCTCACCGAAACTGAGACGTGCGGCAAAATATCCGGGTGCGGCCGCCAGGATCGGCACCACGATGGCGAGCCATCCGTATCCTGATGTGATCCATGTCAGGCGTGCGAGAGCGCCAGACAATCGGCGCGTCGCCAGGAGAACGGCATCGACGGTGAGATTTAGACTGCGTCGCTCATCCTGCTCGCCATTGTAGAGCGCAACGCTCTCAGAACTCTCGTTCACACGGACGAGAGCAAACCGCAGTTCGGCCTCCCGTGCATATCGAGTGGTGTTCAGGGGGATGAGAGGGCGTCCGACGAGCCAGGTCAGGCCGGACCCGATGCTTGCATATCCAACGGCAATCCAGACCATGTAGCCGGGAATAATGATTTCCTCTCCCTTGTACTCGAAACTCGCATAGGAGGAGAGCGTCCAGAGAACTCCAATGAAGCTGACGAGCATCAGGAAAGCCTGCAGCATTCCTACTCCCAGCTCTGTCGTGAACTCAGAAAAGAGTCGACAATCTTCCTGCATCCGCTGATCCGGTTGCGCGCCTGCACGCCCGACATGACTGAGCTGGTAGGCCCGGTTGGGCTTCAGCCAGACATCAAGAAGAACATGGGTCAGACGCTCGCGCAGGCGGATCTTCAGACGTTCCTGAAGCCAAGTCTGAGCGACCACCATGACGAGGAGAAAGGCGATAATACCTAGAAAGATCACAAGCTGCCAGAGAAAGGCGGTAGAGTTACGTCTTTCAACAGCGTCGAAGAAGGCGCCGTTCCAGGCGTTGAGGCGCACCTGCCCGATCATGTTGCCGATCAGAATGACGATAATCGCCAGCGAGAGGCGTGTGATTGGCCATCCTTTTCTTCTTTCAAACATTTCTCGCAGCAGCAGGTAGAATTCGCGGAGCGCGTTATCGGAGTTCTTATCCTGTGCAGGCGCCGAGCCGTGCTGTGCGCCGATCTCCGGACCTATGCTACCGGGACGCGGAAATGTCCCCTGCAGTTCAGGTCCAACTGAGTTGGAAGAGCGTTGAGATCCGAAAGAAGTAGAATCAGTCATAACAGCATTACGGCGCTACAAGTGCTCGTCTCCCTATGAACAAAGGTTCAAGCGTACGCGGCGGGCCAAGTTCCAGCGTAAGGCAATTGAGCATCGTTGTGTCGTTCGCCGCATAGGATGCTTAAGCTGGAGAGACATGATTTCTGTCCGGAAGCGTACTTCATCTATCAATTAGTATTGGACCCACAGGGTCAGACCAAATGTTGCCAGTTGTGACCGAAAATCCATACAAAGGCTTAATGCTCGAGAGAGGACAATCCCTAGCCAAAGGAACCGCGTCATGGCCCAGATGATGACCTCGATGTTCACGGCCATTGCAGCACTAGTCTCGATTGCTCCTGCCGCCGCCCAACAGGCTCAGAGTGCCGCTAAGCAAGGTCCCCCAGCTGTCCATATCGATCTGCACGAATGGGGCCTTGGGCTGGATGGGCGTGCAACCATTCCCGGCAATGAGGCTGTGTTTGAGATCCGCAATACTGGTTCTATCCTTCACTCCTTCGAGATCGAGGGTAAGATCGACGGCAAGGAAGTCGAGGTTATTTCCGGTCGCCTGCAGCCGAGCCAGACCACCAGTTTCACTCTCCGCCTGCCCGCTGGCGAGTACACAGCATACTGTCCGGTGGGTAACCATCGCGAACGAGGCATGCTCGCCACCATCTTGTTCCGCGGCAGCTTTTCATGATCTCGGACGGGTCTCCGGCGAGTGTCGGTTCCGTCGCGAAACCTCAGCGCGCCTGTGCCATTCTCCTCGTGTTTCTCCTCAGTACAAGTGCAAGCGGCACTCAAAACGGACCCTCGACGGCAAGGAGGCCAGAAGGCCATCAGCTTACTAAGCTGAAAGATGTTTGGCCGGCCCTTGTTCGATGCTGGCGACCGCCAATAGGCTCACAGGGGCAGGAAACCACCCTTCGCTTTAGCCTCAAAAGAACAGGCGAGATCATTGGCACGCCAGTTGTAACTTACTCGCGCCGGTCAGGGAATGCGGCCGCGCGTCAGGCTTTCACAACGTCTGCATTGGCAGCAATCACTCAATGCACACCGCTCAACTTAGCTGATGGTTTAGGTGACGCTCTTGCCAGTCGCATCATCTCGATCCGGTTTGTCGGATCGTCTGATGTTTATATCAGGGCGGCTCAGACGTATCAGCATCTGAGAATCGAGCGCGGCAGAGCTGGCGAATGAAACCAGGAAATGAACCGCGTCCATCCTGTAACTGGGAGCCCAGCAACACCCGCTATTCGTTGCACCACTTATGAATTCTTAGAAGGAAGAGCCAGCCAATCATCCAAATGCGGTGGGAGGCTCGTAACGGGGCTCCCGCAGGGTCGTGACTGGCCGCACACTGGTGTGGGCGGCGCTGGCCAACAAGTTCCGGTCTTACGATCCAGACTAGCAGCGGAGCGCAGCATGGCCGTGGCACGTATGCCCGGCCATGCTGGTTTCAGCTAACCTCTGAACACTCAGAACCACTTGCGCTCTGCGAGGTCGTTGAACTCGTTCTGGGCCAAGACGCCATCCGAGTCTGCGTCCCATATGTCGTACATCCCGGGGCTGAACTCGTTCTCAGCCAACATGCCATCGCTGTCGACATCCCAGCGGCCGTAATAGCCGATGCGGTCGAACCCGGAGCGGAATTCGTTCTGGTCGAGGACACCGTCGCCATTTGCGTCGAATGTGCCGTAGGAGACCTGCTGGTTGGCCAGGCCCCAGTTGCGCCACCCCCGGGTGAACTCGTTTTGCGCGACGCGCCCATTACGGTTCATGTCGAACACATTGTAGAGGCCGTTGTAGAACTCGTTCTCTTCCAGCCGCGAATTCTGGTTCGCGTCCCAACGGCTGTATATGTTGCCGCTGACGCGTGAGAATTCCCGATCGGTCAGTTCGAGGTTCTGATCCCTGTCGATGTTTCGGAACGTCCACTGGGTCGGAACGGCCCCGGTGACTTCCGTCCGGGTGCCTGTCGGCGCGGCGTTGCTGGCCACTGCCTTGTTCTGCATCTCAACGCGGCTCGGCAGCCGGTCGTAGTCGAAGCGCGCCAGATTGACGATGTCGGCCTCGGCA
Organism: Microvirga arabica; assembly: GCF_016811235.1. Taxonomy (GTDB): domain Bacteria; phylum Pseudomonadota; class Alphaproteobacteria; order Rhizobiales; family Beijerinckiaceae; genus Microvirga; species Microvirga arabica. The sequence continues at coordinate 60,506 of NZ_JAFBID010000004.1, forward strand.
TAAGGCAGATTGTAGTTGGCCAACCCCGGGCTCCAGCCATAGCCATCGTAGTACGGGAAGGCACGGAAGCCGGCACCGTAGGCGGGCGTGGCGTTCACAACCAGTGCCTGGAGCATACCGTCAGCCGAGAAGATCAGGTCGTTGACGTAGCCGTAGCTGCGGCGATTGGCGAGATAGGCATAATCATCGATGAGGTCTGTCGCCTTCCAGAGCTGGGTGCTGGTGTCAAGATCGTCATTCACCACCTGGGTGCGCTGCGTATCGGAGCGGGTCAGGAAGAAGTCAGCGGCATAGGTATAATCCTCGACATTCTCCTGGGTGACCGGAATGGTCACGCGGTCGAGGGTTGGGCTGACCTGTAGCTGATCCCAGGGAACGAACACATGCGTGTCGCCGATGTCCCAGAAGCCGCCGACCTCGGCGATGATGCCTTGGACACGTCCCCCCTGACCGATGATGATATTCTCGATATCGCCGATCTCCTCGCCCGTCACACCGTACACCTCGGCGTTGTCCATGAGCCGCTCGGCGCTCCAGCCATTCTGGTAGAGACCGTTGTACGTCCAGTTGTTCAAGGCAGCGCCTGGATTGGTCCCAACTTGGGCCCCGACGGGAGATATGGATCCTACTCCGAGTGCTAGTGCGAGCACAGCGGGAGGGATCAAACGCTTGAATTCCATGGTGTTACTCCTGTCCGGTTCGCAATGGAAACGTGGAATGCGGCCAAGTGCGGTGGCGGCCCAGCTCCATGGGTTGGGGCACGCGCACGGTCTAGTGAACAACCGGAGCTCGCACCGGGCGTTCGGCGCGAATCCTGGAAATGGGTACGGTAGCAGACGCAGCAGGCGTCATGTGCCGTCGGGAGCCCTGCGGCCGCTGCTTCTCCGAGCTTCTCGTGTACAAGGGTTGGACCGCCACGTCTCACACAGGCGTTGCCGCTGATAGCGCAACGGTCTGCTTCCGTACCGGAATTGCCCGGGCTATCCGCCGTCGGCCAGAACCGACACAGGTGCAGAGCATTACCTCTCCAGCTCGTCGGTGCGTACCTTATGGAAGTTCCTTTGGTCGTGAGCCGGGCTGGCTGTCTGGAGGGCATGCGCCAACATGGCAGGCCGGCATGCTTGAAAACACCCGCCCGGATCAGCCACTCGATCTCCCGCAGGACAGGCGAGCCGGCCTCATTCCCGCGACGGGAACATCGGGTCCAGTCCGCACCTAGAGGTACCCGCGCCGCAGGGCTGGGTGACGGCCGGACATAAGGGAGATGACGATGGTATTTCAGCGTGATCCATTCGCTCCCGCCGCTCCTAGCGGCCAGCCTCGCTACCGGAGCCGATCCCCGTGGGGCTGGGCCATCGGCGCATTGGCAGTGATCCTTGTTGTTGCCGCCATATTCGTCTGGGGCCTGCCTGCCGACGAGTCCCTCACGACAGGTGTTGTAGCTCCGTCTGTTGATGCAGCCCCGCCAACCGCGCCAGCCTCTAGGCCATAGCGGCGCCGCCTTGATCATCCTCTGAAATGGAGAGTTCAATGGAACACAGGGATATCGATCAAATCCGCGGTTTTGCAGACGTGCAACCCAGCCCGCCACAAGTGCTGACCCGGCGCGAGCGCCTGGAGCGCTGGGCCGAACTGCTCGAGCGCGATCCCAACCGCCGGCTCAGCACCCTGGGCGAGATCGAGTTCGCGCCGAGGGATGAGCGCCCCTCCATGCGGGCCGACAACTCCCCCCTGGCCGTTGCCTTCGAGGATCCGGTCCTGCGCGCTGCCGGACTCCGGAGCGACAGGCTTGGCGATGCAATGGCCTTCTTTCAGATCTCGGAGGACGGCGCTCACTACATCATGTGCTCCTGCCTTTTCGGCCAATCCATGTCCGCCGGCACGGCTGCCGCCCGGGTGAGAAGCATGGATCAGGTGCATTGGCTCGTTCCAGCCAGTGTCATGGCCGGGCTGGCCAGTATTCCTGTTCTGCTCCACCTGCTCGGATGAAGAGCATCCCGATGGTGCCATGCGCTTCGGACAAAGACGGCAAGCGGGTCTACACCGCTACGGCTCCAGCGCTCGCTCCTGGAGCGCATCCCTGAGAGCAAAATGGAGGCGACCTGGATGATCCATCCAGGTCGCCTCGTAGACAGTAACGGCGTTGCTACAGGGAGCGTCCGCGGCCAGCGGGGCTCCGCCGGCAACCTTTGGGTACAGCCACATCACGGCCGAGGAGCGGGGTTACCCGCCTCTTGGGGTGTTCAAATCTTCACGCATGCCCTGCATCTGGTTGGGCGTGAGTGGGCGTGGCTCATAAATGAAGCCCGTGCGCCCATCCACCCGAATGTTCACCTCCCGGCCGCGCCAATCCGCCGTCGCGGTATAGCTGTAGCCATCCCTGCTCAAGTTCGAGATGTCGGCGAACCCGCGCGACTGGAGATCCCGCCGCACCTGGTCAGGATTCAACAGGGGAGCGGAGAATTGGTCCCGACTGGAGGCCGTTTCAGAGGTGCCTTTCGAGCCGAACTGCGGGCCAGAAGCGGATGCGCCACCTTGGCGCTGATTTGGGTCGGAAGACTGGCCCCGCTGGCTTATGGAGTCGGTTGCTCCCGACGCAGCCATCGGCGGAGGATCGACCAACATCAGCACAGACCTTCCATCTGGGATGCGGGCTTGAACCAAATAGGTGGCATTCAGGATCCGGATGTTCTGGAAACCAGCTTGGCGCAGCTGGTGGCGCAGCGCAGCGCGCTGGTTCAGGCGGCTATGCGCGTCGAGACGACTTTGGCTTGGTGGGCTCTCGCCCGCAGCCGAAAGATCGCCCGCAGGCCAGGTCCTGTTGTACTGCACCGAATCCCCGTGGCGCTCCGCGGCGGGAGAGAGCGGACCAGGGATCCAATCCCGTTCGATGCCCGGCGCATTGGAGCCGAAGATCTGGTTCCGCGCGTCTTGGTTCTCCTGAGAGTCGCCGGACCTCGACTGGGCGAGCGCGAGAGTCGAGCCGCCCGCCAGCAAGGTGGCCGCGAGTGCGGCAACTGACATCTTCCGCATGTTCACCTCCTGTGACATCGCAATCCTGACTAATGACTGCTGATGTCAGGAGATCCAGGCAAGGCTACGAGTCCGTACGACACCGGACAGATAACCGGTTAGCGGCACCTTCATGGCCGGCTTTGGGGCGGCGGCCACTCCGGATCGCAAGAGACATGAAGTGTCTTGTTCATCTCCACAGGCACACTGTGTTGAAATCCCATCCTGTGGAAATGGCCGGTGTGGTCTACCTGGAGCGCCCTTTTTGTCAGTCGCCCGTCTCGGTTTGGCGGTCCTCAAGGATCAGATCCACCACAACCGGGAGATGGTCTGAGCCCACACGCGGACCTGTCTCAACAGCCGTGAGCACGACGCCTTTTGAAACCAGCACATGGTCAATTAGGACGATCGGGATCAGCCGATTGGCTGGCCAACTCGCTGCAAACGTCTGTCCCCATCGCAAGTCTGCCCACTCGGCCAACTTGATGAGCTTCCACGAGAACGGTGTCAGGTTGAAGTCGCCACCAAGGATCAACGGCGCTTGTCTTGAGCGTGCAAACCTGATGAGCCGGTCGATGTCGCCAGGTTGGTGCAGCCACTCGAATGGGTTTGCGGTGTGCACGCTTGCGATCTCGAACAATCGACCATCCTGCTCAAAGCGGGCCCAGACGGCCAATGGCCGGCCCCGTCCGGTTGGAATGATCCCACTGTCGGACCAACGCCACTTCGACAGTAAAGCAGGCCCGGACCGGGAGTGCTCGTCGAACAGAACATAAGGGTAAGCGGAGGCAAGCTGATTGAGGACAGCGGCCTGGTCACCTTGACCGACCTCCTGGAGCAGGATCACATCCGCATCGGTCTGCTTGATGAAACCCATGATCCTGTTTGCCTGTCCATTCACGATCCAGGTGTTGAGGGTCGCCACTCTCAGATCAGGTTCAGCAGCCGCATGTTTCAGTGCGCCATAGCAGAGCGCAGGGACGATCAGCAGTGCGAGATTGACGGTGAATAGCGCACTTGCGGTGGCGGTGAGCCTCCGGGAGCGGAGCCCGAGAGAGAGAACCAGCAGCAAGCCCGTGCCCAGAGCCAGGAACGGACGGAAATGGTTGATTAGCTCAAGGGCCGGCCACCATGGCGCCAGCAGCCCTGCGAGAGTTACGGCGGTGCCAAGGCTCAAGCCTGCGTCGATTAGGTGGGAGGAGAGTGCCCGCACGAATTCCTACTGCAATTGGCAAGGGGGTGATTGCGCGCCACAACCGCCCCCGGACGAGAGTGCTGCCAAAGCGACGCGACTTGCGCCGGTCGGTCATGCTAAGCCAGGGCTAATTTCCGAGCCGGTCCCTGATCTTGGTGTTGTCGGAGATCCACAGGGCCCATTCCATCGCAAGACCGAGGCCAGACAAGGTGGCGGAGGTCCGTCCTCTCGTGATGATGTCTCGAGCGTCCGATGGGTTGCTGTCATTGTGACGGCGCTTGCTAACATTCCAGCTTTCCTTCTCGTACAGCCCCTTTCATCAGCGCCGTCGAGCGCTTTGCACGCCGGCCGACTGCCATCTCAAGGGAGGCCAAGGCCTCTATGCCTTCTGCCGAATGAGCCCGAGGGCGGATCCGACCAAAGCTGCTCACGCTTCTTGCCCGGAAGGTTATCGCAGACCAGAGACGACGGTTGAATCCGCTTCACCATGAGGGGAATTCAACTGGGTCCAATATGAACCGACTCTTTTCTGGTTAGAGACACTGGCAAATATAGCGCGCCTTAGGCTTCATATAGTGGCACGCGAACCGCGTAAAACTTGAGTGCTTTCTCCCATATATCGAGCCAAGTACGCTATTGTACAATCTAAAGATCGAACCGGCAGAGAAATCACTCGTTGCATTTCTAGTGTCTGAGTGGTGTGACGCGACGATGTCTTGCGCACCTTAGCTCAGCCCCCACTAAGCAAAGGAGATTGGTCTATGAAACTGTTCAGCAACGTTTCCCGTGTCGGAGTGTGCGCCGTTGGTCTGATGCTGCTCGCGGCTCCCGTGAGCGCTGCGGAATTCAGCGAGTGGGACGCGAATGCAGATGCGCGATTAACGAGCGAGGAGTTCCGGACGAACTTTGAAGAGGTCGGCATCTTCAACGCATGGGATGAAAACGACGATCTGGGTCTGACGGAAAGCGAGTTTGAAACCGGCTTAGGAGACGATGCCACAGCTTTTAACACCCGCTTCGGCGACAAGGCGTTCGACGAGTGGGATGTGAACGACGACAACAGGCTGTCGAATGATGAGTTCTACGATGGCGTCTATGCCTCCTACGACAGCGACGGCGACAAAATCATTGAGGAGCCCGAATTCGGCGACATTGGCGACGACATCGGCGACGGCGGCTTCTGGGACGTCTAAGCCCATCACACGCGGAGGCGGGCTGCGAATACCCCCGGACTGATAGGACAACGCAGCAACGGGCACCACACCGCGACTGTGGTTTGCAGACCCGCCTCTTCCAGCATCGGGCAAGCCTTGGGCTTGCCCACCTCAACCGATGTGGAAGGTTTCTCATGCATAAAATTCTGCTTTCGACTGTCGCCGCCTTTGCCGCCGCCGTGTCATCCTCCTCGTTCGCCCAAGAAGCGCCGGCCGCAAAGAAACAGCCGATTCCGGAGGCGGCATCCGACGGCGCGCATGCCAAGCCCAGTGGAGCGGCTTCGCAAGGGTCAGCACCGACCAAACTTCCGCAGACCAGCGGCCCTTCGGCCGACAGGGTTCAACCTGATTCCGGAAAGGCGAACTCCTCGGCAGGTGCGCCCGCAAGCGGATCCGACCAGAAGACGCCGACCACGGAGGCTGGGGGGGAGCGGAACGGGTCACCAACCGAACAAGCCCGCCGCCAAGCTTCGGAGCAGCCGTCCGCGACACAGGCTCAAGACGCAGGCAAGGCCAACAGCTCTGATGCTACGAAGAAGACAACTGCGTCCGATGGGGAGGGGCAGGGCAAGTCCCGCAAGCGCGCCGCCGACAAGAACGGCAATGGCGACCAGAAGACATCCCCAAGCACCAGCGCCAGCGCCAGCGATGATAATGGCACCAGCGGCAAGACCAAGCAGAGGATGCCGACCTCGGGAACAGCGCGCGGGACCAGCACCGAGAGCAACAGGGCTGGTCCGGCCACGACCACGGAGACTACCCCCGTGGAGACCAGCCGCTCGTCCGCCACCACGCAGCAGAAGTCCTCGAATTCCCCTCAAAAGCAGGACACCGGCGCCGATGCCGCAAGCTCGACCTCTATCAAGCTTTCAAGCGAGGAGAAGTCGCGTGTTGTGCAGTCGTTCACCGCTCGGGAGGTTAAGTCTGTCGAGAATGTCAGCTTTTCGATCTCAGTCGGCGTGAGCGTCCCTCAGGACTTGAACCTGCGTCCAGTGCCGGCCGACGTTGTGGAGATCGTTCCAGCGTACCGCGACTATCGCTATGTGGTAGTCAAGGATCAGATCGTGATTGTGAACCCGAAGACCCGCAAGGTTGTGGAAGTCATCGAGCGGGGCGCCACAACGGCAAGCCTCGGGACCTCCCAAGGATCGGGCTCGCTGAGCCTCTCGCAGGACGAGGAGACTACCGTCATCAAGACCCTTCGCAGTGATGCCTCGGCCGTATTCCACGAGGGGGCGACCGTGCCGCAATGCGTGGAGTTGAGGCCGATTCCAAGCACCGTCGACGTGCCGGAGCTCCGGTCGTATCGCTACGTAGTAGTCGAGGACAGTGTCATTCTCGTCGAGCCGGATTCCCGGCGCATTGTGAAAATTCTCGAGTAGAGGTCTGTCAGGCCAGGGTCGCCAATCTCGGCCCGGCCGGGCCGAGATCTCTCAGGGCATCGCCGGAGCCGTCGGCAGAGCGGCAGCCTACAGGAGCCACTCGACCGGAAGGATACGCATGCCCACCGCGAGCAGCCGCGCCGGCAGCGTGGTGTCCGGCTCCCGGGTCAACACGGCGGCATCACCGATCCAGACCAGTCGGCCCCGGCGCAGCTCGACGCGATAGCTTTGGGACGGCGACCGCACCTGCCTCATAATCGTAGCAAGCTCCTGGGCGAAGGCTTCTCCCTCGATCAGCAGCACCAGCTCCGTGTTGTACTCCGCCGAACGCGGGTCGAGATTGTAGGAGCCGATCACAGCCAGACGCCCGTCGGCAAGCATGAGCTTGGCGTGCAGGCCGGCGCCGCCCGAGCTCCCCAACAGGGAGAGGGCACGGCGAACCCTGGCGTCCGGCTGCAGTTCGTACAGCTCGACGCCGGCCGTGATCAGGCTGCGGCGGCGGCGGGCATAGGCGATCTGGGCTGGCAGGACATCATTGGTACCCAAGGAGTTGGTCACAGCCCGAACCGACACCCCACGCGCAGTTAGCAGCCGGAACCATGTCAGATCCTCGTCATCAGGAATCAGGTAGCCGCTCTCAATGTCCAGCGAGGCACGGACATTGCGGAGGGCATTCCTGAGCGATTGTTGCAGTCTGCCTGCTTTTGCATCTCCTCCTGGTGCATCATCCAGCACGGTCGCCGGCGCCCAGATTAGGTTGGACAGGAGCGAATCCAAGTCGGGAACGCGTTCGGCAAGCATCCCGTCGGTGCCGTGTCGTGATCCTCCAGCTAGGCGGCGTCGGCGCAGACAGTCTTCGATGCTGCAGTCCAATTGAGCCAGGATGCGCGCGACCTCAGCCACTTTCCCATGTTCCTCCACACCAAATGCCGCTGACGGCATGACGAGCTCGCTGGCCCAGAACCGCTCGAACGACGCCTCCACCGCCTGCGCCGCAGGCCCGATGGTCAGCACGTCAAGATCGCGAAAGTTCATGTTGGCCGCCAAGCCGAAATAGACATCGCCGATGTTGCGTCCGCCGATGACTGCGGCGCTGCCGTCCACCACCAGCGCCTTGTTGTGCATGCGCCGATTCAGACGGTGGAAGGAAAACAACCAGTTGAGAAAATAGGCGCGGCGCGTCACCGACGGGTTGTAGACCCGCACCGTAATCTGCGAATGCGCCGCGAGCGCGCGCACAAGCCTCTTGGTCGAGTGGGCATGCAGATCATCGAGCAGAATGCGCACGCGCACGCCGCGTTCAGCCGCCTGAAGCACCGCCCGCGCCATGAGGCGGCCGGCCAGATCGTCGTGCCAGGCGTAGTACTGCAGGTCGAGCGTGTTGACCGCAGACCGCACGAGCACAAGGCGCGCCGCGAGGGCCGTAGGGCCATCGGCGAGGAGGCGGTGGCCGCTATGGCCCCCGTTGGTACCTGACCCGTGATGTGCCGCCTTCGTCAGAGGCGAGAGGCGCATGGGCCGCTCAGGCCGGAACTCGTCGTTTCGGCTGATGAGTTGCCTTCGTGCCTGCCTGAATCGCCTCTCCATGAAGGTGACAAGCACCCCAACGGTGAGGATCCCGGCCAGGGAGCGGATCGCCCAGCGTGTCATCAGCCTGAGCATAATAGTCAAGGCTGCACAGGTATCGGGTTGTCCAACAGACAGCCAAGCAGTAAATGGCCGGAATAGCTGATGATCAAGATGCCAGGGTTCATGGTGCGGACCTCCGGTGCGATCGAAGGACTATGCTTGTAATATTGGTGCATGTGAGACCTCAATCACATCCTGACGATCGCCACGGAACCTGAACCGGCACTATGTTGAAGTGCAGCTGCCGCAGCGGACCGAAGCAGAACAGATCATGTTAGGTCAGAGTTCCTCTGATCTGCAGCCTGTCCGGCCCGCTCAAGGAGACCCTGCTCGAATTGCAACAGGAGGGCTCTGTTGCCTGTACCCCGGGCAGATCACAATCCACGGCCGCTCCCATTTGGAAGCAGGCCCGCACTCTTCGCCGAGCCAATGGCGCCGGACTTGGCCTAAAGCTTAACGTTTCTTCCTGGTACCAGTTGTATGGCGCCCGATCAGCGCTGCTGCCTGAACAATGGCATGAGTGCTCGAGTAGCGATTGTGGCGGATACCAGCTCCGGGCTGATCGCCCGTGATCTTCACCGAACAATGTGCAGCTCCACCTCCGCGTTGAGATCTCGTCGGTATCTAGCTCCGCGTGGCTGTGCCAATCTCCTGCAGCAGCACATCCACCGGCACTGGACGTGGCAGAAAGCAGCCGTCCCCGGGAATGTCGGCAGGATGCAGATGCCGGACATGACTCGATATGATCACCAGCCCCAGCGACGGCCACCGGTCGTGGGCCCTTCTAGCCAGATCCAGCCCGTCAGCTCCTGAGTTGAGGTCAAGATCAGCCAGGAGAACGCCCACTTCGGGCCGAGATTCTAGGGTGGTCCATGCCTCCTCAGGATCCTCAGCTTCAATCACCGCAAAGCCGGCCTTAATCAGGGAGGCCGTCACACCTGTGCGAACCGAAGGCTCACTCTCCACCAGCAGAACCGTGGCTTTCTTCTCAAGATCGTCTGTCATCATGGCTCAGCCCAACACAAACAACAGGGAAAGACCGCGTGCGCGCCGCCGGTTCCGGCTCGCCGAAAGCTTCTGAACGGAGGTGAACACAAAAACTCGTGATGGCCGAAGTAGGGGCAAAACACGGTGTAATCGCGCGGATCAAGCTGCCAGCCAAAATCACCTCCTCAATGCTCCGAGGTGCTCAGCACCAAGTGCGAGTCTTGCGGGGCAGTGCTGGGCATTTTGGAGCCGGCTGCGCGATCCCGCCTCTCCCGCATTGTGAACTTGGTTCGCTTGAGGACTCACTTTGGACAGGGGATCCAAAACTAAGAATGCTGTTCTGGCGTAATCTCAAAGAATAGTCGATTTCCCGTGCGCCTTCGTATCGTAGGCTTGGCGCTAAGGGCGTTGGACTCGGGAATCCGCCGATTTGTATATCATCATGTGAAGAAAGTGCTGCGATGAAAATAGGATCGTGGATATTCGCCTCTGCCGTAACACTTGCGGCCGAGATCGGGATTGCGAAGGCTGAAGATATTACGATTGCCGTCGCCGGGCCGATGACCGGCCCGGTTGCCACGATCGGGGAACAGATCAAACGCGGCGCTGAGCTTGCAGCCGAAGCAATCAACAAGAGTGGTGGTGTCGACGGGAAGGCCCTCAAGATCGCCATTTTTGACGATGCTTGCGAGCCAAAACAGGCAGTAGCGGTTGCGAACCGGATTGTCTCTGAGGGTATCAAGTTCGTCAATGGCCATGCCTGTTCCGGATCATCAATCCCAGCTGCCGGGGTTTACGCAGAAGCCGGCGTCCTCATGATGAGCCCAGCTTCCAGTGCCCCCAAGTTGACGGATGATGCAGCAGAGAAGGGCTGGACGACCATCATGCGGCTGTACGGTCGCGACGATGCGCAAGGCAAGTTCATTGGCCCTTGGATCCGGGAGAGGTTTGGATCCAAGAGGATCGCGATTCTTCACGACAAGAGCGCTTATGGGAAGGGATTGGCCGACGTCGTGAAATCCTCCTTGAACAAAGCAGGCGTCCAGGAGGTGCTCTACGATGGCATCAATCCAGGAGACAAGGACTATAGGGCCGTGATCAATCGCCTGAGGGCAGAAGGAGTCGATGTTGTTTACTTCGGCGGGTATCATACCGAGGCAGGTTTAATGAAGCGTCAGGCCGCTGACCAGAATTACAAGTTTCAACTGATCACTGGAGATAGCATCGCTACGCCGGAGTTCACATCCGTTGCTGGTCCAGCGGGCGAGGGAACCATTTTTACCTTTCCTTCTGACAACCGCGACAGTGAGGCGGCACGAAAGGCATTAGAGCAGTTTCAACAAGCTGGATTCGCGCCGGAGGGCTTCTCCCTCTTCTCCTACGCTACGATCCAGGCTATCGCTGCCGGCATAGATGAGGCAAACAGCACGGATCCACGAGTTGTCGCAAAAGCATTGCGGAGCGGGAGCGTCGACACTGTTCTCGGCCCTATCAGCTTCGATGAAAAGGGCGATATAAAAGAACCAAAGTACAACATCAACGTCTGGAAAGACGGAAAGTACAACAAGCTAGCATCATGAGGAATTGAGAAGGCCTCAGATCAAAGATCCGAACCAGATGGATGCGACAGTCGCGACTAAGAGGCTACGTGCTGAAGGTTTGATCTCTATTGCGCACGTGTTCGGGTTGGAGCGTGCTACGACGGCTGGACCGAGGTTCTGTGCGCCAAGACCGGACGGCACTAGGCACGTTACTGGAGCTCGGAGTGACCTTCATCTACGCAACGGTGGGAACCGGCACGGCCTCGCGCACTGCTTGGAGTACAAACCTGATGCATTTTCTGTCCCGTCTAATGTTCGGCATCGCCGGCCTTGTGTTGATGCTGCTTGCTCTTGGCCTCATTGCGTTCGGGTGTTGGCGCCTCGGAGTTGCCATTGTGAGCCCTGGAGCACTTCTCGAGGATCCGCTGCTCGGGACCGTAGGATACGTGATCATCTCAATTGCCGTGTTCGATGTCGCGAAGTTCCTCATCGAGGAGGAGGTGCTGAACGGCCGCGAGCGCCGGATCGCGTCGGAGGCGCGCAGGAGTCTCACCAAGTTCATTTCAACCATCGCCATAGCGGTTTTCCTTGAGGCATTGGTGACGGTGTTCCGCGTTAGTGCGAGAGACGTGACACAGCTGCTTTATCCGACTCTGCTGCTCGTTGCCGCCACACTCCTGATCATTGGCCTTGGCCTTTATCAGCGGCTTAGTGCGACGGTGGAACGCCAAGTCGATGCGAATGACCGATCCGCCGAGCGAAAGGCATGATGTAAGGGTGAGTACGCGCTTCAGCTCGCTCTGCCGGGACAAATTGGAACTGGCATGGCAAACCTGCGGATTCTCCTTCGGCAAGGCGCATAGCGTTACCCGCCATAAGGTGCAGCATCTTGGTGTTGCTGCGTCAGTCTACTGCAATGCCAACGCTGAGGGGCTTCCCACTCGCTTCGGAGTTGTCTTGGAATGAGGGGAATTGCCGCGGGTTCGAAGGTGTCCATCAAGGTGAGAGAAGCCCTTCTCAGGATCCGATATCATTCGTCGGAACACACACACCAGGTTGGCGTTGCGTCCCCATGCGAGACATCATGCTGACGATATCGAGCGCCATGGCGCAATGGCAGGCTTTGTGGCCGAACTGGCTGACCGGCTTCGCGGTCTTGGCCGTAGTGGCCTTCCTGCTGTTGTTCCTTCACTCTGTTGTTATGAATGCCCTACGCTTGGTGCTGCGGGGCAGGCTGGCCGAGTTCGCGAGTAGACTGCTGAAGAGGATCGGCCCGCCAACGCGGCTAGGTGTGCTCGTGGTCGGCCTCGGAGTTACCTTGCAGGGACTGCCTGAGCGGGTGGTGGGTCACGACTTGGTTGAGTGGGGCCTGCTGTTCGGCTTCATCATATTCCTGGGCTGGGGCGCCATCACCATTGTTAACACAGCCTCGGAGTACTACCTGCGGCATGCGCTGAAGGGCTCCGAAGACAGCATGCTCAGCCGCAAGATCCTGACTCAGGTGCGTCTTCTGCGAAGAACAATCGTCTTCGGCCTCGGCTTTCTGACACTGGCTGCCATTCTGATGACGATCCCTGCGGTGCGGCAGTACGGGGTCAGCCTTTTCGCCTCGGCAGGTGTCGCGGGGCTTGCTATCGGTTTAGCGGCGCGGCCCGTGTTGTCGAACCTCATTGCAGGCGTCCAGCTCGCGGTAACACAGCCCGTCCGTCTTGGCGACGAAGTGCTGGTCGAGAGCGAGTTCGGAACTGTCGAGGAGATTCAGACCACCTATGTGGTGATCAGGCTGTGGGATCTGCGCCGCATGGTTGTCCCGCTTTCCTACTTCATGGAGAAGCCCTTCCAGAACTGGACCCGGCAATCGACTTCAATCATCGGAGCCGTTCACTGGTACTTGGACTACTCCACCCCAGTCGAGGCAGTGCGAGCCAGATTTCTTGAGCTGCTGAAGGAATCCCCGCTCTGGAATGGGGATGTCGCGGCCCTGCAGGTGACCGACGCTAAGGAAGGGACCGTCGAACTGCGGGGGCTCATGAGTGCTGCATCATCAGGGGCGGCGTTCGACCTGCGCTGCGAGATCCGTGAGAAATTGATCGCATGGCTGCAGGAAATCTACCCCCATGCTCTACCCAGAGGTAGGATCGAGGTCGAGAATTTTCCGGCTTATCCGCCGCAAGGTGTGGGCGGACGGCACCACTGACATTGCATGCTGTCCCACGTCAGTGACGACCGCCCAATCTTGTGATGAGGCTGCTAGGTGGAACATGCCTCAAAGGACGCATCATCCTTAGCGCGAAATGGCTCATTACAGTTCGGACATGCCCCTCTCGAGGATGCCCAAAGCTGGATGGAACCGCAGCTTGCGTGGCGCTTTGCCAATGGGAAGGTCATGGAGGAACGCCATATGTCAGGAACAGCAAAGCCCCAAGATCCGTCATCCGAGGAGTTCGATATACCTGGGCCCTTACCAGAGCTTCCAGAGCTTGATCCCGTTCCGGAGGATGGGAGCCCGGCTGACCACAAGGGGCCGGCACCGGATGACGTGCCTTTCGTTCCGCCCCCAGGCACTCAGTAAGGGCGAGAGGAGCCGAAACGTATCTTTCCGCTTCAGAGGCACTACAGGAATGTTACAGACCTATACAAAGGTCCGAAATCGTGCCGAAGGGTAAACCTTGAGCTTAAGATAATTGGGCTGATGGGTTAGGGCTGGGAACGAATTCTTAAAGCGTTGTTATCGGCTCCCTGACTCGATCGTCTCTGGTCCTCGCCGAGAGGCGGAATGGTCTGGTGGAGTAGCAACCTGCCGTCATGACCCGGGGTCTGATCCTCAGCTTTGCGGCGCTGCAGAGATATTCAGGCCGCACGATCTCATCACGAAGCTGCGCCGCTCACCCGTGTGGAACAACCTCCGATGGCGGCCGCATACAGCCTCCCTTGGTCGTTGTGGCTACCACTTTGCATGTTGGGGAGCCATGGCGTAACCACTGTATGGAGCCAGGGTAGGGAAGGTGGTCGCGGTGCTCAGACAGCGATGGAACGCAAGCGGCTAGCAGTGACTTACAGAGTTACCAATGCAGATCGACGGAAGCCGCCATGTCGGACATGCCACAGCCCGGTGCGCCAGCAACGCCGGCCTCCAAACCAGTCTTTCCTCCTTCTCCCGAGTTGCCCAGGACTGACGAGCCGGCCGATGTTCCGCTAGCCGATCCAGGCGCACTACCTCAGCAGGACGAGCCACAGCAAGTGGACATACCTGCTGCTCCTTATCCGCCTGTCGGCTAGCTCAGGCGTTGATGGAACATCCCACCCGGTCAGAACTATAGGATCTGAGCCGGTCTCCCCCGGAGTTCGAACTCCTGCCTAGAAGCAGCACCTTGGCAGCTACTGCGGGTGCCAAGAAGGAAGTGGCCGTCGAGCATTTTCCTGCTTACGCTTGGGGCCACCCAGCTGCACAGATCGGTGTCGCACGCCGACCAAGAACAGGCGGCACCCAAGTAGCTTGGCATAGTGACAACTCAAGCCTACAGTGGGCCCGCCGCATGTGGCCGGCTGCAACACGTGGTTTCCACTATGGTTGGATCAGACCCCCCAAACCGCGATGTTGCCCGGTTCCCATTGTTGGGAGCCGACAAGTCCGAGTTGGCTGGTCTTGAAGCTGTCCTTCGGAGACTCGCAATCTCCATCTCCTCTCAAGAGGTGATGGAGATCATCACCCAAGCAGCCCGTGCCCTCCTGCACGCCGATGGCGTCACCTTTGTGCTGCGGGATGGTGACCGCTGCTATTACGCGGAGGAAGACGCAATCTCGCCCTTATGGAAGGGCAAGCGCTTCCCAATGGAAGCATGCATTTCTGGATGGTGCATGATCAACGGGCAAGGTGTTATCATTCCTAACATCTATGCTGACGCCCGGATCCCGCACGACGCATATAAGCCAACGTTCGTTCGCAGCTTGGCAATGGTGCCGATCGGGAAGGATAATCCGATCGCAGCAGTCGGGGCGTATTGGTCTCGGTTACGAGAGATCCCGCCTCCCGAGTTGGACCTTTTGCAGGCACTTGCGAACGCCGCCGCCCTAGCCCTCTCCCATGTCGAGCTCCGACGAGCGCGGAGGGACGAACGGGAGCTGTACAATGCTGAAGGTTCGACCCACCAGCGCCCACAGGAGGATCCTACTCCGCCAACGCCGGCCCTGTTGCGTCAGGGGCTCACGACGTCGGCTGATCGACATCCAGCCGACGGGCAAGTGTCTGCGTCTTCCGAGAGCACCATATTGGGAGATAGTGCTGCACTTCCAGCGAATGCGGAGGATTGGTTTGCACCGGTTATGCGACCACATTCGCCAACCGCCTACGCTGTAGCTGTCACGTGCGTCTTGTTAGCCACTTTGGCCCGTCTCGCATTCGGGTGGTGGTCGCCGGCGGAGCTAGCCCCGTTCACCACGTACTTTCCTGCAGTTCTCGTGGCAACGCTCATCGCTGGAGTGCCGAGCGGTCTGCTTTGCTTAGTGTTAGGCGGAGCTCTCAGCTTGTGGGCCTTCATGCCACCCGAGTTCGCCTTTGCTGTGAGATCACCGGCCCACATTGTGAACCTCTCTCTTTATGTTTTCTCATCCATCATGATTCTTTGGGTCGCTGAACGGTACAGGCGTGCCCTTTGCCGCCTGCGGCACGAGCAGGGGTGGAGAACGCTCCTGCACAAAGAACTCCAGAGTCGTTTGAACAATACGCTAGCTGTCGCGCAAGCAATCGTCAGCCACACCCTTGAGACTTCTCCCCAGAAGGCCCGCAAGATCAACAGGCGACTTGCGGCGCTAATAGCAACGACCCGTTTTGCCGGGGAGCTGCGCCAGCAGGCGGTCGATCTGAGGAGCTTGGTTGAATCTGAACTGGAGCCCTATGGAACGGCTCGTATTAAGATCAAAGGCCCACACATCGGCTTAGAGCCCAAGCTCAGTCAGGCCCTTGCTCTCGCCCTTCACGAACTCGCGACTAACGCAGCTAAATACGGTTCGCTCTCCGTCCCGGAGGGACACCTAGCAGTCACTTGGTCGATTTGTGCCGGTCAAGTCCGCCTCAGTTGGGCTGAACGTGCGGGTCCGCTCGTAGCCACTCCGACGAAACGAGGGTTCGGGACATCTTTCCTTGAACGGATCCTATCTGACGTTGATGCTACAATTAACATGAATTTCGAACCGGAAGGCTTGGTATGTGGGGTCAGGTTTGCCGCAAGCTCAGCAATCTCGTAACTAGCAGGGTCGGATCGAGATCTTGCCGCAATCCTTCCGTTGAGCGTTTCCCGACCCACCCGCTATATGGCCATCCCAAGCTCTATGATCGTCTAGAACACACTTCAGCCTCGCTGCCATGCTCACCTGCCTGCCTGTCATTCCGCAATCCGTCTGTCATGCCATTCACATCCGGTCCGCCGGAAGGCGCAGGGTGAGCGCCGGCACTCCCACCACCTCGAAAGTGGCTGATGCAATCCCAATTCCGGCTTGCTCATACGCGACCAGAATATCCCGAGTCATCGCATCCTTAAGCTCGCGCACCCCGTGGTCTTGAGCAACGAAGCGTACCGTCAGCTCCAACCAGTTGTCTGTCATGCGCCAGTATACGCGCGGCTCGAACTCGGGATTCTGCATGAAGTAGCGGCGTTGCAGCTCCTTCTTCTCAGCCTCCTTCATCCTCACCAAGGGTATGGTGTACCGTCGTGCCACCTCCAGCAGAATGGCCTCGGCGCGGGCGCGGTTAGCATCGTACTTGATCGGAGTTGTGATTTCTTCGAAGAGAAACGAAAAGTCGCGCGTGTAGTTGTAAATTGGTTCGTCGAAGATCTTTGCGTTCGTCACGGTTACGATCCGACCAGTGTATTGACGCGCCTTCACCCACATGGCTGGGTCAGCATTCTGAACTGCCGGCGGCTGCCCCATCTCCATAATAGTGGTCTGCATGAAGTCTAGGGCGATCACATCCCCGCGCACCCCGCCCATGACGATCCGGTCACCGACATTGAACGTCCTGCCGCGCAAGATCACGAGATAGCCGGCGATCGCAGTGATCACGCGTTGAAGAGCGAAGGCTAGGCCCGCAGTGACCAGCCCGATGGCAGTCGTAAGCCGGGCCGGATCGTCAAACCAGATCGAGACAAGCGCCATGACGGCCACAAGAGCAATGAGGATATTCGCTGCCTGTCGGATCCAGAACCGGGTCCGAAGCCGGCTCACGTCCTGGGCGGCCCGCCCAACAAGGGCATGGAGGAGACGCGAGATTATAACAATGATGAGGATGATGACTGCGGTCAAAAGCAGCTTACGACCGTTCTCTGGGGTCACGCCAATCAGGGTGATGCCGAAGAGCTGGAGGGCATCATCGGGGCCGGTGAAGCTCACTTTATCCTCCGTTCGGCGGACCATTCGACCGAAAGGACGCAGCATCCGTGCCGTAGCGGGATTCTTGGGCGTTCATGATGCCATGGACTCTTGTAAACTATCACGCGGGCGGCGATCCGGAGGACCAGACTCAGTACGGTAACGCTCCTAGAGCAGGCCATCGCAGCCACCCCGAAGCGGGAGCAAGGATTGTCTCTTCATAACCGGGTTAGCACAGCTCAAGCCCTAGTACTCGCATTTAGCCGAAGGCGAGTGCCTCTGACGCGAGCGGGCCATGATCTGCGACAAGCCCATTCCACTTGGAGGGAGACTATGGAACACCGATGGAGGAACCAACTCCACACCCTCGCGGACGTTAGTGAAGGCCGGCCGATGAAACTGACGTCTAAAGCACGTCTGGAGCTTTGGGCCGAGCGCTTGGATCGGGAGCCACAGCGCTGCCTGAGTACTTTGGGGGAGATTGAGCTTGCCTCCCCTAGCGAGCGTCCGTGCATGCGCTCTGATAATTCACCGCTCACGGTCGCCTTTGAGGATCCTGTACTTCGCGCAATTGGCTTAAAGAGCGACAATTTCGGAGACGCCGTCAGCTTTTTCGACCTCACCGAGGGAGATGCTCATTACATCCTATGCTCATGCATGAATGGCTCCACCATGACGGCGGCGCAGGCAGCCCAGCGGGTGCGGAGTATCACTAACAGAACGACGGAGCTGCGCGTGTTACTCAGCTGCTTGGTCGGTGCATTGGCAGTACTGGGTATCAAAATGTTGCTCGGCTGAAGGGTATCAGGCGCAAATGCGAGCTTGGCCCGCAATAAAGACGCCAATGTCCATTTGCTCTCATGTGGGCGCATCTCGCTCACGGTGCGGTGCTACCACAACATGCTGAAGTCACTTCGGGATACACTTGCAGCAGGTTCCACCCCTTAGCTCTTCAGGAGCACTAGATCCTGAATTGCGATACAGCTTGGGAAGGCAATCGATGCTCATCTTCTGACGAGCACATTTGTTCAATGGATTAATCGGATCGTGCGCCAGTTTAGACCTGCTCCTCATAACGATGCACTCGCGTTCCGAGCGAGTGCGCTAGTGATCCACAGGTACAATAGAGTGTCCGCCATTGTTCGACGTTCCCAAAGCTCCGTCGATTGCCCTAAGCAACTCCTCGACTTCGGCGAGTTCGAGCGCCATGGTCACTTGTGCATCGTCACCGAATTCGATGCACAACGTCACAGCACCGTTACTCGGCCGCGCCTCAAAACGTATTGCGCGGTTAATCATTGATACCTATCCTTCCGTCAGGCCACAGTGTGACCACTTCTTTCTAGAAGGATGGTCCTCAATTGATCTGGCGTCATCTGGCAGCCAAATGATCTCGGTCCGCGCCCGTACTGAGACGCGCGGTCAGTCGCAATATGATAGACAACCAGCTCTCAATCGACGCGTTGCCCTTTGAACGGCATCATCGAAGGAGCGTCCGATGAGACGGCAAACAAGAGCCAAGCGCTGGGTTCTACGCGAACTTGAGCGTATCGAGAACATTGCTTGTAGCACCAAGCCAGATGGTTGCGAACGAGGCAGATCCTCTATCCCGGATGATCAGTGTGCGCCGGCTGGAGGCGCTTCAGAGGTATAAGGTTCTGTTTCTCGAGGGGAGTTCCGGCCGGTGGATCCAGAGTTGCGGGAGAATAGGCGCCCAAGGAGGCGGGTTGATCCGCCCCAGTTAGCGGCAGGCAGGAGTGTGGCACGCAATCTTGAGCCCCGGAAGATCGGCTTGGATATCCTGTACCTGCATATCTTGAGCGCAGCTCGCCGGTAGCTCCGCCGCCTGCGATCGGGGAGGTTTCATCCGAATCGTGAACCCGAGGCTCGAACCTACCTCGCGTAGTCCGGATCAACATCGTCACACCACCTGAGGTCAACGGAAGGCGAGCGTGGTACCTACTTTTCAGTCATGACTGAGATCTATAAGCCAGCCTTGCGAAGCTCCATAGCGCACGATATCGGCTCGTGTTCGCAATCCCAGTTTCTCGGCCGCCCGCGCCTTGTAAGTCTCGATTGTTTTAACGCTGATGTTGAGGCGCGCGGCAACTTCCTTGTTGCTGTAGCCCTGAGCAGTCAGCTTCAACACTTCAGTCTCACGCTGGCTAAGTGCTTCCGGGTCATCGGATGGTATCGCTCCGCCCCTGCTCCCACGGGCTGCATTGGACAGCGCCCGGTCTGCAACGGCAGGATCCAAGTAGATGCCTCCGGCTGCCACGGCTCGGATCGCCCGCACGAGATCTTCTGCGGCAGAGCGCTTCAGGAGATACCCCCGGGCGCCTGCCTGCAGGAGAGGTTGGACGTACGCTCGGTCTTCGTGAACAGTCAGGGCCAGCAGTTTCACGTCGGGACAGGATGATGCAACCCGCTTTGCCAGATCAATGCCGTTCAAGTCTGGCATTGAGATGTCGATCACTGCCACGTCGGGTAGCTTGTCGCATATCATCTGGAGAGCAGCGGCCCCGTTTGTGGCCTCTCCGACGAGTTCAATTTCCGGAGCCGCTTGAAGGAGAGCTCTCACTCCAGCAAGTACGACGGGGTGATCATCCGCAAGGGCGACTCGGATCTGGGTCATGGCCTCAGCTCATAATGCGAAAGCGGGATTTGGATGAAGAGGGTTGTTCCCTCGCCAGGAGCCGACTCGATCTCCAGGGTGCCGTTGACCAGCGTCAAGCGTTCTTTGGCGCCCGAGAGGCCTAGCGGCGGCCCGTCGATTCGACTTTCTACCGCAGACATTCCACCGGGCTCATCAGGGTTAAATCCCACCCCGTCATCCTCAATGATGATCCGGAGTTTTTGCCCCCGGCGCTCAACGACTACGCTTACATTGTTGGCATTCGCGTGCTTTAGAATGTTAGTAAATGCTTCTTGCACCACTCGGTACACGACTGTCCCAACTTCCGGGGGTAGCTGCTCGTCCACACCGACAAAGTGAGTGTCCACTTTGATGCCAAAGCGCTCACCCCAATCGGAAGTGAATGCGATTAGAGACTCTCGAAGGCCAAGATCGTCGAGAGCTGTCGGTCGAAGGTCCGCTGCTGCGCGATGGATATCACGTCCGATATCGGCCGTCAGCGATTGGAGCCAGCGTACCTGCTCTAAGATGCTCGTCGCCTCGACGTTCTGCTCGAGGGCCTTCAGTCCCAGCGACAGACCGGTGACCGTTTGACCGACCTGATCGTGGAGTTCACGTGCGATGCGACGTTGCTCGTTCTCCTGCGCCTCGGCGAGACGTCGCAGAAGATCAAGACGTTCTGCCTGAGCTCGCTTTTCGGGCTCGATGTCGGCGACCACTCCGTGGATGACTGGCTGGTGACCACCCGATGCATTGAGTGCACGCCCGGTAACCTTGATCCAGTGAAGGCTGCCATCCCGCCGTTCAACACGGATCTCAGTGTTGAGCGTAGAGCCATCTCTGAGGCAGCGCTGTGCGGCAGTTTGAATTGTGGGGCGATCATCTTCATGTATGGTTTCAAGGAAGCGCTCAGTCGGAACGCTCTCTTCGGGGTTGGAATCAGGCCCTCTCGGCAAATCCAGCAGAGCCCAGCATCTCTCCGAGCCAAAATACTTGCCGCGACCAAGCTCCCACCGCCAGGTTCCTAGTTCTGCTGCCTCAACGGCGACAGCACCCCGTTCTTCGCTGAGAGCGAGTGCTAGCTCGGTACGTTCCACCTCAGTTTGCCTGCGCTGTGCGATATCCCGTGCCATAAGCGATGCGAGAACCAGCGCGAGCAAAAAGCTCGCGAATCCACCACTCGCCAAAATGTACACGGATCTAGATACCGGAGTGTTCAAGACCTCGCTTGGCACACCGAGATGAACGGACCAATCACCGGTTTTCGGAAGCGTCCGATAGAAGGTCTCCACCTCGACCCCCTCCAACGTGGGCGCGACATAGAACCCTGCCGGAGCTCGCTGAATTGCCTCCCGCAGACCGGGCGACGCCGGACGTCCAAGTTCTGTATCCTGAGCAAGCGTCCGGGCGATGAAGTTGCCCCGCGCGTCCACGACAGCGCCTACCCACTCATTGGGAACGCCGGCACTCTTGAAAATCTCGCTTATGGCGTTCGGAATGAACGAAATCGTCATAATATAGATGAGTTGCCCCTGGCGAATGACGGGGGCACGAATGGCGACAAGGCGCTTGCCCGAGATTGGCCCGACCGGACCGACGCCGCCCACGGCGGACTGGCGGGTTCGGAGAACTTCGTCAAAGCTTTCCCGGTCAGCCGTTGGGCCAAGCCTCACCCCAAGAGGCCGCAGGAGATTGACTAACTGGGTCCCGGAAGGATCTGCAAGCTCGACTGTTTCCCACAAAGGGTGGGTCGCCTTCACGCGCTGGGCTTCCGTGTAAAAGCCTTGCAGTGACGGTGTGTCGAGAGAGGCCGAGGCGGCAAGAGTTTCAACAACTTGGAGTTGCGCGTCCATTTCGGCGGCAATTCGTTCTGCGACCTGGTTAACGGTCTCGAAAGCCCGTCGACGCGCCTGCTCACGCTGCTGTGTCGCAGTGATGTAGGCCACCCAGCTGCCGAACAAGAGGAGCGGAATGATGGCAGCGATCATAAGAGACAGGAGAGGTCGTCGACTGAACCCGAGCGACAACCAGAGCCGGCGCCTCAGAGGATTTGAATGGTTCTGATCCATCGAGCGCGATCCGGCACGGAGCTGATCGTTGCGAGACATCATGCTGGCCTTGATCCGAAACTGCAACCAGGGCGGGCACCGCTGGTTTGGGTACACCAAAGCGCCATCCTTTCTAAATGGTCTCTCATCTAGCCTACAATGTCACGTTTCTACCCGACACGCCTGAAAGGGATTAGCGACGTCGCGGTCAGGGAAAACCTGACAGCCCTGCGGTATCGCCCGACTGCCAATTCCACCTGCCTTCCACGACATTATGGCAATGCAAGGTTGCTTCGAAAGTGACCTGAGCTGAAGCCAACGCCAACCTGACCGTTAAGACGGGAGCCCGGAAATGTTCGTTCAACCGCAAGAGCTTAGCCTTAGCAGTCAAAGACCTCTCAGGCCCGCTGCCTCGCTCAAGTCCGTTCATGCACCCCTTGTTCGGCTCGACGAGATGCCGCTGAGGAATGGATTGCTGACTACTCTGCCGGCCGAAGTACTCGAGGAGTTGCAGCCCTATCTGGAGCGAGTGGTTCTTAAGCGCCGTCAGGTGCTGCACGAGCGTAATCTGCCGATCGCGCATGCCTATTTCATTGAGCGAGGATTGGCGTCATTGTTAGCGCGATCTGGCGATCAAAGCATGCTGGAAGTCGGAACGCTCGGCCATATGGACTTCGTTGGAATACCTCTTGTTCTTGGAAGCGCGCGCACGCCATACAGATGCGTTGTACAGGTGCCAGGCGAGGCTCTGCGCATTACAGCGGAAGATCTTCGTCGAGTGCTGAGCGGCATTCCATCGTTGCACCACCTCCTGTTGCGTTACATTCAAGTAAGAACGGTGCAGAGCACCCAACTCGTGGTCTGCAATACCCGGCACACGCTCAAGCAAAGGCTGGCTCGATGGTTGCTCTTCGCTCAGGATCGGATCCATGGCAACGAGCTGCCCTTAACTCATCAATTCCTCGGGCGCGCCCTCGGCGTCCGCCGAGCGGGCGTCACGACCGCAATGGGACGCATGGAGGAGACTGGCCTGCTTCATCGGGGACGCGGTCGGATCGTCATCCTGGACCGCGCCGGTCTCGAGGCCGAGGCTTGCGACTGCTACCGCACCCTTCGAGCAGAGCATGGGCGGCTTGTATGTGACGAGGTCGCTGCGCCGCCACTCGCTGCCCTCCGACAGTAGTCGGCGCCAGCCAAACCATAAGCTTGCACCTATTGACTCTCGGATCCTATGTCCAGGTGGCGAGAAGAGGGGCGAAAGCCTGTCATGGTGCCTGCAATACGCAACGAGGCCCTGAGTTCGTTGCCGTACGTAAAATGTTCTTGAATGGCCGACAGGTGAAAACTGCCAGCCGCCACACCCGTTCTTACACTCTCGCAGGAACGAGAACCAGCCACTTGAGAAGTCATGGAGGTAGAAATGTTTAGATTTGCCTGGCAGAGCTCCAAAACGAGTGCGGGCGCCCTGCCGATGTTCCTTGCTGCGATAACTGTGTCGACAGCCACAATGGCGTTCAATGAAGCGCGGGCCCAGACAACGGCACCAGCTCCCTCGCCGCAGCCGAACCAAGCTGCCCCTAGCCAACCAGCCGCTCCCAATCAGCAACAACCGAGTTCCCCGCCGGTGCAGCCCGGAATCCGCGCAGTCGACCCAGCCACCGTCCGACTGACATTCTATACTGTCCAGCCCGCCGACATGCTCGCCTCGAACCTCCTCGATGCGGACGTTTACAACCTGCAGAACGAGGAAATCGGAGAGGTTGAAGACATCGTCGTCGATCAAGGACGCGTTATTCGAGCCGTCATCATCTCGGTTGGAGGCTTCCTGGGCCTAGGCGAACGCAATGTCGCGGCTGATCCCGGATCTCTCGTTCTCATGCGTGAGGCTGGAGGCGAGATCCGCGTCGTCGCCAACACGACACGTGAGGACCTTCAGAATGCACCCGAGTTTAAGTTCGAGGGGAACATGAGCCGATAAGGAGCGTCAGGCTTAACCCGGGCAGCTGTTCGTGCCTGCGGGTCACGGTTGAATTACTTTTCGATCGAGGGGCTGGCCGGTCATAACGGTGTCGCCGCAACTCTTGACGAGTGCTCCGATGGACAAGCCGATCTTGGAACCGGGCGAAACGTGCTGGCGAATGGCCAAGGCGGACCGTCTTGCATTGATCATTGACGCGGCCTCCTATTTCGCGAGCTTGCGGAGAGCGATGGTCCAGGCCCAACGCTCGATTTACCTGATCGGCTGGGATTTCGACACGCGTATTCGGCTCGACCCGAGTATAGAGGATGAGTGGCCAGACAAGCTCGGCCCGCTGCTGAACGCCCTTGTGAAGGCGCGGCCCGAGTTGGAGATTCGCGTCCTAAAATGGGACGTCGGCGTGCTCCAAACTCTCGGACGCGGTGCAACACCCCTGTTTATCCTTGATTGGGTGGCAAGCAAGCGGGTCCACTTTCGGCTCGATCACGTTCATCCGGCTGATGCATGTCACCACCAGAAGCTCGCCGTGATCGACGATGTGCTGGCATTCTGCGGCGGCATCGATATCACGGTCGGCCGGTGGGACACTCGCGAGCATCGCGAACAGGATCCACGCCGGACCAGTCCTTGGGGTTTCACTCAGCCCCCCTGGCACGACGCGACAGCTGCCGTCGACGCAGAGGCTGCATCAGCTCTCGGTGACTTGGCACGCGAGCGCTGGAAGCATGCAACCGGAGAGGACCTCGCTCCGCCCGGATTGGACGAGGAGATCTGGCCGGAGACCCTCTCTCCCACTCTCACGGATATCGAGGTGGGCATCGCCCGAACTCAGCCCGCCTATGATGGGCAACCCGAAGCACGGGAGGTCGAGGCTCTCTATCTCAGCGCAATCGGCAGTGCGCAAGAGGCCATCTATATCGAGAGCCAGTATCTTGCGTCCCACACGATTGGCGAGGCATTGGCCGCCCGTTTGGAACAGACTGGAGGGCCCGAGGTCATCATTGTCGCGCCTCTGACAGCGGAGGGATGGCTTGAAGAGGAGGCAATGGGAACGGCTCGTGCGCTCGTCACCCGACGCCTACGCCGAGCGGATCGGAAGAGCCGGCTCCGCCTGGTCTACCCAGCGAACGCGAGGGGAACACCGATTTACGTGCATGCCAAAATCATGATCGTTGATGACCGCTTCCTGCGTGTCGGATCCTCCAACCTGAACAACCGTTCTATGGGCCTCGACACTGAGTGCGACATTGCCGTGGAGGTTCGACCCGGAGCGCGAAATGAGGATGCCTCGCGAGCAGCGATCCGCACTGCCCGCAACGATCTCCTCGCGGAGCACTTTGGTGTTGCGATTGAAATGGTGAATGCTTTGCAAGACGAGGGGAACAGCCCAATCCAAATCATCGACATTCTGTCGAGGCCATATGGGAGATCACTTCATCCGCTTCCACTCCCGCATCTCAATGCAGTGGAGGAAAGACTTGCGGCAAGCCATCTCTTAGATCCTGAGAAGCCGGAGACGTTGCAGCACAAGCTGCGGCGACTGTTGGCGTGGGCCATGCCGGTAGCTCAGCTGAGAGGCGACTAGAAATGAGTTCGGCGCTCGCGCTACGCTTCCATGCTCCTGAGGCCGGATCACATATTCCAGCCTTACCCGTAGCGCAGTTCGTTACAGCGCTGCGCCTTTGAATTTGGTTGGATCGACGCGAAGTCCTGCCATCTGGGCCTGAGAATCCATCACAAACGGCAGGCCATAGTAGCCGGCGGCGGGATCCCACCGGCCGGTCGTGCCCGGGTAAGGAAAAGCATAAGTGCCGCCGCCGGAGGCGACATCGCGAGCTATAAGCACGGCAATAAGCCGGCCAGACTTGTCAAACACGGCATCGGACACATAGCCGTAGCCATAGCCGGTCTGCAGCCGAGCATAGTCCCCAAGAACCTCCGTCAGCCGGAACTCCCGCGGGGCAGTAGGAACTCCCTCCGTTCCGGGGAACAGACCATACTGCGGCTTCTCGCTGTTGTTTGCCAGCCCGGTACTGACCCCATCCTGACCGGGTGTGAGGTCCACTTCATCCCACGGAATGCGATAAACCGCATCAGGAATGCCGAGGGCGCCGCCCCCTTCCATCACCATGGCCGCGAGACGGCCATCCGCGTCAATAATGAGGTCGCGCACGGTGCCGATGCGATTT
Organism: Microvirga arabica; assembly: GCF_016811235.1. Classification (GTDB taxonomy): domain Bacteria; phylum Pseudomonadota; class Alphaproteobacteria; order Rhizobiales; family Beijerinckiaceae; genus Microvirga; species Microvirga arabica. The sequence goes on from NZ_JAFBID010000004.1 coordinate 86,682, forward strand.
CCACCCTTACGCATAACAGGCTGCCCGAGCAGTTGCTGCGCCCGCCAACCCGTGTACAGCAGGTCAGGTGAGAGTTGGCTGACCTGCCCTTCAAGTCTGGGTTGGACAGCCGGGTTCTGCTGCTGTGCGAGTACGGGCGATGCAACGATCGCCGCCATGAGCAGTGGAAGTTGGATCCGCGAGAGCATCATACGCCGTCCTCCTCGCAAGCGCGATCAACCAGTATAGAACGGGCAAAAAATGCCGAGGGCACAACCCGGGTTCTCTTCTCTGTTCAGCAGCGTACCGAGACTCTTCATCCTGAGCGGTCCCAAGGGCAGAAGTTGCGAAACGTCTCCTTGTCTACCCCGTTCATAGAAGTCGAAGCAGGGCATTGCCGTGATCTGTGAAGCGCAAGCGAGCGTAGCCAGTCTGTCCTGACACTGCGAGTAAGGTGAGGATTACGAACACTTCATCTCGCCGTAAGGACAACTTCACGCGTCTGCCCCCATTTATTCTGGCATCTGGGGCACGTCCCCGACGAGCTGATGGAGTATGCAGTAATGAGACACTATCTTCTTTCTTCTCCGGGGCCGCATCGCACGCGACGGACCCCGAAGGCAAGATCTGCTCTTCTTGGAGCCGTTGCACTTGCCGCTCTTGTCACTACCGCTGGAGGGGTTGCGCTTCCTGCCTTCGCTCAGGCGCCGCAGACCATTGTCGCTCCGCAATCGACTGTGCCCTCATTCGCCGATGTGGTCGAGCGGGTGAAGCCTGCCGTTGTATCAGTCCGGGCGAAAGCCGGCGACGCCAAGCAAGCACAGGTCAGTGGCGACCGGCAGACCAGCCCCAACTTCAATCTTCCGGACTTCGGCCTCCCCGACGATCATCCCTTCCAGGAGTTCTTTAAACGCTTCCGCGGTGAGGGAGGTCGGGACAGTGAGGCGCCCCGCTTCGGACGGCCGGGCCCGCGCCAGGGCATCTCCCAGGGATCTGGCTTCTTCATCTCGGCCGATGGCTATCTCGTGACCAACAACCACGTGATCGACAAGAGCTCCGAGGTCGAGGTGCTCATGGATGACGGCCGCACCCTCCCGGCCAAGGTCGTCGGTACCGACCCGAAGACCGATCTCGCCCTGCTCAAGGTCGAGGAAGGCGGACCGTTCAAGTTCGTCGAGCTCGCGCCGGAAGTCCCGCGCGTGGGTGACTGGGTCCTTGCCGTCGGCAATCCCTTCGGCCTCGGCGGCACTGTGACAGCGGGCATCGTCTCGGCGCGTGCCCGCGACATCGGCGCTGGCCCCTATGACGATTTCCTCCAGATCGACGCGCCGGTGAACCGCGGCAACTCCGGTGGGCCGACCTTCAACCAGAAGGGTCAGGTGGTCGGCGTGAACACCGCGATTGCCTCGCCGTCCGGCGGCAACGTCGGCATCGCGTTCGCGATCCCGTCCGAGACCGTTCGCAACGTGGTGACCCAGCTCCGCGAGAAGGGCGCCGTCGAGCGGGGTTACGTTGGAGTTCAGATCCAGCCCGTAACAAAGGATATTGCAGCGAGCGTTGGGCTCGACAGGAGTGAGGGTGCTATCGTTGCCCGGGTCGAGGATGGCGGACCCGCAGCGAAGGCCGGCATCAAGACGGGCGACGTCATCATCTCGGTGAACGGCAAACCTGTGGAGGATGCGCGGGACCTGTCGCGGATGATCGCCTCACTGAACGCCGGCTCCACTGCTACCCTGCAGGTTTGGCGTGATGGCAAACGGCAGGAAATCCCCGTCACGATCGCCAAGATGTCCGGCACCTCCGCGGCTGCGGCGGACCCACAGCAAGGCACCGAAATGGGCAAGCTCGGGCTGAACCTCGCCCCAGCGGGTAACAACAAGACGGGTGTCGCGGTTGTCGGCGTAGAGCCTGGAAGTCCGGCAGCTGAGAAGGGCTTCAGCACTGGCGACGTGATCAAAGAGGTCGCGGGGCAACCGGTACAGACGCCGGCTGATGTGAAGGCTGCACTTGAGGCAAGCCGCAAAGATGGCAAGAAGAGCGTGTTGTTCCTTGTCGAGGCAAGCGGTGGTACCCGCTTCGTCGCGCTCCAAGTTCCTGCGGCTTAGCGCCCGTGCAGAGGCTCACCGCGGACTTCACGCCGCGGTGAGCCGAACCCGTAGTCTGATGATCCTGTGGACCTCCAGATCGGCACTTCTGCGTCAGGAGCCTTGAGGCATAGAACGAAAGCACCCGGGATCTCGGTAGAATGCCGGGCAGCGGGCCAGAGAGCCTAACGCGCCAGCCCCTTAGGAGGCGCACCTCCTCAACGAAGCCAGAGCTTCCTACATGCTCCTATCGGTCGCGCTGGATTACGCCGCACGCGATCCGGTCACCAGCCGCCCCTGAGGGCTGACTGCGGTAATCGTCGGCCATAGCATGGATCACGAGAGCGGATCCATCTTGATCGAATAGGGGCGCTTGGCCATTGAAGCTTACGTTGGGATTGAAAACTTCAGCAAGCAGCTTGCCGTCATCTTCCACGGTCTGGTTCGGCATATCGCCGGCGTGTGGCCCAGCCTGCTGCCAGTAGCCGTGCTGTGATCCCGTCGGATTGTAGTGGCCGCCCGCGGACTCGAAGCCGGCTTGCCCATCGCAGCGCCCCACTTCGTGGATATGGAACCCGTGAAGGCCAGATGGAAGATTCGCGGCCTCTGCCCTGATCAGTACGCCGTTAGGAGTCTCGATCAGAGTTGCCGTTCCAATAGATTGCCCCTTCTGGTCCATGAAGACAGCCCTTGCACTCAGCGGCGTGGACGATGGCTGCTGAGCCAAAACAGGGCTGACACCTAGGATGAGACTTACGTAGACAAGTTTGTTCATGGTCGCCATCACTTCTAACCTGGACTGGTTTGGTCATAATCTTCGGAAGCGACAATGACTGGATGGCACTCCCGACTGTCTCCCGATAGTCGAGAGCACAAGGTCACTGATCCGAGGTTTACACGGCAAGTGTAGTCCACGGATCTGTTGCTTCATGAAGCGCCTGCAGGCAGAACCGGCAGCAACAACGGGCGTTCCGGTGGAGCAACCTGCCTCACCTATCCAGTCAGTACGCTGATGAACCAACGGCAGGCGGCTGCGGATCGTGCCGTTGGGGCTTCAGGAGGATTGGTGCGCCGGAAAACGATACCGTCCTGATGAGATCAGGAGCCGTGCGGCTAAAGCTAGACATGCGAGGAGATAGATGAAGCTAGCCGGCACCCACATGATTAAGCCAGCGAGTTGCTGATCAGCAAGGGGATCAAGCCCCCATTGTTCCGGTCCCCGCTGGTACCAGGGATAAAGCAAGGTAGGTGAGAAGGTGATGAGGGCGCCCAGGAACCCGCCGTAAACAAGCGTCAGGAAGCCTGCTGCAATACCAGCCGGCACGGTAGCGGTGCTCCGCAGGCTTGCAGCGAGGCTATGCCAGAACAGCATTGCGGTTGCAAAGAAGGTGACGTGCTCGAACGCATGGACGGCTTCATTCCGCAATGCAGCTTCGAAGGGCGCTGGAGCATGCCACAGCCACAGTGCGGCACCATGGAGAGCGCAGGCGGGAAGCGGGCGGATCAGGAATGCGGTCCACTCGGCGAAGACACGAACGCCAGAACTTCGTCCCAGGGCGCGCCGTGTCGTCTTTGGTAGGAACCATGGCAGGGCCCCTCCTGGCAAGCCGGCCAGCAGGAGAGGGGGCGCCACCCCGATGAGCAGGACGTGCTGGACCATGTGCGCCGCCAGCAAGGTTCCGCTCAGTGAATCTAGAGGTGAGACCAAGGCTACAATGAGGATTGCCCCTCCACCTGCATAGGACGCCACACGGGCAATGGAGATGCCGCGACCTAGCCCGGCATGGCGCCAGAGATTCCTGACTCCAACCCCATAGAGCACAAAGGCCAGCGGCAATGAGACCAGGACCCACGGCTCCGCCGACCAGTGGTGCCATACGTTACTAGGCTCTATCGGCTGCGCGCTTTCATGCGCGAAGGCCGGAATGGAGAGAAAGATCATCAGGACAGCTGATACAAGCGGCCTCATCATCGATTCATCCGCAAGGTGGGATCATGAAAGCGGGCAGACCGTTCCAGGCGACGGCAACGAAGGAGAGAGCAGCGATTGTCATTGTGGTGTACCGCATGAAGTCGTTAACGGGTTTCCGGTCTCGCGACGCACGGGCTGGTCCCCGCCTCCAGAGCGCGAGAAGGAGAACGACAAGCACGCCGGCCAGCGCAACGACTGTAGTCCCGACGACCACCAGTGGAACGATGCCAAATCCTAAGTAGCTCTCGCCTGCAAAGTGCCGAGCACAAGCCAGTGAATTGAAGGCGTAGACGAGACCGAAGTGGGCGCCCCAGATAAGGAGCCCCCCGATCATGAATAGCGATTTTCGGATGAAGTCGGTGTCACCCATCGATCTTACCCCAGGAGTCTCGGGAAGGCGTGGACGATGAGAAGGGCAACGAGGCCCTGCGCGACACCGTAGTGCCAGAACAGCTGCGTATTGTCGAAGGTCGACCGTCGCACCCGATTCAGCCGGCCGGCTAATGAACGGACAACGGTGTAAAGCCCCATGATCGCCAAAACCGCAACGACGAAACCTTGGTAAGAAGCCAGACTGTAGACGACTGCACCATAGCCCGACTCGGAGGGGCGCAGACCCGTCTCAAGCTGTCCGAAAACCTCGAGTGCAACACTCCCGATTAGCAAGGGTATAGCTACTAAGAGGGCGATACGGGTTAACCAAGCGCTCCGCTCGGGCACTTGCGAGAGCCTCCTTCCTGCAAGCCAGACGAGAAGGCTGCTTGCCACAAGAAGCGCCCCCGCACCCACGGGCCACCAAATGGAAGGCAGCGCGGCTGCCGACGTCGGCCAGATGCGCGGGTTGACGGTCCAGAGAAAGAGATAGGAAAAGACAATACAGCTGAAGACCATTCCCGTCACCATCATCAGGATAATCATCGCCCACCAGGAATGGTTCATCGATCCCGTGACATAGGTCGGTAGCCTCAGCCCGCCGCCAATATCAACGTCACCAACTTCAGCAGGACCTGGATCGGTGTCCCACAGCCACCAGATGACGCAGACGACGGCAAGAATCCCGCAGATGAAGGCAGGAATGTAGAGCTTGATCGTCAGACCGATGAAAAACGATGCGGTAAAAAAGGCCGCGAAGACCGTGCGCCAGCTCGGTCCCGGGATCTGCAGCACGTATTGTGCCCTCGCATCGATGGGACTGGTGACGATTGTCTCGCGCCCGCGTGTCGGTGCCCCCGGAAGGTAATACCGGCCTGCTTCAACATGGTTAGCCAAGCTGGGCTGATCCCACAATGGTTCACGACTGGTGATGATGGGGATAGAACGTGTCTGATAGTTGCCACTTGGGAGCCATTCCAACGTACCGGCATTCCAGACGTTCCCCAGATCGCCTTGATAGGGACGGAAGTTCTTCGCCAAGTCGATGAGAAAGATCAGCACGCCTGCGCCGATCATGTAGGCGCCAAGCGTCGAGATCAGGTTGAACGTGCCCCACCCCATTTCGGCGAGATAGGTGTAGGTGCGTCTGGGCATGCCCATAAGACCAGTGATGTGCATGGTGAAGAAGGTCACGTTCACACCGATGAAGATGAGCCAGAACGCCCATTTCCCGAGGGTCTCCGACAGGGGCCGCTGAGAGGCAGTCGGTGCCCAATAATAGAAGGCGGCGAACATGGGAAACACCATGCCGCCGATCAGGACATAGTGGAAATGGGCGACGATGAAATAGGTATCGTGAGCCTGCCAGTCGAACGGCACCATCGCGACCATAACGCCTGTCAGCCCGCCGAGGACGAAGATGAACAGGAACCCGAGGATGAAGTAGGTCGGCGTCTTGTTCTGCAGCTTGCCGGACGCAATCGTCGCGATCCAAGCGAAGACCTGGATTCCAGTCGGTATCGAGACCGCCATGCTAGCCGCCGAGAAGAAGCTCAAGGAGAGCTGCGGCAGCCCCGTCGTGAACATGTGGTGGACCCAAAGGCCGAAGCTGAGAAACCCTGTGCCGATCACCGCAAGCACCACCAGGCGGTAACCGGCGAGCGGCGTCTGCGCCATAGTGGGCACGATCATGGAAACCATTCCGGCGGCAGGAAGGAAGATGACATAGACCTCTGGATGACCGAAGAACCAGAACAGGTGCTGCCATAGCAGAGGATCGCCGCCTTTCTCGGCGATAAAGAACGGCCAGTGGAAGGCGCGCTCGAGCTCCAGAAGCAACGTGGCCGCTATGATTGCCGGAAACGCGACGATCACCATCAGGGCGAAGACGAGCATCGCCCACGAATAGACCGGCAGCTTATCGAGGCTTTGGCCCGGGGCTCGGGTTTTTAAGACGCCGACGATGATCTCGATCGCACCCGCAATAGCCGATATCTCGATGAAGCCGATACCAAGGAGCCAGAAATCGGCGTTGATGCCTGGCGAGTAGATATAGCTCGTGAGCGGTGGGTACATGAACCAACCGCCATTCGGCGCGAGGCCGAAGAACAGGCTCGTGAAAAACGCAAGCCCGCCAAAGAAGTAGGCCCAGAAGGCATAGGCCGAGAGCCGCGGGAACGGCAGGTCGCGGGCGGCCTGCATGTTGGGGAGGAGAAAGACACTTAGAGCCTCGACCATCGGCACGGCGAAAAGAAACATCATGATCGTGCCGTGCATGGTGAAAAGCTGGTTGTACAGCTCGTGCCCAACGAGCCGGAGCTCCGGCTGTGCCAGCTGGGTCCGCATGATCAGGGCCAAGATGCCGGCTAGAACGAAGAACAGGAACGCCGTGCCCACATACCAGACACCAACATAGTTGTTGTTCACGGCGGAGATAAAGTGGATGCCCTTGGGCTGCTCCCAAACTCGCTTGAGTTCCTCAAGTTCGCCTCTCGGGCGAGGAGCGGGATTGGGCAGCCGGACCGGTCCGCCTTCCTGCCTGACGCGGGTGTCCGCAATTCCGCCTTGGAAGGTTGCATCGCTCACTTGAGGCTCTCCAGATAGGCCGCGATGGCACGCAGCTCCTCGCCTTGCAGATTGCCGAACGAAGGCATGAGGTTGTCCGGCTTCAGATGCTGGGACGATGAGACCCAGCCGGCCAATGTCCCGATATTGGTGGGATATGTCCCGGCAGCGATTGAGCGGCGCCCACCCACGTACGTCAAATCAGGCCCGACCAGTCCGGCGGCCGACGTGCCCCGAATGGTATGGCAGGCACCGCAGCCATTTTCCAGGAAGAGCGTTTTGCCCCGTACGAGGAGTGGAATGACAGGTTCCGCAGGAGGGATTGCCTCCCGAGCGTACCAAGCCTCGAACTCGTCCGGCGGCAGCGCAATCACGTAGAAGGCCATCAAAGCGTGCTGCGCACCGCAATACTCGGCGCACTGTCCCCGATAGATGCCGGGGCGCTCAGCGGAAAAGCGGGTGACATTCACGCGCCCAGGGATCATGTCGAGCTTGCCGGCAAGACTGGGCACCCAAAAAGAGTGGATTACATCCTGGGTCTTGAGAACGAACTCGATGGGCCGACCCGTCGGCACCTTGATCTCATTTGCGCTGACGAGCCGAACCGCTCCCTCGGCGTCCACGTAATGTACGCGCCACCACCAGCGCTCACCGATCACCTCTACGCGCAGAACAGCCGGCTCGCCCGTCACAAGCACTCTGGATATGGATAGCCCCCAGGTGAGCAGAGCTGTCAATGTCACGACAGGAAAGATGATGCCGAGGCCGATGATAAACTTTCGACCCGTCATCCAGCCTCGCATCCTGGCCGGAGCAAGGATGGCAAGTGTGGCCAGCCCCATAACCAACAGGAAAATCAAGGCCGCGCCGATGATCATCACCCAACTCAAGGTCTCGATGATCGCGGCGTGAGGCCCGTATGTCACCATCGTGGATTGGATCCACATCAGCGCTCTATCAACGATGCCAGCAGGCTGGGCCGAGGCTCCGGTCGTGCCGAGAACGCCAGCGAACAAGTATGAGAGGACAGCGGTTAGGAATCGATGGTGTCTCATATCCGTCACCGCAACGTATAGAGGTAGGCAGCCACGTGGCGGGCTTCCTCATCGGACAGGCCGAGATCCGGCATTCCCGTGTGCGGGGCAATGGACGGCGCGTCCTGCACCCATCGCACAAGCAAAGACGGTTCGTTGGGAACGACGCCGCCGATGAATTGGCGCCTGCCGAAACCTGTCAGCGGCGGCCCTACGATTCCATGTGCGCCTTGGACGCCAGGAATGACGTGACAGACACCGCATTCATAGGCTGCGATGATGCGGCGCCCCCTCTCGGGCTCGCCGCCAGCTACACGCGTGATCCTCAACTCATCGAGTGGCTGGCTGGCCTTCTGAGCGGAACCGTCATCATTGCAGCCGGCGAGCATCATGAAGAGCGCGGCCGACACTATCCTGCGCATTTGACCCGGGCCGTTCCGCTGCCATAGGAGCATCCATCTGCTCCTACGGCTGGTTGCGGGAGGGGGCCCCCGTGGTGGTCGTGGTGCCACGTGGCCTTTCATCGACAGGGGGCGAGAGATAGGGCGGCAAAGCGTTGGGAGGGAGCGGACGCCGCGGGAGACCCAGAGGCGGTTCTATTGCCGGAGCCGGAGGCCCGGCGGGCTCCATGCCTGGAACCACGACGGAGCCACGTCCCGGTTCGGGCCTTTGCACAGCACCGACATCAGTCGGATTTTGCCCGGGCGATTGCCTGGGCTGCACTGCCGGAGATCGTCCCCCTTCGGGAGCATAGCGGGCGTCCTGAGGGATCACCTCCCTCGGTCGTACGGAGGCATAGTAGAGCGAAACCGCTCGAATCTGCTCGTCCGTCATGGCCTTGGCGATCATCTCCATAATGTTCATGGGGTCGCCGTCCCGCCGGCCTTGCTTCCAGAGCATCAATTGATGCTGCAGATAGGGAGCGAACTGGCCACCCAGAAACGGATAGATAGGGGCTTGGCCGATGCCGCTCGGGCCATGACACCCATCGCAGGCGGGCACACCCTGTGACGGTATGCCAATGGCCGCAATGGCACCGCCGATCTGCCGGACCTGGACGTCCGCACGCGGCTCGGCCGGGTATGGCGCGTCCTTGATGCTGGCGTAATAGGCTGCGACATCCTCCATCTGCTGCGGCGTGAGCGTCCGGGCGATCGGCGCCATGATGTCACTTGGGCGAAGGCCCGATGCATAATCCCGCAAGGACTTATAGAGGTACCAGCCGGCTTGGTCGGTCAGGCGCGGAAAGGCTCCGCTCGAGTTGCCTGCCCCGTCGACTCCGTGGCATTGGACACACCCGATTCTCTGTTCCGCAAACATGCCCCCGATGATGATAAACCTGCCACGATTGGGATCGGCTTCGTGGTTGCGCTCGCGCTGATCGCTCAGGCCGAGCAGGGATTGTGAGAGCGCGGCGGAGGTAATGACGGCGCCCGCGATCACGGCCGCACCGATTTGGACTGCGCGGATCATGGCTGCACCAGAGGGCCAGGGTTTTTCAGGTACTGCTTGATCATGGCATCCGCCGCCCAGTAGGCGAGGGCGCCAACAGTGTCCGTGGGGTTGTAGCCCGCGTTCTGTGGAAAGACGGACGAGCCCATGACCCACAGGTTATGCAAATCCCAAGACTGCAAGTAGCGGTTCACGACGCTCGTCTTCGGATCGGTGCCCATGATGGCGCCGCCTGTGTTGTGCGTCGTCTGGTAGGGTACGATACTATAGTGATCGTCCAGCCATCCTACACTCATCTGTTTGCCGCCCATCGCTTGAGCAATACCGGCCATCTTCTCGGTGATGTAACGAGCCATGAGACGATCATTATAAGGGAAGTCATAGGTGAGCATCCCGAGCGGCTGGCCGAACGCATCCGTATAAGTCGGATCAACGCCGAGGTAGTTGTTCGGATGAGGGATTGAGGATCCATGGAACCCGAGCGAGACCGTGCTGTTGTAGTGCTGCCGAACCGCCTGCTTCCACCCAAGCCCCCACCGGGGCGTCCCTTCGGGCACCGGATGGTGGTAGATGGGTCGGCCTGTCGTCTGATAGGCCGCAATGTAACCGCCGCCGATAAAGCCCAAGCCGGAGTGATCGAAGCTTCCGTTGTTGAAGTCGTCGATGGCGGTTCCGAGGGCTCCAGCGGCCATGAAGGGGTTGATGCGCTTTTCACCGTCATAGAAAACCTCGGCGCCGGTCATGGTCTGATAGGTGTAGTTGCGCCCGACCGTTCCTGTCCGGGTCTCCGGATCATACGGCTGACCAATGCGTGATTGCAGCATCAGGATGGGATTGTGGTGCGCGAAGGCGCAAAGCACGACCATGCTTGCCGGCTGGAAGACCTCTCGACCCTGTGCGTCCACATAGGTGACCCCACTGGCAACCTTCGCTTGCCTGTCCCATTCCACCCGAAGGACGTAGGAGTGGGTGCGCATCTCAAAATTTTTGTTGGCCAGAGCGAAAGGCAGGATGCACACCTGAGGGCTTGCCTTTGCGAAGTGTTCACAGCCGAAAGGATCGCAAAAGCCGCAGTACATACAGGGCTTGATTTCCGCCCCAAAAGGGTTCGTGTAGTGGCGCGTCACGTTCGCTGATGGTACGGGAAATGGACGGTATCCCAGTTGCGCCGCAGCTTGCCCGAAGAGAAAGCCGGAATGGGACTGTTTCATCGGCGGATTCGGGTAAGGCTCGCTGCGTGGCCCCTCGAAGGGGTTTCCGCCAACCTGAATCTGCCCCTTGATGTTGCCTGGCGCTCCGCTGATCCCCATCACCTTTTCGAAGAAGGTGTAATAAGGTTCAAGCTCTTCGTACGTGATGCCCCAATCTTGGATGGTGACATCGTCATCCAGGAAACCGCGCCCGTAGCGTTGCTCCGCCCAGCTTTTCAGGACGAACCACTCGGGCTGAAACCGCCAAGTCTGGCCGTTCCAGTGCGTCGCTCCGCCCCCGACCCCCTCGCCCGGCAGGAATGATCCAAGTTGGCGCATTGGCAGAGCCTGCTGGCCAACGAAGTTGCGAAAGGTAATGGTCTGGACGCTAACATCCTGAGCATAGGCGTGACGCACGTCGTACTTCAGTTCGTCATGCATCGTCGGTGATTGAAAATCCGGCACGGTCTGGCGCATTCCACCGCGTTCGAGCGCAACGACTGTCTGACCGGCCTCAGCAAGCTCCTTCCCCAGAATGGCAGCAGTCAGGCCACCTCCGACGAGCGCGACGTCCACAGGCTTCATGCGCACCGTCATGTTGTACTCCTATTGCCTCTGAGCGTCATGGGTGTGGCCGTCGAGGTAAGCCTGTCGGGCTCCGGTGTCACCAATGCTGATTGGTGGGCGTGTGTATGGAAGATTGTAGAGTTCGACCAAGTCGATGAACTGCGCGTAGGCGCCAGGAAATCCGACCATCCGCCAGCCCACCATATCCCGGTTTCCACCATAAACCGGGTCACCGAAGAAGCCTTCGATGGTGTTAGCGAGCAGGGTCTCGAAGAAAACAGGTGCTGGGAGAGAAGGAAGCTCAATGGCCCCGCTTTCAAGCGAGGAAAGCACCTCGTCCATCACGGGTGCCCCGAGATCCCAGAACTCGCGTCCGCTATAATTGGAAGTGACATGGGCGCGAGTTTCCGCAATCCCTATCCTGTAGAGTTGGGCTGGAGTGTAGCGCAGCTGGTAGCCTTGCTGGGGAGGGGCGTCAGGGACCCACGGACCTTTCAGGTACATCCGCGCTCCGGCACCGTACGCGGCAGCGAGCTGGCGATCGATGAAGTTGAGAACGCCCGCCCAAGCAGCTCCCGGCCATTCGGAATCCGAGGGGATGAGGCGTTCGACAGCAGCGTCGACGAACCGAGCTTCTTCGTCGTTGAAGAAGAAGAGCATACCGCGCTCGGCCGGCAAGTCCGCCCGAGGCGGTGGAGAGGACAGAGCATTCTGCCTGCCAACCTGCGCAACCTGAACAGGATGCTCCTCGGCGGCCGCATGATCCGGAACGGTAACGGCCACACTGGCAACTCCGGCAACTTTGAGGAGATCACGACGTGAGAATTTCTCAGTCACTGTCTTTTCCTTGTGTTCAGTCTTCGAGTGAGACCCAAAGACACGCCTGGTAAACGGCAGGTGTGCTTCGGTAGGGTTCACACAGCTCAGGCCGCGGCAGAGGGGGCACCCTGATCGGTCCCGGCGCACTCTCTGTGACGTCTTTTGGACCGCTGTAGCCTGTTGTTGATCCGCTGGTCGTTCCTGCGCCCACCTGAGCCGTCTGAGCCTTATTGACACTTCCCTGGACAGGCGACGAACTGCCTTGTTCGGAACGGTCACTGCTCCTATTCGAGTTGCCTTGCGCAAGCACCGGCATGTGACTGAAGCCCATAATAGCAAAGCCGGCGACAATGAGTGGGCGAAAGGTCAGGCGCATCTTTACCTCGCCGAACTTGGACTGGGTGTCGGGGGCAGGGGAGCCGTCGATGCTTGATGTTCAGCCTTCTCAGGGGTGACAGTTCGCGGGCGGATTGCTGCATAGTATTGAGAGACAGCGTGAATCTCGTCATCCGTCAAACGCTTGGCAATGTTTTCCATGACGCCGAAGCCGTCTCCCTTGCGCTGTCCGGTTTTCCAAGCCTGCATCTGGCCCTCCAGGTACCTCGCGTACTGGCCCGCTAAATAGGGGTAGGTCGGCGGTAGACCGACACCATCCGGGCCGTGACAGTTGATGCATCCTTGAACGCCGCGTGTCGCACTTCCGACTGCTGCAAGCGCGGCACCGTGCTGCAGGATTTGAGGATCCACACGATCCACAGGTGGATAATCGGCCGCCTTCTGCGCAGCGTAATAGGCAGAGACGTCGCGCATCTGCTGGTCATTCAGCGCCTTGGCGATGGGTGTCATTACCGCGTTTTGGCGCACACCTGACGCGTAGTCCTGCAGGGAGTCGAAGAGATACTTGTATGTTTGATCCGTCAGTCGGGGGAACACAGCTGCCTTGTCACCTTTGCCATCCATTCCATGGCACTGGAAGCATGCTCCCGCCTGCGGACTTATCGCGGGCGACCCGGGACCTGCATCTGGGCCGGGTGGAACGGCATAGACTCCAACGACGACGGCGCGCCCTCTCTCGACATCGGCTCTGCCGATGTCGTACGCGGCGGCTTCCTCCATGCCACTCTGCGCCTCGAGCTCTGAGAAGGCTGAGGCACCGGCCATGAACACCAAAGCCGCGATTAGCAGATTTTGGGCGGACACTCTCTTCCCCTCGGGACGTTCGTTGGGGTGCAACGGTAGGCTGAGGCGCCCGTTCCTGATCTGCAATGTTCAGGTTGATCCTTTTAGTACGGTGGCGGACAGACCTTTGTTCAACGGTTCAAAACCAAGAGCGGCCCGCGCAGTTCAATGAGACACTACGCTAAGGCGGAGCGCTACCCGGAGCCGAAGGTAGCCCTACCGGAAGATGCTATGTTCGAGTGGATTACAACCTTCATCGAAAGGACAGGGTACATTGGCATCGCGCTGCTGATGTTGGCAGAGAACCTGTTCCCGCCCATACCGTCTGAGGTGATTATGCCGCTCGCTGGTTTCACGGCGGCCCGCGGGGAGCTCCAGATTATGCTCGCCGTGCTGGCCGGCGTCATCGGCTCGGTCATCGGCACCTCCTTCTGGTATCTCCTCGGACGGTGGATCGGAATGCATCGTATGAAGTCCTTTGCGGCCCGCCATGGACGATGGCTCACTTTGACGCCGCAGGATCTGGACAGTGCCGAAGCGTTCTTCTCCCGCCACTGTGGGAAGGCAGTCTTCTTGGGACGTTTGGTCCCCGCGATACGGACCTTGATCTCAGTTCCCGCTGGTATGGTGGAGATGAGTTTCGGCCGCTTCCTGTTGTACTCGACGCTGGGCACCGTTCTCTGGACAACCCTCCTGGCCGGAGCAGGTTACGTGCTGGAGTCCCAATATCGTGTGGTGGCCGAATGGCTCGATCCTGTCACGAACGCGATCCTGGCCATTGCTGTGCTGTGGTATATCTACCGGGTAGCCACCTTCGGCTCAAAGGCCAGCTAACGCGCCTTGCTGAATTGGCAAAGCTAAGCCAATGGGCGTCCCTGCTGTAGGAGTTGGTGTCGCCAGAAGCATCGCACCGTTGCCTGTCCTGTGGGCCAACCTTTGCCCCCCTTCATCACTTCTCGGAAGAGCATGTAAAACTCGCGAGAGACATACTCTCCCCCACTGCTCGGCGCAGGCCCTGACATCATCCGTTGGCCAAGTGTCTCAGCGCTGGGCCGGCCTCAGGGGTCAAGTTCCTTGGGAAACACCAACAGTGCCGTTGCCCGTCACAAGCAATCCGGCGCAGATCTGACCAAATCTCTCATGGTACGCATCCGCTCAAAACTAAGTGCTCACGTTGCACCTTTAGTCCCAAGCGTGATCTAGCCGTTTCTGTTCCTGTACTTAGAATCTGATCACAGGGGATTGTTCTTCTCTTCCTCTGCTCCTGCCGATTTGGCCACGTTGCATGACAGGCAGGGAAATCTACACCGCGACATGGCTCCTCATCGCCGCAGAACCGATGTCGATGCTAGGCTAGCCCAAGACCAACAGGCCGACTAGCACCACAAGGATCAGACCAAGGGCACCACTGGGCCAGAGACCCCATGTACGGCTATATGGCCAAACCGGCACAGTCGCGATGATGAACAAGACCACCACCAGGATTAGAATTGCGCTCAGCGGCATCACGACTGACACTCCGCGTTGGTCGAACAGATATTAGCCCACTTCCCGGAATCCTGGAATCAGATCCGGAAGTGAGCGCCGGACGTGTCGAGGAAGTGACCGGCAAGCCCATGTCGGGCGGCCTAAGTGGTTCGGCGCAGAAGGCCCCTTGCCCGGTTGCTGGTTTCGCGGGTCGCTTGGAGGAGTACCTGCACATATCCTGCGGAGGTTGACACCTTGCTGGTGCTGCATGCAGCCACCCAGCACCGCTATAATGGCGATGGGTTTGCAGCGCAACCAACGTAGGCGGCTCCTTGCAAGTTCCCAGTACCGCTAACGCGATATCCACCTTAGATGCTGGAGCCTAGATCTTGCGGCCAAATTGACGTCGAACATGTTTATACGGTCCGGTGGCCTCTGGGTGCCCCTTGCACCTCTCCTGAGACGCGAGGGGCGGTGACATCCCGCCCCTCGCGTTTGATCAGTGGGCTGAGTGGTCGAACAAGACCATTACTGTTTGGGTGCAGTAGAGGCGCCCCCGGTCGAAGATCCAGAGGATCCACTCGGCGACCCGCTTGTGGCCCCAGTTGTCGCAGGTGCTCCAGTACGATCCATCGCAGGAGGATTGATGACGACCAGGATTTGGTCTCCATCCTTTGTCGAGCCCTGGACCAGGTACGTAGCATCAAGAATCCGGACGTTGGTGAAGCCTGCGTCCTTCATGACTTGGCGAACTTTATCCTGAGACATAGCTTTCGGCATCGCGTTCGATGCGGGCTGCGCTGATTGAGAGGACGATGACGAGGCGGGTGTCCCAGATTGGGACTGTGCAAGCGCTGCGGTGGACCCGAAGGCCAGTGCTGTTAGCACAGATGTCGTCAGTATCATATCATGCATTGTAAGCTTTCCTCTTCGTCTTTCGATCTCGTACGGCTCACAGAAGGTAGGACATCCTAATTCCTGACCCCCGCACGATTCATTGGACTGTCCAGTCCGGAACCAGTGCCAACCATTTTCAAGCGGCGGCTGGTTCCCTTCGGGTTGGAAGCTGTCGGTTGGAGCCCTTTAAGGGGCCGTTCGCGACAGTTGGCACCGGCAATGGCACCTGATCAGTGAACAGACCCGCATGGGGGACGTTCCTGTCGAATGCGCGAAGAAAGTACGCTGACGGACCAGTGCTGCCCGAAACATACGGACCCGGATAACACGTGATCACGACATCAACATCGTGAAATTGTCCGGAACGGCGCCGAGAAGCTGTGCGAATCAAGCAATGTGGAAGCGAGCAATCGTTGAGCCAAAGTTTCTCCGCCGACCTGCTCGCGCCTCCTGCTGACGAGATACCCATCGTGGTTTGTGAAGTTGTACGCTGAATGAAAGCGCCCCTAGATTTAGCATCGGGATCATATCAGGATAGACGTGACCGCGGGTTCAATCGACCTCGCGTCTGTCGCGATCCTTTCAGGTGTTTGATGGAAATTGGCGCTAGGTGAGCCGTTACCGTCGGAGCAAATTCAACCCGAATGCGTACATTGGGGATCCACTCCGCCCCTTGCTCCCATGGGTGTGGTCGGTGTCGGCAATCAGCCGGATTCGTAGCGATAGGTCAGGAAGATCTCCTTTCGTTCCACCGTGCACCGGTCCGGTCTGGCCATAGAAGCCGCAGCAAACCAAGGTTGAGGCGCACATCATACCGGCTAAGATCCGACTAACGGATTGGCCACGTCACTTGTGCGAAGCCGCTTCTGAGCTCGACGCCCTGATCCAAACCGCCTGTTGGGCTCTATGTCACCGAGAGTAAGGCTAGCTCCAATGCGGCTGCCAATCGCCCGCAGCCATGCCTCACTCCTCTGCAGAGCAAATCCAGCCACTTTCGTTGTCATCGCAGCGATAGATCTGCTGCCCCGTGTTAGCCAAACCTTCATTAACTGGGGTCGACCCAGTTTCGCGGGGAGTATCGTCCCGGGAGGCTAACGCGGACAGTTGCTCCTCAAGAGCAACCAGCTCACTCCGTCGTGACGCCAGCTGGTTCGCAAATCCTGCGAGTTGCTGCTGCAGGGCCGCGGACCGCTCCCGCGCCTCGTTTATTTCCGCCATGACGCGATCCCGGCTCACCGTGATCTCGCCGACCGCTCTTACCATTTCCGCCCGACGACGCTCCAACTCAGCTAGCTCCTCCCGTGCCGCGGTGAGATCCTGTTGAACGTCTGCCTGAGCCTGCCGGGACTCCTGAAGCCGCCGATCTGCTGCCTCCGCTTCACTGCGGATAGTGGCTAATGCCTGGACGGTTTTCTCCTGCTGCTGTTTAAGACTCGCCAAGTCCGCGCGCGCAATGCTGATCTGGCTCTGGAGGCTTTCAGCGGTTCCTGCCGTGCGCCTCAGTTCTTCCAGCTGGCTGACGGCGACCTGGTGAGTGGCTTCGAGCTGCTGGATACGTTCGTTGAGATATGCCTCTTGACGCGAGCTGAACCCAATCGACCAGATTGCTACGATCCAGCCGACCGCCGCCACAGCGGCAATGGCAATGAAGCTCGGTCTTCTAGAAATCTGCGAAACTCCATTGGACATGGCGCACCTGAGAGCGGTCTCCTGGCAAACAATGGACGTGGCACTCAGCCAGTTCCTGACTAGAGACACCCTCGGTACGCCAGTGATCCGACTTCCGCGTGTAGCGCCGTCCTCGCACCTGCAGACGCAGCTGCTATGCCCGAGCCGATCAGGTTGCCGCAGGCACGACTATCAGGAACCCGCTCGATGCAGGGTTCGGTATGCTATTCGGTTGGAAGCAAGAGAAGTAGTACTCGCCGGGCGCCGGAGTCCGCAGAAGGACCCTCACTGTACTCTTGGGTGCAACGAGAAATCCTCCCTTCACCAAATCCATGACGAAGCCGGCGGACTCGATGTGCTGCGATGCCTTGAAGAACTGGGGCGCAACGAACATGATGGGGAACTCAGAACGATTGATAACCCTCAAGTCAAGAGGATCCCGCGCTGGCAGTCGGGCCCGTGGCGGACCGCACTGCACGTCACTGTTGACCGTGTTCATTGTGATTTCGACAGGCGTCGCAATTTCGCCGCCGACCGCAGGTGAGCGTGGTACCTGACCGGAGGCTCCTTTCCCAGCCGCGGTTAGAACTGCCACAGGCCCAAGAAACAGTGTGGCGAGCTTTAGCGCATGATTCATTCTACCCATGGAAGTATACCTCAGTGACGCCAGGGATCGTCTGGGGCCCGCCGAAGATGATCGCCGGTGCCGCGGGTAATATCTTCGATACGGCCCTTGGTTCGGCTCATGGAGGCTCTTGGTCCGGTGGTGTACAAACAACCGTAGTTACGGCTGATCTCCGTCAGCCTGCTTTGAGGGAACCTGGAAGGATCAGCAGAATTTCCCGGTGACACTGGACCTTACATTGAGAGGACTTCAACATGGCCGATCGAAACCGGAGCTCCAACAGCGGTTATCGAGCTGCCGACGAAGGTCTTAACGGATATCTCCGGAACGAGTACCGCGCCGACGAGGGAGCCTACCTTGAGCGGCGTCCTGCCTATGCACGTTCCGGAGAAGGCGAAGAGGATCCATGGTTCTTGGACCCAAGGCTGCCAGGCAGTTACTATGAAGAGAGAAGCTTCCCCGGTCCCAGATGGGCAGCCGCTCGCGCAGAACCGCTTCGCCGAGAACAGGGCGAAGCTGAGCGCCGGACTCGCAGGACCTCACCGCGCAGCGCAAGAGATCACTTCGGGAACGCGCGATATGGTACCTCCGTTCTAAGCGGCACTGCTGGCCAGTCCAGCAAGCGGGACCGCGAGGCCGCGCACAAGCTCTTCCGCGCCGCCGGAGCGTTCTACGAAGACCTGACCAGGGCTGTTGGCCTGGAGAGCCATGACGATCTCCGGCAGGATTACAGCGGACGCGGGCCCCGCAACTTCCGGCGCCCGGACGGACGGATCCTTGACGATGTAGGCCAACGGCTCACTGAAGACGGGTACGTCGACGCGTCTGACATCGAGGTCTCAGTCCAGGACCAAGAGGTGACACTCTCCGGAACAGTTTCGACACTCTTCGAGAAGCGCCGGGCGGAGGATATCGCCGACTCCGTGTCGGGAGTGACACATGTTCAGAACAACCTGCGTGTTCGACCGCGTTGAAGATCCGGCAGCGAGCGTGTGAACTTGAGGCAAGAGGTCGCTCAACAGACATCAGCAATCACCGACTAACAGGATCGCGAACCGCACGGTCCGCTGGCGTACCACGTCTTTCTACGTTCCCAGGAACGGCTCGTGTATTCACGGACTTCGTCATAGGTCGACTGATTAACCGACTAGAGGTCAGAAGGTCAGAACATGCTTCTCAGAACATCAAGTCTCAAGAACTTGTCGATCGCCGCTCGGGACGGTGAGATCGGCAACATCAATGACCTCTTGTTCGAGGACGACACCTGGCGAGCTCGCTGGCTGGTCGTAAGCACCGGATCATGGCTTTTTGGCCGTAAGGTGTTGCTTCCAGCCTCTCACGTGGCTCCCTCCAAACCCGGCGCGACCTCAATCGTCGTCGATTTGACAAAAGAGCAGGTAGAGAGCAGCCCAGGAAGCGGTGTCGATTTGCCGGTTTCTCGTCAGATGGAGACGTCAATCTATGAGTCCTACGGGTGGACGCCCTACTGGGCAGCCCACGGCATGGCCTACGCGTCGACAACTGCTTTTCCCGTGTTCCCTGTAGCCCCCATCCCGGCGGCGCCAGGCGCACCCGCCGTGGGTCCTGTTCCCGTGGACGGCACCCACGGCGGGAGCCGCGGTCACGAGCAGCCGAGTGGCGATCCTCATCTTCGCAGCGCCAAAGAGGTGACCGGATACTATGTTCGTGCGGCGGACGGCGATATCGGGCACGTCGAAGACCTTCTGGTCGATGGGAGCAACTGGTTGATACGGTATTTGATCGTGGACACAAAAAATTGGTGGTCCGGCAAGATGGTTCTCGTCACGACAGAATGGATCGATGACATCTCCTGGACCGACGAAACTGTGCAAACCTCTCAAGCGCGTGATGAAATCAAGCGCGCGCCGGAATACAATCCGGCCCTGCCCATAGATCGTATCTCAGGAAGTCCCGCCTAGTCAGGCTCAACTTCCGGGATGCTATGCGATCGAACAAAGCCCCGCGCATTTGGCCTTCTCGGCGGGAGCAGGCATGTAGGAACGTACGCGCTCGCGCCGACGCTCTCCGGCGGCGAGCTTACAACTAGAGAGATCTCGCCGCGCCTGAACGAAAACAAAAGCTGATCCAGTTTCACAAGATCAGCTCTCCGTCCTCGAACTGCACTGCTCCTCTAGCCAATCCCAACTGACGTCATAATGGCGGAGTTTCACCTGTAAAGAGAGTGATACTAACATTCTCGGCCTTCTCATCGAACGAAGTATAATCACTGTGCCTTGGCCTTTATACAACGGCAAGGGTAACGATGCGAAACAGAACTGCTCGGCCCGGACGGCGGCGTAGATCTGCTCAGGGACGTACAACCACCGCACGGAGGCCAGCAACTCAAGATGCAAGGAATGGCTTACCTGCCGCAGAATAGCGTTCGCTAAGGTCAGGCATGGACCGAAGTTGCGTGGGTCCTGCTCACTGGAAGCATGGTACATGCTTCCAGCGACGAACATTTACCTTCGCCTTACATTGATGATCTCCGAGTCTGCTAACTCGCGATACTTGTGGTCATTCACGTCCCAGTCGGACACCGCTTCGAGCTCTGCCTCAGTGAGGCCTGGAACGACAAGGCGTCCACCCTGAACGTACACGCGATCCACTGGAAGAGGGAACTCCTTATCACCTAAGCCCACAAGGCCGCCACGTTCAAGCACGAGGAATGTCCGTCCATCAGTCACATTCAGAACGATCCGCCTCACGCTTCCAAGCCTCTCACCACGAGGAGTATAGATGTCGCGGCGCTCGACTTGTCCTACACGCATAGCTTGTTCGGGAAGGACGGCATTATCCTGAGCCCGCGAAATGTTTACCTGGGCCTGGAGCGCCGACGGCGTAAGCTTGCCCTCGCCCCTGTCCGAGGCGGTCTGAGCCAGGGCAACGCCTGGACTTAGCAAACCGGTGCCGAGCAATGCCGCGACAAGAGACCCTTTCATCATGTGCAACTCCTCAAGTAATCTGCCCAGACGCGTGTCTTATTGCCGGACACCAAGCGTCGTCTCGGCTAGAGCGGCGCAGCGTTGGCGCTTCAGCGCACCAGGCTTTCTGACAGCCAACATATCCTAGTGGCAGACGTTCCTAGACTAGACATGCGTCTTCGTCGGGTTCGTACGCTAGAGAGCAGAATTCATCGGACTAAGCGTCAGACCCCTGTTTGGCGGATGTCGTTAAGGGCGGATGCGCAATGCTCGCGTGCCCATTTTGCTCACCACTCATACAGTGTCCGCTGGAGTACACGGCGGTTAGGTAGGAGGAGAACTGCCCAGAGGGTTTTACATTGCCTTCATAACGACGAGCGGCGAGGGCTCGCTCCGGCACTTTGGATCACGCAACCGGATCCGGCTGCGGACAAAGCCTCAGCGCCATTGCGCGAGGTTCATTCGCGTTAACCCTCACGGCTGTCGAACCTCGTGGCTCGCAACCGCTAGCTTTGCCCGCTTCACCGGCTCGAGCGCGCCACTTAGAACAGTGGAGTTCAGGTATGAAACTCTTGAATGGAATCCCTGTCGTGAGTATCGCAGCAATCGCTTTCGCCCATAGCTCTCATCCAAGCTGGGCTCAAGTGCCATGTGCTCCACGCGATGAAATCGTCGATGCACTTAGCGAACACTATAAGGAAGTTCCTGCGGGAATCGGCTTGGCGCCTCCGAGCCGCGTGTTCGAGCTATACGTCTCTGACGGTGGTACCTGGACGCTTTTGCTCACGACCGCAAGCGGGAGATCCTGTGTGATCGGGGCTGGAGAGAACTGGGAATCCAGTACAGTATCGACCAAGGGAAGTGCCATCTAAGCTCCGAAACAGCAGGCACGGGATATTTCGCAGGACAGAGACATCCTGACCTGGCGGCGGCAGAAGCGGTGGCGTGTCGCTCCAGGTACGGTGGCGTACCGGATTGTGGCTACTGATCCTTGATAGATAAACCCTGTGAACGTGACGGCAGGTGTCAAATTGCAACCTGGTTCTCTGTGCCCCGTCTCGAGTTCAAGGCTTTGCCGGTTTAGAGCGTTAGCGGCGCTTCTCATCATGGAAGGAGAGTGATCCATGCTGCACGGCCGAAACAGGTCTGGATACCCACAATCGGACAATGTGCCTCAGAGTTACAAATTGTTCATTGGGCTGTAAGGCTCTCTCTATGGGCAAACAGCAAAGTCTAGAGATGAGGCGCTCGTCGCAAGTCATCTTGGCAGTGTGTAGAAGACCCCTCTGCCGACACTGTGCGCCGGAAGCCCGCCTAATCAGATCAGATGCGAGTAGATCTACTGTCACAATCTGACCAGCATGCATGAGCCCAGCTTGATGGCGGCCAAGTACCCGGAGAGACAATCTATGATCAGCCGTGCCGCATGCATTGTCGTTGCACTTTATGTAGGGCTATCGCCCGCCACTGGGCAGGAGGAGGGATGGCGCCACGGCCTTGCCCTGATGGGAACGCCAAAGTACGAGATCGGCTTCGGCCACTTCGATTATGTTAACCCAGATGCTCCAAAGGGCGGCCTCGTACGATTTGGGGTGCAGGGTACCTTTGACAATTTCAATCTGGTCGTCTCCGGGGTGAAAGGCGAACTTGAGGCGGGCATCAGCCGGCTCTATGACACACTCATGACGCGCTCGATGGACGAGGTAGGAACGGTCTATGGTCTCCTGGCGGAAGCCGTGCGATACCCTGCGGACTACTCATCTGTTACCTATCGCCTCAATCGACATGCCCGATGGCACGATGGGAGAGCGGTGACACCCGAAGACGTCATCTTCTCCCTTGACTCGCTGAAGACCTACTCCCCGCTTTACGCGTTGTACTACAAGAACGTCTCTGAGGCAGAGAAGACAGGAGAGCGCGAGGTCACCTTCACCTTCAATGAAACCGGCAATCGGGAACTGCCGCAGATCGTCGGACAACTTCCTGTACTGCCGAAGCACTGGTGGGAAGCGACAGGCCCTGACGGCAAGTCGCGGAATATTGGGGAGACCACTCTAGAGCCCCCTTTGGGATCAGGCCCTTACCGGCTGAAGAGCTTTGAGGCGGGTCGCACGGCATCCTACGAGCGGGTTCCCGACTACTGGGGGGAAAGCCTCAACGTCAACCGTGGCCAGCACAACCTCGATGAGGTTCGATATGAGTACTTTCGAGATGCGACAGTGCTCCTCGAAGCGTTCAAGGCAGATCGGATCGACTATCGCAGCGAGAACATCGCACGGCAGTGGGCAACTGCGTACGACTTTCCAGCTGTTCACGACGGCCGCGTGGTCAAGGAAGAGTTTCCGCTCCGTGCAATGGGTGTTATGCAAGCGCTGGTATTTAATCTGCGACAGGACAGGTTCAAAGACGAGCGCGTTCGCCGCGCATTTAACCTCGCCTTCGATTTTGAAGATATCAATCGCACTCTCTTCTACGGCTTGTACGACCGTATCGACTCGTTCTTCTTCGGTACCGACTTGGCTGCCACAGGCCTGCCCGAGGGACGAGAACTCGCGATCCTGGAGAGCTTGGGCGACAAAGTGCCGGCATCGGTGTTTACG
This sequence comes from Microvirga arabica, assembly GCF_016811235.1. Classification (GTDB taxonomy): domain Bacteria; phylum Pseudomonadota; class Alphaproteobacteria; order Rhizobiales; family Beijerinckiaceae; genus Microvirga; species Microvirga arabica. The sequence continues at coordinate 110,097 of NZ_JAFBID010000004.1, forward strand.
GAGCCCTATCGCAATCCGATCAATGGAACGAACCAGGCCGTCCGCGACAATCTACGTGAAGCAATGCGTCTCCTCGAAGAGGCAGGATATGAGTTGAAAGGGGGGCGGATGGTGAGCAGGCTTACTGGCGAGCCGCTGACCGCCGAGTATATTACGGCTGATCAAAGCTTCGAGCGCGTGATCCTACCCTATCGGCAGGCGCTAGAGCGGATTGGCATCGGCCTGAGCGTTCGGGCGCTTGATCCTGCACAGTACCAGAACAGAGTACGCTCGTTCGATTTTGATATTACGACACATGTGTGGACACAGAGTCTCTCGCCAGGCAACGAGCAGCGGGAGTACTGGGGTTCCGGCGCGGCGGATCAACCGGGGTCACAGAACATTGCCGGTATAAAGGACCCGGCCATCGACGCCTTGATCGAAAGAATCATTTTTGCTGGAGATCGTGAGGAACTCGTGGCAGCCACGAGGGCGCTCGACAGGGTTCTCCTCCACCACAACTACGTGGTACCGCAGTGGTACTCGCTCGTAGCCCGTACCGCACGCTGGAACCGGTTCGGACGCCCGGTCGACCTCCCTCGGTATGGTGGATCAGCCTTTCCGGACGTTTGGTGGTATGATCCGGCTCTGGCCGCCCGGGTAGGCACAGCGCGCTAAAGCGGTCGTACGTGCATACCTTGATCCGATTTACTCCGTTCAGCGGATCAAAAGCGCATGCTTTCCACTTGAGGCTGCCGAGACTTAATGGAGGCGGCTCCTCCGGAGCCTAGCCAAACACGAGCGGTCGCCATGATCGCCTTCCGCCTCTATCTGATCCCGTAGGTATGCCATTGAGGGCGAGAGCAACGATTACAGATGCCCCATGTGGGGGTCCACATGGGGCATCCAACCGAGGAGAGTGTCTTCTTCAGTGAGCCCCGTAGCAGACCTTTCCCTGAACCTCGGGAGGTGTTTGCAGCAGCCGCTACGCGCTCACGATGACAACCTCTACATCGGGCCCATGTTCACGGTCAGGCTCCGGTTCCGGTACGATCCTGTACCAACGAGGACACATGGCGCGTCTATTCGAAGTGAACTGCTCGTAGGTCACCACAGGTCGGTGCAGGCGATGCCCGATCTGATTAGAAAGCTTTCACCTTGTGGTTCTCGCGGAAGCTGAACTCAATGAACCTCGGTTCCAAACCGTGAGGTATATTCTCCAGGCGGACGCAATTCATGAAATGGCAATCGTATGCTCAAACCGTACAGTTCCGCACCATGACCACCTGCGATGCCGGAACTGGACCAGCGGTTTTGGCTTGTACTTCTAGTCAACTGGCGGATCTCGTTTGGAACTAAGGCCATGCCAATGTGGCAGGCGATGCATTTCAATCGGATCTCGGCAGTGGCTGTGATGATGCAGATGCTCCTGACCAAATGCTCTTCAGCTAACTGCCCCGCTCCTATGTTTCTGCATCAGGACGGGGCCTTCTGTTTGAGTTAGGCAGGTACATTCTGAGCGTTTTCAGACGCCGATGAGATGATCACGGCTCATGTGGGCTCCACAGGCCCGCCGGCAGCTTCGTGGCAATCTAAAGAGCCGCTGCCGTTACCCCTGCGGAGCGGCCGTCGAGATGGTTGAAGCGGATTAGCAGGGACATTAGCCAATTAATCATGCTGCTCACGGCAAGCTGCAAGTCGCGCAAGCGTAACGTGCGAGCTCAAGATTGTGGACATCGGAGATGCGCTCTTGGGGTTGCTTAAGAGGCGATCCTACCTTCGTCAGTCCTTGCCGAGCCTTTAGTTCCCTTTTCCTTCATCAGAGCGGCATCCAGCTCTGCACCGACCAGAACAGCAATCATTGAAAGCCAGACCCAGACCATAAAGCCCATCACTGCGCTAAGTGACCCGTAGAGTTCTACGAAGCTCCGGAAGGACGAAACGTACCAGGAAAAGAGAGCGGAACTCGCAACCCAAAGAGTGGCCGCGAGGAAGCTGCCCAGAATTATCGAGCGCCACCTAAACGCTTTGCGGCTTGGTCCAAACCGGTAAATGACTGAGATCACCGCACTAACAATCAGCAGGAGTACTAGCCAGCGTAGGATTTCAATGAGATAGGTATGGCCGCCGCCGATCCCTAGCATCTTCAAGCCTGCGGGCACCAGCAGGACCGCACCGAGCGCGAATACGAGGAAGATGATCGCTCCGATAGTGAAGGTGAGGGTTGCCAACGTAAATGCAAAAAAGCCTCGGGTCTCCTTGCAGTCGAAAATAGTGTTCAAGCCACGAAACAGGGCCTTCGTCCCCTTGTTTGTGGCCCACACTAGCATGAAGAACCCGACGTATGGCGTGAACACCACAACCTGTTCCTGTGATGCTTCCGCCTCAGAAAGGCGCCGGACCTGCTGCATCAAAACAGAGACGCTGCCTTGCGGGATCAGCTCGGAATATGACCCTAACAAAGTGTCAAGCCGCAGGGGATCGACAAAGAGACTGACAAGCGTGACTATTGCGGCGAGCGCTGGAAAGAACGCGAGAAGCACGAAAAACGAGATACTAGCCGCGACAGAGGTAACACTGTGACTGAGAATGCCCCGCCAAACCCGCCACGTCGTAACATAGTACATGCTTTCTTGTGCCATCTGCTGTCAAACCTTCTCATGCGGAGCATAACTCATGCAACTTCCCAGGCTCCGGCATTAAAGCGCTGAGTTCAGGTCGCTACTCTAGCTCCCGAATACTTGCACGGACTACGTCAGCGATCAGCAATGACAGCGCTGCAATCGTGAGTGTCGGATTAACTGATGCGATAGATGGAAAGGTGCTACTGCCTGCTATGAAGAGGTTTGGATGATCGTGAGAGCGGCAATTATGATCGACCACCGAGCTCCGAGGGTCACCTCCCATGATCGTCGTTCCCACGAGATGGTTGTTTCGGACCCAATCCTCGTCGAACGTGATTTCTGTTGCGCCTAAGATATCGGCGATCCGCTTGTAATCGTTGCGCGTTTCTTCCGCACTCCGCCGGACGTACTCATCGATCGAATATCGGATCACCGGGCGTGGGATCCCAATCGGGTCCATCAGCGTCTCGCTCGGAACGATGCGGTTGCTCGGGTCAGGTAGCTGCTCGTGGAAGCTGTCCACGCGTAGCCGCCTGATGGATATGTCTCGGATCCTATTGTCAAGTCGGCTTCCAAGCAGCCCCTCATCCAGCGCGTTCTGCGTGATATCAAGTGTGTCCACTCTGTTGGCGAAGTGATACTTCCTGGCTGCGTAATGGCGCCTGAATGCACCATCCCGGAGGCTCACCACTGAGGTGATCTCCTGGGGTCCACGGCCGGGGTATACTGGCTCGCGTATAACCATATTGGCCCCGACGCCAGGATGATCCATCAGGTTGCGTCCCACCATATCGGACGAGTTGCCAACACCCGCGGGCGTCCTTTCCGACTTGGAGATGAGCATGAGCTTGGGCGTTTCAATTCCGTTGCACGCCAGGATAAATACGCGTCCGCGTATTGTATGAGTCGCTTGTAGGGGATCCTTATACTGGATCGCCCGAACTCGCCGCTCAGGACCGACATCTATGAAATTGGCGACTGCGTTCTCGATGAGGCGCGCTCCGGCCTCTTCGGCCAGACGGACGTGGAGATCGCCGCTGTACTGAGCTCCTATCGGACAGATGGGCATGCAATTGTTATTCCCGCAGCAGGGCGGCCGTCCGCGGAATGGTTTTGTGTACCGGGCCACAGGTTCCGTGACCGTTGTAAGCCCAGCCGGACTCAATTTTCGGACCAGATACTGGTCCATGGTTGACAGTGGTATGGGAGGGAGCGGAAAGGCTGAACTCCGGGGCGGATCAAGCGCGCGCCCCTGGCCAGCAACGCCCATCTCGCGCTCCGCGCGACCGTAGTAGGGCTCCAGGAAATCATAATCGAACGGCCAGTCCCTTCCAACGCCATAAAGCGTTCGAAGCTTGAAGTCGCTCGGCAAAAGCCGCCAGGCCGCCGCTGCCCAGTGCCAAGTTGTGCCTCCGACGGCGCGGATGTACTGGTTATTATAGGCCACTGGACCTGCCTGTATCAGGTAAGCGCCCCAATCATCAGGCGTCGGATGTGGGGCCCAGTAGTGGGGCGGGTAGGGTGCCATGAAGTGCTTCTCAGGCGCAGCCCTGAACCGGTCCACAAGAACGTCGCGGTTCAAGCGTGGACCTGCTTCAAGGATGAGGACGCTTAGGCCGGCCCGGGCAAGCTCATACGCAACGAGACTTCCGGCGACCCCAGATCCTACCACCACGACGTCGGCGTCAAGATCGCTGGCCATCTGACGGACCTCCACGCTTATAAGGGCACATGACCACCCTCCTTGGGTGGTTCGGCCCAATACCCTGTGGGCCCACCGCAGAACGTAGGGATGTTGTGCAAGCCAAGCGTGGGCCGGTACATCAGAGCGTGGGTATAGGTGGCCAACCGCTTTTCATTGTTGCTGCCATACCGGCCAGTATACCAGGCAGAGACGATCACTGTCGCGGACCGGCGTTCCTCGTCTGTCATGATCTGTTTGGCGATCAGATCATCGATCTGGAGACCGCTGGTATCCGGCCGGTAGAGGAGACTTCGGAGTACGTTGAGTTTTGGCTGGCTGCCAGTTGCTTCGGCCAGCCCGTAAAAAATTCTCAAACCAACTTCTTCGTGCAGCATGCGCTTCCCGGTTAACATTTGCGACAAACGCATGAACTCGCTGAAGTGCAGCGGGGCCTCACCGGGCAGCGCGCGAGATGGCTGCGTGAGCGTACCGGCAGAGAGGCACGCCGCACCCTGAATGATTTGACGTCTGCTCAACCCGCTCATGGACTGCCCTCCGAAGCGGGCAATGTGGAGTAATAGGTGGTCACGGCCGTGATTTCGTTGTCTGTAAGGCGGGAAGCGAACGCGCGCATCCGCTCGAGAGGGTCGTTGTCCCTATGACCGGATTTGAACAGATGCATCTGATAAGACGAGTAGGTTGCGCTTAAGCCTGCTAGTAGCGGCGCCTCGGGTGGTTTGTTCTCGAGGCCCGGTGCATGACAGCTATCGCAGGCCGGCAGGGCCTTCTCGGGCAAGCCAAGTCGCGCAATGGCGCGACCCTGGTCGAGCACGTCGAATCGAAGATTAGATGGTTTTCGCACGCGCTCCGCCTCGGTGAGACGGGCAAAATAGGCCGATACGTTGGCACGCTGCTCCTCGGTGAGGACGGCTGCAATGGGAGACATGACCGGGTTGGACCGCTCGCCCGACGCATAGTTCTGCAATTGCTTGAACATGTAGACCGGATTCTGGCCGGCGAGACGTGGCACAATACCCGCCGCGTCTCCTTCCCCGTTCCACCCGTGGCACGCCACGCAGGCGCCAAAGCCGCCGCGATTGATAGCGATCGCTCGTCCGGCAATCAAATCGGCGGCCGATAGCGAGGTGACGAGACCCATAGTAGAACCGCAAAGCAGAGTGGCCGAGAGCGGCAGAGCAAAGAAGCGACGACACCATGTCGTAGATGTCCGATACTCTATTGCTACACTGAGCGGTTTGGTCCATTGAGGTGACAAGTTGAGCGCACCTGCTTCACGGGTCATAATACTGCTATTCTGCGCAATGCAGAGTAGTTGTACGGGGTTGCCGGAGGATCATGCACTTCCGGCTGGAGACGGTGCGCTCCTGCACCATCAAAATCGAGCAGGATAGCGTGGCGGCTCGAATCCTTCAGTTCAATGTGACCGTCTTGCCTGCTTGCCTACATGCGGGAGGGGCACAGGAAGTCACGAACCGCCCAATCGTAGCGCAGAATAAGCTGAGCTGGCACTTGTGAGCCTTTGCCGCATCTGCAGTCGAGGCCGCTTGGTCCGCTACCCTCTTGTAGCGTCATGTCTTGCAAGCATTTCAGGGTTCAGGAGGAAGCGTCTTCAACAATCAACAGGTCAAATGGCTGTCCAGGATGTCCTCTGCAGAAGATCGTTCGTCGCGAGCGGCCGTGCGTGCAGCGGAATCAGTGCACTAGGGTACGCTCTGCATGCTGCGGAGATTGAACGTACTCGGCCTACACATGAGTTTTCTTTCAAAGGAGGGCACGTCATGCGCTATCATTTCTACATCTCAGATGGTGAACGCCTCTACATCGACAGCATCGGCGTTGAACTGCCGAGCCCGTCTGCAGCGATCGACCGAGCGTGGGGCACCGCCTCTCAGCTTATGCTTGAGCTCGCCACTGAAGTTCCCGATTGGACGAAATGGCGGCTGCAAATCATCGATGAAGAGCAAGGCGACTGCTTGATCCTGCCGTTCTATTACATCCAGCGAAGTGAGAGACTTCTCCGAGGATCCCCGCGCTTGAGTGGTATGATACCATGCGAGCTTGAACAGAAATTTTGGTGTTAACTGTGTAGTCCCAACGGCGATGATCTGGATGACTACGGCATCGTGCTCGTCCACACACCTCACGCCCGGGGATGGCATAGGAGAAACCTCGTTACAGTAGAAGAATTTGTCCTGCTTCTATGTTGCCTTCATAAGTGAGTGTTCTTTTGACGAGGACTCGAATACTAGAATGCAATGGCAAAACGTACGTTAGGGCCGAGCTCGGTTGGCCTACATGTATCAACCTTGATCCTGCCTCGATCAGGAGGGGATTTCCGGACGGCGCCAGCTCTGGAGCCTAAGTCTCCGACTTCTAGCGCTGACGCAACGTACTCAGATTCGCCGGTAAACAGGTGGATGAGCACAAAGCCCACTGCGTAGATCCCGGTCAGAATAGGCACAGGATTCTCTATGGTAGAAGCGCCGCGCCTAATCAGTAGCTCTGGCAGAACAGTAGTCTTGGGAAACGTTGGAGGTTTGCAATGAGTGCCTCCGAGACCCGCTCGCTACCGTACCGAATTGCACTTCAAGCAAGCTCCTGGCCAGGAACAGGTCATCCGAACCGCTGTTGTTTCAACAATTCAAGGCAGTTGCTTCCGGTCAGCGCCGCGCCGTCCACGCCCTGGCAGTTCTTAGCCAACGACTAGCTCCGGCGGCCGCCCAACAAATGGTGCCGAACCGCTCACCTGACCTGCAACGGAGATGACGATGAGGTTGATCATAATGGCTGTGTTGGCGTCAGCCGCGATCGTGCCTACCGCTGCGATGGCCCAACGCGGAGGTGGCCCAAGCCAACCCGTCCAAGCGAACCAGGCCAGCCAGACGGGAGGGGTTGCGGTTTCGGACCTTGAAGGCCGCGAGGTGTACAGGGCTCAAGGGCAAGCGATTGGTCAGGTCGACGGCGTAGTTCTGGGGCAGAACGGGCAATCCTTCGCCGTGGTTAGCTTCGATGAACTCCTTGACCTGGGTGGCGAGGCGCGTCTTGTGCCACTGGCACGGATGACTCTGCAAGGAGGCCGTGCGGTCATTCCAGACATGAGCGATAAGGAATTAAGGTCTCTGCAGACGTACCGCGCCAACATCGCCAGCTTCCGCGTAGCCAATCCAGGCCAGCAGGTCACATTAAGTGCGGAGACGCAGCCGAAGCAACAGCAGGTGATGCACGAGCAGTCAAGCCAGGCTGGATCTCAGATTGTCGTCAAACAGGCGGCACCGACAGTGCGTGTGGATCCAGCGGACCCGCGCGTGGTCGTGCGCCAGCCACAGCCGCAAGTGACGGTGAACCAAGCTCAACCGGAGATCATCGTGCGCCAGCCGCAACCGATGGTGACGGTGAACATTCCTCAACCGGAGATCGTCTTGCGCATGCCCCAGCCTGACGTGAACGTCGCGATGCAACGGCCACATGTGCGGGTTCTGATGGAGCGGCCCGACGTAGCGGTCGTCCCGCAGAGCCGGCCGCAAGTGCAAGTCGATGCGGTCCAGCCCCAAGTCTTGGTGCAGCGGCAGGCCGCTGAGCCACAGGTGCAGGTCCGACAGGCGCAGGGGCAGCCAACGCTGCGCTATGAACGGGCCGAGCCACGAGTGATCATCAATCGGGCGCCGGGGCAGCCGAGCGTTCGTATTGAACGCCCGGATCAGTACCAACCGGCCAGCGCTCAAGGTCAGGCCAACCGCGAGCAAGGGCAGGTAGCGCAACAGCAGGCGCAGCAGCACGGTCAGCAACCCAAACCTCAGCTGAACAACCAGTCCCAGTGAGCTGACCTCGAGGGCTGGTGTTCAGGTGAGCACGAGGCGGGTGATCGCTCTTGATAACCGTAACGTATGGGGCACTGATTGATGCCCCTCATGCCCGATCGATGGAAATATGCGGCATAAGGAGCTCACCCGGTGCATAGGTCAGACCCATCCGGCGGAGTGTCGCGCTCAATTCTGGGTCCATGTCAGGGAATGGACGCCGATGGCCTCCGGCAAGAAGGACCTTATGTACGGCGCCTACTCATCACTGTGGCGGTAATTAGCCTTGCCTACTTCGTCTGGCTCGTCTCTGGCGTGCTGCTGCTTGCGTTCGCCGCAGTTCTACTGGCGGTACTTCTAAGTGGCTTCGCTAGGTTAATCGCAGAGTACACGCCAATTCCAGAGACTTGGGCTCTCACCGCAGCGACCATCGTCGTCGCGCTTTTCTTTGCCACTTTCCTTACGCTGTTTGGAACGCGGATCGGAGGTCAGATCTCGCAGCTGTCCGAAACTCTGCCAAGTGCCATCGACGCTGTCGGCAATAGGATCGGCATCAGCAATGCGAGTGAAAAGCTTCAGGAGGCTGTCGCCGCAGGCTCCCGCCCTGGGATGCTATCCCGGGCTGTCGGCCTTGGGTACACGATACTCGGAGTGTTAGCCGATCTTGCCCTTGTGGTGGTTGCGGCCATCTATCTGGCGGCGGACCCGAGACTATACCGGCGGGGCGCCGTCAAGCTTTTACCGCCGAGCCAGCACCAGCGCATCTTCGAGGCCATGGACGTCACGGGCAATGCCCTGCGCCTGTGGTTTGGTGGCCAGCTTGTCACCATGACGCTAGTCGGAATGCTATCGGCACTCGCCTACTGGTGGATTGGGTTACCTTCACCGCTAGCGCTCGGTCTCATTGCCGGCGTGACCAACTTTGTCCCCTTTCTGGGACCCATCCTAGGCGCCGTTCCGGCATTGATCTTCGCCATGACAATGGACCTTGCAACGGCACTCTGGACCGTCGCAGCCGCTCTAGCCATCCAGCAGCTGGAGGGGAACGTCATCACGCCTTTCATCCAACAGCGGGCAGTATCAATGCCACCGGCCTTGGTGCTTTTTGCGATCCTGGTGTTTGGAGTAGCTTTCGGCTGGCTTGGCGTCTTCCTTGCTGTTCCCCTTGCCGTCGCCATCACCGTGTTGGTGAAGAAGCTGTGGATCCGACAAACCCTGGGCGAGCACACCACTGTACCCGGGGAGAACGCCGCTGACTGATGTCTGCGTCAAAGTGATCAGGGATTGTAGTGGCATACTACACACGTTCCCGCCGAACTACAGGCTCCTAGTGCCTTATCGCCGCCCTGCGTTGGAGGGTGCCTTGGTCGGGCCCTTGTACTATCGCCGCTCAGCTTATGCTGACATAGATGCCTGGGCTCGCCTCACGCATTAGAGACAATGCAGGGGAGGCCGCTTGCGAGCAGCAGAGATAGCGGCGCTGGCCTGCTCAACGCGGGTCAGCACCGCTTCGCGGTCACTTGGAGTAAGGTGGGCCTCTTTGGCCGTTTCAGCGACTTTAGCGAGTTGTACTACCACTCCCTCGCGCATTGCATCGGATCGAAGAACTGGAGCCAACTGGCCAAGAACGTCAGCCATCCGGATCAGCACCGTCGGTAACTGACTGCTCGCCTGCCGGATCGCATCGAACGCTGCATTGGTGAGGCCGGTCAAATCCGAGCGCTGGGCAATCACTCGGACTACACCATCCTTATCGCGCCAGACCACCGGTTGGAGCGAGCGCTGAAAAATTTCCTCCAAGGCCGCACCAAGTCGATCGAGCACAGCAATCGCAGTGAACGGATCGTTGATCCCAGGAGAGACAGCCCGCAAAGCGATCTCCACCAGCTGGCGCAACCCATACTCTAGGTCCTGTGCCGGGGTGCGGTCAGTATCCACAATGAACGCGCTTCTAATGGATTCGATAATGTCTTTATCGAGGTCATGATGGGAGTTGGCGATCACATGCTCACCAGCTTGCAAAACAAAATGCCCAGCACGCACAGTCACCTGGAGAAGCGCGTTCGCCCGACACGCGATCGACACAAGCTGCTCATAGTCGACCACTTGAATGTATCCGCTGCGACCCAGCGCTACTGCACTGGACCTATTCATGACCACGTCCGGCACGGCACGCTCAGGTCCATCCGCCTCGTTTGGCAATATACTTCTGATGTTGTTGTGCAGGTTGGTGGCTACTCGCGCGACGACACTGTCAGCGATGATCGCACGTGCAATTTTATGAACGTAGAACAGAAGCGCCAGTACGCAGACGGCAGTGAGTATGCTTCCTGCCGTTACTGCAATGTGCGGGACGCCTTGGGTGCCAAGCCCCTCATCCAGGGTGCGCAGCACAACGAGAACATACAAAATCGTACCAAGAAAGAGACCGAGCACAGACTGGATCTGGCGATCGGCCATAAAGGTAGCGATCAAGCGTGGACCGAGCTGGTTAGCTGCTAGGGTAAGGATCACAAAGGTAACGGAAACGACAAGCGAAGTCATCGTCATGAGGCCGGACAGCAGACTGGATAGAAGATCTCGGGCGCTGCTTGCGTCACCACTGAAAAGCCACCAGAGCCGGTCCTTGTTCCATCCATCCAAGAGTATGGCTCCTGACGTAAGAAGCCACCAAGCCAGCACCAAAGCGGAGACGCTCATCAGCAGAGGGATAAGCCAGAGCTGCCCCTGCAGTAGAACAATCGCGTTCCGAATACGATCCATAGAGTGTCAGCCGCCTTCATGAAGGAGGGGACATCCAGATCCTGGAGACGGACTTTCCAGTGTATCTCTGGAGAGCACGACGTATCGCGGGTTCTGGTAGGAACGTGGTAGCCCACTGTCTTCTACGCCCCGAGTTGCTCAACTGTGGCTCATATTTACTTTCAATGATCAGATTACAACCGCGAGTGACATTTGAGGAAAGCAACTGGTTCAGGAGGTGAAGGTCCGCGATTGTGGCATCTGCGTGAGGGCAGATGTATGAATTTGCGCCGCACACAGACGAAGTTCACGACGGCAACTGCGCCTGTGACAGGTACGAGGCGGGGAATGCTGTCGGCGACACAAGCAACAGTACGACAATCGCAGCTATCGCAGCACCAAGCATTATCCAAACACGTCCACCCATTTCAGGTCTCTTAGCAGTTCCAGAGTGCTTCACGGACGGCAGTTGAGCCCCTACTCGAGCTGACGAGTCATCCGGCAAGCAACGTATGCAGAACGCCGCGTCAGAAGCGACCGTTCCAGCTGCAAGGGTCAGACGGTACGTAACCGTACCGGGAGTGACAGCAACCTAGCGTTCAACGACGCACCAATCCTGAGACTAGACCTTCCAGTCAACCGGACGCCGAAGCGACGAGCTTTGTGCCTGAATGCACCCACCCGTATGTTCGTCGATGAGGCAGAATGTCAGTCCATTAAGGATCACGGACATAGCTCAAGATGTCTCTTCGCACATCCAGCTCCAGCCGAGCTTCCCGCTTTGTGAAGAGACCCGCTCAATAGCCGCGTTTGGATTGGTCAAGCCATTACTCAGGGGAGGCTGGATACCTCAGGCTTAGAAACAGTTCGTCTCCGTACAATCGGCAGAACATAGCTATTTCAGTTCGGTTTTCCTTGCGGAGGTAGCTCCGCGTCGTGGAGCTCATATTAACCTGTTAACTGGAGGTCAGTATGGCCCGTCACCTGGCTGCAGCGCCCATAATTTTGGTCGTTCTCGTGCCACTCACTCTATCCCCAAGCCGGGCCGAAGTGATCTCCGAGGATAAGGGGCTCTACAAAAAGGAAAAGTGGAATATCAGCAAACGCTATGACGATCTCGACAATCCTCACGACGCGCCGGGAATAATCACGAAGGGACACGATCCTGCCAATCCTTCTGGCCCCGCTGTCGACTTCAAGGAGCCGCTTGGGAGCAGCAACCCTGATCCTGAAGCAGACAACTAGCTCGACATGAACACGGCGGATGCAGCAGCTTGAACGTAGGAGGAGGCGATGGCGTGGAAGCAATGGATGTCACGGCCGTCGGGACAAAAACAAGGAGCGGGCGGGACTGGCCAAGGGGCAGGGACGGGCCGCTTAGGCACTCCTGTTCTGTTGATAGTTGGGGCTGGCCTTACACTGGTGGGTCTCTTACTGGCAGGCGTGACGATATGGGCCTCACAGCGCACGTTGCCGGCTATTTCTGATCAGTCTACATCGCGTCCGCAGAATGTGGCAGCGGATCTTGGCTCCGGCAGTGAGCCTAGCATGTCCGACATTCCACCAGCCAATCCCGCCTACCCTGCGCCAGTGGAGGGGCGCCCCCTGAGGAAGCGTTAGGCCTCTACTATCCGCCCTGACCCGTGCGATGGTCGCGCTGCCGGCTATCCCATGCTCCCCATGCCGGCTATCCGATTTTCCGGATGGGGAGGGCTCTCCGGAGCGTTCCCTTCAGCCCCTTCCGGGTTGAGCGCCGCGCAGTCATGCCGCGGGCGCCGGGGCTGCCGAGGAGGTGCATACATCCACGCACGCCTCCTGCCGGTCAGCCTCCCACCTCAAAATGTGTTCTGGGCGAGCACCGCAGCGCCGGTCTCCTCCAACCCCCAATGCCGGATAGCTCCCATACCGATCGTCCTGCATGCCGCAGCCATCAAGCCATCCCCGTCGCTCGATGCATTCCGCCTGCAGCAACTTCCCAATTGCGTTATGCCCTCACATTACATGTGACGCCATATGCGCTGAACTTGGCACGTGCCTGTACAAACAACTGGTTCCGTTCGCCCACCCACTATGGCTCTCTCGTTGCCCGGTCCGTATCCTCCAATCGCTTGTTGACCAACATTGAGGTGTGGCATGTCGATTCTGAGTGATGTCAATCTGCACGAGCTCGATCGGGAACTCCAGGAAACGATCGGCGCACTCGCCGAAATCGATCGCTGGTACGAGTCCGAACGCAATCTCCTTCTGACACTCCCCGAGCCTGTTAGAGCAGGTTTGTGCGAAGATCTCGAGAGGCGACAGAGACAGAACCGCGAACCTTACGTTCGCCACCTCGCTGAAGTTTACCACATGATCGTGTCTACCAAGCTGTTCAGAACTCAAGACAATCGTCCGGCATGGCGGAGCGTTCGATCACATTGAAGGATTAGCGTACGTTGGATACTCATCCGCGTCGCCAGGCTCGCATTTTTTGCCTCCAAGCCGGACCGACCGGCATAGGCAGTAGGCGGAACTCTGCCCGCCGACGTACGAGGGTGGCGCTTGCATACAGGCCCTTGCGAGCATTGGCTGTTGGTGAGCGGTGTCACGACTATAGATCCTTGGTCGCTATAACTGCGAATGAATGGAGCCCATCATGAAAGCCGATTATCGTATGTTATTTGGAGCCAGCCTTGTAGTCGCTGCACATCTTGCGACCAGCGCCCATTCCCAGCCGCAATCTCCACCGAGTAATTCAGGTGACAGGGCACAGCTCAAAGTTGGGCACGTCGACTACGCGAGATCACTAGAGGCTCTTCTAGAGGCTGCAAAAGAGCTCCGTGAGTCAATTCAGCATATGGCTCAGCAGGAGCCTGGTGCGATGCGCACCGCAGCGATCGACGCTGCGTATGAGGCACTTGTTCAGACGCAGCGAGCGATGCTAAAACTTCCGCCCGACTGGCGGATCGAAGATGTGAAAGTACGTGACGCCAAGGAGTGGCCCAAGGCCATGGCCCGCCTGGATGCGGCTGCTCGGTCCCTGCAGAACTCAATCGCGGCCATATCAAAGCAACGGGACGGGAAGGAACGCTCCGAAGCGATCGGGTCGGTCCGCAGGGCTCTCACGGAAACACAGGAGGCCATGCTCGCAGTGCCGGAGGCTGGGGCAATGAGCCGGTAATTGGTCCGAAGGTGACCCAGGGTACGGCCTCGCTCGACGGGGCCGTGGGGGATCGCGACCGGATATTCATCATCCCTCAAGTCAAGCGCTCCCCCGCGGCGCCTGCGGCTATCAAGGTTAACTCAATGCAGGTACGGCAGTTCACACAGCGCTCATCGCGCCGTACGTGCCCCGGGCTCCGCGCATCAACTCGGCCGACCGCGAACCCCGCTCCTATGTGGTAAGCTTACTGAGATTAGCTTGCTTGCGCGCCGCGGCCTAAGGCTCACCTGCCCCGACTTCGGCGGCTTTGTCTCCCGGCTACACACGCCACAGTATATGAACGCTCCCGAGAACCACTCCAGGTGACGGAGTGCTGCCAGCGCCTGTAGGGGCAGGCAGCATCGACGTCGGGATCTTCCTGACACTATGGCTGTATTCACTGACTACCAAGTTTCACGACAGTCGCGGATTGTAGGAAGGTGGTGCTTGTGGCGTGCATGAAACCGTCGCGCGCTGCCTCAGGTGAATATTAGCAGAGGCTCAACGCCGGGAGGTGAGCATGATTGAGCCGAATGTGATTCTGGTTGTGGATGACAACCCTATCTTTCGAAACACGCTCGCTGAGTGGCTTCGTGGCCTCAGCTACCAAGTCCTCATAGCAGGAAACGGAGAAGCTGCCTTTATCGAACTGCGTGATTGGCCGAGGCGCATCGGCTGGCTTTACAGCCGCGCCAACCTCCCTGGACTAATTGACGGCTGGATCCTTGCCGACGAATACCACGACTCCTTCCCGCGCCGGGCAGCTGTCCTTTCATCGTACGAGGCGAGGACATCCGCTCAGGGGCACATTGTCTTGCCGCAACCGACACCGTCCATGGTCTTCAATACTCTCCGTCAAGTGATTGAACCGTCAAGGGGGTCTGAGAACGCCGAATGCCTTTGTGCTTTCGCTCATCATGCGGCAGCATAGAGGCTTCATTCTCCGAACTAGGAGACGAGATGAATGAGACACCGCTGCGCACATCCGCTGGACATGCAGCACGTGCTTGTGTCGGGATTCCTCCATTCGAACCGCACAAGCCAAGTGCGCGCAGATCCAAGCATCGCGCTGAGATGCCGTCCCCACCGTCCGCGCTAAGGCGAAGAGCTTTGATATGAGTACGGCGGCGAAACCGAAGATTTGGCGTCCACACAGGCAACAGTCCCAAAGCCCATCAAAGCGTGCCTTTTGGTTTCAAACTTCTCTGCGTATTCGGCATGCTTACCGATCCTTGCGTGCAGCAGGTCCAGCTTTTTGCCTCCTGCTCGCAATAGCTCTTTTGGGCATGCTCGTCGAGTTTCCGTATAGTGCAACCAGATCAGCACCTGCCGCTGCACGTCTAGTTAACTCGATGAATATGGCCGATCCAATCCCAGCTTGGTCGAGAATGTGCACGCGCTATCCTGGGGAATGCAGCGTCGACCTTTCGGAGCCAGCAATCGTACCCCTGACGCCAGCTATTTGGAAGTTACTGGTGTCCGTGAACCGCCGAGTGAACCACACTATTCGGCCCCGTGCAGACCGGGAGCATTGGGGCGTTGAGGATCATTGGGACTTCCCGTATGACGGCTTCGGAGATTGCGAGGATTATCAACTTCTGAAGCGGAGGCTGCTGGTTAGGGCTGGCTTACCCGCCCGAGCGCTCCGCATGACCGTCGTGATTGATGAGCATGCCTCGGGCCATGCTGTCATGCTTGTAAGGACGGACCAGGGAGATTATGTTCTTGATAACAGAAGGAGCGAGGTTCTTCCGTGGTACAAAACCACGTACATCTATGTCAAACGTGAGGGCGACTATGGTGCCGGCTGGGTATCCACTCGTGAGATGGTCTCGCCGATCGGTGTAGCAAGCCACTTATAAATTCCATAGGCGCGATAGCTATAGGTGTGGGAGATCCGTCCTGCGAGCGCGATTGTGATCCCGTTCCTTTGATCTCAACTCGGGCTGGGATCCGAGTTTCCTTCAGCACGACCCGTAAATCTAACCTAATCGGCATTGGCTGCTCGAATTCCATTTCGGCAGGCCCACCAAACCTTAGTAACGTCGTCTAAGGATGACTCGGGACGGCTGCTCGCTTGGCAGCGCATTCTCTCCTTGTATGCTCCCAGTGCGGGAGGGATAGGACTCATCAGAAGATTTCCGTTCGTCCCTGGCCTGTAGCACCTCAGTGCGCCTGAAGGACTGCAGCAGCCCCAGTGGAGTTGGATCAATCAGGGAGTGCCGATTTGCTGTCACGGGCTGAAACCGCTGCAGAGGGCCAAGTGGTGTCGGGGACAAGATGGCGCTTGTTGCGGCGTCTGCGGAGCTGTGGGGGCTCGGAAGGGGCGGTTGCAGTAAACTGGGCCACTGAGGGCCCTGATCGCGGCGGCTCGTGTCGAACGGATCGCTGTGCCATGGAAGCGTCGGAATTAGGATTCCGACTCCGGTGGATCGTTCTCCGCTTACCGAATTTTGTCTTTCCTCAGGCCCGCCTTGTTCCAGAGCAACGTTTGGCCCGCTCGCTACCAACGTAACGCATATGAGAGCGAATCCTCTTGAGCGCAAGAGCCATGCGACAGTCGACTGGAACTGTCGCCATAAGGAAAGGTCAAGTCTGTCCGGCGAACTCATCTGGAGCCTCGGAGCCATCCAAATGATCATACATCCCGAGGTATGCTGCCGCAAATGAGGAAATTCACCGGCTGGCGTACAGGCGCCTTCTACTTCGCTAGTTTCACCGTTTGCCGAGCGTGTCGTGCCGGTCGCACGCCTAGGGAAGTTGTCGATAAATATACGATCAGCCGGGCAGTCATACAGAGCTGATCTCTTGTCCCTCAAGCAGTGTTTGGCACCCTGAACGAGATACTGACTGAAGCTATTGTCGACGATCCCGATCCAGCGCAAATTCTTGGTACGCTGTCGCACCTACCAGTCTTGGATCGTGGGAACGGGGCTCAGCCTACTCCGTTCGCTGCATGTCTGCTGATAAGGAGCGATTATGAGAGACCGAATTCTAAACCCTGCCCTTGCAGTCCTCTTGTTCGGTGTGCCGCTTGCTGCTTGCCAGACCGGTGCTGGTACGGGTGCCGCAGGGGGCGCCGTCACGGGGGCAGTGCTGGGAGGTCCGGTAGGTGCTGTCGTTGGGGGAGTTGCAGGTGCCGCCGCTGGAGCTGCTTTAACCCCAGACGAGACAATAAGAGCCCGGCAGTATGTGGTCACCCAACGAGTTCCCTCAGTGCGCGTCCGAGAGAACGTCACGGTAGGTTACCGTCTCCCGGCGCAGGTTGCATACCGCCCACTTCCACCAAATCTCGGCCTCCGTCGCGAGTATGGCTACACGATCGTCAACGACCGACCTGTTCTGGTTGAGCCACGCACGCGCGAAGTCGTTTATATCTATGACTGACTAACCTAAAGTCGCCTCAGTGATTCACCTCGCAGAATCACTGTTAGGGCAACGACAGGCATCAGCTCTCAAGATGCACATCCGAAGGCAGGTCCGAACGGTCTCTGCATTAACGCCATGTCGTGTCTGGCCGCCGTCATCGCCAGCGTCGCACGCCAGCCGAGCCGGTCAGAGGAGGCAATCTTCTCTGAACGGTGCTGCACGTACAACTGTCAGGAGAGTCCGACATCGCAGCGAGTAGAGACTCGCCAGAGGAGCCCGGACCCCGACAATTGATAGATGGGATTGCCTGAACAGGGATTCAGGCTCCTTTGTGTCAGGATACGTTGGCACTTTGACCCACCAGCAACGGAACCCAGTGGTATTCTCAGCATCCGCTGCGGCAGAGTACGCGCTCCGCCATCACCTTACATGAGGTCGAGAAACGCGCGTAATGGCACACCCGCACGCGGATCGAACGGCAGCCCGCCGAGCGCAAGCGCGAGATGGCTGGAAATTTGGTTCGGCATCGTACTCAGTCCTTGGGCAGTCTGCCGGATAGCCGGACCTCGTCCTATGTCCTGCCCATTCATGTTCATCTACGCCGTTTTGACTCATAGGAATGGCTCAAGAGTTCTGATTTCAGCAACCCTCGGTGAGAAAGCCTGGGCCGAAAGGAAGACATCATGGCTGCAAACCACGAACCACGTGATTCCAATACAATTGGCTCGACCACAAAGTTGAACCGAACCGCAACACCTAGTGAGCGCCGAACATCGAATTGGGGCTTTGCAATTACTATGATTGGGGCCGTTGCCGGCATTGCCGTTCTCGCTTGGGCCATGGCTTGATACTCGGTCGACCAACGTCGAGCTTCAACACGTTTCTACCTCAAACACAGATACTTTAAACACAAGGCTATTTGCAACGGCATTCAACAATCTGGGCTTGCTTAGAAGGGTCCAGATCCCAACCCTTTGCGTTAGTAGGACGCCTCAACGTCGCATAATTGCTCCATATAAAACGACACACGTAGCGTGCTGCGCGTGCCGCATTCCTTTCTCTATGTCGCGGCAGTCTATCAAGATCTGCATGCGATACTGGGATCCTTTCCAGCTAAAGTCCTAAAGGCAGATCCTGAGCTACCCATTCAACTTGTGTTTTCGACCGTGAATCGGCTCGGTAGAGTAATAGTCTCTTGCGTATCCCTCCGGATGCACGCAGGGCGTTATTCCGGGTGTGGTGGCCTCGTAGCGCATACAGACACTGCTGGCTGAGCACTAAGCTGTCTTTGGCCATTGTGGCCGCAAGCCGCCCTTAGTTCAGGTAGGAAATACCAGGCGGCACGCACCGGGATCCGTGGCGGTGACGCAGGAGTTCACACCAACATGCAAGTGTAAACAGGAGTGCCCAGGTGATGACTGACAGGATGCCTCCGAGCGCGTATTCGGTGGAGGAGCGATGGGATGCCCTCCGTGATCTTGAGGAGTGGCTTGAAACCCCAATGAAACTCCTCAGCTTCATTTGGCTCCTTCTCGTCATCATAGAACTTGTGTGGGGGAGCACCCGCACGCTGGAGGTCTTTGGCACCGCGATCTGGATCACCTTCATTATCGAGTTCACCCTCCGGTTTGCGCTTGCTCCCCGCAAGGGCTCCTTTCTGCGGCGCAACTGGCTCACAGTGATTGCTCTGGTCGTGCCTGCCTTCCGCCTGCTGAGGGGTCTGCGCTTCCTCAAGGCCGCGCGGGCAGCGCGGAGCTTCCGGCTTGTGCGCATTGTTGGCACCGCAAACCGGGGCATGAATGCCCTGCGGGCCAGCCTGAGCCGCCGCGGCCTTGGCTATGCCGTCGTCCTGACCATGCTGATCACCCTGCTCGGAGCCGGCGGCATGCTGACCTTCGAGCCGGCAGCGGAGGTGCAGGGGGGCTTCTCCACTTATTGGGATGCTCTCTGGTGGACCGGAATGCTTCTAACCACAATGGGCAGCGAGTACTGGCCCAAGAGTTTGGAGGGCCGCATCCTGTGTTTCCTGCTGTCGCTGTATGGCTTTGCCGTCTTCGGCTACATCACCGCGAGCTTCGCCTCCTTCTTCGTCGAGCGGGATGCCGCATCCCCGGAGGCGGACACTGCGAGCAGTACCGACTTAGTCGCGCTGCGGGCCGAAATCATGGCGCTGCGGGCGGATCTTGCCGCCAGCAGGTCAGGTCGGATCTGAAAGTTATCTTGGAGCTGCCCCAGATGTAGACGCTGAAAGCCTGCTTTGACCAGTCCATAGAGTTGTAGGCCTTCCGAGGTGACGAGCATGGATCAGCTTAAAGAGATCTTGCGTGAAGCACTTGGCCTCGAATTAGAGAGCAGCGACATCAATGTCCTGCAGATGATGTTGCGTGCCGCAGTGGTTTATGTGGTGACGGTGCTCATGGTTCGGCTTGCTAAGAAGCGCTTTATGGGACGGGCCACTGCCTTTGACGTAATTCTCGGCATCATGATTGGGTCCATCGCCAGCCGCGCCGTGACCGGCAACGCGCCGTTCCTTCCCGCCCTTGCAGCAACTGCGGTGCTGCTGGGCATGCACTGGCTGTTTTCGGGCCTTGCCCTGCGCTGGCACGGCTTCGGCACCCTGGTCAAAGGCAAGGCCTGCGTCTTGGTCCACAAGGGCGAGGTCGACACCACGTCGATGCAGGCAGTGCACATGACAGAGCATGATCTCTGGGAGGATCTGCGGGGCAAGGGCATCTCGCGCCTAGATCAGGTGGACGAGGCCCGCTTGGAGCGCAGTGGCAAGCTTAGTGTACTCAAGGCGCCTTCGGAGCCCAAAGTCGTGGACGTGATGGTGCGCGATGACGTGCAGACTGTCCGGATCGAGATTAGGACGTAGCACTGCTGGGACGGCGGAGAGGTTGTTAGAGGGGCGCCCAATGACAGTACAACAGCGTACAGATTGCACGGAACACCCCGAAACAATCCCGTTGTGACCGGTTTCTACCCACGTATTCAACCGGCTGGTTCTAAAACCCCTCACGCGGTGAGAGCCGTGCGGCCCTCCACGGGCAAGGGTTGGGCCACCATCGAATGGGATTTGTTTATGCGTGTGACAGTCTTTGCTGCGATTTTGGCGACCACCCTTGTTCCCTTGTCCGCCGTATGGGCGCAGTCCCCTGGCAACAACTCCTCCCCCGCACCGGACAGCCCGCATACTGGCCCGGCGGCAACTACAGAATTGTCACAGCCATCGCCAGCTCCAATCCAGCCGGCCGAGATAACTCGTCAACTCCCGGTTTCAAGCATTGTCGAGAAGGACTTGGTCGCACCTGATGGATCGAGTCTCGGCGATATCGAGCAGGTGGTCGAGCAAAGTTCCGACAAGGTAATGTACCTCGTCGTCAGCAACGGAGGCATCATGGGCTTCTTTGACAACCAGGTCGTTGTCCCGCTGAGCAAGATCGCTGTCCGAAACGACCGGATCGTCGCTCCCGACCTGACAGAGGAGACACTCAAATCCCTACCAGATTTCGAAGAGGATGCCTTTCAGAACGTCGGTGTGGGCAGGACGGTGACTATCGCCGAGCTGAAGTGAGCCTGCTGAGCGACGCCAGCTAAGACACTGGCACTCCAGTAACAATGCATGCCGAAAGTGAGAACCCGATGTTGAAGAGAAGTACGGCAGTAATCGCCCTTGCTACGGGGCTCGTGCTACCGGGAACGGTGCTCGCCGAAGCCCTAGCTTTCACCACTACCGACCTCAACATCCGAACCGGACCAGGCGCATCCTACCAGCGCTTCGGCACGATCCAGGAGGGTGACCGAGTAGTTGTCCATGGATGTCTTACTGGCTACAACTGGTGCGACGTGAGCTGGTCCGGTGAGCGGGGCTGGGTCTCCGGGAACTATCTCGCCTATGCCGGCCAACGTTATGCACGCCAGCCCATTCCAAGTATCGGCGTCACGATCGGGGTGCCGGTGGTTGGATTCCGTCCAGACGCCTATCACCGCCGCTACTACGTCGACCGACCATGGTATCGCGATCGCTATCTTGATTCCCGCGAGATCCGAAGGGACCGCCGGGAACTGCGGGACGCCCGCCGCGAAATGCGGGAAGAGCGGAGGGACCTCTTTGAAGCTCGCAGGGACTTGCGGCAGGAGCGCCGAGTAGGCAGCGACACCAGCGCGGAGCGGCGTAGGGTGAGGCAGGAGCGTCAAGACCTGCGAGAGGCGCGGCAGAACCTGCGGCGAGAGCGTCGGGACTAGGCCTTCACCTCCCAACACTCATCGCCTATCCGTGTATGAATCCAGCCCTGACGACAGGACTTGTTGTCAGGGGCTACGCATTTTTGAAGAGCAAGCGGGTATCGGCCACGCGGCGCCATGGTGCTGCAGGCAGCAGCATGCATTGGGACCATTTTGCTCCGTCTTGGACAGGACCTGCAGTCTCGGCTTAGCAGAGATCCTCGTCCGTCGGAGCGGGCAATCGTACAGCCAGAATCCCTAAGACTCAGACTTAGTCCTGCACCGTACAGAAACGTTCTGACCCATCGAAACTGGGAGAGCACTCACCGCTTCTCCTCCCAACTGAGTCCAGACGGTTGTCCGGCTAGGGGCGTCCTTGCCGGAGTCTGGATTTGCAGCGAAGGAGCTCATGATGAAACTCGCAACAATTGTAGCCTTCCTTGGCACGACCGCCCTCGTTCCCTTACCAGCTCTTGCCCAGCAGAACGCCACATCCCAGGCTAACCAGCCTCAGCAACAGAGCCGGCAGAACACGGCGCAGGATCAAGGCATTCCCTCCTCACAGCTACGGAACCAGACTCTCTACACCCAGGCTGGTCGCGAGTTCGGACGCATCACCAGAACCGTGCAAGGACAGGACAACCAAGTCTACTTGGTCGTCTCGGCCGGCACCAATCAGTCGCTCGTTCCCGTCAATCGCCTTGCCTATCGCAATGACCGCCTCATAGTGACGGGCAACGATGATCAATTGCGATTCCAGCCTTACAATCAGCAGATGGCGAGCCAATACCGCATGCTCGAGCCGGACTACCGTGTAGCAATCGCTGGCTCCGGTAGCGATCCAGCGCTGGCGGCACGGGCGGCCAACGCTGGAGCCAACGTAGTGGTCCGCCAGCCGGCTCCGACCATCCAAGTGGATCCGGCCGATCCGCGCGTGATCGTCCGTCAAGCTCAGCCCCAGGTGACGGTGAACCAACCCCAACCGGAGATCATCGTGCGCCAGCCGCAACCGACGGTGACGGTGAACATTCCCCAGCCGGAGATCATCGTGCGCATGCCTCAGCCCAACGTGAACGTCGCGATGCCGCAGCCGGATGTGCGTGTGCTGATGGCGCGCCCCGATGTGGCAGTCACACGTCCCGGCGAACCGCAGGTGCAGGTCGAGGCGGTCCAGCCGCAGGTTCTCGTGCAACGCCAAGCAAACGCCGAGCCGCAGGTACAGGTGCAGCGAGCGGAAGGGCAGCCGACCGTGCGCTACGAGCGCTCTGAGCCGCGCGTCATCGTCAATCAGGCCGAAGGCCAGCCGGCTGTGCGGGTCGAGCAGCAGACCCAGCCGGCTGCTCGTAACCAACAGGCCATGAACACCAGTGCGAACCCTGTCCGTCCTATCGCGGTGTCCGAGATCAAAGGCAAGGACGTTTACAATCTTGAAGGCGAGGATCTTGGTGAGATCGAGCGCGTGATTCTGGGCTCAAATAACCAAAGCTATGGTGTGATCCGCTTCGGCGAGTTCCTGGGGCTGGGCGGCGAGGCCCGCATTCTGCCCCTCTCGCAAATGGCGCTTCAACAGGATCGCATTATCCTCCCGGGCATGTCAGAAGCCGAACTGCGGGCCCTGCCGGTCTATCGGGAAGGCATGGCCGGCTACCGCGAAGCTGAGCCCACATACCGCGCGAGCTTGGCGAGCTATCTGGCGGCAGCCGACCAAGCGCATGACCGGGCAGGCTTGCCAATCAATGAGCGCACGGCTCTGACCGCGGAGCCACGGCCGGATCCCGCAGCAACCGGAGCCGTTGACCCGGGCGCCAACATCCGTCCGATGCGGATCACCGATCTCGAAGACATGGATGTTTATAGCGTCCGTGGCCAGAAAATCGGCGAGGTTAAGCGCTTGGTCCGTCGCCTTGGTGATAATCGGAGCTTCGTCATCCTTGAGCACGGCGGGTTCCTTGGCCTGGGCGAGAAGGAGGTTCCCATCCCGCTCGACCGTATGTTCGTGACCGGCAACCGACTCGTGGCTGCCGGCTTGACGGAAGCTGAGGTCGAGGCGATCGATGACTGGGACTTTAACACCCGAGAGTATCGCGAGTTCGCGGACAACGAGACCGTCGACATCGGGTTGCGGGGATAACCAACCACCTGCTGGACGGATGCAATGGGGGCCTGATGCCCCCATTGTAGTTCGCGCACTGATGAATTCAGGAGATTGGATGATCGTAGCATGGTTGGTGTGAGCGTCGTCCAGGAGTCACAACATTGCGACTGCGGGCTGACCCTCTGTCGACCAGAAGGAAAGGTAAGATTTTGTTTCCCCCCTCGACGGAGATGACCCCGGTAAGCCATCGCACAAAGCTCCGCTCCGCCTGAATTGATGACAGGGAACCTCTGATTGTTCGACTGACCAAGGTGATTGACAGGAGAAGTCGATGGCCATGACGTACACTACCCCGCCTCCCTCTGTAGACAGCAGCACCGGGCGTGCGCTGGCCTGGTTTGGCGTTGCTCTGCAAGCTGTCGCTTTTGTCGCGGTTTGGTGGCTTCAGCGCTGGAACGGGTTATGGACCATCGGTGGGTTCTTTCTTCTGTCGCTTGGGTTCATGCTGCTGCAGCGGCGCATCCCCAGCCTGATCAGCTTTCTGGTTGTGTGCGCGGCCCTGCTGAACGCTGGGGGCTGGGCCTGGAACTGGTTCCAGGAGTTCGCGTGGTTCGACGAGCTCGTACACACCTTCACCCCGCTTGCTCTGGTATCTGCTGTCATGTACCGCCTATGGATCAGCGGTTGGATAACGGGCATTCCCGGGAGCAGCAGCTTCGTAATCTTGGCGACCCTGATCGGGTTAGGTCTGGGAATTGCCTGGGAGATTGTGGAGGCCACCTTCCTCAATCTTGCGTGGGCTGATACGCTGCTGGATCTTGTTATGGACACAATCGGCGCTACAGCCGGCGGCAAATTTGCCGGCTGGGTAATCGTTCAGCTGGGTGCCACGCGAGACTCATGAAGAGCGGGTGGCATTAGGCCCCTGGTCAAGCAGCGCACCTGCAGATTATCCCAGCCTGCGCTCCGAGGATCTTCTCATCCGCTACCCTCCCGAGGCAGTAAGGCCGACCATTTCACCTGGCAAAGTAGCCGCGAGACAAATCGAGAGCGGATCGCCTGCATGCTTGTGCTTCATCGCATATCTCCGATCTCCCCATAGGACTGCTGTGCCCAACTCCCTGTATGGGAGAGCGTTGAGACCACCGAGGGCTATTTCTCAACCCGCCGGTTTCCGAATCCGGATCGGACAGGTCGATCGCCGGCTTTGAGGCGTGATGTCGATTTTTGTGGGGGCATATCCCTCACGATTTCGCCTGGATGTGGCATGGCATGAGCAACCGTGAAACCCTAGTCACGAGGGGCACGAACGAGGATTGCGCTCCTCACATCGGATCTGCCACGTGGTGAGGGGACCGGATGCCTTCCAGCTAACCGCTACAATGCTCATGCGTGGCATGCGGCTGCAGTCAGGGCCACCATTGATCTGGCTGGACCTTAGCAATGCTGTTGACATGCTCACATTAACCGCGGCCCTTTGAACGGTTACGCCTTTGCTGTTTCCTTGATGGCATCCATGATGACCCGAGTTGCGCCCGTCAGCTCAGCCTCCCCGAGGTTGAAGCACCCGCAACCGTCTATGGTCTCTCCCTCCGGCGAGAAAATCTCGAGCCACAACGATGGCATCGTCAAGGAATACGTCCCCGTGGCAACTCGGTCAGACGCACCCTGAGCGGCCTCGCACCGGCCAGCGCCACTGTTCGCGAGCCATCGGGGCAGGAGAGCGTAACCTCAAGTCGAACATAGGCGCTGATCAACTCACACTCAATCCGGTGGGGACAGGGAGTGAATGCATCCGTGCGTCGCGACAGTTCGTCTTGTTTGTACGACATTACTGACCTCCTCCTGAAGAAGTGCGATCTGAAGCTTATAAGCCCTGCCGGTGCGTTCACAGTTCGGGCATAGCCGGACGACTGATTCGGAAGCGTTGCCGCAGCCGCGCCGATTGAACTTCCGGCTCCAATGCTAGCATGCATATGCCCAATGCAGATGTTAACGGGCAGGATGACAACTCCATTGCACTGAATAGCAACCATTGTATTACGACCACTCGTCCGGCCGATTACGATTATGTCATCTTCCTTGCGCTGTGCGACGCCCCTCGGCTTGCGTTCCGTTGCCAACTACAGTCTACGATCTGGTCGCACCCAGTCGCACGGAAAAACGGGAGAACGGCCGTACCCTGTCCATCCCTCAAAGGACACCTGTTAGATGGGCCCCATCCAACTGGCCTCGTTTCCTTCGTAGTGCGCTTCTACCAGCAGGAAGCCTACGGTCAGGAGATAGGCGGCTGCTTCAATATAACTGCTTCGGTAACCTACTCAATCTGCATCGAATGATCATCGCTCACTACCGACGTTTCAGATCATACGACTTGCCCTTTATTCGTCGACATACGCTGGCGCACTTCGAAGTTGGTCGACCGATAGCGTTAATACCATCCTTTCCGGTACGATCGCCTTGCTGACCCTGTGGTCGTTTCTTGCTCTTGCCGCACCTTGTGTCTCCGGGGATAGCCCAACACTCGGAACAGTACCACTGGTTGCAGTCATCTCGTGTGGATCAAGTCGAACGGCCCGCGGAGAAACAGCGATGCGGCGCTCGCCGATGCCGAGGAAGCCGCCCACCTCAATCACAAGAGCCTCAATCCGGCCATTCCGGTTGATGAGAACGTCCTCAACTTCGCCAACATCCTCGCCGTTTGGATTGTAGATCCTTTCGCCGAGGAGATCCGAGGCCCGCACGACCCAAGGATTGCGTCGAGGCAAGAAGTGAATTGGTCCAGGTGCAACTAGTGGTCCGGCGAACCCGGCACTCTGCTCGCTGGCTGCCGGAAGGGTTGGAGCAACCGTTGATGGCTCTTGCGCAGTAGCGTCGGACATCAGGAGCGTTGAAAGGATACAAATTGGAACCAGATTGGGCCTCATGACGAACTCCTAGGATCCGAGTGGCTTCCTAAAGCTAACGGCGGCGAGAAATCACGGTTCTAGTATCGCGCGGGTCAGACCATACGTGGGTGCCCGAACTCCGTCCACTGCCGTACATGATCTCTAGGGAGCTTCAGCTCAACCCTGCGAACTAACCCCGGCACGGCCAGTTGGATTTTATATCCATGAGAGCCGTGTGCGGGCACATCTCGGCACGAGCACAATCCACGGAGCGCAAGATGCAAGAGTTCGTAATACAGAATTGGTTGCCACTGTTGTTAGCGGTTGCTGCGGCTGCAAGCTGGGTATTCCACGCTAGACAGCACTCCGCCCGGTTTGGAGCCGTTCGGGTAAGGACGCTTTCCGCTCGATCAGGCCGGCGCCGCTAGCCCCTTGTCAGGGCTAGTCCATCATGTGGCAAATGGCATGCACGAGATCATCTGAGCATCGATTGAGAGTCTTCAGACGGTCGATCAAGACATCCAGCTCCGTCATCTGCTCATCCTGTTGATGGACTGCGCGTTGGCTGAGCGCCTCATCCATTGAGTGCGAATGATCGGGCATTATCGCCTCCGTAGTACCAACCCCACGTTGCTTCCGCCTGCCGGTCTCGTCAATCGGGCTAGCCGGCGGACACTCGGCGGATGGTCGTCGATCGTACTGAATTCCTTCAATTCATCGACGCGGCCCGGATCCTAAGGCAGGCTTAGTGGATAAACTCGTCTTTGATGTTTTTAAGAACGTGCAGAAGACCCGAAGTGAGAGGTTCGGTGCGAACCCATGACATGAGGCTGTCTGTTATTTTACATCACTAACCTAGGATCTGGGTCACTTTGAGTTCCGTGGTCAGACTTGACCCCTTCCTGCATTGGACCCGTCAGGGTACCGCGGTCCGTCCGATGCCGGAACGACCCGAAACGTCTACCGAGCCGTTGCGGACGAGCAGCTGG
Organism: Microvirga arabica; assembly: GCF_016811235.1. Lineage (GTDB taxonomy): Bacteria > Pseudomonadota > Alphaproteobacteria > Rhizobiales > Beijerinckiaceae > Microvirga > Microvirga arabica. Next base: position 137,690 of record NZ_JAFBID010000004.1, read on the forward strand.
AATTATTCGGAGGTGTTCAGGATCGAGTTAGTATAGATTGAAGGAGACATTATGAAGGGAGAATACGTTTTCGATCTGCATCGAATTCTCCTTGGCGAAATGTCTTGGTTCTTCCTAGCCGAGATCGTGCTGAGGACAGCGATTGTCTACTCCTACGCTCTGTTCGTGGTCCGCGCGATTGGAAAGCGGGGGATGGGACAACTCGCTCCCTTCGACTTCGTCATCATAATCGCTCTGGGCTCTGCTGTCGGCGATCCGATGTTCTATCCGAATGTCCCGCTGCTCCACGCCCTCGTTGCTGTGACTGGTATCGTGTTTCTGACCCGTGGCGTGGCGCATCTGACGCAGCGGTCTAAGCATGCGGAGGAACTCGTCTCAGCAGACGCGGTCCGTCTTGTGCGAGACGGTATCATGGACCTCAGGGTGATGAGACGGGAGGGTATCGCCCGGCAGGAGTTGTTCGAGACGCTGAGAAGTGCTGGAGTCGATCAACTCGGAGATGTTGAAAGGGCCTACTTGGAGCCGAGCGGCAAGATCAGCGTCTTCCGGCAACCACCCACCCGCGCACGAGCCGGATTGCCCCTGCTGCCTGAGAGCGTAGAGGGACCGCTGCGCACTTACAAGGAAAGGGAGACTGTCTTGATCGGCGGCTGCTACACCTGCTGGGAATGCGGCTATGCAGCGTCCTTCGCTCCAGGCGCAACGTTCCCAAGCTGTCCATGCTGCCAATGCGGAAAGTGGGTCCAGGCCGTGACCGGCGCTCACGAGGCGCTCACGAACGTTGCATCCTCCGAGTGAGGATCCATTAAAGGACGGATCACCAAAGGTAAGGACGCAGTAAAAGAGCAGCCGTCGTGTGAGCACCTCCCTGCTTCAGAAGCAGCATCTCACTCTTATGCTCCGCCTGGGTTTGTACCAAGTGTGTGCCACCCAAGTCGGCGACAAACTCGACTGATTTCGTCCCGACAACGCCTGCTGCCCGCTTGGCGGCCGCCTCGATGGGTCGTAACGTAGCTCGATGGCACTCGTGCCAAGTCCCAATACTCCAATATCGCTTCGGTCTTCATCGTCATGGGCGCGCTCCACATACCCAATCCTCCTTCCATTCCGGCAGAGCGTCGAGTTCTGCCTTGGTCGTGGTGTGCAGCAGTAAGTCGTTGCCGCGCCAGTACATGCGGCTGAGATCAATCCGGCGCCTTTCCCTCGACATGTCGAGGCCCCAATTGCTATCACAGCACACAGGTTCCCGGATGGGCCGCCGGCTACGGTCATGATTGTGCCTTGCCCCTCGGCATCGTGCCCTCGTCGATTTGACTTGGAGGTGGGAGTTGCCGGGCAGTATCTGGTATGAGAGCGGTCCCCAGCAGGCGATCAATCGTCATGTGCAGTCGTTCCACACCAGCGTGGAATGATAGAAGACGCCGTTGGTCGTTCGACCGTCAGGGCGAGAACGCACAGGTGTCGTCACGCTGGACCGCCGTTTCTTCGAGGGTTGGGTGCAGCCTCCTCGCCCAGTAACATCTCGCTCCTTCCTCTGACTGGAGAATCGTCCGCGAGCGTACCTAGCGCAGTGGCGCAAAGGGAACGATCCATCAGGCGTCTTGCTCTTCACAAAAGAGCACCACCATCCTCCACGTGTGAGTGAGGGATCACGTGCATCAAACAGTCGTCCTCTGGCCGGGGCCATGGGGATCTTCGGAGGAGGCATTTCGATGGGAAAGCGCATCTTGGTCGGGTCACTGGCGATCACCGCGCTCGCAGGAGCATTCATGAGCCTTGGCTATGCTCAGAGTGAACAGGGGCGCATAGAGTGTGATCGGCTCATCAGCGCACTCGAAGGCATGGCGCCTGCCGAGGCGTATGAAGCGCTCCAGAAAATGCGCGTATATCGGCAGGGTAGTCGCTACCAGGCCTGCGTCGACACCGGGGCGACATTGCAAACCCGCTCTTCGGGGCATGCAAGTCTTCGGGCCGAACAGTTCGCAGGAATGGATGTGTTCAATGAAAAGCGTGAGCAGGTGGGCTACGTCGACCGTTTGGCGCAGGGCAGGGATCAGCGCATTTATGTGCTCATGACATACCGTGGGCCTCGTTGGCCCGGGAACAAGCAGGTGGCTATACCTCTAGAGCGCATGACGTTGGATGGTGGCAGGCTGCTGCTACCCGGAATTGGAGAGCAGGATCTTCTTGCGATGCCTGCAGTCCCTGCAGACGGCGGAGTGTACCGGTCGCTCCAGAGCTCTGAACCCGTTGCCGTCCCGCGCTACGACGCATCTGCAACCAAGACTGGAGATATCCGGCGCCGGCCGTAACTGCAAGTGGGCTTGCTGCAAAGGTCTCGCCGGGACGAACGCCCATGCAGATGCAACGGCGCAAGCACTTCACAGAGCCTGCTGCATCTATGGGGGCTGGCAGCCCGTGCGACGGGTTCCGAAAGGGACGGCGCTAATAGCGTGTGGAGGGTTTTGGAGCAGGGGGTGAGTTGCTCCCTCCCGTCACTCCAACTGTCGCTCTCCATGGAGCATGCCTCAAGGGCCCGCGACCATCCCCCTCTAGGGAGGCATCTTTCCCACGTGTGCTCGCCCCTACAAGGAATACGCCAGCCACAACGCCACTCAGGGCCGCAATGACTAGAAAGATGCGTTGACCGGGGATTGGGATTGCCACCAATCCCCGGATGCCTCTTGTTCAGAGGACGTCGTCGTTGAACTTGTCATAGTCCACAGTCGGGGCTGCCGCAGCAAGCTCCGGGCTGTCGTAGGGCAAGGCGTAGTAGTCAAGCGTCGGATACCAACCATAACCCCAACCGTAGTACGGATAGCCATATAGGCCCGCGGCGTAAGCGACATCCCGGTTAACCAAGGTCGCCATGAGTTGCCCGTCGCGGCTGAACACAACATCGGTGACGTAGCCGAAGCCGAGACCATTCCGCAGGCGGGCGTAGTCCCCGATCAACTCGGACACCCGCCACTCCCGTGGGCCAGTAGCGACCCAGTTTGGTCCGTCGAAGAGACCGAGATCCTCTGCCCGCTCTTCAGTCAGCGAAACCTTGATCCCGTCCTGTGCGGCGGTCATGTCAACTTTGTTCCACGGTACGCGGAATGCCGCATCACCGATACCAAGAAATCCACCGCCAACTACAACAAGCGCAGTGATCTTTCCATCGGGGCCGACCAGGATGTTCTCGACCTCACCGAGTTGTTCGCCCTTAGGACCGTAAACGTCCTCATCGAGCAACGCCGCAGCGCGCCAACCCTTATACAGCACATCAGGTCCGATCAGGTTAACCTTATCCGCTGCATCCTTCGAGATGAGGGAGAGGCCCTGCTGAGGCGCAGGCTTCACTGCTTCCGCGGCAGGTTTTGGTGCGGGCGTTGACTTCGATGCCCCCTGACCTTGCTGTGCATGGGCGGCGACAGGCAGTGCCAGGAGGCCCAAAGCCGCTGATACTTTGAGCGAGAGTTCGCGCATGCTTTAACTCCATTGGATTGAGAACGTCGCATCGAGTGCGAGGATCTTCGTGTTTCATGACAAAGGGCTGCTTCCGACTGAAGAAATGCACACAGCCACTGCTGATGGAACGTGTAGATGCGGCAGATGCTCCGGCGACGGCCGGTGGAGATGTCGCTTCCCGGTACACACCCGTACTGCGCTCGGAGCCAAGCAGTCCGGCAGCCTTCATGCCAAGAAAGAGTTTGGCAGCGTCAGCTAACAACAAGCGGCTAGGAAGGCTTCTATGCTTTACCTCATGCGCTGTTGGCCAGCACTTGCCACTTCAGCCCGCCTTGCAACGCCACAGGTGGCAATATGCAGCAGCACCGTGCCCTTCTTGTGCCACTCAGGGAAATTATTGAAGCGTGGAGAGTGTCTTAGGTGAAGGATGCAACGTGTATGTTTATCACCGTAGCATACGGGTGTGTGCGATGATGGATCTGCACGGTTGCCAACCCGAGCAGGGGTCTGAGACGCCACCGGGCAGGCGGGTTATTCACCTTCTGAGGCAGCAATCTCCTTGCTCTGAACGTGGATTTTGCGCGTTGGTGCAGTTCGGCTCGATATTGAAGAGGAGGTGGAGATTATGCCGTGGACACGCTCTCAATTGGTGCCTAGAAGCAGGGCTGGACCTCACCGCCTCTGTCCCAGGACGGCGGATGCCGTCTTGAGCCCGTCTCCGTTCGTCTCAAGCGCAAGCCCGAAATGAGTGAAATCGCGGCTCAGGAGGCGGCTTCTATAGCCCGGGTCTTCAAGCCATTGTCCCACGAAATGCCGAATGTCTCCCTCGGTCGGCTCCGTGCCGCACCCCCCACAGCGGCCAAGGATTGCGGCCAAGGATTGCCAGTTGCGGGGTGCATCAGCGGCCAGGACAGCTGAGAGACGACCCTGTAGATCAAAATTCGACATGTCCTGGTCGGCTTGTGGCGCCAGCTTCGAAGCGGCGCGGGCCAAGGTCGGATCGGCCTCCAGGGGCCTACGGCCATTGTCACTGCGCTCTCTGTTGATCTGTTGGAGTGCTAGAGCGGTCTGGTCATCGGCCCCTGTCACTATGGACGCTCCACCTGGCTGCACTTCTCTCGGTGTGCCGGCCCCCGCGAAGGTCTGAACGGCATAGAGAGCCTGATTGGGGGCAGCTATGATGCCGAAGCCGAACCGATCCAGACCTCTCCGCAGGATGTTCTCGCGATGCGGTGGGCTGTTCATCCAACCCCTATGCAGCTTCGCGACGCTTTCCTCCGTCGGCGGGGAGGGGCAGCCCTGGCAACGTGCAATATTCTCTGCGATCACGTGCCAACGGCTGCCGCCGGCCTTGGAGTAGCGGTCGGCGACCGTATTACCCTGCGGCGATGTATGGGCGTAGTAGTTTCGCTGCAGCATGTCCTGTGCATGGCTCTGAGCCGCCTCGTTCAGAGCCGGCCCGAGCGAGAGGGGCTCCAATCCGAGTTCCTGCCGCTCCCTGTTGACAAGTTCGAGAGCTTTCTGCCGGAGCTGATCCAAGTTGCCCGTCTCAGCCGCAGTCATTGGCGCGGACCAGCCGACGAGGCTCGCGACAATAGTGAGGGCCGAGGCGAGACAACGAAGGCGCCTCAACCGTGCAATCCACTCGTGATGTCAGTGTCGAACCCAGGAACCCTAGTCGTCCTACCTTCACAGCCCTCAAAAATCTGCGCTCTCACAGCGCCAGATACCTCTAGGAGGCCGGCCAGCGACGCGGCGATAAGGAACAACCCGAGAGGCCGGCGGCAGAATGGATCTGACAGCAATGGCATCTTCGTCTCCTGAATTCGACCAGCGTTGACATCATCTCGGTCCCGTAGCGCCATCCTGCGCCGTTGATCGCATCTGAACCAGCATACCCGCAAGATCGCTCGCCACCCTCGGTAAGGGGCAGCATGAATTCAGTTTCCAAATCTCGGGCTGGCGAAGTCACTCTCATGGCAAACATAGGGGCTGCGGGAGTGTTCCTTTAAGTCTCGCCCATACCCTAAGAAGAGTACGCTCGGGGACATAGTTCATCGTGGTGTGCCGGCCGGTGGAACAGCGCCAGCGAAGCTTTCCTGCCGCGTAGCGTGCATTCGCCGGAAGCGCACCTGGTGCTTCGGCGAGCGGCTGGTGCCGCCCTCGATCCTGATAGGCGCTGCGGCGGCAGATTCGGCTCCATGATAGTGATCTGCCCTCGCGAATTCAGAACTGACAGCTTGACTGTGATGACATGAGTTTCTGCCACAAATCTGGTCCGGGACGCCTCGTTCTCATGAGGGTCCTTCGGAAGGGCCAATGCGGTCCCGGTCGACAGGATGTTGAGGTCGTGAGGGTGCGGGTTGGCGTCTACAAGAGCTGAGAAGGTCGGTCCCCAGCGCCGCGCTATGGACGATAGGTTATTGCCGGGCGAGAGCGTGGTCGGGAACCGCACCTCCCTAGCGTGCCTGCCAGGACAGCCGAACTCGCCGAAACACGTTGCGCCCAAGAAGGCAGACTCCAAGGAGGATTGAGGGCCCCGAAGGATTGGAGGGCTGAGACACTGCCTGACAGGTCGATTTCCGCCCCCACACGTCTAGGTGCAGCCTATGCTCCACCGACGCGGAGCAGGGAACCAACTTGCCTGTACAAACACAAATCGCAGACTTTGCAGGCATCACTTGAACGTAAGTAGGAATGGCTTCTGGCCTACTATGATGCCGTCCCTTCAGAGCGAAATGGTCCAGCTCCGTACAGGCAACGAGCAGATCGTTCGCTTTACCTAGGAACGACTGGCCTCGGCATTCTGTTCGACGCTTTGAGCATAGGTGCACCAGCTAGACGATAGGGAGAAGGACGATATCGCTGAGCCCGAACAGACCAGCGCCACCCACGATAATTCACCGAAAATTCCAGCAGGGGTGAAGAGACATCATACCCGGCAGGGAGCGGGCACGACGGCGTTCTTAACGACATGCGCTTCTGTACAGGACCGGACCCCGCATCCATACTCCATCACATGGCATGTCTGAACGGTTTTCGCAGTCGTCTGGCTTCAAGCCAAAGAGGTCATCTAGCGGTGCAATGCAGATCCGAAGGCGAAGAGGAGATGCAAGAAATGGTGTACACACTTTCTCGATTGGCGCCCGGAAGCTACGATGTGCTCCTGAACGGTGTCGTCGTGGCTGTCGTCGTCCGCGACGACGACAGCAGGGAGGCAGAATGGAGAGTAGAGTTGTTGGCTGACCTGCCGTCTGGAGAGAGGCCCCATCCTTTTACAAAGCTGGAACATACCTTCGGCACACTCGAAGCGGCTCGCAAGTGGCTTGGGAATGCCGAGGTTCTCAGCTCTGGGAAACCAAGAAGGACGAGAGACATACGAGACCTTTCGGAGCTTCGTCCCTGAGCCAGATTTCTCGGGGAGTTCTGCGCTCTCGTCGCTTCCTTGTGCGGGGACATTCGAGTCAGCAAGATTGCGGAAAGGCTAGGCATAGCGCGCGTGGAACGCCATTGCTGCCCGGTACAGTGCGTTGTTCCAATTTAAGCCGATCGGCGCGATGGTAGCGGAGGAGAGAGTTTGAGCTTCCTCCAAACCTCGACCAAGGCCGCAGCCAGGGCGTCGATATGGGCGTTGGAGTGGAACGGGCCGGGGGTGATGCGCAGGCGCTCCGTGCCCCGCGGCACGGTGGGGTAGTTGATCGGCTGGATGTAGATGCCGTGCTTCTCCAGGAGGCGGTCGGAGGCTGCCTTGCAGGCCTCCGCATCGCCCACCATGACCGGTACGATATGCGTGACCGTGTCGAGAACCGGCAGGCCGGCGCCGGCCAGAACTGCCTTGGTGCGGGCAACCTGGCGCTGCTGCTGCTGGCGCTCGGTGGAGGATTCCTTGAGATGCCGGATCGAGGCCGTGGCGGCCGCCGCGACCGCCGGCGGCAGGGCAGTGGTGAAGATGAAGCCCGGTGCGAAGCTGCGGATGGCATCCATCACGGCCTTGGTGCCGGTCAGGTACCCGCCCATCACTCCAAAAGCCTTCCCGAGCGTGCCCTCGATCACGTCGATCCGGTGCATGGCGCCTTCACGCTCGGCGATTCCGGCGCCGCGGGGGCCGTACATGCCCACCGCATGGACCTCGTCGATGTAGGTCATGGCGCCATAACGCTCGGCCAAATCGCAGATGGCATGGATCGGGGAGATGTCGCCATCCATGGAGTAGACGCTCTCGAACACGATCAGCTTGGGCCGGTCGCCGGCGGCCCGGAGAAGTTCCTCCAGGTGGTCGAGGTCGTTGTGGCGGAACACCGCCTTGTCGCAGCCGGACTGGCGCACGCCCTCGATCATGGAGTTGTGGTTGAGCGCGTCCGACAGGATGAGGCAGTTCGGGATCAGCCGGGCCAGGGTGGAGATGCCGGTCTGGTTCGACACATAGCCCGAGGTGAAGACAAGAGCCGCCTCCTTGCCGTGCAGGTCGGCCAGCTCCGCCTCCAGCTCGACGATGGGGTGGCTGGTGCCCGAGATGTTGCGCGTGCCGCCGGCCCCGGTACCGAGGCGCCAGGCCGTCTCCACCATGGCGCGGGTCACGTCCCGGTTCTGGCCCATGCCGAGATAGTCGTTGGAGCACCAGACCGTGATGGGGCGCGGACCATCCGGGGAGTGCCAGATGGCCTGGGGATAACGGCCCGCCAGCCGTTCGATGTCTGCGAAGACGCGATAGCGCCGCTCGGACCGAAGCTGGTCAAGCGCTTCTTGAAAACACGTGTGATAGATGTGCTTGCTATCATCAGGGAGGCGCGCTGACATGTCGACCTCGGCACAATCGAGAAATAATGAGCGTTTGCCGCTCCCGCTCGATCCTGAGTATCAAGCGAATGTTTGTAAAGGCATCGTGCCTCACGTGTGAGCTAGTGCCCGAGAGAGCACGGCCTGCTGGAGCTAACTGAACGTGTCGATCTTCGAGTGTTCACTTGCGTCAGTACACTGGAGGAACAACGAACAAAGCGCAGGGTTCGAGGAAACCTGATCTAAGGTACGATCTCGTACCAAGCCAATAGTCTTGGAGCGAGAATGAGCCAGTGTCGGAGCTCTGCACCTGTCTACACTCTGCCCAGGCGTCCCCGCGGTCGACAACGAGGCATTCTTGTCCGACGCCAGTCGTAGATCGGATCGGAGGACCTCCATAGAGAGATGAGCTCCTCAACGATCCGGATGCTGTTGTTTTTACTGGGGGCCCGGCGGTGGCGCGAGAGGTACATCGTCCGGTGACGAACCCTTTTCGTCTGCAGGGCTCTCATCCTCTGGGACGGGATCAAGTTCCGGAAGCTCAGGCAAAGGACCAGGAATGTCGAGCTCCTCCGATACGGGACATTCTGGTCTTGGGGTTCCTGCGATGTCGCAACTCCTTCATCAATCCATTTGTTTGCAGGCCACCAGTCAAGCGGCGGTTCCGCTTGGCCCTAGGGGATCTTCATCCGCTTGGATACCGACCCCACTCCGCCGGTTGCACCCGAGGCTACACCTGGTAGGAATGCCAGAACGGCCAGCCGCCTTTCAGGGTTGTGCGCTGACGTTGCGGTATTGGAATCAGCAAACTTGGGTTCACGGCAACATGGAGCTGCCTATCGTGCGCAGTTTTTCCGGGTCGGACGCGAGCCCCTCCACGACAAGCCAGCGATGCCAGTCTGGCATGATGCTCCACTCCGGGTCACTCAGGTGCACTTGCGGGAGGCGATAGTGGAAGGCCGGACGGGCGCCGATCTTCTCGTGAGGCAGCGCGGAGCGGACCCGTTCGTCATTGAGGTAGGCAAGGAGCGGCAGAAGGTCGAGAGCCCGGTCCCGGGTCGGGTTCGCGGCCAGATAATCCATAGTCAGATCGGGCAGGTCGGGCCAGTAGTCAGGAGCAAGCACCTGCCTGACGTAGTCCTGCGGGTAATCGGGCGGGAGGGCGCGGGCGAGTCGCTTGCTTCCTTGTGCGATGTCCCGCCGGAGACGGTCGCTCACGATGAGGAAGGCTTTCAGGAAAGCAGCAATCGTTGCCGCATCGAGGCGCGGCGGATCGATGTTGAAATGGAGGCCGAGCGAGTCCAGGAGCACCGCTCCTCTTCCGTGCGCTCCAGCATTCCGCAGGATGTCAACGAGCCCATCCAGCTCCGGCAGCCGATGAGTGGGCAACGGTGCTGTGACGAGTTCCCGCGGCACGAACGGGGACACCACCGTGCCGAGCCATGCGGCCGCCCGGTGGCCCAGCCTCAGCCCGAGGGTCGGATGCCGTTGGGGATGCACGTAACGGAGGTCCGTTTCGATCCTCATGTCACCAAGACGGGTGCCGCTGATCCTGAAGGCGTGAGCGTCTTCCGCATCAATGGAGCCACCAAGAGCGCGCGCAATGAAGCCGGCAGCGACTCGCGCGCTCGGCCCCATGAACTCGATTTCGACCCCCACGCGACGTATCACGCCGCCTGGGGCTGTTCGGATGGGAGCGCCCGATGTCTCGGTGGCGATTGCAAGATCATTCATGACTTGAGGGACATGGTCACAGCCGAGGCCAATGACAATGAACAACCAGGCGACATGACGGAATCGTAATGCTCCGATCATCCGTGTTTCATGACGTGGATGATAGCGTTCCGCTGCACCCTGCCTTAAGGCATGCATCTCGCAGGAAAAGGAAAGCTACAATGTGGGCTTCGTTCAGGGATCTCAGGGATGTCCTGGGGGCACATCGCTTCTGGAGTGCCGTTGCCCGGCTGACCATCTTGGGGGCGGTTGGGGTGGTTGTCCTCTTCGTGGCGATGTCGGCGATGATCTTGTTGTTGCCGCTGGCTCTGGTTGTGGGCCTCGCCCTCCATCTGTACGTCAGGCGTGTGCTGCGCCAAGCGGCGCGGCAGCCACGCCGCGGTCTTGTCATCGAGGGTGAGTACGTCGTCCTGGTGCGGCGATAGACCTGTGGCCCGAGGATCGGCACCTGCAAAAGGCTGCCTCAAATTCCACAATGAAGGAGTGACCGTTGATCCGCCGTGCCATCGTCCTTGCCCTTGTGGCTATCTTCGCTATTTCGGCACTCGCACCAATGATGACTTAGGCTTCCCACTTGATCTCAATGTAGCGATATCCAGCCTGCTGGCAATTTCTGCTTCAACACCCTCGGTGTGTCCGACACAACACTCGCGAATGCATGGACAAGCCGTGGAGCGCTGGCAAAGAACACAGGCGCTCGCATTCTGTCGCATTTCTGCCCCTATTATAGCTAAACAGGTGCTCTCCAAGCTGAACAATAGGGAAGGGTTAACCATGATTGCTCAGGCTACGGACAACACGCCTCCTGAAGCGTTCCTGGAATATGAAGGGGTGACGGTCTACCGCACCTTTCAGTTTGACGATCCCTCCACCTACCCACCTTCATCCCACATCTTCACCACCTCTCCGGACGGACGTTACGCCTCTGATCCCTTCCGGTTCGACATCCGTAGCCTGACGGTTCCTGCGGCATCAGCTGACGAGAGCGGTATGCGGGCAGGGGAGAAAGCTGCGATTGCGGCCGTGCTGGCGCAAGCCATCGATCGTGGCATGGTCACCCCGCCGGTTAACGGCTCCGCATCTCGGCCCGTGCAGGTTCACCAACAGGCTTGGTGAGCTTTGTTCACGTGGGCTCAAGCCTCTGCAGCAGGACAGGAGAACGCGTTGTGCATGTAGACTTCTGGAGCACTCGGATCGACATCTCCTGCCCCGACTGCCAACAGACATTTAAGGTCCGGCTTCGTAAGCTTCAGTTCGGTTCAGAGCTCGTCTGCCGACTCTGCCGACACGAGTTCGTGGCCAGCCGCGACTCTGATCTTCCCGAAGTCCAGGCCGCCCTTGCTCACATGAGCCACATTGTGGAGCAGCATCTCATTCCTTCGAAGCCTCGCACAGTCGGCGAAATTCCAGCACGGACAAACCCAGAGGGGGTTGCCGAGCTTCAGGCTAACCGGCTTGAGACACTTGCGACCAGAGGTGCGGCGAGCAGAGGACTCTTTGATCCTTGAGAAGATTGTCCGGTCCGAATCTTCATTCACTTCTCGTACATCCGAGAACTGCTCGTTTGACGACAAGTAAGCGAGCCTATCCAGGCTGTTATCTGGTGCTGGAGGCTCTTGCTAGCCTCTGATCGATCAAAGCTCTTCTCATGGTGATTCCTCGATGACACGCAAGCACCTGGCCCGCCTCCTGTTTGCCGGTGCCGCCGTTCCGCTCGTAACTTTTGGAGCTGGTGCACAGCCTCACTCACCTGTCTTTGCTGACATGCCGATCCATGAAAGTGCGACGTGGCGCGACGGATCGCTCCGTCCGGTGGATCGAGCTGGCCCCGTGCTGGCGCAGGCTGAAGAGCCGGACGAGCAAAGGCGCCGGCGCGACCAGGATGACCGAAGCGGAGGACAGAGCGACCGACGTGAGCGGCGTGAGGAGCGGCAACGGGACCAGCAGGGCCGGCAGCAACAACAAGAACAGCGCCGGCAGGAGCAAGACCGTCAACAGCGCAAGGAAGAGCGGCAGCGCGAGCGCGACAGACAGGACCAACAGCGCCAACGACAGGATGACGAACGGGGCCGGGAGCAAGAGCGAGCGCAACGTGAGCGCCAGCGGCTCCAAGAGCGCCAGGAGCAGCAACGCGAACAGGGACGCGAGCAGCGTCGTCAGGAACAGGACCGCCTGCGGGATCAGGAACGTCAACAACGGGATGAGGAGCGAGAGCAGTTTGAGCGTCGGCGCGAGCGCCAGAGGGATCAGGAACGCGAACAGCGCGAGGAGCAGCAGCGCGCCCAGGAACGACTGCAACGCCAGCGGCAACAAGAGCTGCAACAGCGTGAGCAACAGCAGCGTCAACTTGAGCGCCGGCAAGAACAGGAGCGTCAGCAGCAACGCCGGCAGGAGCAAGAGTTCCAGCAGAGGATCCAAGAGCGCCAGGATCGCCAGCAGCGGCTGGAGCAGGAGCAACTGCGCGAGCGGGACCGGCAGCTAAGAGAACAGGAGCGTCAGAGAAGCCAGCAGCAGGAGCGGCTCAACCGTCAACTGGAGCGCCAGCGGGATGAAGAGCGCCAGCAACAGCGTGAACGGGAGCAGCCAGACCTCGCACCCGAGGACAGCCGGAGAGACCCCGATCCGCGTGGGGACGTAAGACCAAGGTTCGAGAACCGGCGCGACTTGCGCTTGGAAGAACTTCGGGCATTACGGCGCGAGCGCGTTGAAGAGGGTGGGCGCCGCACCATCATTGAGGAGCAGGACCGCGTCATCGTGCGCGAGGGAGACCGCTACATCATCCGCCATGACGAGACGGACCGCTTCCGGCGCGCCTATGGTGACGCGCAGGTCCGGCGCGAGCGGCGCGGCCAGAACGATGTGACGATCGTCCGCCGTCCAAACGGAGTCGAGATCGTTACGATCCGTGACCCTGACGGCAACCTTCTGCGCCGGCTCAGGCGAGAGCCCGGTGGGCGTGAGGTGATCCTGTTTGAGAATGCGGCCCCAAGCCGCCGTGACCGAACCCTTGTCGAGGAGACCATTGTTCTGCCGCCCCCTCAGATCACTATCCCGCGCGAAAGGTACGTCGTCGAGGTCGAGGAGGCGAGCCAGGAGGACCTGTACGAGGCTTTCACGGCTCCGCCAGTGGAGCGGATCGAGCGTTCCTACACGCTCGATCAGGTGCGCCAGAGCCCGGCCCTTCGTGACAGGGTCCGGCGGGTGGATGTCGACACCGTGACCTTCGACTTCGGCTCCTGGGAACTCTCGCAGGAACAGGCACGAGCCCTGACCGGGGTGGGGCAAGCCTTGCGCCGAGCCATTGAGCGCAATCCCAGTGAGGTCTTCCTGATCGAGGGGCACACGGATGCGGTGGGCAGCGACATTGACAATCTCACGCTGTCAGACCGGCGGGCCGAGACCGTGGCGTCTCTTCTAAGCGAGATGTTCGGCGTCCCGGCTGAGAACCTCACGACGCAGGGCTACGGGGAGCAGTATCTGAAGATCAACACGCACGAGCCGGAACGCCAGAACCGGCGCGTCACTGTCCGGCGGATCACGCCCCTGCTGCGCAATGAGGCACGCCGGTAACGGCGTGCCCGCAAACACCAACGTGACACCAGGAGTCAGGCAGGAAGTTACAAAACTATGGGTCAAGTGACGGGAGTGACCACTGTCTTTTAGACCACCATCGCTCTACCCAAAGGGACATTCTTCACCAGGGGTCGTCAGCTTCAACTGCCATGTGACCGAGGTTGTGCACATGACCGCCCACAGTGTGTTCTTTGGATCTGTAGTGGGAGTTGCTTCCAAGGCTGTCGCAAAGCCCTTGATCTACGCACACGGAACCTACGGCACCTTTTCTCCAGAAGGTGGAGGGTTGTGAAGGTAAGATCAGGCGCTGCTGATCATGCTGCCAACACGAGCGCCCTGACTGACGCGCGGTAAGCGCTTATCCCTGGCAACAAAGCCTTAACCACGTCAACAGGAATCCCGCCGTTGTGCAGACCAACGCATTGTTCGCCTCTTTGCGCCCACACTCTTCCACCTGAATGAGCCGCACCGGACATCCGCTGTGTTGCGAATTAGGGGAGGGTTCAATGTTCCGAGAGCACGCAATGCGAATATTGACAGGCCGCTGGGTTCTTGTCGGGGCGCTTAGCCTGTCAGCCGCCGCAGGATGGGGCTCGTTTGCTATTTCAAACCACTCCGCGACGGCGATGGAGCGCCAGCTCCGCGACGAGCTGGGGAGCTTGCAAGAAGCTCAGGGCAAGCTGCTCTCCGAGCGGTCGAAGATGCGAGCCGCGTTGGCCGAGATGGCGCAACTGCGCACGGATCTTACGGCCACACGCACAGAGGTTGCTCGGCTTTCTCAGCTGGTGGGCCAAGCCCAGCCGGGGCCTCCTCCGGTCAGGCCTGAAACAAGGGAAAGCGCACGCACCAACGCAGCGATCGATACTGTGTCTAGAACGGGATCGATCGTGACGAAGGCAAGCAAGCCGCTGCCCGTCAAAGCGATCCCAGGAGACAAGACATCGCCACAGGACCGCGATAGTCAGACCGCGGTCAAGATCGCAACGCCAGACAGTCAGAAGAAGGACGCTGAGAGGTATCAACGGAGTGCGATGCCAACCATCAGACCTGAGCTGGATACCGCAAGCCTTCGAGAGCTGACAAAGTCAGTCGAGGCACAGGCACAGTGATGACCGCGGCCTCGAGGATGCGATCAGCGGCACGGGCAAGCTCCATAAATTCAATGCGCTTCGGATTGGCACAAGCGCTTACTCCGCACGGGAACAGCGGAGTTCAGGTTCCATAATGTTCGTTACCGGCCACATTCTTGTAGGCGCAAAGTTGAAATGTCAGCCCTGACTACTGTCCACATGTCCGTTTTCTGCTCAACAAGAGCTAAGTACGGTGGCAACAGACCTGATGCGGCAACAGGAGATGAACTTGATTGCTATCTTTGCAAGCTATGAGAGTCTCTACCTCACGGAGACAGTCCGCTTTAGAATGCAGTCAGGAGGGGCCTCGCTTGGAGAACACCTCAAAACCGCGCCTAAGTTGGCGGACGCGATCCTCATAGGCTTCGCCCAGACAGGCACGGTCCCCGCCACAGCCAGCACGACGCTTGAGCCAAGCGGCCTGTTCATCCTCCAGATCGCCACGAGCGCCCATCCCCAGAAGTGGCTTTAGCTGGGTGTAGAGAACGGACATCTCGACATCCGCATCATTCAGCTGAGGATTAGCGCAGATGGCTTTCTCGTCCACCGTCTCAGCCTTGGAGCAGTCGAAGCTGGCTGCCTTCGAGGGCTGCCATGCACCAACCAGCATCAGCACAGGCAGGGCAGTGAGCCAAAGAATTTTCCTGTTCATCGAACGATCCTAAAATCCTGACTGCAAGGAGAACCACTCCAGCCGGCAGAGGCTCCCAGTCAGACGGATCCGATTTGAAGCAGGGTTAACTGCAGGTGAAGGGTGCTTCTTTGGCACGCCCAAGTGAGAAGATCGTCAGCCGCCGCTCGTGGGATTGTATTTACCGGCCTGGCTTACCTGGCCAAGCTGCACCACCGCGAGTACGAGGTCGTACGCTGACTGTCTTGCACGCCAACATCAACTCGGAGGATTGGGCCCAGACCAGCCAAGAAAAAGAGGCTCTCAGCGAGCCTCTTTTGGTGGTTCGCTCCCTGACGGGTACGATTAGTAGGTGCAGACGTAGCGCATGCCGTTGCCGGCCAGGAAGGTTCCCGTGCCCGGATCGTAGGACCGGTACTTGCGGGCGCAGTAGGCCGCCAGTTGTGGGTCGACCGTGCCGGGAGGCGGCGGAGGCGCAGCCTGTGCCTGGTTGGCAATCGCGCCGGCAACGAGAGCGCCGGCAGCCAGACCAAGGACGCCTGCCGCGACGGCACTTCCGTTCCCGCCACGCCGGTAATAACGCGGACCATGATAGTAGCGAGGGCCACCGTAGTAGCGACGATACTGGGTGTAGCTTTCACCCGGGTACCGCTTCGTGATCTCAGGCATCTGAGGGCGGGGAGCCGCAATGGCCTGAGACAGCGGAGCCGCCAGCATGGAGGCGGCGAGAACCAAAGAGGCAAACTTACGCATCATTGTTTGATATGGCCTTTGTCAGTGAGTTATTAACAGGGGCAGACTGATGAGTATCCTTCCCCAAGGAAGCTCGGTTGAGTGTGGCGATCATCGAATCAGAAAGCTAAATCCGGAATGAACAAAGGACCTTCGACGGGTTACAAATTCGTAATCCATCTGATGGGCGCACGAGCAAAACCTTTGTTCTCGCCGCTCTTTAACTACGCCGGGAAAGTCTCCATCGGCTAAACCCTCTCAGAGAGGAGCTTGCTTGAGAAAGCATGGCACGATCGCCTCCTTCAGGCCCTCAGGCAGGTCGATCGGTGTCCTGATCGCCGGACTACTGGTGCTTGAGGCTGCAAGGTCGGAGAGGAGAGCCCGATACCTTCCGACCTTTGGCTCCTGCCCAGCATCGAAGCTTTCCGCCGTCACGTCATCGGGCAGGCCGCAGAACAGGCAAAGGAGTGTGAGGATGGCGCGCATGTTTCGAATCCGTCAGTGACGACAGTAGGGAAGCGCACCGTGGCATTTCCGGGATCGGAGGGACGTGCGCCCAAGCACGTGGCGTTTTAATTGGGCAACCCTCCCCAGCCACGGTCTGTCGCGTTGAGAACCCAGGTGTCGTCAGAAGATTTGCCGGCCACCAATCCGAAAACTTGGTCAAAAACCTGCCGTGATCTGGTTTGATGGCACGACCCTGCTGTGCTGGGCGGGAGACGAGCCTCAGCATTCCAGAAGGAGATGCCCCTGACGCGAAGGGCTCGCTCCTGGCATCAGTCGGATGCCTGGACAGCCAAACGCCTCGGCTGAGGAGATCGGGTTCAAGGACCCTCAGCCGAGGCGCGTGCGGTTCTCTGGAGCTGACACCGCAAGGCAAACTACGCCCGTCAACCGTGGCTATTTCATGAAGCGATCCAGAGGCTTCTCTGTTGGTTGTTCATCGCTGCAGGTTAACCGCACAATGTCGAAGAGATGGTGTTCAATTTGCGCAGGCTTGCCTCAGAACCCCGGTGCTGAGTAGGGCTTCTGTTGGGAGGCACGGTCCGCTATCCATCCTGCTGCTGTCATTGTCCTCTCCAGAAGGTTCAAAATGGCCTACAGACTCTCCCGGCTTGCCGCTGGCAGCTATGACGTGCTGCTCCATGGGGTGATTATCGCCAGTTTGGTCCAAAGCGGTAGAACAGATGATGCCACGTGGACGGCAGAGCTCCTGCTCGACTTGCCTCCTGGAGAGAGGCCTGCTCCGTTCACCGAACTCGAGCATACATTCAGCAGTCTTGAAGAAGCCCAGAGATGGCTCGGAGATGCTGAGATGCGTGATACAGGCGAGGACGCCTAGGCATGGCAGAGGTCATTCAGTTCCCGAAGCGGGCAGAGACACAGACACTTCATTTCGATGAGAAGCATGCCTTTGGTGAAATCGGCGGGCTGATGCTTTCTCTCGTACAGGAGAAGGACAAGGTAGAGGCGCCCTACACGCTCGTGCTGTTCGGCGGGAACGACGTGTTCTTCCCACTGGAGTCGTTTGAGCCAACACCTGAGGGCCTGGAACTCGCCAAGATCGCTGGCGACATCACACTTCGTGCACTTGCAGTGGGCCATGACAATTGGTCGGGATAGTCTCTCGGCCGAGAGGGCAGCACCCAAGAACCAGAAGTCGAGCCGGGATCACTCCACCCCTTCATTCAAGCACCACGCCGCAGCTTGCTTCCTCGTGGAAGGATAAAAGTCAGAAAGGCTGACGCAAAATGGCAAACAACCCGCGCAAACAGACTCCTCTTGCCAAGCACAGGCGAGACGATTTGGATGAGGCCCGCGAGGCATACCTCCTCGAACACACACCCGGTCTGAAGGAGCACGATGCAGCACAGCACAGCGCCTTCCTCCAGATTGAGGAGGATGCACTGGCCCGCCATCCCGATCCAACACCGGACGACATCGCCGCTGCGGAAGCCGCGGAGGCTGCCCTCCCGTCCAGGAGGAGGACGGAGATTCAACTACGACGAAGCTTTGAGCCCCTGGCTGTACATCTTCCCAAGGACGCTAGGCGCAAGCGCAAGAGCTTTGTCCAGCGTGGTCAGCGAGCGTGGAATAGAGCCAATCCGACACCGCTGACATGGGAGCTGGAGCGAACCCTCACGACAGAGTTCATGAAGGCTTGGCACTGACTGCCGATCGTACCGTCAGAAGGGGGCGCATAAGCCCGAGACGTCGAGCACGGGTTAAAGGAACGTTTACTCCCAAAACCGCTTTACCACACTCCACCTTCCACTGACGCCAGCGTCGCCTGCGCTGAACCCAGTGGAGCGGGTCTGTCTCGACCAGCGAGCGCTACCTCCTGCATCGCATGCTCAACGACTATGAAGCGGTGTTGGAGGCGGTCTGCCGAGCCCAGAGCCGACATCTCGACGATACAGGTTCTCTCGCACTATTGATGGCGTGGCGTACCTGACTGCGTCAGGGCCTCCTGAGCGGGTATCAGCTGTTCCGAGCCCCTGAAGCTTCAGAGGTCTGTCCAGTGTGGCCCTCGCTAATCAGCTCTCGCTAAAGCTGGATTTCTCGCCGCTGGCACCGAAATTGCTATCACCTGACAGGGTCATTCTAGCTGTGGTGTCGGACAGCTGGTTAAGGCTACGGGTCAGCTCGTAAATGACCCAGCGCCTAGCCCGGCGTGCTGAGGATCGTTTCATCACCACCTCCTGGCACGTGCAAGGTTCAGCGGCGAGGTCGGCTCGACGTGTCGATGGTGACGAGGTTTCCGGTGATCGGATCGAGAATGGTCATGAGCAGTTCTCTCTCGTTCAGGCACAGGAGCAACGCCGTGCCTGCAGTTTCGATCAGATGCGATTGGGATTGTGGTTACGAGACAGTTACTGCACGGGACGCTCACATCCCCAAAGCAGATCGAGGCAGTTCATCCGCGCCCCGACTGCTTTGGAGGTGAGGGCTGATCCGAAACCCAGCGGATCAGCCAGAGCATGGTCGCGGCAACATGGTTAATGGATCGCTAACAAGCCTCCTAATGGCTGTACTGTGTCCTTACTTCAGTCTGTTAACCGTTTGGTAACCACCTCAAGCGCCGAATGGGCCTGCCTACGAGGGGCATGGCCGATACTGCTCCCGTTTGTTCCGGCCTCATTCCGTGCTGCTGCCCCTCATCACGCTTGTGCCTGCGTGGGTGCCGTGCCCCTCACGGCCTCTCTGGAGAAATGCCAGCGATGAAGAAGCCACGGCCAAAGCATAACAAGGCAAAGACAAAGGTCAGACAGGGCAGGGTGCTCGTGGTGACCTCCGGCAAGGGTGGTGTCGGCAAGACTACCTCCACGGCCGCCTT
Organism: Microvirga arabica; assembly: GCF_016811235.1. Lineage (GTDB taxonomy): Bacteria > Pseudomonadota > Alphaproteobacteria > Rhizobiales > Beijerinckiaceae > Microvirga > Microvirga arabica. Next base: position 157,056 of record NZ_JAFBID010000004.1, read on the forward strand.
AGGTGCGGCACTCGCCCAGAGCGGCCATAAGGCGGTGGTCGTGGACTTTGACGTGGGCCTGCGCAATCTGGATCTGGTCATGGGCGCCGAGCGCCGCGTGGTCTTCGATCTGATCAACGTCATTCGGGGTGAGGCCAAGCTCGCGCAGGCCCTCATCCGGGACAGGCGTCTCGACACGCTGTCTCTCCTGCCGGCCTCGCAGAGCCGGGACAAGGACAGCCTCACCGAGGATGGGGTGGCGCGGGTCATCGCAGAGCTGCGGGCTCAGTTCGATTGGGTGATCTGCGACAGTCCCGCCGGGATTGAGGCGGGAGCGACCCTCGCGATGCGGCATGCGGATGTGGCTGTCGTCGTGGTGAACCCGGAGGTCTCCTCGATCCGCGATGCTGATCGCATTATCGGTATGCTCGATGCCAAGACCGTCAAAGCCGAGAGCGGGCAGCACATCGACAAACATCTGCTTCTCACCCGCTACGATCCCGTTCGTGCCCGGCGCGGCGAGATCATGAAGGTAGAGGACGTGTTGGAGATCCTGTCCATTCCGCTTCTTGGCATCATCCCAGAGAGCGGAGAGGTGCTGCGCAGTTCAAACGTCGGAGCGCCAGTGACCTTGGGCAGTCCCGCCAGTGCACCGGCTCAAGCCTACCTTGAAGCCGTCCGACGACTGAACGGCGAACGTACCGTGGTCACGCAGAGCGATAAGCCTCGCCTGTTCCATAGGCTGTTCACCCGACGAGCTGCCTAGACCTGCTCTGCCGCCGCACAAGAGCGAGATCTGATGCTATCCGGGAGAAGCAGCGATGCAGAAGATGTACTGAACACGCGAAGAGATTGAGGCAAACACTATTGGGCCTTGATCTTGACCCCGCACAAGCAAGCTCTTACGTCATCATCTTTCAAACCCATAATCAGCATATACGATGAAGCGTAACTCGAAGCCTTTCTCTGTCGAGATCAAGAAGTCCCGTGGCCAAGGTCAGCGTAGCTACTTCCCGCCAAGGCATTTATTTGCGACAACCGCTGTTGAGGCCACAAGAGTCTTCCCGAAGGACGCGCCTCGGGTAGTGCCTGAGCCATCTGCCGCCCCGCGCATTCTGCCGAGCATCGTCAAGCCTCTATGTAGCAGGTCAGAGCCCATTGAGCCTGCCCGCCGCAAGCGCTCTTCAGGCGAGGCCAACCGAGGTCAGATGGAGTTCAATCTGACTGCGACTGTCTCGGAGGACGTGAAAGACGCACACGCAGGAGCGCCAGCCAGCACCAAAACCGTGCCCCAGGCTGACAACGCTCCTGTTGATGCAGAGGACGCGCTGCCCATCCATGACGTTCAGCCCGCACAAGGTGACGGCGTGAAGGCCAAGTCTCGGAAGCCACGGAAGAAGGGCTCTGGAACTGCTGAACAGGAGATAGCATCCGAGCCACTTCCGGAGGTAGAGACGCCTGCACCATCAGTCGTGTCGAAAGTGGCCCAGCGCAGGATAACGAAGCGTCTAGCCGCCACGGCTCAACTCCCGCGCCATGAACGCTGGAAGAGGCGCCTTCATCCCGCTGCCCGGTAAGTTCATTACCCTGTCGGATTTTCAGACTCACCTCGCAACGCCACAGCGACATCCGCCGGCGGTACGCCGCGGTGCCACAGGACATAGACGGTGCGATAGCGCGGTGGCGCCAGGCCAGAAGCCTGGCACGCCGCAACAGCCTGATCGTGCGCCCTGCGAATGCTGCCAAACGGGGCCCTGTCGCCCTGCCTCCAAGTCGAGGAGCGACAGCTCAGGATAGCGCGCCAGATGATGACCTGTTTCAGGTGCGGAAACCTGCGGCCTTTGCGTGTGGTCTTTGGTCTGGAAGCCGGGCTCAGCACATTCTTCGCGCGTTCTCGTGCCAGCGCGAAGCGACGCTGGAGGGCACGGTGGGGGAGATCCTGCCCCTCATCATCCGGATTTGCACCGCGCTGTTCGGCATCACGCAAGGCCGCCCTCAACCGTGCGATCCGCCAAGCCGGAATGGTTTCGAAGGGCGCAGTGTTCATTTCTTTCCGCCATTAGATCGTTGCTCTCCTGCCGTTCAGCGGGGGAGTGACTCCATCTCAGGTTACACCTCGACTGCTGCCGGGATCTTCCCGTCATTGGTGTTCGATCGTGTCGTGACCGTCGATCTGAACTCGGGCTCCCGATCACAGGTGCCTTGGCGGAGAGCCCGGACAGCCAGATTTCTCCGTTTGAGCCTCGGAGTGAGGGCTCCTTGCATTGCCATGTCATTCCTCTCGCGAGCATCGTCGCTTCGTCTATATGCGTGGCGAAGGCGCTGACCCGCTGTTTATCCACAATCGTCAGTACCTGACGCAGCGCAAAATCCGCGAGGAGAAGTCCGGCGCCGGCGGCTGAACAGAAACTATATTGCGCCTTTCAGGGTTGCCTCGTCCTTTCTCCGCCATATACGAATAAAGGCCTTCTTCAACTTCTTTCATTCTCAGGGTTTCATGACCATCCGCCGCCGATTTCTCCTCGCTTCGTCCCTGGCCCGCCTGATCCAGCGAGAAAGGGGCGGCCTGCGTCAGATCGAAGGTTTCTTCCCGGAACAGCGGGACCGCAGCTCCTGGGTCCGGCTCGAGGAGAACAGGGGTCTGCTGATCCTCCGGACGGCGGGTCCGCACGGGGAGATAGAGGAACAAACCGAGGTGCCGGTGGGGCACGCCCATGCGCTGCTCGATGTCTGTGCCGGCGAGATCGAGTACACCCGCATAAGGCTCGGAATCGGCGATCGTGACGCCCTCGTTGACCAATTCAACCGGCCGCGGGACCTGCACTTCGTCACGGTGGAGTTCGATGGCGAGGCCGAGAGCAGGGAGTTCCAGCCGCTTCCATGGTTTGGTCCTGAGATTACGGCGGAGGCCCGCTATAGCAATCAGGCCATTGCCCTGAGAGGCGTCGAACAATACCAGGATGCTCCCCTGTCCGATGAGGCGCTCAACGGCCTGCTCGACACCCTGGAGAACCGCTTCCCGGTCCAGCCGCGGAAAGCCACCAGCCGTCCCACCGCTAAGCAAGTGCCTGTCACCAAGGCTCCGGCTGGGCCGTCTCAAGTGGACCGCTGGGGTGTCCAGGTCAACCTTGACGACATCGAGGCGGCCATGATGGCTGAGATGGAGCGTACGCTGCAGAAGGGCGGCCGCGAGTAAGGTTATCTGCCGAATGCCTGACGTTCGCTCGCCTATCCGGCACCATCTGGTGCTCTACCGGCGCGATCCGGAGCAGGGCAGGGCACGCTTCTTCAGCCTGATGATCGAGCGCGACCTGTTCGGCACGATCCGGCTGGTTCGCAACTGGGGCTCGGTAGGTTCTAAAGGCCAGGAGAAAAGTGATATATTCCCCAGCGAGGTGGAAGCCGCTCGGGCGCTTGAGGGCTGGGCCAAGACCCAGCGGCAAAAGGGCTACACCGACCTTTAACGCGGTGGCGCACTCACGAGCCGCAGCTCGTCCTGTTAAGCAGGTGACGGATGGCTGTAGCTTCTGCTGCCGGGGTGGTGCGGCCTCAGTCGATGTCCGCTACGTCCACACACTCGCCGCCTTGAAGATCGTGAAAGCTGACGCGCACTTTCGCGATATGACCGATCCGCTCGGACGGAGCGCCCAAACCAAGAGAAGGGTTCATCTCGCCCCTCATGCATTCGTTGCTCCCGGCCAATCTGAGTTGGACTTGGCGGCGCCGCAGGTGCGCCTCGAACTCATGAATTGCCCGCAGGGTTGTCGCATCGACATCGACATCAATGCGACAGACCTGTTTGCCGTTCTCGCCTGAGGCGATGTGCGCCTCTTCCAGCAGAGAAGCAAGCTCCGTGGGCCATTCAACGACAGGGGTTTGATGGAGCGGCATGCGGCACCCTCACTCAACATTCTGGCCTCTGGACAGCCCGATGTGAGTAAAAAAGAAGCCAAGCTCACAGGTTCCACAGCTACCTATATCGAGTAAGCGCTGACGAACGCACGCGTAGCGGCGTGCGTCCGGGCCTTGTCCGACTGCGCCTCGTCCCCGGATTGTCAGAATGCCATCTGCCACCGGCTCAATCCAACGCCGTCGGTACGCTCCAAAACGACCGACAGGATCCCAGACCGGAGGAAGGCTGGCTTCGATCCCATTAGGCCAGTCACGATCCTTGGCTCATTGTCATTGGACGGCGCCGGCGGCGTCGCCCCCCTGTCGATCTGTCGCTTGCACATGACATCCCCTCATCCCGCTGGAGGACTATCAGGCTTGAATTGCGTAAGGATGTCATCGTCTGCTGCGACGGCCGCAACATGTGGCTGCCGCAACAGTCAGGATCGCTCCGCCGGGGTGAGCTTCAGAAACAGATGGGCTGCCAATAATGCGTCATTCAACGCGTCGTGCTCTTCCCGGAGATGATCAATGCTGATACCTGCTTGCGCACAGGCGTGACGGAGCTTGCCAAGAAGGCCCGCACGCTTCGCCAGAGCCATGGTGCACCGGAAGCGCTCTCGTGAGTACGTCGGCCGTGCCGCACGCTCGAACTCCCGTCTGAGAGTGTTGTACTCATAGGCGTAGTTGTGCGCGACAATCCTGTCGTCCCCGATGAAGCCGATCAGATCATGAATGACGTGCTCGAAGTACGGTTCTTTCTCCACATCAGCCAATGAAATGCGATGGACTGCATAACAGAACGGGCTCATGGCCGATCGTGGTTTGATCCTCCGGACACGAACGAGAAGAAATGGTCCTGCCGATGATCTCAACAGCGGCAATTTCGATGATGTGATCGTAGGATTGAGCAGTTTCGATGTCGATGACGACATGCCGGTCAGATTGTTTCATTGTTCGACATCTTAGGTCATTCTGGATGATCAGGCCTGGAGCAACCCGCCCGACATGTGATTTGCGGGTGATGCTAAGGCAGCCACGGCTCGGGCGCCAGATTGTGGACGTTCTTGCAAGCCTCACGCAAGCTTAACCTGCTATCAAGAGTCAAGGCGCACTGTGCCCCCTCCACTCAGGGAGACGGCATATGAGCGAATGGCATCAGCGCGATCACGTCTCGATGACCGAGGAGAAGCTCGTTCGGGCGGTTCACATCCTCGCCGACATCGTGGAAACAAACAGTCCAGCTTTTCGCCCGCTGTATCATGACCTGCGGCAGCAGCTGACCGATCTGCGCCTGCAGCAGCAGGCGGAAGCTGCCGCCAAAGCCAGAGCCGCTCAGGACAGCAGCAAGGTTGCCTGAGCCTCAGGAGCGTGAGCATCTCGTACGGGGGCTGATGATCGCGCCCCAGGAAATCCGTAGGGCTTAGAACGATCCTAGGCCCTACCCAGAGTACGTGCTTAGGTCGACGCTTCAAAGAGGGCTCCCGGTGAACGTGGTCCGGTGCGTTGGGGCGATGGTACGCCGGGTTGCGACCGTCAGTTGGTAAGAGACACGCCGTATGCCGAATGGTCTTCCTCGCTCGGCCAGAACCTACTGATTGGTGCACGGATTTTAGTTCCAGAGCAGTTCTCCCGTGACTGCTCGAAAGAACTGCTGCATCCGTGGTTGGACTGATTGTTCCTGGCACCGAGGCATCAGCTCGTAGTTGACATCAACATTTGCAGCATGGGTTCCGCGGCTTTTGTCGTCACCCGTGCGAGCCGGGCAGGTGCCGTCGCAAGTGGACAGGTCCCCAGTCTAACCGTCTGTTTACGGTTTGCTCCCAGAGTCACGACACCGCCGGAATCAGCTTGGCCAATCACCGTTCAATTGCGTCAGAGATCATGCATTCAACCCGTAAGCCACCCTTCGCCCCACC
>NZ_JAFBID010000050.1 GCF_016811235.1 Microvirga arabica
TTCAGGTCCGAACTTTAGAGCCCATCGGCGTACCGTCTCATAGGAAACGACGATACCGCGCTCGAGCAGCATCTCCTGAACCAAGCGTAGACTCAACGGAAACCGAAAGTAGAGCCATACGGCATGAGCGATGATCTCGGGCGGGAAACGGTGGCGCTTGTAGCTGATGGAATGGGTCATGCTGCGGCTCTTAGCTCATAAGCCGCTGACCAAAAGTTACCGTGATGTTGTGGATGGCGCCCTCCACCAGCGTCAGACATGCCAGAATGGGCATGTCCAGAACCGGAGCGGAGTCACGACCATGCCAGAGATTGCCACGATCGGCTTTGATATCGCAAAGAACGTCTTCCAGCTGCACGCCGTGGACAGGGATGGAAAGATCGTCCTGCGCAAGGCGCTACGCCGCAGTCAGGTGCCGGGATTCTTCAGCGCACTGTCTCCTTGCCTGATCGGGATGGAGGCCTGCGCGACGGCTCACCACTGGGCCCGCACGCTCATGGCCTTCGGGCATGAGGTCCGCTTGATCCCGCCCGCCTATGTCAAACCCTATCTGCGCCGACAGAAGAATGATGCCGCGGATGCGGCGGCGATCTGCGAGGCCGTCACACGGCCGTCGATGCGCTTTGTGCCGGTCAAGAGCCCGCAGCAGCAGAGCACCCTCATGCTGCATGGAGCCCGCGATCTTCTGATCGGGCAGCGGACCGCCCTGATCAATGCCTTGCGCGGTCACTTTGCCGAACTGGGCATCGTGGTGGCGCAAGGGGCGCGCAACACGCGCCAGCTGATTGCCCTTATCCATGATGAGGCCAGTCCCGATCTCCCCATCATAGCTCGGGTCGCACTCCAGCCTCTGGCGGCGATGCTGGTTGAGATCGAGGCGCAGATTGCCAAACTCGACAAAGCCATTCTGGCGGCCCACCGCAGCGATCCCATCAGCGTCAGACTGGCTGCCATCCCGGGGATTGGGCCGATTGTCGCTTCGTGTCTCTCGGCCAGTGTGCCCGACGCCAGCCTGTTCCACGGCAGTCGGGAGTTTGCCGCCTATCTTGGCCTCGTGCCGCGGCAGCACTCAACCGGCGGCAAGCCGCGGCTGGGCTCCATTTCCAAGATGGGCAACCGGCACCTGCGCAAGCTGCTTGTCGTCGGTGCGCACGCGGCGCTCTACAGCATGAAGTCCGGCAAGATCGGGACAGCCCTGGCGGACTGGGCCAGGTCTCTGCTGGCCAAGAAGCCGTTCAAGGTGGTGGCCGTCGCCTTGGCCAACAAGATGGCCCGAATTGCCTGGGCGGTGATGGCCAGGAGCACGGCTTACGAGCCCGGGTGCTATGGCACTGCCGCGCCGGCGGCATCATAGACGGCGAGCTCAGATGATTTGCCCTGAGGGCATCCCAGTTGGCACGGTGACGATGAGATGATGTGAAGCCAAGCGGATATGGACCGCCGGAATTGGAGAACCCGTGGTGTTGTCTTGCGTCAGTCGAGCGCGATACCGTGAGAGGGACCAGCTCCAGCGCAAAACATCAGGGCCAGCGGTCATGTAGCACCGCGCTTACAGGCCGGAGACATGACTGCACCCGCCCCGCGAGGCCGAACCGTCAACAACAATCACATTGCCAAACGGGCGCCATCCAGACATGACAACACCCCTTTCAGGGCATTACGAATTCTAACTGATTTCGCACATTGGCAGCCAGTGATTTCAATCGCGGGCCCACTTCCTCCTCAATTTGGTTGGGGCTCAACCGAAAGATGGGCACACGGCAATTCATGGCAAAGCACTCGCCCTTTTTGTCGCGAAGCAGCGGCACCCCTGCAGAGTGAGTGCCCGGGATCCATTCCCCGCGAGTTACCGAGAAGCCTCGGCTCTTGCAGTTCGCCACCCCCTGGATAAATGATTGGGAATACTTGCTCCATAAGTCTGGACCAAGTTGCTTCATCTGTCGGATCTTGAGCTCACACTCTTGATCTGTGAGCAGAGAGCACAGGGCATGCCCTATTGCCGCAGGCGCCAAGGGCCCAATAGTGCCGAGATCCGGAGATGTCCAGATGTTCTCGTTGACTCGAGAGGTTTCGAGGTAGACGAAGTTTACTCCGTCGATCACGCCTATGGAAACTGTGCCTCCCAGATCCTGCGCGAGCTTCTGCATAGATGGGCGTGCGATATGGAGTATCTTCAGGTTTGCAAGCAGCGGGTTGACGAGCATCAGAGCTCCCCAACTGAGCCGGAATTTGGATTTCTCCTGCTTAAGATATCCAAGCTTGGTCAGAGTGTATGTCAGTCGGGCGACGGTCGGGCGATTGAGCCCGGTGTGAGTTGCTATCTCGCTATTACTCAACACAGTTCGGTCCGGCCTAAAAGTTTCGAGTACGGTGAGCCCTTTTGCTAGCGTCGTAGCAAAGCCAGCATGGCGATCAGTCTCTTTCAATCATCACCCCCGATCATAGCCAATGCCAGAAGTAGGAACGCGTTGTCAGCCGCTATTCCTTCTTTGGCTCCACTAAAGGAAAGCCAGCCTCATTCACTTCAGCACGCAACAAGTACCAACCCTTCAGCGCATTTGTCAACATAGTGGACACATGCCGCTATCACCATCGATCATATTGACATAGATTATCGAGAGTGATCTGTTTGACGTGCAAAAACGCGCTAACGCCAAGTAATAACAGCGCAACAAACGGAGGTTGCTTCGATGACCCGTGTAATCGATATGGAAATTGGGATCCCGCCTAGTGAGGTGAATCCTGATCTTGAGAGGATTGCTCGGGGCCGCCCTGGAACTCCTTTTCCTCAGCCGTTGGAGCGGCCGGAGGGATATGGCTTCGCCAACTACGGCAAAGTGTTCAAGGCGCGGAAGCCCGACGAGGGGGATGTACAGCATGTCGATGATGGCGGTCTCAATCGCCTCGTCGAGGACATGGATCGCGCAAACATCGCATGTGGACTACTGGTGGGCGCGGAGAACAGCGCAACGGGAAGAATCCATGCCCGCTATCCCGGCCGGTTCTTCACCTTCGTGACCTTTGACCCAACGGATGGCATGCGGGCGGTCCGGGAGTTCGAACGGCTGGTAAAGGAGGAGGGGGCAAACGGTCTGCGCCTTTCCGCGCTCTACAACTGCGTGCCGGCGAACGACAGGCGCTATTATCCGCTTTATGCAAAGGCTGTCGAACTCGACGTGCCGGTACGCATCTACACGGCGATGAATTACGCCAATGATCGCCCCTACGATCTAGGGCATCCGCGTTACCTCGATGACGTAGCTGTCGACTTCCCCGAACTCCGCATTGTCGCTGGTCTCGCCGGGTGGCCGTGGGTTAACGAGCTGGTCGGCCTTCTGCGTCGCCACCCGAACCTGTATGTCGACACGGCCGCGCATCATCCGCGCTATTTCTCACAGCCTGGATCGGGCTGGGAACAGTTCCTGCAGTTTGGAAACACCCTTTTGCAGGACAAGGTGATGGTTGGGTTGTCGCGATATCTTTTCGGAACATCCTTTGAATCTCTCATCGAGGACTACAAGAATCTACCTCTCAAAGAAAAGGTTATCGAAAAGTGGCTGTACGGCAACGCCGCCGCCTTTCACCGTCTTTGACAAGGGAGGCGGCCTCCGATGCTCCGCTTCATCCTGCAACGAGCTCTGTATGCCCTGCCGCTGATCCTAGTCATCATCGTGGTCATGTTTACTCTGCTTCACCTAATACCGGGTGATCCAGTGCAAGCCTTGGTCGGCGATTATCCCGTGCCGCCCGCATATCGACAGGCAATAGAAGAGAAATATCGGCTTAACGATCCTTTTTTTGTTCAAGTGTGGAACTACGTTACGGCAGTGCTGCAGGGCGACTTCGGATACTCGTATCAGAATCAGCGGCCTGTGCTCGGCCTGATCCTGGAACGGGCGCCGCGCACGATCCTACTGGCATCCGTCGGCTTCGCGATCGCCATCCCCCTCGGCATGACAATCGGCGTCATCACTGGAACCACGCGCAGTGCTACCACCGATAAGGTTTGGACCACGTCCGCGCTTGTCGCCTACGCTATTCCCGCGTTCTGGCTAGGCCAGTTGCTCGTGATGTTTTTTGCCCTGCGCCTCGGATGGTTTCCCACTCAGGGTATCGGGCCGCTGGTCTCTCGCGCGCACGGTTTCGATTGGCTGCTGGAGCGGGCGCGATACCTGGCGCTGCCCGCTCTGGCTTTCGCCATCCATGAAGGGATGCGTTTCGCGCGCATCATGCGTGCGAGCGTAATCGACACCCTCTCTCAAGGGTACATCATCACGGCGCGGTCGAAGGGGCTGACACGCAGCCAGATCATCAGCCGGCATGTTCTGCGCAATTCCAGCCTGCCGCTCGTGACGATAGCAGGATACGCATTCGGCTCGGCACTCAGTGGAGCGGTGCTACTTGAGACTGTCTTTACCTGGCCAGGGCTCGGGCTTCTGATGGTCGATTCGATAAGGCTGCGCGACAACCTGACCGTTGTCGGCGTGGTGATTTTCTCAGCGTTCGCTGTCATTCTGATGAATCTTCTAGTCGACATCTTCTACGCGCTGCTCGATCCGCGGATTCGGACCGGGGGTTGAAGGCACATGGCAAATTCAACCTCGATCTCCGTCTCTGCCCGCCTGAAGTCCGCTTCCGACTGGGGGATTGCAAAAGTCGGGAGCATGATGGGCACGCGCCATGGTGCGATCGGCTCCACTATCCTTCTGCTGCTGACAGTCGTTGCAATCGTCGCGCCGGTAGTGGCACCCTATCACCCACTGCAGCAGACGGCCGTTAGCCTTGCACCGCCCTCCAGCCAGTTCTACTTCGGAACGGACAATATCGGGCGGGACCTGTTTTCACTCATTCTCTACGGTGCCCGATCTTCCCTCATGGTTGGAATTGGAGCGGCGCTGGCAGCTCTGCTGATCGGCGGCACCATCGGCATTATAGCAGGCTATTTCCGCGGCCCCGTTGAGATGGTGCTCATGCGGATCATAGAGCTCTTTCAGACGCTTCCCGTGGTCATGCTAGTGCTCTGCGCGGTAGCCCTTTTCGGCTCAAGCTTCTGGCTACTTATCGCCGCTGTCGCGCTGGCAATCTGGCCTATGGAAGCGCGCTTAGTCTATGGTCAATATATAAAGCTGCGGGAACGGGATTTCATTTCCGCAGCGAGAGTCGCCGATTTTTCCACGTCACATATCATTTTCCGTGAGATCCTTCCGAATGCTATCCAACCCGTGGTCGTTCAGGTTGCGCTTGATGCCAGCGTCGCAATTCTCATCGAGGCCGGGCTCGGCTTCCTCGGGCTGTCGGACGCCTCCATGGTGAGTTGGGGGCAGCTGCTGTTCGTGGCGCAGGACTACATGGATAGTGCATGGTGGATGAGCGTTTTCCCCGGGGCGGCAATATGTATTGCAATCATCGGGCTCAACCTTTTCGCTGACGGCGTTAATGAAATTGTCGACCCTCGCAGTACGCGCGGGATGGGAGGCCTTCAGTGACGATCCCGCAATCCCAGCAAATCGGTAATGTCAAGCATCTTGTTGCAGTCAAGAACCTGAAGGTGCACTTCCAAGTCACTGATCGGATCGTTCGCGCTGTCGATGGCGTCGACTTCCACGTGAATCCTGCCGAGTGTGTTGGGATCGTCGGTGAATCCGGCTCCGGAAAGAGCACGCTTGTTCGGGCGGTCTCTCGCCTCATGCCCAATCTGCGGGTAAAGGAGCTGAGTGGCGATGTCCAGTTCGAGGGGCGCGATGTTCTCAAGATGAGTGAGGGCGATCTCCGCGAGTTGCGGCGATCTCGAGGATTCTCGATGATCTTCCAAGACCCGCTCGGATATTTGAACCCAACCCACCGCGTCGGCCGGCAGATCGCCGAGGCACTGTCACCTCACGGTAATGTACAATCCGATAGCCAACGGGTTCAGAGTCTGTTGGAGGAGGCTGGATTCCAGGAACCCAACAATGTCGCGCGTAGCTTTCCCCATGAGCTTTCCGGCGGCATGCGCCAGCGCGTCATGATTGCGATCGCGCTCGCGCGTGATCCGAAGTTGCTTTTTGCGGACGAGCCAACAACGGCCCTTGATTCGACCGTACAACTTCAGGTGCTGCAAACGCTATACCGCCTTCATAAGGAACGAAACATGGCGGTCGTGATCATTACGCATGATCTCGGTGTTGTTGCGGAGCTCTGCGACCGAGTCTACGTCATGCAGACAGGAAAAGTTGTCGAGACTGCCGATAGTGTCGATTTGTTTGAAAGGCCAAAGCATACCTACTCGGCACGCTTGGTGGAGCTGAGCGCGCATCGTTCCAGTTTCAGGGGGGCGCAATATGAATGAGCCAATCCTCTCTCTGAAGGGCGTGAGCCAGATCTACACCAAACGTAGCGCTAAGGGGTGGCGTCGTGTGCCGGTCCGCGCTGTTGATGGGGTCGATCTCGACATTCGCGAGGGCGAGACCCTTGCGATCGTCGGCGAGTCAGGTTCCGGTAAGAGTACGCTTGCTAAGCTGCTGCTTATGCTTAATCGCCCGACACAGGGCCAAATCGCATATCGCGGCTTGGAGTTGGACAAACTCAACCACGAGTGGCGCAGTCAATATCGTCGACAGGTCCAAGCGGTTTTCCAGGATCCGTCATCGTCTCTCAATCCTCGCATGACCGTTGAAGAGACGTTGAGACATGTCGCAAACCGCCATAGCCTTGTCACGAAGTTGAATCAGCGGGATTTCCTCGCAGCGCAGCTTGCAGCGGTTGGGCTCAACCCTCCGGAACAGTATTTTAGCCGTTACCCTCATCAGCTCTCCGGGGGTCAACAGCAGCGCATCGCCATTGCGCGGGCGATCATGCTAAGACCAAGAGTCATCATCGCAGACGAGCCGCTTTCGAGTCTCGACGTCTCGGTCCAGGCGCAGATTCTCCAACTGATGAGCGATCTGCGCGCTACGACCAACGTCGGCTTTGTGATTATCAGCCATGACCTTGGCGCAATGCAATCGATCGCGGACCGCAGTGCGGTAATGTATCGAGGGCGGGTTGTGGAAATCGGCGACGCGATATACCAGTCCCCGGCCCATCCCTATACGCGCCTGCTCCTTGATGCGCGACTGCTGCCTAATCCGCGCGGAACCCGAGTTCGATCGCCGCCGCCCAAGCAGGCCGCACCGTTTGCATCGGTGGAGACCACGCAGGGGTGTAGATTTCTTCACCGCTGCCCGCATGCAATCGAAATTTGCGCCGCAATCGATCCTCAGCTGCGGCCACTAGGCCTCGGGGCGACGCAGGTCGCCTGTCATCGCGCCGAGGAGCTGTCCGCAGCAACGACCCCAGTATAGTACGCCATCGAAGCCAACAACGGGAGGAAGACAATGAAATCAGTACTTCGGCAAACATCGGCGATCTTGAACCTGCGCACGACCTCGGCCCTCTTCGCTTGCGCGGTGTGCGTCAATGCCTCGGGCTCCATAGCCGACGAGGGAAAGCCCGTCTCGGGAGGAACGGTGATCGCTGCTCTGAATTCAACGACGATCCCGACGCTGAACACACAGCTTACATCATCCGTTCCGGCTCTCTTCGCAGCGGATGTCTGGGCCGATGGGCTGATGACCTATGACAAGGAGGGAAAACGTCTCCCACGTCTTGCAACACGATGGGAAACCTCCCCAGACGGAAAAACCTACACATTCACGTTGAGGGACGGCGTGAAGTGGTCGGATGGGAAGCCGTTCACGGCCGATGACGTCGCCTTCACCTTGAAGAACTTCGGCAAGTTTAACACCTATCTGACCAAGCTGATGCCACTCGTTGATGATGTGTCGGCGCCCAACGCCACCACCTTCGTCCTGAAACTGAAGCAACCGCTTACGGCGACACTAGACCTTTTCGACAAGGAGGTGTTCCCGTTGATGCCTAAGCACATCTACGAAGGTCAGGACGTGGCGACACATCCCGCAAATCTCGCACCGGTGGGACTCGGCCCATTCAAGTTCAAGAGTTGGGCAAGCGGGCAATCCATCACGTTTGTCCGCAACGAGCATTATTGGGAAAAGCCGAAACCCTATCTTGACTCAGTTGTATTTGCCCTCATTCCCAATCCGCAGCAACGAATGAACGCTCTCGTTGGCGGTGAGATCAATTGGTTTCGACCTGAGGTCTCACAAGTTAAGGCTACGCAGGAAGCTGCCAAGAAGGGCAACTTCAAGGTCGTGCAGATCGTCAACAACGCACCCGAGACCGCAGTTGTGGATCTCAATCTGACGCGAGAGCCATTGAAGAGCATCAAGGTTCGGCAGGCGCTCTTCCATGCGATCGATCGGGAGCGGATCGTTCAGGATGTGTATCAGGGGTTGGCGGCGACCGCCAAAAATGCGATCCCAACGCAGTTCAAGGATCTCCACGACACGTCGGTCAACTACGACTCGCTTTATGCTTACGATCCGGTAAAGGCAGGAAAAATCCTGGACGAGGCCGGGTATCCGCTGAAGGATGGGAAGCGTTTCACGATCGAGCTAACTGTGATCTCCGTACCGCCCTACGACGCAGTAGCGCGCATCGTACAGTCACAGTGGTCCCAAATCGGCATCGATGTGAAGCTGAGCGCTCTCGACCAGCAGATCTGGACAAACAAGGTCTATACCCAGCGCGATTTCGACGCGTCGGTGATCTCGTTGACCGGGAGAACGAATCCCGTCCTCGGTGTCGACCGCAGTTTCGTATGCAACACAGGCAACGTGCCGTATGCGAACCCCACTGGGTACTGCAATCCAGAGTTCGACAGAGTCGCACTCGAAGCTTCGGCTGCACCTCTCGCCGAGCAGAAAGCACACTACAAGACGTACGCAGAGATCATTGCGCGGGACCTAAACCAGCTTGCTCTAACGAGTTCAAAAGTATTCGAGGCCGTAAGTACCGACATGAAAGGGCTCGACGCGCAGTTCAACTTCTCGTTCAACACGCATCCCAACTGGGCTGAGGCTTGGTTGCCCGCCGACAAGCAGTAACGAGATCCTCGCGGTCACGTCATTGGATCTACCGTGCAGCCGATTGCTGCACGGTCTTCATGAAAATAAGGAAAGAAAGCCTTGCATACCGACGTTACTTCCATGATGCGGCCACGGTCGGTCGCCATCGTCGGCGCTTCAGCGAAGCGCGCGACCCAAGGCAACGTGGTCATCAGCAATCTGAAGGAATGGGGATATAAAGGCGCGATTCTGCCGGTCCATCCAGAGGCGAGCGAGATCGATGGGTTAGCGGCAGTCAACTCGGTCGCATCCCTGCCGTCGGATACAGACCTCGCGATCGTTGCTATTCCTGCCGCTCGTGTGTACGGGATGCTAGAGGAACTTGAGCGTAGCTCGGTTCGCTCCGCGATCGTATTCACGAACGGCTTCTCGGTGGAGCAAGAAAAGTCCATCCGAGAGCTAGGTAGTTCAAGTCGGCTGATCGTGCACGGTCCCAATTGCATGGGCCTCGTCAATTTCACCGACTCGATACCACTTTATCCCTCCCGCCCGTCAAAGAGATTGCGCGCAGGTAAGGTGGCTATCGTCGCTCAGTCCGGCTCCGCCGCGATTTCTGTCATGAACTCCACCGTCATCGGATTGTCGAAGGTCATCACGGTGGGAAGCGAGTTTCACGTTGCGGCCGCCGATTATATTCGCTGGCTCGCCGATGACGACGCAACGACCGCCATCGGTGTCATTGCTGAGTCGATCAAGGATCCGGTTGCTCTTGCCTATGCGGCAGAAACGGTCCACGCGGCTGGAAAATCCCTGGTGGTGCTGAAGGTCGGGCGCTCCGCGACGGGACTTGCCGCCACTCAGGCACATACAGGCGCGCTTGTGAGCGATTGGGACGCCTACGAAGATTTCTTTTCCGCAACCAATATCGCGACCGTCTCCGACTACGACGAGCTTATTGCGTCTCTTGAATGTGCCGCGCTATCTCGAAGAATGGTTGGGGGCGCGTCGATCGGCATCGTAGGCATTTCCGGCGGTCAGACCGCGTTAGCCTGCGACCTAGCAGAGATGAGGGGTATCGGTGTAGCCGCGTTCAGTGAAGACACGCAAGCGCGCCTTCTTAGGGCTCTTCCCGGGGCATCAGGACGAAACCCCATCGATTTCGGCGCAACGGTCAACGTGGAAGACCGTAATCCGGCCGAGGCTATCGCGGCGGTTCTCGACGATGAGGATGTAGGAGCCGTTGTTGCGCTTCAGGACACGCAAGAAAGCCTTAATCCGGCAACTCTGCAGAACTATATGACCATTCTGAATGTCTACGCGCAAAGTGGCCGTGACGCGAAAAAGCCGTTTGTCGTAATTTCCCCTACGGCGGAGAATGTTGACCCTGGCGTTCAGGCGCTGCTGGCCGCGAATGGCGTTCCTCTACTGAGAGGGCTCGCACCTGCCCTTCAAGCGGTTGGACATCTCAACCTCGGAAAGCCTGGGCCCGCGGCTGCTTGGGCACAAGCTCGGAAGCCCAATCGCAGTCATTTTCACCCACGTGCCGACGAATTCCGCCGCCAGCTGTCGATGTGCTCAGGCTCATTGGATGCTGCAACCGCATTCGACATTCTGCGTGAATACGGATTGCCGGTTGTGAGGTCGATCATAGTCGCTGATGCGGCCGAGGCGATCAGGCGCGCCGACGAAGTCGGCTTTCCATTGGTGGTGAAGGTCGCCTCTCGCCAGATACAGCATCGTTCTGACGTGGGAGGGGTTATCCTCGATGTGGGAGACGAGGATGCGCTACGTAAGGCGATCGCTATGATCGGATCACGGATTAGAGCGGCTCTGCCGAACGCCGTGATCAACGGCTATGAATTGCAGGAACAGGTGCTGGGGGGTATCGAAGCTCTGGCCGGTTTCACATCGGCGGCGCCGTTTGGCCAGCTTGTCGTTCTAGGCAGTGGTGGCACATTGGTAGAAATCATGGCTGATCGGGCAGTAAAGCTTGCCCCGCTTAGCAGGGATGAAGCCGCTGGGATGCTCGCCCGGACAAAGCTGGCAAAGGTTCTCGACGGTTATCGGAACCTAATGCCAAAAACGGATAAGTCTCACCTGGTTGAACTAGCGGTTAACCTGTCACGACTTGCCAGCGATTTAGACGGGGTATTGTTGGCCTGCGATCTTAATCCAGTGGTAGTGCGCAAGGGAAGTGGTGAGGTCCGGGTGGTTGACGCGTTGTGCATTACGGGTCAAAGCGGCGTGTGAATGTCAGAACATTAGGTCAAATAAGCTAGTCTTAGGTCGAATATCTTCGACATCGGCATGAGGCCTCTCTCCGACAAGATACTTGGAGTGTAGCTGTTATACCGAGATGTCGCGAGTAAGAGGCAGCTCAGGTTGATTGTGTGGCGGCTTAGATGACGGGTAGGACGATGTTAACGATTGCATTGCGCAGCCAATGGTGAATGGGCCTAGCACCAGGATGGTCCTTCGCTCTTGAAGGACGAGCAGCCTGGTAGGAGCCTAACTGATTACTGCAAGCAGTTCGAAGTTCCGGCCGGAAGGCTGCGTCTCCTCTAGGAAGCCATCAGCTCTCCGCGCGGTAGCCAGGAGTCCGGGATGGATGGATCAGAAGGAGACCTGACTAGCTTGTGGCCCGATAAATACGGCTACTTCCGCTCGGTGCTTGAACAACTTCGGTCCGAGCATGGCTACCGTGTCTTTGCCGACATCGAGCGCCTAGCCGGGCGTTATCCCTAGGCCAGATGGCCCGCGCCCGATCTCCGCCACGGCGGCAGCTTATGCGGCCGCGATGTCCCTACCGGTGACTGCAACGCTCATTTTACCAGATGACGCAGCCTGGGGCCGAGTACAATCGGCACCTGTTGAACGTGTCGCGTTGCCTGCTCCTATGACGGTCGGCTCAGAGGCGATCCATTAACTCGTGAGTTTACGCATCAAGGGCTTCAGATCTCCTCGAAGATTGAACATCTTTGCCACTATTCCTTCGTGCAGGTTACCGATTTGGTTCCCGTTTGGTTTCCCAGCCGCCATTGGAAGCCTCCGATGCCGTGAGCCACGAGGTCGCCAGCATCGTAGTAGATTCGCGCCTCGGCGCTATAGTTCTTTCAACTGGCCGAGAGCATACGCCCCTCCCCGCGCAAATCGTGCATGGCTGACCGCTTTTGTGAACTGCGTTGTTAGGGAAAGTGTGACGCCGTAGCGCTTGGGTTCTCCCGACTCGCTGTGCAGGCCCACCGCACAGGCCGCGAAGTCGATCATGCTGCACAGGACTCCTCCATGCACATTGCCAGCACGGCTGCGATGCTGGGAGCCAATCTTGAGGACCCCCGTCACGTGGGTTTCCTCCGAATGAACGAGTTCAATTCCGATGAGTTCGAAGAAGCCGACGTTTCGATAGGTGGAGGCGAGTTCCTAATTCATGTGGTCAGCACGATCTTACCAATGGCGCTCCGGCCGGTGAGAACGTTGAACGCCTTCACCACCTCCGACAGATCCATCGTCTGGCTCACGAGCGGACGAAGCTTGCCTTCCTCGTACCACTGGAAAAGCTCCGCGAAGTTCCGGCGGTTCGCCTCGGGGTCGCGATCACGGAAGGTGCCGAAGAAGACGCCGACCATCGCACTGCCCTTCAGGAGCATAAGATTGGCTGGCACCTTCGGGATCGTGCCGGACGCAAATCCGACAACGAGCACGCGCCCTCCCCAAGCGGTCGCCCGCGCGGCGTCCTCCAGCAGGTCACCGCCGACGGGATCGTAAACCACATCGACGCCGTTGCCGTTGGTCAGTTCCTTGACGCGCTCTTTCAGGGACTCAGTCGAATAATTCACCAGATGGTCGGCACCGGCATCCTTGGCAACTTGCAGCTTCGTGTCGCTGCTGGCTGCGGCAATCACGGTGGCGCCCATCGCCTTACCGATCTCGACGGCAGCAAGACCGACGCCTCCGCTCGCGCCGAGTACGAGGAGGGTTTCGCCCGGCTGCAGACCCGCCCGCTGCCTGAGCGCATGCATGCTGGTGCCATAGGTCGTCGAAAAGCCAGCAGCGATGACAGGCGGCATGCTTGGCGGCCGTGGCAGCAAGCGCGATGCCCTGGTATTCGCAACCTCGGCAAACGCACCCAGCCCGACCATACCGATTACAGGCACGCCCGGCGTCAGATCTGTCACGCCTTCGCCGACCGCTTCGACGATTCCGGCCAGTTCAGCGCCGGGAACGAACGGGAGATCCGGCCTAACCTGATACTTGCCCTGGACCATCAGCGTGTCGGGAAAGTTGACGCCGGCAGCTTCAACGCGAACCCGCACCTGCCCTGGTCCCGGCGCTGGGAGATCGACGTCCTTGATCACGAGCGACTCGATTGGGCCGAATTCCTTGCAAACTACCTGACGCATGGCGCGCTCCCCTAATCCTACTGAAGTTCGATGAGCGCGGTGCAGCCCATGCCGCCGGCGACGCAGAATAGTAGCAAGCCATGAAATCGTCAGATTTGAAACTCTCAAGTTTAATCGCACCGCCTTGATCGGGAGCGGGCCGCCAACCTAGGTCCGCGTGGATATGTAGTGATGCAGCTTGGAGCGTTTCGAAGGCAGCACACCCTCAGCGAAGCAACTGACCTGGGAGATTGCATCCCCCTTTAAGCTGTTTGGCGCCGGACTAGCTTGGACATGCCCGCGATCCAACGGTCGTAATTTTCGGATTTTCTTTGGGAATAGTCGCGGACGATCGCGTGTGGCAGGATCAGGAACGAGCGTGCGTCAAGGCCCCTGATCACCGCCTGGGCCACCTCCTCGGGGGACAGCACTCCGTCGGCGCTTTCGGGCCCACTTGGAATGCTGTTAAGCAGGGGTGTATCGACGCCCTGAGGGCAAAGAACCGCGACCTGTATTCCTTGATGTCGATGTGTAAAAGCAATGTTCTCGGCAAAGCCAATGGCAGCATGCTTCGTTGTGGCGTAGACAGCGCTCCCAACCTGATTGAGAAGTCCCGCTGCCGAGGCCGTCTGCAAGAAGACCCCGCCGCCCCGTGCAATCATGCGCGGCAGCAAGAAGCGCGCCGCGCGGACATGGGCCAGAACATTGATCTCCCACGATCTCTGCCAGACGTCATCGGGGGCGAACGCAGCATTGTCCGAGGGAGGCTGAAATCCCAATGCCACCCCTGCATTCGAGCAGAAGGTCTGGATCGGGCCCTCCTCAGACTCGATCAGATTAAGCATGTGATCAAAGGCAGGAGCATCGCCCACGTCTACGCCAACCGCGCGCCCGCCGACTCGGGCGGCAACCTCTTGAGCCAGAGCCTCGTTACGGTCCAGTACAATGACCTTTGATGCTCCATCCGCGGCAAAGGCCTCACAGAGCGCGCGGCCGATACCCTGCGCGCCGCCAGTGACGACAACGATACCAAAACGAGCGCTCATTCAGCCCCCTCCGCGAATTTCTCAGGCCCCAATGGGTTATTGGCCTGCTCCAAGTGGGTGATCCGAGCGTGATGTTAATTCAGGGTTGGCCGGATCGCCAGCGGATGAACCGGAACGTGGACCTGTGGTGCGGGCGGTCAGTAGCCCGAGGCTGAGTGCAGACGCATTGTGGTGTAGTGCCGTTGCCGGCTCTTGATGATGACTTTTGCTTCTTCCAAGCTGTAAAAGATCTCTCAGGTCCCATTCGGAAATGTCGCAAACCTGTAGGTAACTCAGTTCGGTCTACATCCCCGGCCAGCGCAGCGTGCTCGCGAACACCACTGATACAAACGATCTCGAAACCGACGTAAGGCTCGGCTGTGGTACTAAAGTGGACCCGCGCCGTTGCTGCTGCGCCCCAGCACCTCGGCTACGCAAGCTACCAGCTTGTCTGCAGGCACCGGCTTCCCGAAGACACAAGTGACTCCCTCGAACAATGCCTGCAAGGACGTGCTCTCATCCAGATACCCGCTGATGAGGATAGTTACATCATCCATAACCATCATCTCCGGAATTGTGAGCTTCTATCTGGGCCGGTGCTTATGCTGAGCTTCGCAGAAGATGCCGATCTGCTGCATTTTAAGTTTGCGTTCGGCGAGGATCTTGATTTTGCGGACAACTCCGCATTCGCGCGACCCACCTACAAAGGTCAGATTGAAAATTTTCTCATTGAGAATGTAATGGGAAGTCGAGTGACGCGCCGCGAGGTTCTTGCCGTAGCGTTCTGGACCATGGCCGATAAGATCACCTTCGACGAAGAGCTATGCATTCAATTGTCTCAGCCCTGAGCAGCCCCGTGGCAGTCGCTCGACCTCGGCGATACCGGAGCTAACCGCGACGGTTGGCATAGCGACGCTTCTTCGTCGGTTCTTCTGCCCTTCCAGCACTTTGGCTGGGGCAATCACTTCCTGATAGCGGCGGGTGCGCTTCTTGAACGATGGTCTCATGCGAGATTCACCGACCATCAGCTTGTTCCTTTCTGTGTGTTGAGCATCGAACCACATTGGACCGGACTGAGCATCTCATCCCGAGTGGGTATGGGAGGTTGATCGAGCCCCAGACCGGAAGGTGATAAAATCTGCCTGCTCGTCCAAACGCGGCGAGCAGGGAGGGATAGATGCCAACCTTCATTGGTTACGGACGGTTCACCCGTGAGGCCATGCGGGGCATGTTGCAGACCCCCGAAGATCGTACTGAGCCTGTCTCTAAGCTGTTCAAGGCATTGGGTGGGCGGCTGATCTCCTGGCACATGACTCCAGGCGCTGACTTCGATTGGATGCTCCTGGCCGAGGCTCCTGACGAGGAGGTGGTTGTCACAGCCGGTCTGGTGGCCACAGGCGGTGGCGGCGTTCAGGACATCAAGGTAGCCCGTGCGCTGAGCGGCCCCGAGGCCATGCGGCTGTTCCAGAAGGGCGGCGAGGCCGCTCGCGGCTTCAAATCAGCCGGTCAACCAGCCCCATCAGAAGGACTGCGCGGCAATTAAGCAAAGCAGAGCCGAAGGATCAGGGCGGTTCGATCAGGCAGGACCAAAGCGGACTGCCCTGACCCACGGTGGTCTGGTGGGATCGTCGCCGGGGCTGGCTCAGGAGCCGTTCATGACATCACTCACAGCCGTTGATCGGGTTGAGGTCCATATCCTCGTAGACAACGTGACCGACAGCCTGTCCACCGTTCCACGCCACGTCGAGAATGAATGGAGTTACCTGTGGCGGCACGGGATGAAGAGGCTGTCAGGCCGCTGCATCTGCTGTGCTGCCCATGGCCTGTCATGCCTGATTATGGCCTATCGAGGTGAGAGCAAGCACACCATCCTCTTCGACACAGGGCCAGAGGAGGAGGTCTTCGAGCGCAACGTCTCCCGGCTTGGGGTCGATCTCGGGGCTGTTGAAGGGATCGTTCTCTCCCATGGGCATTGGGATCATGCAGGCGGAATGCTGCGGGCGCTCGACCTGATCCGCGAGCGCAATGGCGGGCGGAAGGTTCCGTTCTATGCCCATCCTGACATGTATGCGACCCGTGCCATGAAGCAGCCGGACGGCAGCATGCGGCTGATGGACGACATCCCCAGCACTGAGGCCGTGACAGCACACGGTGCGCGGGTGATCAACACGACTGAGCCGCAGAGCCTCTCAGAGGGGATGTTCTACGTCAGTAGCGAGATTCCTCGTGTAACGGCTTTCGAACACGGCCTTCCTGGGCAGCACCGGCAGAAGGAGGATGGTGGCTGGGAGCCCGATCCACTGATCATGGATGAACGGTGGGTCGCAGCTAACGTGAAGGACAAGGGACTCATCGTGTTCACAGCCTGCTCACATGCTGGGGTGGTCAACGTCCTCAAGCATGCTCAGGACTGCTTTCCCGACGTGCCGCTCCATACAGTCTTGGGTGGTTTCCACCTCTCGGGTGGAAACGAGAAGATCATTCCTGAGACAGTCGAGGGCATGAGAGCGTTTGGCTTGAAGACGATAGCTGCCGCCCATTGCACAGGATGGCGGGCGGTTCTAGCCCTGACGCAGGCTTTCGGCGAGCCAGTGATTGCGCCCTCGGCTGTTGGCAAACGGTACACGTTCCCCTGAAGAGCTTCGAGTTGAACTCCCCACTAAGGCCCTACACCGGTCAGCCTTACTTTCTTTTCAGCCATGCTGAAACGATTGGCTATCTGTGACCTTAGATCTGGGATGGGCTGTTCGAGAGGAGCCTTAACGGTTATTCGGGCAGCCCATCGAGAGATGGAGGACGCCATGTGCCACTATCGAGGATCATATCTGTCTGAGGACAGAGCAAAGGCTGAGGCTGATCGCCAGAGAGAGCTTGAGGCCAAGCGCACCGAGGCTGTCAATAAGCTGAGGCACGAAGCTGAGGCAGCGGCTCAGAAGACAGCCCTCGACACTACTCCGAGGAAAGAGAGCATCCCGGCGAAGTGACCTTCAGCCCTGCTCTTTCAGGACACAATTATGTGCGGTGCCCCGTTCGGGCGGGGCATCTCGCTGCTGAAGCCCTTGACGCCTGTAGAATAGGTTCTCGAAAACGCCTCCTCTTTGGCAGGGTTGCCTGTCAAGGTTTGGGCCACACCAAAAGACTACGAGGCGAATGCGGCCTCATGGCGCTTACCGGTTGAGATCCTTGGAGTCTTTAGCAGGGTAGACATTGGGGCCTGCGGGCGGGTTCGATGGGCTGGTTGGTCCAGTTGTGGTCGTTCCCGCTGCCGTCCGGTTCACTCCAGCCACACCGGAGGCTGTTGTCGTGCCTCGTTTCTTCTTCATGAAATACCAAACCGCCGCGCCGATGATCGCCAACAGAACCAGAAGCCACAGCCAGCCTAGCCCACCGCCATCATCCGTCGCTGGAGGCGGTGTTGTGGGCGCTGGCGTCCCGGTGGTCTGCGCGTAAGCAACTGAGGACACAAGAAGGAACACGAAAGCGGGAATGCTCTTCATTGAATTTTCCTCCGCACCAGCAAGTTCAACGAACTCTGAGCACTGAATCGCACAACCACTACCGGTGCTTGGAGGCTGACGATCATTCACGAGTGTGCTCCTCGCTCTGGTGAATGAGGAGCTTGATTATGAAAGGGGCAGGCTCTCTTCAGGGCTGCTGGAACCAGACAGAAGCCCAGTCGAGTTTAGCTGCTCTGCTGAAGACGCTGGGCCAAGAGTTGCTTGGCCCGGTCAGCCCGCTGCTTTTCTTGCTGCTGAGCTTCGCGGAAGAACGAGGCGAGATCCTGATCGCCGCCAGCATCGTTGGCATATTGCTCGTACAGGTCTGCTCCCTGAAGAGCATGGTACAGGACGCTAACGAGATTGTAGGTGGCGTCTTTGGTACCGGTGTTGTTGGCCATAGCAAGCCTCCTCTATCGAAAAGGATACCCGTGGAATACCTTTTTGACAGGAAGGTTCCTGCTCCCCACCCTTGATTTGTTTGAGCATGCCCCACCAGGAGATCCGGTGGGGCTGTAAGCATCCCGCCGCAGCAACTTACTTCTTGAGCGCGTCCTTGGCGCTGCCCATGGCGTTCTGGACCTTGCCCTTAGCTTGGTCCATCTTGCCCTCAGATTGCATCTTGGTATCGCCGGTCATATCCCCGACAGCTTGTTTCATCTTGCCGCCTGTGCGGGTGGCTGCACCTTTCACACGATCTTTGTCCATGGCCATGGCTCCCTCCTGGGAGAACTGAAGCCTGCTGGCGTCATAGAACCAACTGCCTCGGATCAGGCTCGTTCCTAGCCCAATATCGCACTTCACAACCCCGGCATTATCAGCCCTCTGATCCGCTCCCGAAGTTGCTCCAGACGCTGAACATGGGGCTGACGCTCCCGCCGATACCGTGCCTCGATCTCACCAGAAAAGGTTCTCGGATGCCGGGTGGCTCATGCTCCAAGCGCTCACGGGCAGCCTCGCAGCGAAGTTCCACATCAGCTAAAGCAGCAAGTGTGCGCTGAAGGTCGGGCAACAGATCCTCGGGATAGCACTCGCCCCGGTCTGGTTCTGGAGCTCGATGGCGCATCGTCGCTGATCGTGGCATAGCGATCTCCTCCCTTATTGTGACGATGGCGCGCTCATGGCTGCGGGGTAGTCTGCGTGGCCTCTGGTTCGCTCTGCTCTGGCTGAAGTATCTCACCCTGCTCCCGCAACCGCTGGACGGGGGCGGCAAGCTCCTCGGGGAGCGGTTCCTTGGTCGGCACGGCGTATCGCGATTGGAGGCAGCGCCCGATCTCGGCGGCAAGCTGAGCATCAGAGAGGGAGCCATCAAACGGGCTGTTCGAGCCTGACCGGAACTTTGCAGTCATACCAACACTTCCCGGCTGCCCCAGGCAAGGTGATTCAGACAGTTGCTTCAGGTCATCCACCACAGCAACTGAGGCCCGGAAGGGTTGCAGCTATGCTGTTGATCTATGTTAATTCTGCCGGAACGGGGTTTCCGGCTCAGAGTTGGTTTGGTGAAGCGGAGCCGGATGCTGTCCTGATTCCGGTCTCCTGATAGAGAACCGCCATGGCCGATGCACCCTCAGCCCAGAGCCAGCCTGTTTCGGATGAAGCGACATCACAGCCGGGGACCTATCCTCCGGATTGCGATTTGCCCGAGAACTCGAAAGAGAACCTCGACGCACGGCTGGATCATGGCATTGAGGAAACCTTCCCGACCAGCGATCCGATCTCGGTGACCGTCACCAAGAAGGCTGTTGCGGAAGTCCCACGGGAGGCGGCGTCCCCCACTCCCAGCAGCCAGAGCCGCGGAGCAAGAGGATGGCGAGCAGGACACTGCCGAGAAGCTGTTGGATCAGGTGAGAGAGGCCCTGCACGACGTGACGCAAACAGCCTCTGGAGCGGCACGGGAGGCTTATCACGAGAGCCAGCGGCATCTGCGGCACGCCCGTGAGCGCTACCCACAAGCCGAGCAGTATTACCATGAGGGTCAACGAGCAATCAGGCAGCGCACAGCAGAGAGTCCGCTGATATCACTGCTACTGGTCGCAGCCGCTGGATATGCCCTGGCCTGGATAATCCATGGGCAGCAGCGCGGGCGGGATGACCATGTCCCGGAGTACGGCAGAACCAACCGAGGCTATGCTCCCCACTGGGACGAGCCACGCAGGCGATAACCACGAGATGGTCTCACCCTCCCAGAGCCATTGCCGACCTCGGCACCTTTGTGCTGCGAACTGCGCAGGCCCTGGAGCATCGCCGCCGTGGTGATCTGCTGATGCAGATCAGCAAGAAGCTGGACGAGAGGCTCCCGCGCTTCGGCATGGCGAGCCTCAAGCTGCTCAATGAAGCGCATTCTGATCGCGTCAGGGCCAGACCAGCCCTTGAGGCATTCAAATTCGCTCTCGTAGCGGGCTTCAACTTCGGACAGCGCGGCCAGTACCTCTTGTATCTCTGGGGGCAGAACGCCACGATCCGCTTGAGACTGAGCCGCTGGTTCGTGGACCGGGGCACGTGACATGGTAGGCCTCCCTCGGTTCCGTGGTCTCGTTTCTTGTTCTTGAGGCTATCTTACACCTAGCGTGGCATTAGGAACACGGGTCTGTCTCGCAGTGCACCAAAACATGAGTAGCCACACGCCACCATACACTCTCATGCGGGAAAGATACCAAGTCTCCGAAGGCGAGCCGACCGTCTCAGAGGCGTACCCATAGGAGCAACTTCGCGAGATACCCTCTGACGGCTTGTGCTAAACGGGCTAAGAAGGCGCTCCCTCCTTGACCACCCGATAGGGCTCTGCCAGCATTTTGATCAATGACGCCTGAACAAAGACCTACGCCATACATGATCAAGTCCGAACTCATCCAGAGACTCGCCGAGCAAAACCCGCACCTGTATCAGCGAGATGTCGAGAAAATTGTGAACGCCATCCTCGGCTCCATTGGCGATGCGCTGGCGCAAGGGGACCGAGTTGAGCTTCGTGGCTTCGGCACGTTCGCGGTGAAGAGCCGTGGTGCTCGCACAGGCCGAAATCCCAAGACAGGTGATCTCGTTACGGTGGCAGAGAAAGCCGTGCCCGTCTTCAAGGCCAGCAAGGAGATGCGCCGTCGTCTCAATGCCTCGCCGACGCAATCGAAAAGGAAGGTCGAAGCTGCCACGGCCAACATCAACGGCCTCGTAGACGCTTAAGCATCTCGAACACTTCTTCAGTTTCCGTGAACCTTCGGGTGGCATCTGCCCGATGCCATTCGGGCTGCCCATCCGGATGAAGCGCCTTTCGGTAGGCTGTCTGAGCAGCCCGCAAAACAAAGTCGGGGCAACCCTCATGTAGCCCCACCTTTGCATAGAGCCGCTGGGGCGTTGGGTCAGGACGATGTAGGTTCGAGATGTTCGAGCGAAGGGTCTTCCGTTCGGCGGTCAGGAAGCTGATTAGCGCGATTGCGTTGTCTCGCTCCTCTCTCATGCAGTTGAGCGCTGAGACTACAATCTGGATCGCTTCAGCATCCGTGTGGTGATCCTCGACCCGGAAGCGCCTGTAGTCTGCCGTCTTGTACGACCAATCGAGGATAGCCTGATCGCCCTTCGCAAACAGAGCTTCGATGTTGTCCGCGCCGATCCGCTGAGAGCCACTATCGCCTCCTGACAGAGCAGCTGACCCGCCATCGTGGGGATGAACTATCGGGCTCTGTCGCAATTTCCGGCTGCGGACGGAGAGATCTGAGCGCGGCTCGTATTCGCTTATGCGACGAGCCGCTCGAACTGCTCGACGAGTGATAGTTGCTGACTGCAGGCGTATCTCGCCTGTCCCTTTCGCATCATGTGCACCATCTCAATCCCACCCAGGATGGCACGAGCGCTACCCATGGACTTGAACCCCATCGTCGGGCGAATCCGCCGCTTGATGGCCCGATGATCCTGTTCGATACGATTATTGAGGTAGGCGCTTTGCCAGATGCGGATTGGCTTAAGCTTCCGTCGTGATCGGTCCTGCAGCCGGTTTGTCGTATCGCAGGACAGGATCGCCTCACGATTGGTCTGACTGCCGTCGATCACGATCCGCTCGGGCCGACCATGCCGCTTGAGGGCCTTGCTAAGGAAGCGCTTGGCGGCTGTCAGATTGCGCTTCTCACTGAACCAGAACTCGACTGTGTCGCCATTGCTGTCAATTGCGCGGTACAAGTACATCCAGCACCCTCTGACCTTGATATAGGTTTCATCCAGATGCCACCTGCCAGTGACAGGCCGCTTGCGCCGGTTAAATCTTTCCAGAAGCTCAGGTGAGTAACGGACGACCCAGCGACCGACCGTAGCGTGGTCCACCTCGACACCCCGCTCCGCCATCATCTCTTCCAAATTCCGGAGGCTGAGATTGTAGGCGAGGTACCAGCGGACACAGAGCAGGATTATGGATCGATCGAAATGCCTGCCCTTAAACACCCCTGCCTCCGCCACTGTGACCGCAGACTTAGTAGCTGAAACTCTGAAACGAAAAGTTTGCGACGGATCCTGAGGCCTCCAGTCGGGCATCGAAGCGCAGGATCGCAATCGTGATTGGCTCGAGCCGGCCGGCGATCTGCTCCCACGGCAGCTCGGGCAGGGCATAGGTGCGCGGAACCAAAGGTTCATCGTCGTAGTGGGGTAGGGACAAGAACTGCTCCCAAACACACGCTAAGCTAGAACGAACCGGGAATCCCACTCTGTCCAGCCCCTCCCCTTCTGAGAAACCAAGATCGAGCAGTTCCTCCAGACTGTCCCGGTAACGCTATCCAGAACGTTATGTGTGGACAGTCCGGGCGGTCGCTGTACCGAGCAAGATCATCCCGCACCTTTGCTCAAGCGGTGAGACAACAAGTGCGGGAGATGAGTGATGACACGGCGGACGCTTCTGAGCCCGGAGGAGCGTCAGGCGCTGCTCGGCATCCCAGACGACGAGGCCAGCCTGATCCGGCACTACACTCTCTCGCCGCAGGATCGCCTCCAAGCTGAGGTCCGGCGCCGCCCCCAGAATCAGCTCGGCTATGCGGTCCAGCTCTGCCTCATGCGCTATCCCGGCCGGATCCTTGGGGTCGACGAGAGCCCACCCGCCGCCATGGTGGCCTATGTGGCCGAGCAGCTGGAGGTCGACCCCGACGCCTTTGCCCTCTACTCGCGTCGCTACAACACCCGCTTCGATCACAGTCGCCGTCTGGCGCACTACCTCGGCGTCCGGACGGCGACACGCGAAGACCGGCGTGCGGCTCTGGTGGCGGCGATCAATGTAGCCATGGGGACAGACCAGGGACTGCCGATTGCAACTGCTGTCGTCAACGCGTTCCGCGAACGTGGTGCCCTTCTGTTGCCGGACGGTGCCCTCGAGAAGATCGGCATCGCCGGACGTGCCATCGCCCGCCAACGGGCCGAGGCTGCCTTGCTGGAGGGACTGTCACCGGAGCGGCTCGACAGCCTTGACGCCCTTCTCACGATTGATCCAGCGATCCAGCAGACTCGGCTCAGTTGGCTGCGCACGGCGCCGGATGCACCTGGGGCCGATAATCTGATCGGCCTCATGGACCGTCTGACCTTCATCCGCTTCATGGCCGTGGATCCGCAGCTGCGTGAGCGGATCCACCCTGAGCGCTGGACCCAAATCGTCCGTGAGGGTGACGCCGCCCCAGCCTGGCTCGTGGCCGACTTCAACGCCTATCGGCGGCGGGCGACGATCGTCGCCCAACTGATCACACTCGGGGAGCGGTTAACCGACGAGGCGGTCACGATGTTCAACAAGTTGATTGGCCGTCTCTTCGCGCGAGCCAACACGCGCCGCAAGCAGAGATACGCCGACACCCGGCAAGACACCACTAAGGCGCTGCGCCTGTTCCGCGACACCTTGCGAGCCCTCGTTGTCGCCAACGATACAGGCCGGAATGCCATCGATGTTCTCGACGATGAAATCGGATGGCATCGGCTGCTCGAAGCCAAACCGGAAGTCGAAGCCATGGTGCAGGATGCCGATCCCGATCCGCTTGTGCTGGCCGCGGAGCGCTACGGCCCCGTGCGCAAGTATGCTGCGCGCTTCCTCGAGACGTTTACCTTCCGCTCCTCCCGTCGGCATGACTCGCTGTTGGCCGCGATCGGGACACTCAAAACCTTGAATGCTGCCGGACGCCGGACCTTGCCGGAGCGAGCGCCAGTCGGCCACCTCACATCACAAGCCCGCAAGCTGATCTTTGCCGACGCCAAGCCGGATCGCCGTCTGTACGAGATCGCGACGCTGGCTGCCCTTCGGGAGCGGTTGCGCGCCGGCGACATCTGGGTTGAGGGCAGTCGTGCCTTCCGGCCGATGGACGAACAACTCATGCCCAAGCCTACGTTTGCTGCCTTGAAAGCAGCCGATGAACTCGGTCTCGGCGTTCAGGGTGATGTCGTGGCATATCTAAGCGAGGCGCGTCAGACCCTCGACTTCGACCTCAAACGGCTTGCTTATCGCGCCCGCAATGGCAAGCTCGAAGGCGTACGGCTTGAGGCCGGACAGCTCGTCGTCACTCCCCTCCCCGGCGATGTACCGGCCGCTGCCGAGGAGCTGAAGTGGGAGCTGGGCGACATGTACCCGCTGGTCGAGGTGCCTGACCTCCTGACGGAGGTGCATGCCTGGACTGGGTTCGCCAATCAGTTCACCCACATCCGCACCCAGGAATCGCCTGAGAACATTCCGGCCATGTTGGCTGGCGTTCTGGCCGACGCTACCAATCTCGGAGCAAAGCGGATGGCTGCGGCATCGAAAGGCATCACCGCACGGGAGATCGCCTGGAAGCGGATCTTCCATACCCGGCCGGAGACGTACAAGCTGGCTCAGGCCTGCATTACCGACAGGCACTCGCAGCACCCCCATGCCCTGCTCTGGGGCGACGGGTCCACAGCCTCCTCGGACGGGCAGTTCTTCCAAGCCAGTGATCGCGCGGGCCCTCGGAGCGATGTCAACCTGCACTACGGCAGTGAACCTGGTTCGAAGTTCTACAGCCATCTCTCCGACCAGTATGGCTACTTCAGCATCCTGCCGATCAGCGCCACCGAGAGCGAGGCGCCCTACGTGCTGGATGGCCTGTTTGATCACGAGACGACACTCGACATCCAGGAGCACTTCACAGACACAGGCGGCGCCAGCGACCACGTCTTCGGTCTCTTCGCCCTGACGGGTCGGCGGTTTGCTCCACGCCTTCGTAATCTCAAGGACCGGAAGCTCCATACGTTCGAGAAGCCGGAGACCTATCCCGCACTCCAAGAGCATATCGGTGTACCGATCAACACCGGCTTGGTCATGGAGTACTGGGACGACCTCCTTCATCTGGCGGCCTCGATCCAGACACGCACAGTCGCTCCCTCAACGATCCTCAAACGGCTTGCCGCCTCTCGTAATCCCAGTCAGTTGGCCCGCGCTCTGCGCGAACTCGGTCGTCTCGAGCGCACGCTGTTCATGATCGAGTGGTACTCGGACCCTGCACTCCGGCGGCGCTGCCAAGCGGGCCTCAACAAGGGTGAGGCAGCCCATAAGCTCAAACGGGCCGTGTTCTTCCACGAGCGTGGCGAGATCCGCGACCGCTCATTTGAGAGCCAAGCCTTCCGGGCGTCCGGGCTGAACCTGGTCGTGAGCGCCATTGTTCACTGGAATACGGTTTATCTCGGACGTGCCGTGGATCATCTCCGCCGGCAGGGGCGGATTATCCGGCCCGAGGTGCTCAAGCATGTGTCGCCCTTGAGCTGGGAGCATATCAATCTCACGGGCACCTATGCATGGGGCGAGAAGCCCACGCTCGTCGATGGATTCCGCCCCTTACGCCTGTCGCAGCCCTTGGCACGAGCCGCGTGATCCGACCGGGCGAAAACGGCGGTTCTTTGTTCGTTCTAGCTTAGCGTGTGTTTGGGAGCAGTTCTTGTTCCGACCCCGTCTTCAGCCATCGCAGCCGGGCTCGCCAAGGGCCTGCCGCTGGCGGACGCTGTTGCAGCCGGGAAGAGCTTCATCAGCGCCGCAATTAAGGCTTCCAACGGACTCCAGATCGGACACGGGCACGGACCCGTGCACCATTTCCATGCCTTATGGTCTTAAGCTCACCCGCCGTGCGGCGCTTGGCATCGGTGCCTCGACTCTCGCAGCGCCCACCGTCGCTCGCGCCCAAACTCTGCGCTGGCGCATGGTCACCTCCTGGCCGAAAGGCCGCAGCGGTCCTGGCATTTCCGCACAGCGGATCGTCGAGCGCATCAATGCCATGAGCGGTGGGCGGCTTCAGGTCGATCTCTTTGCGGCCGGCGAGATCGTGCCGCCCTTCGCGGTGCTCGATGCAGTCTCGAACGGCACTGTCGAGATGGGCCACACGGCAGCGCTGTACTGGCAGGGCAAGATGCCCGCCGCCGGTTTCTTCACGAGCGTTCCTTATGGGCTTGGTCCGATCGAGCACCAGGCCTGGATCGACCTGCGGGGTGGCCAAGCGCTCTGGGACGAGCTTTACAAACCTCACGGCGTTCGCGCGTTTCTCGCCGGCAACACCGGTCCTTCCATGGGCGGATGGTTCCGGCACAGGCTGAACGGTGTCGAGGATCTCAGGGGCATGCGCCTGCGCGTACAGGGCCTGGGAGCCGAGATCTATGCCAAGCTCGGTGCTGTGCCGATGGCGGTGTCTGCCGGTGATCTGCTCCCCGCACTGGAAAAGGGCTCTATCGACGCTGCTGAGTTTCTGGCTCCGGCAACCGACTTGGAAACAGGTCTGCCGAAATACGCATCGTTCTATTACGCACCTGGCTTCAACAAACCGAATGGCGCGAGCGAGCTCATGGTCTCGTTGCCTGCTTGGGACCGCCTCACCCCCGACCTGCGCAGCATCATCGCAGAGGCTTGCAGGGCTGAGCACACCCTTGGACTTGCCGAGGCATATCAGACCAATGCGGTGGCCCTGATCGAGATCCTTGGCAAGTACCCGGTCACCCTGGAAGGTTTCCCACGCTCTATCATGGATGCGGCCCAGGCAGCCTCGGCAGAACTCATGATCGAGCTGGGGGGCACGTCCTCTCTCGCAGGCCGCATCGTCGCGAGTTACCAGACGGCTTTGCAGGATCTACGCGGCTGGTCGGCTCTTGCAGCCGACATGGCGAGAGCCAACACACGTGCGCACCTGCCGGCCCGCTAGCTCGCGCATTCCCCTAGCGTATGTGCGGAACGGTGAACCCGCTTTCCGTCTCCGATTCTCTAGGTTTGATGAGAAATGAATACTGTCATCTCGGCCGCAGCCATCGGTCGGGCGAACAGATAGCCCTGTGCGGTGTGACATCCCAATTCACTCAGCCGTCGCGCCTGACCTTCGGTTTCAACCCCTTCTGCGGTCACCAGAAGGTTCAGGCTTTTAGCAAGTCCGATCAGCGCAGCTACGATCGCCTCGTCGCCAGTGTCTTCCTCAAGATCACGCACAAAGCTCTGATCAATTTTGATGTGATCAACAGGGAATCGCTTCAGGTGTGTGAGGGATGCATAACCCGTTCCAAAATCGTCGAGTGCAACCTGAATGCCCCGTCGGCGGAGCTTATCAAGTGTGTCGGCGACGAGGCCGGAGCGCCCGTCAAGCAGGACTTTTTCCGTGACCTCGACCTCAAAGAGCGTTGTCGGAATTCTTGCCAGATCAAGAATACGGAAAATTTCTTCCGCCAAATCTGGACGGCTGAACTCAACATTCGAAAGATTTACGGCGACCCGCCCAGGCGAGAGGCCCGCCTTGAGCCAGGTGCGGATATCAGAGGCGATTTTGCCGATCAGGCGCTTGCCGAGAGCCGTGGCAATCTCGGGATCGTCAAATGCCATTCCGAAGGTGCTTGGCGTCAGAAGGCCTTTGGTCGGGTGGTGCCAGCGGGCAAGGGCTTCGAGACCAACGACTCGGCCGGTCGCAAGACATACCTTCGGCTGATAGAACGGAACGATCTCATCCCGTGTGATTGCCTCTCGAACCTCTCTGCTCAACGTAAGCCGCCTCTCGGCAGTCTCTCTCATTGCAGGTGAGTAGGTAACGACACCTCCCCGCCCTTTTGCCTTGGCTTGGTAAAGGGCGATATCGGCATCCTTCATCAATTCGCTCGACAGGATGTCATGATCCGGGAACGCGGCCACTCCGATACTCGCTCGGCTCACGATCATGCGCCCGTTATAAGTAAAGGGCTGGCGAATCTGTCTGATGATATTGTCTGCAAAACTAACCGCGTTGCTGAGCCTCATGGGCTCGACAATTAGGATCGCGAACTCATCCCCGCCGAGCCTTCCTGCTGTGTCACATTCCCGCACGACTGCCGACAGCCGCGCCGCAGTTTCCTTAAGCAGCGCGTCACCGGCATCATGGCCAAGGGTATCATTGACATCCTTGAAGTCGTCCAGGTCGATCAGGAGAAGGCTGACACTGGTTCCATCCTGTTTGGCTCTGGTGAGGGCCTCCTCGAGACTATGCTGGAACAGAGCGCGGTTGGGCAGGCCAGTGAGCGCGTCATGGTTCGCGGCTCTCCAGATTTCCTCTTCAGCCGCCTTCCGATCCGTGATGTCGTAGGAAACGCCCACAATGCGGTTCGGCCCCGCCCTTTCTGCGCGCGATGCTAGCCAAAGAGTCTTTCCGGTAGGCAAGGTGTACCGGAATTCGGTTGACTCAGCTCTCGGATCATCGCTTCCTGAAAGGAGCTTCTCGTGAAGCGTCCGATCGTCCGGGTGCAATTTATCGAGGAATTCCGAGAGAGGCCCGGAACCAATGCCTAGCAATGCGAGCGAGTTTTGAGAGCGTGTGATGTAGCCCGTTCTGAGATCCTGCTCCCAGGCGACCATGCGGGCAGCCTGCATAGCGAGCCGCAGTCGCTCTTCGCTTTCACGCAAGGCTTCCTGTGACCGTTTACGCTCGGTGATGTCCTGAATGGTTCCGAGTTTCCGGATAGGTTGGTTATCCTCACCAAGAAATGTTCTGCCAGTCTCCAGAACCCACCGCTCTTCGCCGCTGTCTGCCCGGAGAATACGATATTCAGCGCTACGGTTCAGGCATCCGTCCTGCTCGTCCGCATAGAAGATGCTTTCCACACGAGCCCTGTCGGCTGAGTGGACGCGCTCAAGGGCGGTGTCGCGGGTAGCCGGAGTGTCGGAGGAAATCCCTAAAATCTCCCGTATTTCCGCTGTCCATTGACGATTGCCTGCGGTGACATCCACGTCCCAGATCCCAAGTCCCGTTGTCTCGATTGCAAGGCGCAGGCGCGCCTCGCTCTTCCGCAACGCATTTTCGGCTTGCTTCTGCTCATGAATATCTGTGATCGTACCGACCCACTCCTGGACAGTTCCGTCAGCCTCTTTAATCGGGACTGCTCGTGCGAGAGCCCACCGATACTGCCCGTCCCTTTGACGAACCCGGTACTCGGTCGTCCCAGGCCGCGACGAGGCAAGGAGACCTTGCCAGACCGAGATCAGATTCGCTCGGTCATCGGGATGAACAGCGTTCAGCCAGCCGGCGTCTTCTTGCTGATCAAGGTGCTGACCCGATACTTTCTCCCATCCCCACGTGGTTGAGATCGCGCCGTTGGGGGTGGCGCGCCAGATTTTGGCTGTGCTGGCTTCCACCAGAGCCCGGTACCGGCCTTCGCTCTCCCGCAGGGCGGCTTCGCCCTGTTTTTGGTCATGAACATCGGTACTGGTGCCAAGCCAACGTTCTATTCGACCGTAACCGTCGCGGGCCGGAAGTGCGCAAGCGCGAACCCAGCGGTACTCCCCGGTATGATGTCGCAGACGGTACTCTGCCTCATACGGTTCGCCAGTTCGGATTGCGTGACACCACTTTTCGGCCGCTTGCTCTTGGTCATCCGGATGTGCAACGCTGTTCCAACCGTTATCGTCAATGCTCCCCGGCGCTGCCCCGGTAAACTCGTAAAAGCGCCTATTCCGGTACTCGTGCTTCCCGTCCGCGGAGGCAATCCATGTCATGTGCGGCAGGGTGTCTGCGAACGCCGAAAGGTCGGCAACTCCATTGTTCTGGCCGCGCGCTATTTCAACGAGTTTCCCCACGGTGGGACCGCCCCCTGCGGTGAATTATTGGTTTTGTCCAGACAAGGCCGGGTGGCATCGCAAATAAAATACATAGTCGGAGAAATGTCGTCCCTCTTAGGGTATTAGACCTAACAAAGTGAAAACGGCTCTCTCCTCGACTTCTAGACTCACGGATTTGGGTGCTGCAAATATCTCTGATTTTAGTTGAGTGAGCATGAACCCATGGTCACGCTCCAGTTGCGGCAATGCCTGTCGACATAAGCCATGGGCTGGACGCTGGTAGGCCAGTTCGTGCAGCGCCTCACGGATTGTTGGCCTAACCACCTACCGGATCTTGTAGCTTGACAGGTCAATGCAACTAAGCCTGCCGCCGTGTTCTCAGGATTATCCTCAACCCGATCTCGTGTGGTGTTGAGGGCTCCCGTGCTGGAACCGGCGGACGAACTCGCGATCCCCACTCCTGCCGACCGGGAGCGTACGGCGCGTGTCCGCGCGTTCTTCGATATGGCCGGGGCCGAGTTGGGCCCGGACCTCGGCCTCTTGAAAGGGCGGGAGCAACAGCGGGCGGAAGGCACAGTTAAGGAGGATCAATCCGTCCGGCAGCACGGGCGACTCGAGAGCCGGGCGTCAACCATCGCGTCGCGGTGAGCGCCTTGGGGTGACCGGTGCATCTGCCAACTCTCAATGAGGAACACGTCATGCGCGGCCTCTCACCGACTGGCAAGCACCTGCCCAGCGCGCTGATCCAAGGCGGGACGATCTGGCTCACCACGGAGAAGCACTTCGGGGAACTGGCGCGCCGTCGTTCTGATACAGAATTCGTCACCCTCGCCGGCGGTCATGCATTGCGCGCCGATGATGCCGCGCCTGAGGGACGTTCAATTGATCGACCCATCCGCGCGCAGACGCTGTGCCGCGAAGTCGACAAATGCGCGCACGCGGGCCGAGGTCTGCCGTCCCTCTCCATGCACCAGGTGAATCGGTACCGGTGCGGGCTCGTGCTCGGCCAGCACGATCTTCAACCGACCAGCGGCAAGCTCGGGCGCGACCATGTAGGACAGTACCCGCGTCAGCCCATGCCCATGCACGGCGGCCGTGATCGCCATCTCGGCGGTGTTCACCTCCAGGCGCGGCGATAGCCTGACCTTCAGCTCGGAGCCGCCGTTCCGAAACGACCATTCCGGCGAGGGCGTGACGCCCTGGAAGGCGATCGTGCGGTGGCGAGTCAAGTCGTCAGGCTCCTGCGGGATGCCGTGCTCGGCCAGATAGGCGGGAGAGGCGCAAACGAGGCGCCGGACCGATCCCACTTTCAGCGCCGTCATCCCCGAATCCGGCAAGTGGGCGATACGCACCGCCACATCAAGCCCTTCCTCCATGAGGTTGACGACCCGGTCGACGAACAGGGTGCGGCCACTCACCCGGGGATGGCGGCCGAGGAAGTCGAGCAGGATCGGGGCGACGTACATGCGCCCGAACAGCACCGAGGCCGTGACCGCCAGTTGCCCCTGCGGCTCGCGGTGTGAGCCCGCTGCCGTCTCCTCCGCCTCGTCGATCTCGGACAGGATGCGGCGGCAATCCTCCAAGTACCGGGCCCCAGCCTCGGTGAGGCGCACATTGCGGGTGGTGCGGTGAAGCAGCCGGGTGCCGATCCGCGCCTCGAGGGCAGCGATCGCGCGCGTCACGACAGGCGGCGACATCGCCAGCCGGCGAGCCGCTGGGGCGAAGCCTTCCTCCTCCGCGACAGCCACGAACACCGTCATCGCCTGCAACCTATCCATGATCGATTATTCCCAGATTAGAAACGATCCATTGCCGAGAATGAACATTCACGCTGTTGAGCACAAGGGGCATTGTCCTCTCACCCAGCGGCCACTGCCGTTCGGATTTGATGAAAGGACACCTTTATGGCCCGCATCTCCGCCGTCGATCCCGCCACCGCCTCCGGCGAGGCCAAGACCCTCCTCGATGCTGTGCAGGCGAAGCTCGGCATGACGCCGAACTTCCTGCGTGTGCTTGCCCATTCCCCTGCCGCGCTGGGATCCTTCCTCGGCCTGTACGGCATTGCCGAGCAGGGCAGCCTCGATCCCCAGACCCGCGAGCGCATTGCCCTGGCACTCGCCGAGCAGAACAGTTGCGAGTACTGCCTATCGGCCCACACCGCCATCGGCCGCAGCGCCGGCCTGACGGGCGACGAGATGGAGGCCAACCGCCGGGGCACCTCGCAGGACGCCAAAGCGGCGGCCGCGGTGGCATTCGCCCGTGCGCTCGTGGAGCACAAGGGAGAGGTGACGAACGCCGAGATCGAGGCGGTGCGCCGCGCCGGCTACGGCGAGGCCGAGATCGTCGAGATCATCGTGCACGTGGGCATGAACCTGCTCACCAACATTCTCGGCAAGGCGAGCCGGGCCGAGATCGACTTCCCGAAGGTCGCCCTCAGACAGGCGGCTTGAAGCCACCACCCGGACCCTTGGCCCCGCCCCGGGTCCGCCCGGGCGGGCGCTTCCCCTCCGGTGCCCGCCCTCCCCCATCACCTCAGCAGGAGCAGCAGGATGTCAAAAGCCGTCCTGACGTCCGGTGTCGATCACATCGGCCTCACCGTTTCCGATCTCGATGCAACCCGGACCTTTTTCACCGAATGCCTCGGTTGGACATTGCTGGGGGAGAACCGTGCCTATCCGGCCGCCTTCGTCACGGACGGCACCACGCGGGTGACGCTCTGGCAGGTCAAGGATCAGGCTGACCATGTGCCTTTCGACAGGCACCGGAACGTCGGTCTCCACCACCTCGCCTTCCGCGTCGCGGATTTAGCAACCCTTTATGCTGTCCACGCGCGCGTGGCCGACTGGCCAGGCGCCACTGTGGAGTTCGCGCCGGAGCGGAATGGCCCAGGACCGAAGATCCACTGCATGGTCCGGGAGCCGGGGGGCAACCGGGTCGAGTTCACGTGCCTGCCGCAGGACACCGTCCTTCATACGTATGGATGAGTTCGTTATGTCCGACACAGCCCGCCCCAACGACATCCGGCTTCGCAACACCGCCCTGACCTGCCTCGGGGTGGCCGCGGGCATGCTGGGACTCGCCTATGCGGCGGTTCCCCTTTACGACCTGTTTTGTCGCGTCACCGGCTTCGGCGGCACGCCCATCCTGGCGACCGCCCCCTCCGGCAAGGTTCTCGAGCGCACCGTCGCTGTCAGGTTCGACACGAACGTGGCTCCCGGCCTCCCCTGGCGTTTTTCGGCCGAAACACCGGCGGTCAGGATCAAGGTCGGCGAGACCCAGACGGTGACGTACATTATCCACAACCCGTCCGATGCTTCGGTCTCGGCCATGGCAACCTACAACGTCCAGCCCGAGCTCGCCGGCAGCTATTTCATGAAGCTCGAATGCTTCTGCTTCACCGAGATGACCCTCAAGCCCGGCGAGACGATGGAGACGGCCGTGGTGTTCTTCATCGACCCAGCCATCGTCGACGACCCGGACATCGGCAGCCTCGACGCCATCACGCTCTCGTACACGTACTTCCCCCCGAAGGGCGTGAACCCTGCTCAGCCCGCGGCCCGGTAACGGTCCCCGGGAAGCTGAGTCCCCATCCTCCTTCGCAGGACGTTCACCATGGCCCGGGCCTTTGCCGAGATCACCTTCACCCCCAGCGTCAGGGCGGCCCAATCCCGCTACGGCAGCCGCGCCGCCAATGCCGGCTTCGAGCAGGCCGAGGAGCGTCGCAACGTCCTCACGGAGCGCGAGGCCGAATTCATCCATGCACGCGACGGCTTCTACCAGGCCAGCGTGAGCGAGACCGGCTGGCCGTATGTTCAGTTCCGTGGGGGCCCGAAAGGCTTTCTGAAGGTGCTCGACGAGAGGACGATTGGCTATGCCGACTTCCGCGGCAATGTCCAGTACATCAGCACGGGCAACATCAACGCGGATGGCCGCGTCTCCCTGATCCTGATGGACTACCCGAACCGCCGCCGCCTCAAGGTCTGGGCGCGGGCACGGATCGTGCACGAGAGCGAGGATCCAGGCCTGCTCGCCCGTCTTGAGGTACCGACCTACCGGGCCCGGGTCGAGCGCGCGGTGGTCATGACGGTCGAGGCGTTCGACTGGAACTGTCCGCAGCACATCACGCCCCGGTTCACCGAGGAGGAGATCGCCGGGCTCGTCGCGCCGCTGCAGCAACAGCCTGCCCAGGTCACAGCAGAGAACCAAACCCTGCGGGCGGCAGGCCCCGCCGTGCAGTCCCTCGGCAGCGGTCCGCTGGAGTTGGTGGTCACGGGCATGCGCCAGTTGACGTCCCGGGTCAGGTCGTACGAGTTGCGGGCTGTCGACGGTGGGCCCCTGCCTGCCTGGAAGGCGGGCGCACATCTCACCGTGCCTGTCCGCCTTCCTGACGGCCGGGAGCACACCCGCACCTACTCGCTGATGGGCGATCCGGCGGATCGTCACGTGTATGAGATCGCGGTGCTGCGCGAGGACTCAGGCCATGGCGGCTCGGGTGCCGTCCACCGGGACTACGGGCTTGGGACGGTAATCCGCTGCGGCCTGCCCCGCACCCTGTTCGAACTCCATGATGACGACAGCCCGAGCGTGCTCATCGCAGGCGGGATTGGAATCACCCCCCTCCGAGCCATGGCGCTGGCACTGCTCGCCTCCGACCGATCGTTTGAGCTTCACTACATCGCCCGGACGACGGCCGAAATGCCGCTGCGACAGGATCTCGAGGCCCGGCTCGGACGCCGCCTGAAGACATACTTCAGCCGAGATCCAGAACCCACCCCGCTCGCGGTTCGAAAGGTCCTGACGGAGGCTCCGCCGGACGCTGTGTTCTACGTCTGCGGCCCGTCCCCCCTGATCGCGACCGTGAACGCGCAGGCATCTGCGCTACGGATAACCGCCGACCGGATCCGCTGCGAGAAGTTCGTCGCCGACACGACACGCGAAGGCGACCGGCCGGTCGAGGTGCGCCTCGCCCAGTCCGACAAGACCATCATGGTCGCGCCCGACCAGACCATCCTCGATGCGCTCATTGGGGCCGGAGTCGATCCGCTTTACGACTGCCGCACCGGCACGTGCGGCACCTGTGCCACCAAGGTTCTCGACGGTGTGCCCGACCACCGCGACAGCGCCCTCTCCGAGGCAGAGCGGACCCGTGCCAGCCTGATGTGCACCTGCGTATCCCGCGCGCTGACCGATCACCTCACCCTCGACTTCTGATCCGCCAGGAGACCAGACGATGAATGCCCAACCACCCTTGAGCCAACTCCGTCCGACGAGCGCCCTTCCACCTTTGGCCTCTCCGCGTGCAATCCTTCTCGCGGGACTGGGAGGTGCGATCGCGACCTTGACCCTGGTCTTTCTGGCGCAATGGTCGGGGCTTGCCTTCGTGATGGCGCCGTTCGGGGCCACGTGCGTGCTTGCCTTCGCGCTGCCGGACAGCCCGCTGTCGCAGCCGCGCAGCATCGTCGGCGGGCATCTCATCGCCACGACCGTCGGACTCGCGGTCGGCAACCTGCTCGGCGTTTCGCCGTGGACGATGGCGCTCGCTGTCGGTCTCGCCATCGCGCTGATGCTCATCACCCGTACGACCCATGCACCTGCTGGAGCAGATCCGCTTCTCGTGATGCTGGCCATGCCGGACTGGTGGTTCCTGCTCACGCCAGTGCTGTCCGGTGCCCTGACGTTGGTGGCGGTGGCGTACGCCTATCACCGCATCACAGGGCGCGCCGATTATCCCCGTTACTGGTTTTGCTAAAGGACTCAGCAGTGACTAATCTCTCCCGCCGAACAGTTGCCTTCGGACTTGCCGCATTCGCCCCTACGCTCAGTTCATTCCCGACCTCTACTGCTGCGCTGGCTTCTGATCAGCCGTCTATAACGATGAACGCGCCTCCCCTTGCGCGATTGCGCCTCGGACGTTTCACAGTGACGGCTCTCACGGACGGTTTCACGGATATGCCATTCGGCTATTTCCCTGGTCGAACGGCACACGAGACCGAGGCGGCCGCTAAGGCAGAATTCGCGGCACGGCCCTCAGGCATTCGTTTTATGTTCAACCAGTACCTGATCGAGGATGGCGAGCATCGTATCCTGATCGATGCTGGACCCGGCGGCTCGCTTGGGAAGTCAGGACTTCTCCCCCAGGGGCTCGCCGCCTTGGGCCTCACCCGCGATCAGATTGATGCGGTTATCATCACCCACATGCATCAAGATCATATTGGCGGTCTCGTTGCTGGAGGAAAAGCAAAATTCCCTCGTGCGGAGATTTACATTGATCGGCGTGATGTTTCCTACTGGACGGATCCCGCTAAGAGGGCCAGCGCCCCAGACTATCTCCACAATGGCTTTAAGCTCTCCGCTGACGTGATCCGCCTTTACCCTAAACTGCAAGCGATCGACGGTGAGCGTGAGATAGTGCGAGGCGTGTCCATCATCGACCTCACCGGCCACACTCCAGGCCATATTGGAGTTCGTATTGCGGATGCTGGTCAGAGCCTCCTCATGGTATCCGATATGCTTTTTCCCGTCGTTCATCCGGCAATGACCGATGTCAATTTCCTGTTCGAACAGGATCGTGCGGCTGCTCAGGCCATGCGGGCCCGTTTCTTCCCTCGAGCCGCCGAGGAAGGTGCCTTGATTGCTGCAACGCACATGCCCTTTCCAGGTCTCGGCCGGATTGTATCCGACCATGGCCGCCTGCGCTGGGTTGCTGCCGCATGGGCTTTTCAGGATTGACCTATGTGTCAATGATTTGCGGCCTCATGGCGGATGCGCCGCCATGAGGTGACCTGCCGGTCCCTGGCATCGCTACCGCTGACCGTCCTCACTCGCCTTCAACGAGTGGACGCCAACTGGATCTGAGTGTCCATTGAGCGCTCCTACTCATGCAACCGACGGCACCTCCAGAACGTCAAACCTACAGCAAAATCGTTACACGTGCTCCAAGGAACGCTATGAAGACTCGCTCCCCGATTGCATTGTCCTGTTGCGCCATTATCTCAATAACCCCTGGGCTGAGGTCTGGCCAAAACGGTACTATTGGCTCTCGTCGAGCGCTCAGGCTGCGGCTAGGATTAAGCCATGAACGTTGCTCATTCAGGCGTGTAAGGGCACTATGTCGGTTCCCCCATCGCTTTCTTAGGTGGCAACATGCAGGTCTCTTGGGTATCTGCGCACGCATTTATTTTGAGAGTGCATTCTATCCGTACAAGCGCGACCTGACGGAGATCGAACAAGCAGAGACCGCTCGGCTGTTTATCCATCTCGAAGAGCTGCTGGCCGACTCCTACGGTCCATACCTGTTCGGCTTACTCCGTCTCACGGACCTTATGCTGGCTCCTACAGCGATTCTCCTGTCACGACACAACGCGAATATCCGCCGCTTCCCTCATACTGCATCCTGGATCGGCACGATCCTGCAGAACGATCTTGTAGCCGTGTGGCTAGAAGAGGCTGATCAGCTGCCGCACATCTGGTTCGATGACTATCTGATCCCAGGTCAACCAATGGATCTGCATTC
The DNA here is from genome assembly GCF_016811235.1 of Microvirga arabica. GTDB lineage: Bacteria > Pseudomonadota > Alphaproteobacteria > Rhizobiales > Beijerinckiaceae > Microvirga > Microvirga arabica. The sequence continues at coordinate 37,367 of NZ_JAFBID010000050.1, forward strand.
TGCGACGGCATAACTGGCGACCAGATTACGGCTACATCACAGATCAATAGCCTCCTCACGTCTTCGCTTCGTCGCGTGAATCTCAGATCTTCAGTAGTAATCGCCAAGGCGCAGCCAGTGACACTCCAAGGTAGATTGCGGCCGTATCCGGCTCTGGATCGAGCCGAGTGGCTCGGCTGGGTAGGCGTGGTGAGGAACGTCCAGCAAGTACGATGCTTTAGGCAAGGGAACCAAGCCGATCAGATGGATCAGCACACCCAATGTCTCGAACTCATGACCGCAGCATCGGCCGGTCCCAAAAGGGCGCCAGGCATAACGTCCTGACCGGCGAATTGCCGACGAATTGGACGGGTTCTCATCAATTCGCTCCACAGCCAGCCCCGCTTGAAATCACATATATCCTAGCATGGGCGAAGCGGGGTTCGGCGTTGCAACCGACCGGTCCATGCTTGAGGATCCCTGGCTCTCTTCATCACTGCCCGAATTCCTCTGTGAGGAAATCGAGAAAGGCATGGGTCTTTGGAGCAAGGTGCTGCCGGGACGGGTAGACGGCATAAAGTGTAGTCTCCACCGTACGCCAGTCCTCCAGTGCGCACTGCAGTCGCCCTTCCCGGAGGTCATTCTCGACGTAGGGAAAGGGAATCAGACCGAGACCGAAGCCTTCGCGGAGCGCGTCGCGGACCGCAAGACTCGACGTGACCGAGTACCGGGCGCTCACCGCAACCCGTTCGATGCGCCCATTCTTTTTGAACTCCCACACATCTGCGTGTCCCGAAAGGCTGAACCGGATGCACTGGTGCGATCTTAGGTCGGGTGGTGCTTTCGGCCTGCCATGCGCTTCGAAATAAGATGGGGCCGCACAAAGCACGTGCGGCATAACCGCGAGTTTCCTTGCGATCAGGGTGGAATCCTCCAGGTGGTCGCTGCCGCGGATGGCGAGGTCGAAGCCCTCCCGGACAAGGTCGACCCGTCTGTCGTCGAGCTGAAGATCAAGGGCAATCTCCGGATATTTGCCCAGGAACCGGGGGATCGCCGCGGAGAGCCGCGTTAGGGTGACGGTCATCGGCGCACTGACCCGCAGGGTGCCGCTCGGTCCCATCCTGAGCGGAGACAGTGCCCGATCCGCATCCGAAAACGCATCCAGCCCACGCACGATGTGCTCAAGATAGATCCTGCCCTCTTCGGTGAGAGCCATGCGTCGTGTCGTGCGGTTGATGAGCCGTGCGCCTACATGCGCCTCCAACTCTGCGATGTTCTTGCTGATCGCCGCCGGCGACAGGCCGAGCCGACGTCCAGCCTCCGCGAAGCTATTCAGCTCCGCCACGTGGCGGAACACCTGCAAGGCAGTAAAACGGTCCATCCGATCATTCCCCAGTGGTGAACAATATCTTTCCGTAACAGAGGATTATCAACTACCATCTACATCAATAACTTCCTCACCGAAACCCTTTCACTTCGGAGATGGAATGATGACGAATGCAGCCATTGCTCTGATAGAGCAGCGCGTATCGGCCAACCTGTTTGATGCCTGCCATACGCTGACAGATGCTGAGATCGAGGAACTGACGCGCCTCGCAACGCGGGCACCGACTGCCTACAACCTTCAGAACTGGCGCTTTATTGCGCTGCGAACGCCTGAGGCCAAGGCGCGCCTACGCCAGCTAGCCTATGGCCAGGCGAAAGTGTCGGACGCCGCTGTCACCTTCATCATCTGCGGCTTGCTGCCCAATCACGCCGCCATCCCGGAACGGCTGCGTCCCTTTATAGAGGCCGGACACATGCCGGGGGATACTGCCATGGGCTGGCAGGAGGGCGCCCGCGCGCAGTATGCCGATCCTCGGACGGCTCGCGACGAGGCTGTCCGCTCGGCCTCCCTTGGAGCCGGGACACTGATCCATGCCGCTGAGGCGCTCGGCCTCGCCTCGTGTCCGATGGTCGGGTTCGATGCCGAAGGTGTGGAGCGTGAGTTCGGCCTTGGGCCGGATGAGGTGCCGGTGATGCTCGTCGCAATCGGCCGCGCCGCGCCAGGCAATTGGCCCCAGAAGCCCCGCCGCCCGCTCACTGAGGTTCTGGAGATCGCATGAGACCGCACGCTTCCGATGTGCTGCTGACGGCCATCGCGCCTGCCATCTGGGGCAGCACCTATCTCGTTACTACGCAGCTTTTGCCCCAAGGATATCCTTTGACCGTGGCTATGCTGCGGGCGCTCCCAGCTGGGCTCCTTCTGTTGCTGATCGTCCGGCAGCTTCCGACGGGAGTCTGGTGGTTCCGCGCCTTCGTGCTCGGGGCGCTCAATTTTTCAATTTTCTGGTGGATGCTGTTCATCTCCGCCTACCGGCTTCCGGGCGGCATGGCCGCCACGGTCGGCGCCGTCCAGCCGCTGATTGTGGTCGTGCTCGCCTATCTTGTCCTGGGCTCAGCCATAAAGCTCCTGTCGCTCTGCGCTGCGCTTGGCGGCATGGTCGGCGTAGGCTTGCTGATCCTGACGCCGCAGGCCACGCTGGATCCGCTCGGGGTCGCTGCCGGTCTCGCCGGCGCGGCGTCGATGGCGGGAGGGACGGTGCTCAGCCGGCGCTGGCAGCCACCCGTCTCGCTGTTGACCTTCACCGCCTGGCAACTGAGCGCAGGCGGCCTTCTGCTTCTCCCGGCGGCATTATGGTTCGAGCCGCCCTTACCTTCGCTGACTGCTGCCAACGTCCTCGGCCTTGCCTATCTTGGTCTGATCGGAGCAGCACTGACGTACATCGTCTGGTTCCGCGGCATTGCCCGGCTAGAGCCGGCCGCAGTCGCCCCACTTGGGCTTCTCAGCCCTTTGACGGCGGTCGTTCTCGGCTGGCTGGTGCTGTCTCAGCACCTCACCGCAATGCAGTTTGTCGGCATGGCTGTGGTGCTGTTCAGCGTCTGGCTGAGCCAGCGCGCCCAATGGATCGTTCCGCCTGCACCTCTCCAGACGGCGCGATGAGTGCGCGTGGGTAGCCCGACAACAAATCTGCTGACCGGAGCCTATCGATGATCGACGTTCCTGTTCTCTTAGCGGGAGCTATGATCCTGGATAGCGTCTTCGGGTTTCATCGCCAGCCGAGTCGCACCGAGCAGCGCATGGTCAATTGCCAGGCTGATCCTGAGCAACATGATGAACGGCGTGAGCCAATTCCCACAGTCACATGCCACCTGTAGTGACACATCCATATCATTATGAGGATCCAGGCTCGACTAACATTCCGCGCAGTAGCAGCTTGAGCGCGGCGGCACCTTGTGCCAGGCGCACATTGCCGTCATCTTCCTCCGCGATCCAGAAGGCGGTTTCCGCCAAGCCGCCGTAGATCAGCAGTGCCAAGGCTCGAGGGTCAGCCTGAGCAACGACGCCCTGTTGGATAAGGTTGTCGATCAGGCGCTGCATCGAGGCAATGCAATGTCGCTGGGAATTCGGCAAAGTGCCACCCAGCACGGCGCGTGCGTCGCGCAGCACTATGCGCTGGATTTCCGGTTCAAGCGCCATCTCCAGATAGGCACGGCAACGGTCACAAAAGCCCTGCCAGGCGTCCTCGGCGGTGCCTGAGATGGCCTGCAAGCGGAGATCCGTTTCCGCATCGATCTGCTCCACCACTGCCGCTAGCAGACCCTTCTTGTCACCAAAGTGGTGGTAGAGCGCACCCCGAGTTAGGCCTGCCTGGGCGGTAAGGTCATCCATGGATGTGTCGGCGTAGCCACGCTCGCCAAAGACCCTGCGTGCGGTTGCCAGCAACGTCGCGCGGGTCGCTTCCATCGCAGCGCGGGTGCGGCGAACCATCGATCCTCTCCTTACATACGTGCCGAATGATTATTTACATACGATTCGTATGAATATATAAACTGATTCATACGGGCTGTATCTATTGCCCCGCACCTGCCATCGTTGCCAAGTGGGCACTTCGGAGAAGACATGTTTATCCTCCACCGAAAACCCTGTGCTGTGCCCCCCTCAAGGGCCTTGCCCCTGACGAAACGCTGGCATGGCTTCCGCTACGGACAAAGAGTATCAGCATCATCAGATTCCGTCGGACCTCCGGGCCGGCTGCCGCAGTTTTGTCAACTGTTGTACTGACCTAGGCGCTGCTGACACCGCAGGTCTCTCGCCCTGGAGATCGACACGATCAAAACCGTGTCTCACCGACGGCAGCCACCAATCGCATTCCCTAGCGCTCTGCTGCGGGCCGCCCTTTGGGTACTCGCGCATGCGTGTGTACGTCTCTCCCCTGCACCTGATGCTGTGTGGGGTCAGCACTGTCTTCCTCTTCATCCCAAAGGATCTAGACACCATGAGTATGTCTTCATCTGCTGCTGAAACACCTGTGCGGCACCCGTGGCTGGCAGTGACCGCAGTAGGTCTTGCTACCTTCTCAGTCGTAACAACGGAAATGCTTCCGGTGGGTCTGCTAACGCCGATTGCCAGCACTCTTGAGACTTCCACCGGAACTGCTGGCTTGATGATCTCACTGCCGGCTTTGCTGGCGGCCTTGTTTGCACCGCTGGTGGTGATTGCTTCCGGAGGGCACGATCGCCGCAGGATTCTGTGCGGCTTGCTGGGATTGTTGGTGATCGCCAATATTGCATCAGCTCTGGCGGTAAGCCTGCCTTGGATGCTGGTCGCTCGTATTCTCGTTGGCTTCTGTATGGGCGGCATCTGGGCAATTGCTGGTGGTTTGGCTTCCCGGCTCGTTCCTGAACACTCTGTTGGCTTGGCAACCTCCATCATCTTTGGCGGAGTAGCGGCCGCCTCGGTGCTGGGCGTTCCGCTCGGGGCACTGATCGGCGACCTCGCGGGGTGGCGCTGGGCATTTGGCAGTATGGCGTTGCTCAGCGGGTTGGTGCTCAGCCTGCATCTAGCAGTCATTCCTTCGCTACCCGTCGCGAGTTCGGCGACCATCCGCCAATTTAGACAACAACTTGGCAATAGGAAACTTCAAGTCGGGCTGGCCATGACACTGTTACTGGTGGCTGGCCACTTTGGAGCATTCACCTTCGTGCGCCCACTGCTGCTGTCGTTGTCTGGGTTTGATGCACAATGGATCGGCGGACTGCTGTTCGCTTACGGAATCATGGGAATTGCGGGCAATTTCCTAGCCGGCATCATCGCAGCGCGCCGCACGACACTGACCTTAATGGGGATTGCACTAGGATTACTGCTCACGCCAGTTCTGTTTCTGGTCATTGGCAACTCAAATGCCGGCGGTGGTGTGGCGCTATTAGGCTGGGGTTTGGCCTATGGCGGCGTTTCAGTCGGCTTGATGACCTGGATAATGAAAGTTGCGCCGCGCGCCGTAGAGACCGCCACGGCGTTGTATGTTGGTATTTTCAATATCGGCATTGCGCTAGGATCCTGGGCCGGGGGTCGGATTGTGGATGCCTTTGGCCTGACAGCTAATCTGTGGCTGGCTGGTGCAGCTGCTGCTGTAGCATTGCTCCTGATCATGGGCATCGGGGTGACCGAGCAAAAGCAGGGAGCAGCTAATCGCCGCGCTCGCGGCCGCCCGTGGGGCACAGATGTCTAGCTGGTATGATGGATTCCTGTTGGCCAAGGAACATTCTGTGGCAGAGGCGGCCCGCCGCTACCGAGGAGACCGCTCCAGTGTGCACGGGCGGCTGACTCTGTCCTAGGCCTAGCATGAGCTACCGCACTCCGCGATCCGTTGCACAGAGGGCGCCCTGTCGTCCCCGACACTCACATGGCAGCGGCTTGCGACAGTCTCGGCCAACTGCCGGCGCTGGTGCAGCTGCCAGGCAGCAAGCCGACCGTGAAAGGCCTCGCGGTCAACCTCCGCAAGCTGACATCAAGGCAAGATCGAGTGCGAATTTGTAATGCGTGCTATCCGCTGGCTTTTCTGCCGGTTAGGCAAAAGCCCGTCAATGCACATCCCGATCGGGCTTGGGGTAGATCTCGGTTGAGAAGCTGCCACGGGAGCGGCCCAGTGCCCGTCTGTTCTGCCCCCTTTTGCACCTGCGGTCGAGATATGGGCGCACGACCGTGGATCCGGACATCCGCATGAGATGAGTGGTCACCCTGAGCGCTGCCAACGCGTCGAAGAAGACCTCAAACATGGCCGCCCGGCCCAAACGCCAGAAGCGTTTCCAATCCGAACTCCAAGGCTCGATGACTTCAGGTAGGCCGCCATGTGATGTTGTGGGCCGTGCAGTAATGCAGCAGCTCAAGGATGCGGCGGTCATTGCTGCCCTTGGGGCCCCGCTAGCGCATCGTGCGAAAAAGTGGATCCGATTTTTCGCTCTCAACGATGCGCTCTTCAATGATTGGAGCATCGGATCAGATCGCAAAAGTGGATTCCACTTTTGGGTCCGATGCTTTAGGAGCACGAGGCAGCACCGTCGAATGATCATCCTCCGTCATTCCTGCAAGGATGGTCAAGCCTCCTGAAGCCGGCCGCCGTGAGTCATTGACGCGCTGAATTGGGATGTACTTACCCGTTGCCCGGCTCCTTTCGCTCACATGGTCTGAGGTGAACTACGCAAATTGACTTGTTCGATCCCGGTCAGCAAAATACTCTAAGGTCTGCACCTTGTCATGTTTCTTGGATGACAGAATTTCCACTTCAGAATGAGATACATCGATGCCACCTGAGCTTCGTGAAGTTCCTACCGAAATCAGAACAGCTCGCCTTGTGCTTCGCCGTCCTCAGCCTGGTGACGGCGCACACCTGCATGCCGCCATCCACACTTCCCTGCCGGAACTGAAGCCTTGGGCGCCTTGGGCACAGAAGCCGCTTGATGCTGAGGGATACGAGGTCAGCCTTCGCCATGCAGCGAGCCGATTTCTGGTGCGTCAGGAGCTACGCTACCTGATATTTGATGCTTCTCAGCAGACCTTGATGGGCAGCACCGGCTTCCACGCTCTAGACTGGAGCGTTCCCAAAGCGGAGATCGGGTATTGGATTGCAACGCCCCACGCTGGGCAAGGTTATGTGACGGAGGCAGTGGAAGCCCTAACGGAGTTCGGGTTTGATACCTTAGGCTTCCGGCGTATCGAAATTCGTTGCGATCCCCTGAACGAGCGCAGTCACACGATTGCTCGACGATTGAATTATCAACTTGACGGGCATTTGGTGAACAATGTTGTCGCAGCCGATGATCCCTCGTGCCTGCGAGACACCCTTATATTCTCCCGGGTGCGCTGAGCGTTAAACTTCAATGTCGGCTCGACCTCCTCAGGGGAACTTGGACTGATCCTCAAATCCGGTTTCTCAGTACGTGTTTCGCCTCAAGTCCGAAGCTGGATCGAGATAGTAGCCTCGCCGATCCCCGTGACTGGAGTGTTGCGGAGACACCCATAACGGGGTCCAGTGCGTTATGGGTGTCTCCAGCATTAGGTAGCAAACGCCACCAGAGTTGAACCCTGCTTTTAGCTATCTTCCGGCGAATTGCCCGGAAGGCTTGTCGGCTCCAGACCAGCATGGCGGACAGCAAGCCCTCCGCTAACCCCTTATGAACCTGGAGCTGTGGCATGGGAGTCGATCCCACCTCGGACGAGTAAGCCGCAACAACGCTTATCTTGTTGTTGCGGCGTCTGTCGAACCGAACCCAGCCTGGCCGGCCCCCATGAGGTGGTCCGGGGTTAATGTTAGTGCATGATCGGCTTGAAGCGCTTGGGTTTGGAGGTCCAGGGCCAGGGTTAGCTTCCGTCGGCCACTGAACCCTTCGCTACCGGCGAAGGGCTTATCCGCAAAGCATATTCCTGCGGCGTGCTGTTTCCAAGAGCCATGTGAGGACGGCTCTCATTGTACTCCTTCCGCC
>NZ_JAFBID010000051.1 GCF_016811235.1 Microvirga arabica
GCGTTGATCGAGACCGGCGATGTAGTCACGGACCTGCTCAAGCCCAACATCGTCCAATCCGAGGCTTTTCTCGCTCAGCCAGGTGAGATAGCAATTGAGATCATCGGTGTAGGTGTTGATGGTACCGGCTGCGGCACCCAGCTCTGTGGCGAGTGCATCGAGCCACAGCTGCGCCAGGCGCTGATTGGTTCGCATGCGATCCTCTTGGTTGGGAGGAGCATGGCACGGCACTGGTTACAGACTTCTTGTCAAAACGTATCTTATGCGAAATGTTATAATAGCCTGATAACGGCCACTCGGGCCCCCTTCTCCGGATTAAACCACCACTGATTGATCATGATCCGTCTGACCCATACATGAGAGCCCTGAACGCACCTGGATGCGACATGGCCTCACGCAAGACACTGAACGCAAAGAACCTCGAGGCACTTGGAGCCGAGCGCTTAGCTGAGCTGTTGATCGAGATCAGCCGGGGCAATGCAGCAGCCCAGCGCCGCCTACGCTTGGAACTGGCCGGCGCCGCCAGCCCTGCCGATATGGCGCAGGAGATCCGCAAGCGCCTCACCTCCATTGCCCGCTCCCGGTCCTTCGTCGATTGGCACCAGCGCAAGGCTCTTGTCGCGGATCTCGAGACCCAGAGACAGGCCATTGCTCAGGTCGCCAAAGTCGATGCAGGTGAAGCACTGGACCTTCTCTGGCGCTTCATGGCGCTGGCCAATTCGATCTTCAACCGCTGTGATGACAGCAGTGGCAGCGTGATCGCAGTTTTTCGTGTTGGCTGCCGTGATCTTGGTGACATTGCCATAGCGGCGAATGCGGCCCCTATCGTGCTAGCTGAGCAGGCTTACCGTGCTTTGATTGAGAACGAGTATGGACAGTACGACGGCCTGATTAAGGCCCTGACCCCGGTCCTCGGCGCGACAGGCCTCGACCACCTCAAGCAACTCATTCTCAACCTGTCACAGGAGCCGCGGCAGAAGCCTCGTGCTGAAGACCGGAAGGTCGTCGGCTGGGGTACGGGTGGTCCTTTGTACGCCGATGACTTGGCTGAACGGCATCGCAGCAGCATTGTTCGACTAGCACTGGAAGCGATTGCGGATGCGCAGGGCGATGTGGACGCCTTTATTGCACAGCAAAGTGAGAAGGCACGAGGCGTTCCCAGTGTTGCTGTGGAGATCGCGCAACGGCTCTTGGCTGCAGGCCGCATGGAAGAAGCGTGGGCCGCCATCAACGCCGTCGATCAGGACAGACCTGGCTGGATTCCCGTTGAATGGGAGCAGACGCGGCTTGCGGTTCTTGAGGCCCTCGGGCGCGCCGATGAGGCGCAGGCGTTCCGATGGGCCTGCTTTGAGCGCTCGCTCAACCCGGAGCACCTGCGCACCTATCTCAAGCGCCTGCCCGATTTTGAGGATCTTGAGGCTGAGGAGCGGGCCATCGCTCATGCCCTGAGCCACCCGAGCATGCACCATGCCTTAGGTTTTCTGGTGACTTGGCCGGCGCTGGACCAAGCCGCGCATCTGGTGCTTGCCCGTGCGGACGAACTCAACGGTGACTTCTACGAAATCCTGGCGCCGGCCGCGGCTGCACTGGAGGCAAAACATCCTCTTGCCGCCACCATTCTCCGCCGGGCTTTGATTGACTTTGCCTTGGAGCGGAACCGGACCAAGCGGTACCAGCACGCTGCTCGTCACCTTGAGGAGTGCGAGAACCTTGCTGACCGGATTGAGGATTTCGGCAGGTTCGAGGCTCATGACGCCTACGTGAGGCGCCTCAAAGCTCACCATGGCCGCAAAAGCTCTTTCTGGAGCTTGGTTGTGTGAAAGGGTGCGAAATCAGTGTCTGAAGTAACTGTGCCGGGTCGATGCTTGACGCAGAAACACAGCTTTGCTCAGGTCTTCAACGAAGTTTGCGATAAAGAATAGCGCATGAGCCCATCGTCACACTGGACCCTCTTCATCGCCCGTCCCGGACGAGATCGACAGCACGTCATTCGGGATCCCAGAGGCGAGCCCCGGATCATCTTCGGCGAGGATGATGGCACGAGGATCAACGATCGTCTGGCCAAGTATGTTGTCGAGAGCCTCAATGCAGGTCTTGAGGTAGAAGACCCTAATCCGGATGAGGGCTGGTTCCTGGACAGCCCGGGAGACAGTGACGAGCAGGATTCGGCCATTCTCATTTGTGACCCTGATTTCGAGATCCGGCTCGAGATCCTCGACACAGGCAGCCATGAAAATGACCAGGCGCTGGGCCGAAAGATTGTGGCTCTGATCAATACCTACTTCATCCAGAACGAAGCTTCACATCCAAGCGCTTCCTCTGCCAGTTTCCCAACAAAAAGGCAGCAACCCAGATCCAAACGTTGACCGGTGGAGCAGATGGACCACTGCGCCAGGCAATCATAGCTTGGCATAGAGCGTCCTCTCGGCAAAATCCCTCGGCTGGTTTGCTCCCGCACCTGCCCGGGCGGCTTGACGCCGCAATGTAATCGGCTAACTGATCGCGCATTACCTTACCGAGTATTGGATGAGTTATGGATCAGCCCGAACAGCCGCTAGATTTCGCCAGCATCACCGCCGACATCGTTTCGTCTTACGTTGCGAACAACTCGGTTCATCGGGGCGATTTGCCTAACGTGATTGCATCCGTGCACGCTGCCCTGCAAGGTCTCGCTGCTCCGAAGCAGGCAGAACCTGAGAAGCCAGAGCCACGCATTTCGATCAAGAAGTCTATCACGCCCGACTTCCTGATCAGTCTCGAGGACGGCAAGCAGTACAAGACACTCAAGCGCCACCTCGGCAAGCTCGGGCTGACAGCCGAGGAGTACCGTGCAAAGTGGGGTCTCCCGGCCGATTACCCGATGGTTGCACCCAGCTATGCTGCCAAGCGATCCGAGCTCGCCAGGAGCAGCGGCCTCGGCCAGATGCGGAGGAAGAATGCCGCGAAAGCAGCCTCCCCGGATGAGAAAGTCGCGGCACCGGCTGAGGCGGCAAAGCCGAAGCGCCGTACACCTTCGAAGAAAGCGGCTGGCAAGTAAGCACGCTCTCAGGCCAAGGCTTGGTCACTCCTGGCGCTATCGGAGATGAGGGTCGTGAATTGTCCCTAAGCAGGAACGGTAGGCGTCTGAGTCTGAAACTCCTTTGCGATGATGTGCAACGGAAATATGCCTTCTTTGACTGCAGCTCCTTCAAACCATCTGCAGGTGATCTCGCAGCCATCGACCTCAACAACGGTCATTCGATGAGAGGGATAAGCAATCAGATGCACGATATCGCCAACGCTAAACTGCATGGTTCGCTCCTGCTCTCCATCACGAGAGTGTAGCCAGCCGATGGACAGCCGGTAAGACACCGGCTCATTCCCCTATATCGCCTGGGACAACTCAGGCTGGGTCTCCTATTCGACAGCAATGGCTTTGAGGGCACGCCTGACAGCAACGCGAGCCGCCTCAACGTGCCCTCCGGCCAAGAGTTCGTCGACAATCCTAAGCGCCATCACCGCATCAGGCCGCTGTACAGGGTCTGAAGCCGATACCATGGTACCGCGCGTTGTTGATGCTCCAGCGAGATCATCGCTTTGGCCCGCAAGATAGGCCGGGCTGCACTTGAGCACGGAAGCAAGGCTCGCCAAGGCATCTTCTCCTGGATGCTGCGAACGACCCGTAATGATGTCCTGGATGAACCCCGCCTCAAAGCCTGCTTCCAGGGAGGCCCTGCGCCACGAGATCTTGAGAGCGCTTACCCGTTCTCCAATGCGCTCTTTCAGGATCGCGTTCACGCTTGGCTCCTTGAGGTGACAACGCTGCCAAAAGCCAAAAGGCGAGGAGGCGGTACATCCGCGCACTCCCCGCCTGCCTTGCAGCTCCGGCTATCTTCCGCCCGGGATGGTTAATAAGATAATAACGAACGTTGCTGCTGACCACACCGATCAAATCGGATTATTCTGGTTTCCAGCTGACGGACAGAGGCGCGCCCTTCATGACGCAGATAACTGACGATGGAGACCAAGCGTTCACCCCCTACACGGCGGAGAAGGTCAATCCCATGGTCGACCAGGCGATCGCCCATCTCGAAGAAAAGATTAAGCAACTCATGTCACTCAAAGGAGCCGGGCCGGAGATCGCCACCGTGATTGGGAGAACCCACGAGGTCTTCGGTAATCTGGGCGTGCTATGGCTGGTACGGCCTAACCAGGTGCTGCAGGCTACTCCTTTGGACCTAATCTCCCAAGGCAAGATCGATCCAGTCCTCCGGCTCCTTATTCAGATTGAACATGGAATATACCCATGAGGGCAGAAACAGCTACCAGATGCTAGACACCGAAGCCTCGATAGCAGATTGACCTTGCATTTGTGGAGTTCTATTCCATAAATGCAAGGATGATCGAACGTCGAATTACCACCGAACTGGACGAATTGCTCGACAGCTATCCAGCTGTCGCCCTCCTGGGCCCGCGGCAGGTCGGCAAAACGACTCTGGCCCATAGCATCGGTGAGCAGCGTCCTTCGATCTATCTTGATCTGGAGGCCGATGCTGATCGCGCCAAGCTGTCAGAACCAGAGCTCTATCTGGCCGAACATGAAGACAAGCTTGTCATTCTGGATGAGGTCCAGCGGTTTCCCGGCCTGTTTCAGAACTTACGCGGTCTGATCGACCGCGGGCGCCGCAAGGGGCGAAGGGCGGGCCGCTTCCTGCTGCTCGGATCCGCGTCACTCGATCTCCTGAAGCAATCCGGCGAAAGCTTGGCCGGGCGGATCGCCTATCTCGAAATGCACCCGATCGATGGATTGGAGGTTCCGGCCCCTGACTTGAACAGGTTGTGGGTGCGTGGTGGCTTCCCGGACAGCTACTTGGCCACCAGTGATCGTATCAGCCAACGATGGCGACAGGACTTCATCCGAACCTACCTGGAACGCGACATCCCCCTGCTGGGGCCTCGTATTCCCGCCGAGACCTTGCGTCGCTTCTGGACCATGCTGGCGCACCACCAATCCGGGCTCCTCAATGCCGCCGAATTCGCCCGTGCACTGGGCGTGGACGGAAAGACCGTAGCCTCCTACCTCGATCTGTTGGTCGACCTGCTGCTCGTGCGGCGCTTGGAGCCATGGCATGCCAACGTGGGCAAACGCCTCGTGAGGTCCCCGCGCATCTATGTCCGAGACAGCGGCATCACCCATACCCTGCTCGGGCTTGCAACGCAGGATGATGTGCTGGGCCACCCTGTGGCCGGAGCTAGTTGGGAGGGATTTGTCATCGAATCCCTGATCGCCGCCGCTCCCTCCGACACGCAGGCAAACTTCTACCGAACGTCCGCAGGCGCGGAAATTGACTTACTCCTCACCTTGCCTGGTCGTCGCTCGTGGGCCATTGAGATCAAGCGTAGTCTGGCACCAAAGGTCGAGAAGGGTTTCCATCACGCCTGTGAGGACCTCAAACCTGAACGCCGCATCGTCGTCTATCCGGGAACCGAGTCTTTTCCTCTAAAGGATGACATTGAGGTGATGCCATTACCAGCCCTCGGCCAGGCACTGTTGACGGCGGAATAAACTAAATCCAGACATGTCGGAGCGGAAACTCGAGCGCAGCCTCCTGGACCATCTCCGTTCCCTCATTCTTGAACTGGGCAAAGGCTTTGCGTTCGTCGGCAGCCAATATCCGCTCGAGGTGGGTGGCCAGGACTACTACCTCGATCTGCTTTTCTATCATCTGCGCCTGCGCTGTTTTGTTGTTCTCGAGCTCAAGATCGAGGAGTTCAAGCCGGAGTTCGCCGGCAAGATGAACTTCTATCTCTCAGCCGTCGATGATCAGCTTCGCCACGAAACTGACGGACCGAGCATTGGGATCATCCTCTGCAAGGGAAAGAATGCGGTGGTGGTGGAGTATGCCTTGCGTGACTCCGCCAAACCAATGGGTGTCGCTGAGTATCGGCTCTCCCCCTCGCTTCCGAGTCAGCTTCAAGGGAACCTGCCGACTGCCGAGGAGTTGGCCCGCGAGCTCCCCCTGATGTCGGCTGCGAAGCTCCGGATTGAGATCGAGCGCGAGTTGCGCTTGCTGTTGCAAGCACGCGGCCGAAGCACGGGCAGTTTGGGGACCGGTCCCATGCTCCAGGAGGTGGAGCGGAATGGCATCGCCCTGGAAGGCGTGGGTGAGTTTGAAGTCGCATTGCAGGCGATGAACCAGGCCTCACACGGCCTCGATGTTGATCCAGACGCAGCAGAGCAAGCCATAGAGGTTGGCACGCGGCTCTTGGAGACACTGAAGCACTTGGACAGCCGTTGACCACCCAATGAGAATTTTACCCAGGGGACATACCGATCCCGATTCTATCGGCCATGGGGATGGTCTCGGCGTTGGCTTTGGCATATTCTGGCCGCTGTAAATCTCGGTTGGACGGCTCATGATGGATGATGCGACGCTCCGGATTCTCACGCTAGCTGAAGAAATAACCGGCAGCGAGCAGCGGGCTGCGACCTGGTTCAAGCATCAGCCGATTCCGGGCTGGGGTGGAAAGACAGCTTCTGACCTCGTCCATGAGGGTAAGGCAGACCAGGTCTTAGCCTATCTGGAGGCCGTACAATCCGGCGTCTATGCATGAATCAGAGAAGGCTTGCGAATCTGGCACGCGACCTTGTCACGACCGATCCCGAGATCCTGGGTGGCATCCCGGTTATCAAGGGCACACGCGTCCCAGTCTACGACTTGGCGGCATCGGTTCAGGAGGGAATCCCACGGGATCGCATTCTGGCGTCGTATCCGACCATCAACGAGCACCATCTGGACGCGGCTGTAGCTTTTGCAGAAGCTAATCCATTGCAGCGCCGGACCCGCAGGCTGTCACCGTGGCCAAGTGCAACTCTGGTGAAGTCCGGGCAGATGTCGCGGAGGAAGCGATGATCGCCGAGCCTCAGGATCTTGAGTACGGAGGACGTGAATGGTCCGAACAACTCAGGAGCGCGGTTCGAGAAGCTATCGCTGCAGCAGTCATCGAGCATCAAAAAGCAGGAAATCCTGTGTACTTCACGGACGGTGCGGGTTGCTTGTGTGTGATGATGCCCGACGGATATGAGCGCCGGCTGACCGATGTCGAGATCGAGGCTCTCACGCGATAGCCGTTTGCCAGGACCATCTACGTATCGAGGCAACCGAGGGCTTTGTTGCACGTCGGCCACAGCGAGTGCGAGGGGTCACGCTGTCAGCCATCAGCAGACTTCTTGTCAAAAGTCTCCTTATGCGAAATGTTATATTATAAAGATATCTGGGGGGCGCCCTTACCGCTTCAGAGCACTCGCCTTCAGCTTCGGATCCGTAATCCGGGCCAGATTGCGGTCATGCTCCTCAACAATCCGCTGAGCCTTGGCCGTGAGCGCCCGGCTGCTTGCAGCCGCTTTCGCCCGCACCCGTTCAACGAAGCTCGGGTCGAGCGTATTGCGCTGGCCAGTTGAGCCTGCGGATCTGGTGGCGGCTGCGCCACGAAGGATTTTCACGCCCATGAATAACCAAGCCTTGCTAACCGCTTAAGCGGCTCTTCAAATATGGTGTTAATTCCCTCAGAGAGCAAGTTGATGACGCTCTCCAGGTCCGGGGCCTCTGCGGCCAGGCGCTCCTCGCCCTCCACGACAACGATAAAGGCGGGCTCATCCTGCCCGGCCGTGAACACCGGAACGCACAGCGACCATGCGAGTTCCGGCCAGATCAGGCGGGGCGCTGGCGGTTCGCCGGACCTGGAAGGATTTCCGTACCCTCCGCATCGTAAAGCAACCCGGCCACCTGGACGATTTCTGTAAAGATGGGCTCTCGTCCCAACCAGGTTCGGCCAGTAAGCGAGCCTTCCATCGGTACGAGCATCGCCTCATCGGTATGCTCCTTGTAGCCGATCCCATGCCGGAGCCTGAGGGAGCGGTACAACCCGGCCTCTTTGATGGCGAGAGCGATCCGTATACGGCCCGTCAAAGTACCCGAGACGAAGATGCTTCGCTGCTCTTCCAGTACGGCACGGGTGAGTTCATACACATCCCGGGTGGCCTCTCGCAGAACACCTGGCCCCTCCAGAAGCCGCTGCACAATGCGGGCTCGGGCATAATTGGTAGCCTCCGCGACTGCCCTTAGCGCGGCATCCGCTCCGATATCGAAGTCCAACACCTTCAGCTGGGTTTCCATCGGGACCACTTCGAGCCGGCCGACCGCCCGTTTGTTCAAAACGGAGGAACCGAAGATCGCCGTTTTCACGGCAGCTCCAAGCCATCCTGTCGGGGAAACCGGAGCGTTCGAGGTGGTATCGATGATTTCGACGGCTATCGTCAACGCGTCGGGATCGAGCGCACGCTCCTCGTCGAAGGGCCACGCTGGCAGATTGGACACGAGGCCACCGTCCAGAAACACCGACGATCCGAATTCGAAGGGGCGGAAGATCACAGGGAGGCAAATCGAGGCCGCCACAGCATCGGCAACCAGGGTATCGGGTGTTTGCTCGGGTGAGAACAGCCTGAGCTGACGTGCATTCAGGTCGGTGGCGACAATCTTCAGGGTTGGCCGGCCATCAACGCCGAAATCGGAGAAGAGAACATCCCGTCCCGGTTCAGTGGGAAAAAGGCGCTCCTGCAACAGCTTCCGCAAGGCGTCCCGAAAGATATGCACACTCGACAGACCACTGAGCAGCCAGAGGCCTCCGGTCACACCGACACTAATCCAAAAAGCCACTGCGAGTGCGACAGCCCATCGGCCGTAATCATGGGCGACACACAAAGAGCCAAACAGGGCGAGAAGCAGCAAGCCAACTGATGCAACCCGGCGGCGACCGGAGAAGGCTATTGCAGCAGAACGTAGAGCAGCAATCCGCGCCCATCCTCCCCGGCCGAAAATGTCGGTTGCCGCTCGGAATTTCGGACCAAGCAACGGCAGCAGTGTTGTGCCACGGACGGGATCAGCCATATCATCGGCATGCATTCCGGTCGCTCGCAAGGCTGCAATGATGGCGCCTGCTGAGGTTCCTGCGAGCCCGCAGATGTTGGCTCCATATTCCTTGTCAAGCGCCTTCAGTGCACCGATATGGACAAGGCCTTTTGCGCCTCCCCCTTCGAATGCGACGAACACGCGATCAACAGTCCTGTCCTCGGCAGGCTCGTCCTCCTGGATCATCAATCTATCGCCTTGCCTCGGGACACGCTGCTTCAATAGGTTTGGACGGCCTGTAGCTAGCAGGACTCGGTAAAAACATCACTTCAAACAAACAGTCGCTTCCGCTTGGAAAATCTCCGGCGAGGTATTATGTGCTCCTGCATTCTCTCAGTCGCTTTCCTGTCAGAGGTTGACACCCGGGCGTGAGACCCATTCTCCGCCGGAAAGCTCGTTACGATTAGCATAGGACAAGACACATGCCCGGCATCGCACGTCAGTTCGAGCCGCAGATCACCCGTACCGGTGGCGCCCCGTCCAAGTACCGTTTCACCGCCCGGTGTTCCGGGTGCCCCAAGACAGACACCTACGAGGCCAGCAAGCCTGCTGGTGATGAGTTCGTCAAAGGCTACTTCAAGGAGCGCGGCTGGCTTCTCGGCCGCGACCGGGCCTATGATCTGTGTCCGTCCTGCCTGGCAAAACCCCGAGCGGTTCAGCAGCCTCGGCTGTCCAATGACGCAGGCTCCCAAAGGTCGCCAGAGGCGGCCAAGCCTTCAGGTGGCGTGAGCGCCCCAGCGGACAAGCGATCCCGGGACACCGCTGACATCCTGGCCCGCCACCTGGGCAAGCCTGAAGCGCTCGCTGCCGAGGTCTTCCGTCCCAAGCCCGTGCAGTCCCCTCGCTCCTCCGCTCCGGAGGCGCCCCCGCAGACCGGATCAGCCCCTGCCCTGTCACGCGAGGTGGAACAGGCCTTGACGGGAATGGCCGCAGAACTGAAGGACCTTCGCTCGACCATGGAACTCATGGCGGAGCAGATGGGCAAGCTGGTGGCTCTCGGCGGTCAGCAGCTGGAGGCCATCGCGCGGCTCACACCCCTGATGGTTCAATCGGCTGACGGGATCTCCGGCGGCCTTCGGGATGTTGTCAGCGCGATCCAGTCCATCCCGAGCGCCTCCCCTCCTGAGCGAGAGCCCTCCAAGGCAGAAGAGCCGCTTACGCCAGAGGCTGAACCGGTCGAACAGCAGGATCCAGAGCTCAGCTCAGAGCCAGAACCTCGGAAGGCGTCCAAGGCGAAAGCGCGCTCGAGAGCGGGTCAGCGTTCGACGGAGACTAAGGACCAAGTTCGTCAGACTGGCTCCGGACCCCTTGTGATCAAGTCGATCCCCGACGCGAAGCGTTCGGACCGGTTCTACACCTCCATCCGCCTGCCGCGGGATCTGTGGGACCAGGCTGGCTTCGGCCCGAACGACCGTCTGCTGCTGGACTGGAGCGGCAAGGCGCTCACGATTGAGCGTGTGGCTGAGGGGGGCGTAAAGCCTAAGGCGGTTGGGAGCACCTGTGTTGTCCTCCAATCTTGGAAGCTCGGAAACCTCAATCTTGACCAGCCGAAGGTCACCAGCGCTGACGGATCGCTGCGCCTGACAGGAGGACGTCGACAGACGTGAGGCTGATCGTCGAACAATGTGCGGGCGCGCGAGCCTCAGACCACAGCTTCCCGAGGCCCATTGGTTCGGCTTGCCTCAAGTCGGGATCTCGACCACCTTGATCCCGACCCGTCGCCGGGCCCGGGTCATCGGGTAGCCCAGAGGGTTGCAGACAACCCGCATCTCATGATCGCCGGTCGGCAGCAGATAGTCGAACGTGACCATGGATCCAGAGCCGGGTCTTGGGAAAGCGCTCCGGATCGAGGTTGTTCACGAAGAATGCGTTCTGAGCATCCTCCTGGAAGTCAGGGTGGATCGATCCAGGAAAGGGAGCGTGATGCGAGACAATCACGTCGGCCTTGGCCTGCTCGAGAAACGTGAGCTGCGCCAGGTGCAGGTCGTTCCACCTGCCGACGGTCACGCCCTGGATCTTAACGAGGGCCGGGAAGCGGGCAGCCTCACGCCGCCCGACATCATCCAGAAAGGTCCAGAGCGTTGCCACGGCGAACCGGATCCCGCCCATCGTGACCAGATCACCCAGGTCCTTCGGGAATGAGCCGCCGTAGTAATCGTGGTTTCCGTTGACGTGGATGATGGGCAAGCCGAGTTCATCCTCAATTCTTTCCAGCACCTGAATGCGGATCTCAGGATCGGGATGCATATCGCCAGCGATCACCATGACATCGGCATCGAGCTCACGAGGGAGCGAGAGGCTGCCATGGACCTGGAACATCCCAGGCGGGGTCCCGAGCAGCGGCGGGTCATTGCGCTCATCAAGGTGAAGATCGGAGATCAACGCAATCCTGATCAATGGTGATTCTTGACTCATCTGTGCTCCTTTAACATCGGCACAGTTCTGTGCGGCCCCCCTCCAGGCCGGCAGCCGGCTTCCTGTAACATTTTGCTTATGCGAACACCTATGGGTCGTTCGGTCATGTCAAAAACTTGGTCGACTTGCCCCTAGGTGCGCTTGGCGCTGGAAGCCGATTGTCGGACGGCTGCAGATCGAGCCTGAGAGCTTGGGCAACTTCACGCATGAGATGATCTACGCGCTCGTCTACAGCCCGCACGGCAAGGCGCTCGGGGTGTTCTGGCATCTGCTGATAGCCCGCCACCGCCGACGAACCTGGTACGCCTGCAACCCGCGGGGCCTCACAATTATGCTTGAGAACACAATCAAGCAGCGCCGCCTGAGATTGGCGCGCCAGCTTCGGGCATTGGGAGGGCGACCTGATCCGAAAGCTAGTGCCTCCTTTCTGATGGCGTTAGCTCAGTGATAAGCTTATTAGGGGTAAGGACCTTGTTGTATAACCTGAAATCAACATCGAGTTACGAAATGACCTTGAAAAAAGAACAAGATTCCGACTTGACAGAATTTGCCCAAGTTCCGTTCCCGTTGCCGGAAGGCTGGGAGGCTCCGCCACCGCCACCTCCACCGAAGTATTTCCTTCTCAACAACCGGATCATCAACGGCGAGAAAATCGCGTCGGCTGGTGAGAAGGTCTTTATCTCGCCGCATTACGACTACGGGTTGGCGCGCGAAGACACGCAAGCCACTGGGGTCGAGCATGTGAGCGTCACCCAGTCATCCGATGGCAGCGGCCCGACGTTCACGGTGCCGTGGGATGACCTAGGCTAAACCAGATAGACGCCGGCAGCGCCGGCGCCATTCTCAAGCCTGCTTGATCTCGTGCCCGAGAAACGGCGCCTCGCCGGTCCAGGGGCGAGTTGTCTGGCTCCGTTGCATTAACTTGAAACGGCACGACGGACCCAGCCGGAATGGATTGCTCAGGCGGCAAGACCGAAGAGCTGGTTCACCAGGCGGATTTGGCCTGTCACACCGGGCTGAGGCAGGCCGCAGTGACCACGACGGATCATGCGCATGACCTCAAACCCTCTCAGGGTCGCGGAGGCTGTCTTCATCCTCTGGAACCCACGGGCTGGGCGGATCACGCGCTTGAGGGCGCCATGATCTGCCCCGATGACATTGTTCAGATATCTCGAGGTCCGGTGCTCGACATTTTCCGACAGCAGCCCTTCGCTTTGTAAGCGTCGGATGTCCTTCGGATACGAGGCTAGTCTGTCGGTCGTGATCGAGGATAATTGCCCATCATGTTGAGGGCTTTGCGCAAGGAGCGATAAGCGGCTCGGGAATTGCGGCGATCCGACAGTATGAAGTCGATCAACTGCCCGTGCTTGTCGACCGCTCTGAACAGATACTTCCAGCGCCCGCTAACCCGCACGTATGTCTCGTCCACACGCTACGATCCGGAACGGACTCCCTGATATTAGCGGACCCGCTTCTCGATCTCTGGCGCAGAGTGCTGGACCCAGCGAAAGATCGTAGACGGGTCGACCTCGACACCACGCTCCTGCATCATCTCGGCCAGATCGCGATAGCTGATGCTGTACTTGCAGTACCAGCGCACGCATAACAGGATGATCTCGGCTGGAAAGCGATGGCGCTTAAACAGAGACAACAGGATGGCACCTCAATTAGCCATCCCTCGCTACACTGCCAAGGTTAACGCGACAGTGCTCCTAGCCGAGCCTTATGGTTTTGGCTTAGCGCCCTAATCCGTCACCGATGTGGTGAGCCCCCTCCCCGTTCCTGCAGTCATCTGAACGGGAAATTCGAACCAGGTTCCCTACCCGGCCGATTGAGCATTCGTTAGGTACCGCCATTCCGGCTCTTCATGGGCGACGTGGTGGAACCCTGCCGCGAGTTAATCCAGCAGAACGCACTCGCGGGCGTTGTCCGGTTAATGGACAGTTGTTGTCCTGTCTGAGTACCTATAAGGTTGACTCAATTGCGGAAAAGATAGACTCATCTTGCACGGAAGTCTGACTCAAACCTTCCCAGCGGCGTTGCAGAGTTTGAACGGAAGCAGATGATCTGAATCTGAGTCAGACATTAAGTTTTCTGAACACGGGTGTAATACACCAGCATACAGCTTCGCGATGGCGCGTATATTGATGCCGATAACAGCCACTTAACCCGACGATGTCCCCATTCGTCTGGAATATCTGGATAGGATTGTCTGCTCCAGACCAACATGGTAATTAACGGGCCGTCTTCTCACCTCGTATAGCTTTGGAGCCGTGGCATGGGAGCCCAGCCCTCGTCAGACAAGTAAGCCGCAACAACGCTTTCCTTGTTGTTGCGGCGTCTGTCGAACCGATCCCAGCCCATGCTGACAGGCAGATCGCCGCCGAATGATTCTCATTTGAGCGGATGCCTTACTATGTCTTCAAAGCCCTCCCTGTGGGCCTACTCGTTGCCGACAGCGCTCCTGCAGATGGTGCCCTTTGACATCCTCGCCTCCCTGGCGATGGATATCTACCTTCCCATCGTTCCCGCCATGCCGGGCATTCTCGGCACAAGTCCGGCCACCGTCCAGCTCACGCTGAGCCTCTATATGGTGATGCTCGGCCTCGGCCAGATCATCTTCGGACCGCTCTCCGACCGCGTCGGGCGGCGGCCCGTTCTGATCGGAGGCGCGATCCTGTTTGCGGCGGCATCATTCTGCCTAGCTGCATCCTCGACCGCCGTTCCCTTTGTTGCCCTTCGCTTCCTGCAGGCGGTGGGGGCCTCAGCAGTCATGGTGGCCACCTTTGCGACCGTCCGCGACGTCTATGCCCATCGTCCGGAAAGTGTGGTCATCTACAGCCTGTTCAGTTCCATGCTGTCCTTCGTGCCTGCGTTAGGACCAATTGCCGGGGCGCTGCTCGCGGACAGGTTCGGCTGGCGTTCGATCTTCGTCACGCTGGGTGTTCTTGCCGTTCTCGCGGGCATGCACGCGCTGTCGCGATGGCACGAAACTCGGCCGAGGACAACCGTCATGTCACGGCGCTCGGTCCTGCCGATCCTCCGCAGCCTTGCGTTCTGGACCTACACGCTCGGGTTCAGTGCCGCTATGGGGACATTCTTCGTGTTCTTCTCGACTGCCCCTCGTGTCCTCATCGACAGGGCTGGATACTCCGAGCTGGGGTTCAGCTTTGTCTTTGCCACGGCAGCGGTCGTGATGATCATCACGACGCGCTTCACCAAGCGTTTCGTTAGCCGGTGGAGGAACGCCGGCAGTCTCTCGAGAGGCATGGGGATGCTGCTCCTGGGCGCAGTGCTCCTAAGCCTGGGGGAGGTGTTCGGGCCCCCATCCTTTTGGACGTTCATCGTCCCCATGTGGGTCATGGCGATCGGCATTATCTTCACCGGGTCGGTGACGGCGAACGGCGCGCTTGAAAAGTTCGGAGACATCGCCGGGTCGGCGGTGGCGCTTCATTTCTGCGTGCAGAGCCTCATCGTGAGCATCGGCGGAACTGTGGCCGTGGTTTGGTTGCAAGGTGACACGGCATGGCCGCTTGCGACCTTCTCTTCGGTTATGGCCATCATCGTCCTGATCGCATTGGGGTCGTTGCGGCATCGAAGCCGTTTGCAAACCTAACAAGATCGGGAGCCGAGCGTCGGTCATGCCGCTCTGCCCGGCTCCCGCGAGACCCAGACGGGGAGCAATATAATCGATGGCGAAGCTAGATCGGCTGACACCTGCCTAGGTCGGTCCGCGCAACGCAGCCCGGCCGATGCTCAAACCTCTCACCACTGGCGCTTTCTGTCGAAGACGGGGAGAGGTCGGTTAACGATCGTAGAATGTACAAGCGCATGTCACGAATGGCCGGCACGCTTCGTCCTTGCCCACGATAACACAAAGGACGGTCGATCATGGTCAGCTCCCAATCTCCAGGGCCGCGGCGCATGTTGTCACTCCCTGTCTTCTTACTTTCCGTTCTCGTCTCTCTGTCCACCTCCTCCTCGGGAGGTAGTCACGAGAGCCGGCCTGCAAAACCGGTGGGTGCCAGTGATGCCGTCAGAGTCGAGCCGCAACTCCAGGCCCTAATTGAGGGCTCGAAGTCACTATCGATCGTCCACGCTGTCGTTGCGCCCGGCAGGACGGAGCCCAGGCATCGGCATCCCGGACTGGAGATCATCTATGTCCTGGCGGGCTCGGGGCAGATCGACATCGACGGCAAGGCATCGGACCTAGGCAGGGGAACGATCGTACAGGTGCCGGCAGGAGCCACCAAGGCCATGACTAACAGGAGCCGCACGGATGCCCTCGAGGTGCTTGCCATACTGGTCCTCGAACCCGGTGCTCCACCGGTATCCATGATCGATTGACTGAGGCCGGACTTGCCAGGGAGCAACTCCGCCGTTCGCCATGCCTCAATACGTGGCGATTGCAATACCGAGTGCGCGTCAACGCAGGCGCGCTTCGTTCGGCTTATCGATCAACCGCTCGACGTGCGTCAGCTTGTCAGGGTTTCGTACGGTGTAGTAGGCGATGATCCTGCCGTTCTCGATCACCAGCGCCATGGTCTGAAGATTGCCCCAGTGATCATAGGCGATGTAACCGGGCAGGCCGTCGATCCGCACCGACCAGACCCAGCGCGGCGTCAGTGCTCCGAACTTGGAAGCCAAGCCGGCGAGCATTCGCACAACCCTATCGCGTCCATAGACCGGATTGGTGTGGGTCTTTCTCTTGCCGCCGCCATCGGAGTAGGCCACGACGTTCTCAGCCAGCAGCGCCTGGAGCTGACCAACATCGCCACTGGCAGACGCCATGAAGAAGGCACGGGCGATCGCCTCCCCCTCCTCGTCGCTCACCGGATAGCGGGGACGTTGGGACCGCACATGGGCTCGGGCGCGGGATGCCAGCTGCCGGCAGGCCGCTGCCTCGCGCCCGATCGCTTTGCTGACCTCCTCGAATGGCATGTCGAAGACGTCGTGCAGGAGAAAGGCAGCCCGCTCGAGCGGCGAGAGCCGCTCCAATGCCATCATCAGAGTCAAGGTGATGTCCTCCGGTTCGTCCTCACCCGGGCCGGTCAGTTCGATCAGGGGCTCGGGTAGCCACGAGCCGACATAGCTCTCACGCCGGGCCCGGGCCGACTTCATGCGGTCCAGGCACAGGCGGGTCACCGTACGGCTGAGGAACGCCATCGGGTTGTGCACGTCTTCTCGGTCCGCCTTGCTCCAGCGCAGCCAGGCATCCTGGACCACGTCCTCGGCTTCGGCGAGGGAGCCGAGCATGAGATAGGCGATCCGCAGCAGCCGCGGCCGGGATTCCTCGAAGATCCGGAGTTCCTCACCGGTGGCCATGGGGTGAGCCTCCAACCTCTGGCACGGTGCGGAAGCCGACGACAATCCGGTTCCAGGAGTTGATGGTGGCAATCAGCAGCGTCAGCTTGACCTGCTCCTCCTCGCTGAACTGGGCCTTCATCGCCTCGTAATCAGCATCCGGCGCATGTGTCTCCGGCAGCAGCGTCAGGGCCTCGGTCCAGGCCAGCGCCGCCCGCTCGCGCTCGGAGTAGCAGGGCGCCTCACGCCACGCATTCAGGAGGTAGATCCGCTCCTCGCTCTCGCCATGGGCCCGCGCCTCCTTCGCATGCATGTTGATACAGAAGGCGCAGCCGTTGATCTGGGAGGCGCGGACCTTCACGAGGCCCATCAGGCTCTTTTCCAGCCCGCTGCCGCTCACCTTATGCTCAAGCTCCAGCATGGCCTGCATGAGCTTGGGGGCAGTCGTCATCGGGTTCAGTCTCGGGGTCATGTCACGTTCCTATGGTTGGGGTTCCGCGATCTGGACGAGGCCGATCTGCCCATTGTGACATGTTTCGACATCAAATTGCGGTGCCCCACGACATCCAAACAAGGCACTATCTCGACTGTTCGGCGGGGATGTTGGTCAGACATCAAAGTGCCGAACACCCGCCTGGTGGGAGATCACGGCCGATGTCAGAGGATGTGACCTCCCTGAGTTCTTGAACTGGGTGCAAGCATGTGGGCTCCTCATCTTGGTTGACTTGGCATCAGGGAAGCTTTGATCACTCCTTGTGAGCGTGATCGATTCCGATGTCGCGACGCAGATGTACATTGAGGTTATGAACACAACTCCGGCGGTGTTCGCGGTGCTTGAAGAACCGGATCTGGCGCCAGCGCAAAGCAAAGTATCGAAGGACGAGGGTGGTCATGTCTGCCAATCATGGTTGAGGTGTTGAAGAAGGCCTCTCAAGCAGTCCACAATCGACGGTCGAAGGACTTGGGACGCTTAGGATCATCCACTTCGACGAAGCGAGATACGTGATTGTGACAGGCAATCCCGGGGGATCTGTCGGGCACTCGTTTTATACTTGTCTATATCGGTGAACTGGCGCTCGCCGGCTTCTGCCAAATCAGCCTCTACCAGGCCGTAAACCGGCACTGGAAAAACGCCTGTGCTTCGAGTTTGGGACAGAACCGAACAAAACCATCAGTGGCTTCGCCTGTCGCGGTTCTGTCCCATGCGTGCGATATGAGCCGCCAGATCCAAACACCGGGCGGCATAGCCCCATTCGTTGTCGTACCAGGCAATGAGCTTGGTCAACCCGCCCTCCGTCTGCATGCCGGCGAGCGCGTCGAAGATCGACGAATGCGGATTACCGCGCATGTCGGTCGATACGATGGGCTCGTCGCAATAGGCGAGAATGCCCTGATACGCACCCGCTGCTGCCTCCCGAATGGCCTCGCAGATCTCGGCGTAGGATGGTTTGGTACGCAGCCGGCATGTGAGATCTATCATCGATACGTCGGACACCGGCACGCGAACCGCCATGCCGTTGATCCGTCCATTCAGTTCGGGAACCACCTTGCCGACCATGCGCGCCGCACCGGTCGTAGCCGGAATGATATTATCGAGGATGCCACGCCCGAAACGCCAATCCTTTCGCGCCACACCATCGACCGTGTTCTGACTCGAAGTCGTCGCGTGAACTGTCAGCATCAGCGCTTCTTCAAGGCCGAAGGCATCGTTCAACGCTTTGGCCAGCGGCGCGACACAATTAGTCGTGCACGAGGCGTTTGAAACAATACTTTCACCGGCATAGTCGGTCGCGTTGACACCCATCACGAAAACTGGTGTGTCGTCCTCCGGCGGTGCCGAGAGCAGTACCTGACCAGCGCCAGCAGCGAGGTGTTCTAGCGCCACCTCCTTTGTCAGGAAGCGGCCAGTTGACTCGATAACCAAATCGACACCCACCTCGTCCCAACCGATCGCACTCGGTTCCTGTTCGCTGAAGGCCCTGACCTTGACGCCACTGATATTAAGCGCGTCCTCCGCGGGGAATACGCTGCCCCTGAAGCCGCCATGCACGCTGTCGTATTTGAGGAGGTAAGCGAGATGATCGGTTGGCAGCAGGTCGTTGACCGCGACGATCTCGATGTCATCGCGCCCCATCGCGGCCCGTAGAACGGTCCGGCCAATGCGGCCGAACCCGTTAATGCCGATGCGGATTTTATCAGTCATTGATTGCCCTATTTGCCGGGGCGGACACAAGCTGCCTGTAGATGGTTTCTGATGTTTCAGTCGTCACAAGAGGCACCTCACTCGTGCAGTCTGTAGTGAGAGGAAGGGCTACGCGTCGGGTTCGTGGCAAACCATCTCGATGTTGTGCCCGTCCGGGTCAATGGCGAAGGCGGCATAGTAATTGGCGTGGTAGTGCGGGCGCACACCAGGCCCGCCATTGTCTTTGCCACCCGCCTCCAGAGCGGCCTGATAGAACGCATCGACCTGCTGACGAGTCTCGGCCGTGAATGCCAAGTGAAGATGCGCCGGTTTCTCCTCCGTTTGGTACAGGCACAATGAAGCCTTACCTTTTGGGCTAAACTCGATACCCAACGGCCTCTCCGCGATGACAGCTACACCAAGCGGTTCGAGGGCCTTGAGGTAGAACGCTTTGCTCGCGGCAAAGTCTCTGACTCCGAACTTGACGTGGTCAAACATGAGTTCTCCTGAAGTGTGTGGTCCTGCGTGAGGCCCATGCCCGCTGATGTACATCAGCGGGCTTAGGGGCACAGAATTGATCCATGTGGCTCCGAGGTAGGCGCCTGACAGCGACTGTGCATTGCCCTGCTATGCCGCCGACAGGTGCTGCGCTGAGTTAGTCTCATTTGCTGTGCCATGTCTCATTTACTTAGGGATTGTCCAATGATTGCGCGGCAAGTCGCAAGTAGCGCCGCGAAGACGAGCAATGCGTTAACGGCATGGCCATACTCCCAATGACGCCGAAGTTCCTGCCAGTTGTCCGGCACCTGCGTCCAATTCGCTGTTGCTTGGTTGGCCGGGAAAACCCAGACAAAGAAGACGCCGAGGCTTGCGACTATCAGCATGGCCGAGATCAGCGCCGCTCGCGCTGAAGCACGATTTCGCCTGTGCTCCGCCACGAACAGTGCTCCATTGAAGACAATCGCTGCGATGATCGGAATGGCGAACCAGGCCCAGCCGGCATAGATTGCCTGGACTGTAAAATACGCCTCGCGATCAAGTCCGATCTTACCGGGCATCTCGAACAAGTGCGCCCCGCTGGGCACCAGGACCACAGCTGTCAGGGCAAGCGTCAGCAGTCTGAGAAACATCAAACAACCTCCTGGCTTGGCAGTTTTCCGGCGGCCCTGCGCTCGATGAACCCCACGGCGGTCGCGACGCCGTCCTCATTCCTGATCGCAGCACCCAAGGCCGCTGCTCGACTGCACATGATCGGGTCATCCGTCGCCATGATAGCCGCGGCCAGAGCGTCGACTGTCAGGGAATTCCGATCGAGGGGTGCCGGCCCAACGCCGAGTTCCGCGACGCGCCTGCCCCAGAATGGCTGGTCACCGAAGAACGAACAAACCGCGGTAGGCTTGCTCGCACGCAACGAGGCCGCGGTTGTTCCCGCGCCGCCGTGATGGATGGTCGCCGCGACCCGAGGGAACAGCCGATCGTGCGGGGCTCCCGCTATGACATGGACGTTGTCAGGCGTGCTTTCCGCTCCAAGCGCACCGCCGCCGGTCGCCAGCAACCCGCGCTTGCCGGTCTTTGCCAATGCCTCGACGACGGTCGCCGTAATGCCTTGCGGATCAAGGCCAGGCATACTGCCGAAGCCAACATAGACTGGCGGCTCGCCCGCCTCAAGGAAGGCTGCAAGGGCCGCGGAGGGCTGCCATTCCTCTCCGTCGAGGAACCAGTACCCACTAACGAGGACGTCGTTACCCCAATCAGGGGGGACCGGGACAACCTGCGGGCTGTAGGCATAGAGCGTACCTGACCGCGATCTGGCAGAGGAGCGGCGGCGAGCCAGGTCGAGCACCTGCTCCCGCCACGCGCCGACCAACTTCCCGAACAGCAACTCCGATCCCCGGATGACCAGGGTATGGCTGGCCCGGTTAAGCGGCCCCAAGGACGCGAACGGCAACATCGGGGACGGAAAGGTCGCGGTCGGCGTAAACCCCGGCAACGGGGATGCCAGGAAGTAGGAACATCCAAGCGCTTCGGCCATGTGGGGTGCTGCAAGCGACTTGGGATGGCCGACGATGACATCCGGCGCGAAAGCCCTGACAGCCGCCCATTCCGCGTCCAGCAGGGACCGCATCAACGGACGCACATGCTTGAGTAGCTTGAGCCCGGCGCCAAAGCCCTGGCTGCCCGCGAGTGCGGCTTTGCCTTCAGGCGTATCGATCAGCGCCAGGAACTCGCCGGGAAGCGGTGCAAACGCGATGTCGTGCCCGGTGATCATCGCCTCAAACTGGACAGGAGCCGCGATCTGCACCTCGTGCCCGCGCTCAATCAGCCCGAGGGCCAGTGCGATGTAGGGTTGGACGTCGCCTCTCGTTCCGAGGGTCTGGATCGCCACACGCATAGTGCCCCTCAATGCGAAGCCTCAAGGTTTCTCAAGGATTCGGAGCCGAGCAAAGCCCGCTCGATAAGATCGGCACGTTCCGAAACACTGACCGTGGGGAGGACGGAGACTTCGTAACCAAGCGCCAGATAGGCTTTCGACAGGCGAAAATACTCCGCTTCCGCATCCTCAATACCGTGACGCCGCTCCGGATCATTTCTGTAGATCTCGGGCCAAGGCGGCGTCAGAAAGACCATTCGGTGATAGCGGTGCTCCTGAGCGAGTGCGGCCAGAGCCGGTTCACCCGTCAGGTGCTGGAGCGCCGCGGCAGCATCAACCAAGCCCCTGTCGAAGAACACCCACCCACTTAGAGCGGCTGCTGATGCTCGGTCCTCAAGGGCCACAGCAATGGCACGACGCGCGAATGCAGCCGCGTCAATCCAGGGAAGCGCCAATCCGCCGTCTTGCAACTCTTGCTTGACGATCCGCCGGCCTGGTTCCTCTACAATGGAGTGGCCGCGCCTGCAGAGTTCGGCGAGCAATGTGGACTTTCCCCCGCCCGAACAGCCGGAAATGACGACAAATTGCTCCATTTGCTCCTGTCTCCGCGTTCTGTTGCCAACCCAAGTTAGTGAAGGCCCTCTCGGGAGTCGCGCCCGACGTCCATCACAAGCGTCACGATTGACTCGAGCTCATCGTCGTCGAATTCAAAGCAGCCGCAGCTATCGAGAATCCTGCCACTGGCATGGCAATAGATCTCCAACCAGAAGGGCGGCGTCCCGGCAGGGGCATCATGCCGGGTTGTCTCGGTCAGACGCACCTCACGAGCGCCCAGCCAACCCACTGTGGTGACCCGGCACCCGCCAACCTGCGGTGTGAACAGAAGGCCGATATAGGCACAAATAATCCGTTGTTCGATCAGGTCCGGACAGAGCTCAAGGGTGCGAAAGCCAAGCTTCTGCTGAGCACGGGCAAGCATCATTCCATTCTCCAAAAAATCAAAAATGATGAACGCGACTAAGGCCCTGAGACGAGATCCAGACGACCGGTGTGACAAGGTGCGTGACTTTTTTGGCTTCGGATGAGAACGAGCCAAGAACACCCTCAGGCTGCTTCTCCCCGCTCGAGACGCTCGGCAATCGCAGCAACGCGTCTGCGGATCTCTGCGCGATCCCTCACCTGGTAGGCGGGTCCACGCGCCATACTGGGGACAATAACATCGAATTCCAGTTGGCTGATCAGAGCGAGCGACTGGAGGTAGGCCGCTCGATCGCTCACCCTGAGTACGGCCGCAACCCACTCCCCATCCTTGAGATAGATGGTGTCGCCGGTGAACAGATAGCGCCGTTGCCCGTCATCCCCGAGGAAGCAGGTTGAGCCCTCCGTATGCCCCGGCGTCGGGATCACCTCGAAATCAGGAAAATGGAACTCGCGCTGTTCGAACGTGCCACCGACATGGCAGATTGCGGCAATTGCAGGTTCCTCCAGCTTTGGCACGAACAGGCGGGCCGCGAAACGATCCGAGACCCAGTTGCAGGATGTCATCGCCTGGTGCCGGTGATTGAGGTACTGGCGCATGACTCCGCCCTGGCTCAGAAGGGTGTCAGCCTCCTCTTTCAGCCGTCCGGAGCTGTAGATCAGGAGATTGCCGTCTCGTCGCCGCAGCAGAAAGGCTCGGCCCTGGAAGGTTGGAGCAAAGCTCAGTGTCTCCGTTCCAACCGCATAGAGATGATCGAACATGTACTCCATGGATTTTCTCCTCATCCTCACCGTCAGCGGCTTCGGCGGTCGCTGAAGTCGATGGCGAGCGCGGTGATGGCGGCAATCACGCCTGCAATCAGGACGATCCCAGCGGCCGCCACCCAGCTGTAGGCTTCGGTTGCACCGCCGACTGCGACAGGACCGATTACCTGACCCAGATTGCTGCCCTGCATCACCAGGCCGATGACCACTGGGGCGAGCGCCGGGGACCATGCAAGCAGCGGCGCTGACGAGATCAGGGTGGCCGGGATCATACCGCCAATGCCGGAGAACAGGACGCACAGCAGGAACGTGGGCGTGTCAGCAAAGAACGGCAGGAAAATCCCCGGGCTGACGAGGCCCATGATCAGGTACGCCCCAGCGAGGAGCGCAGGGCGACTGATGCCGCGCGCCAGCAGGTAGCCCGCCGCGAGGTTGCCGATGATGTTCGCGCCGGTGGCAACGGAACTGAGCAGCCCGGCGGTACCATGTGCGATCGCCATCTGCTCCATCAGCAGCACCGGGAGAAAGCTGAACAGGGCGAAGAACATCAGGCTGTAGGAGGCAAAACACGCCGCCAGGAGAATGGGCTCCCTGCTTGTCAGCACGCGCAGGCTATCGGACGCCGCGCTCCTCCACGAGACTGACACGCGTGCGGTTGCAGCCGGGACGATCGCCAGCCCTGCCACGATGGCTGCTGCCGCCAGACCAGCATTGCCCCACCAGAGCATGCGCCAGTCGCTGAACAGCGGTCCAGCGACCATGGCAAGCGCCACGCCGGCCGGCATGAAACAACTCCACAGGGCAAAGGCGAGATCGCGCTGCCCGGATTGCACCACCCGGTGGAGGATGGCAGGGCCGGCGACGGTGACCAGAAGAAAGCCGAAGCCTTCCAGGACCCGCGAGGCTAGGAGCACGGGGAACCCTGGCGCCGTCGCGCCGATGACGGTGCCCAGAACGATTGCCCCAAGGCCGAGGATCAGCATCCGACGGTCACCGGCGGCGGTGACCAGCGCTCCAGCGGGAATACCGCCGACAAGCCCAAGAACGGCGAAGATCCCCGTCAGCCAGCCGGCCGCCGCGAGATCAAGACCCATATCCGACTGCAGCATTGGCGTGGCGATGGCCGCCTTGCCAACCTGCAGGGCAGTGACAATGCCAGCCCCCACCACGACGCCAACGACACCCCAGTGGGTGTGGTGCAGGGTTCGGGCGTAAGCTGCGGTGGCCATCAGGCCGCCTCCTTCAGCCGGGCTGCGGCCAGGGCGCGAGCGATCTCGGCCACGTGGTAGCCCTGAAAGCTTGCCCCTTCCAGTTCGTTGGCGCTGGGCTGGCGATCCCCGCCGTTGCCGTCATCGGCCAGTGTCGAGGCGCCGTAGGGCGAGCCGCCGGTGATCTCGTCCATCCGGCTCTGGCCCTTGAAGGTGTACGGCAGTCCGACCACCACCATGCCGAGATGGAACAGAACGGTATGGACAGACAGGATCGTGCTTTCCTGGCCCCCATGCTGGCTGCCGGTGGAGGTGAAGACACTGCCGACCTTGCCTACGAGCTTGTTCTCGAACCACAGGCCTCCGCACTGGTCGAGGAAGTTCTTCATTTGCGAGGCCATGTTCCCGAAGCGCGTGGGCGTGCCGACGATGATCGCGTCGTAGTCGGGCAGCTCCGCAACGGTCGCGATCTCGGCCGGCTGATCGCGCTTGTACCCGGCCCTCTCGGCGACGTGACCCGGGACGAGTTCCGGCACGCGCTTGATCACGGCGATGGCTCCAGCGTCCCGCACACCGTCGGCAACGGCTTGGGCCATGGTCTCGATGTGGCCGTAGGACGAGTAGTACAGCACCAGCACCTTCGTCATTGCTCTTCCTCTGCTGCTTCTCGGGTGAGTTGCGGGAAGAATACGCCTGTGCTTGATGTGCGGAAGAGAGATAAGATCGATGGGTTTGATCGATTGGATAGATCATGCTGGATGTGTTGACGCTGGATCAACTACGGATCTTCGTGACGGTGGCGGAAAGCGGCAGCTTCCGCTCGGGCGCTGCACGGCTGTCGCGGGTCCAGTCCGCGGTCAGCCATGCGATCGCCAATTTGGAAGCTGAACTCGGGGTAGCATTGTTTGATCGCGCTGGGCACCGCCCGGTGCTGACCCCTGAAGGGCAGGCTCTGTTGGCTAACGCCCGTGACATTCTCCTCAGGGTCGATGCGATGCGGGCCCGTGCCCGCAGTATCGGCGAGGGGGTGGAACTCGAACTCTCCCTGACTGTCGACACCCTGTTTCCCATTGCGGCTGTCGGAGCTGCGCTGGCCGAGATGCGAATTGCGTATCCCACGGTCTCCATCCGCTTGGCGGTCGAGCCGCTGGGCGGTCCCATTGCGTCGCTGGTTGAGAAGCGCAGCACGCTGGCCATCCTGGTTGGGGAGGACTTCCGCGATCCGCGGATTGCCCTTGAGGCCATCGGGTCCATCGAGCAGGTGGCTGTCGTCTCATCCAGGCATCCGTTGGCACTGCGCCCGAAAGGTGATGCAATCAGCGTGTCCGATCTGGCCGACCACCTCCAGATCGTTTTGTCTGATCCAACGCCCTTATCGGAGGGGCGCAGCTTCGGCGTCCTCTCGCCTCAGACCTGTCGCGTCGGCAGCCAGGACACCAAGCATGCCATGATCCTGGCGGGCCTTGGGTGGGGACGCCTGCCGGTGTGGCAGGTGGAGCGTGACATCCGCGAGGGCCGTTTGACGCGCCTCGCCACCAACACACTTGGCCGGAAGGGGCAGCTGACCTCGGAGGCCTATGTCGCCCATCGCCTGGATGAGCCGCTCGGGCCGGCTGCCCAGGTCTTCCGCCGCGCATTGCTGCAGGCTCTGGTGCCGCGTTGATGCAACGATCGGCAAGGGTGTTGACCGACACCAGGTGGGCCAACGAGGTAGATGATGGTGTTGGAAAGAGCCTCGGACATACTTTGCAACTCCGCTTCTGCCAGAAGATTGTAAGCCGCCAATGCCCAATTGCTAAGCTATAACCCCGCGCCCGGGTTCTGAGTTCGACACTTTGTGTCTGGAACACCGGTGTGTGCGGATGCGCTTTCCGCGATGCTTTGCGCCGACCAGATAAATAGGGGCTTGTCTCGACGCCCTGATCTCGGTATTTAATCCCAATGTCTTTGATCCAGAACATTGCTGCCGCCAATGTTCCGTGCGCCGGTCGCCCGGCTGGCGCGTTCCCTATGTGCGTCTCCGGATAGCAGCGGGACTCGGCTAGGCCGTCCTCTCCCGCCCGGAGACGATGCAACAAGCGGCCTTCCTGACATCAAAGACAGTTTCGATCATGCTCGCATCTTCTCGAGATCGGCGGGAAGGTCCAATGATCGTCTCCCGTCGTGGAATCATCTTCTCCATGATGATGCTCTGCGCGGTCCTGTCCCTGGCAGGAACCGACCTCATCCTGCCGGCCGTGCCTGCGCTGCCGGCGATCTTTGCGACAAGCGAGGCCACGGCTCAGCTTGTGCTGGCCTCCTATGTCGCCGGGACGGCCATAGGGCTCTTGCTCTTCGGGGCCTTGGCGGATCGCCTGACTCCGCGAACTCTGGTCGTGTCCTCGCTCGTTGTTTTTGCGATGGCATCGATGGCTTGCGCCCTCTCACCGAGTATTTGGGCACTAATCGTGCTGCGCTTTGTTCAGGGCGCCGCATCGGCAGCCGCACCTGTCTTCGGGCCTGCCATCATCAGACAGATCTTCAGCGAAAAGGCCGGCGTTCGCGCCATTGGCTTTCTCGGCAGCGTCGAGTCCCTCGTTCCTGCCCTCGCGCCGATCCTCGGCCTCTTTCTCCTCGCCAGGTTCGGGTGGCAAAGCTCGTTCGAGCTTGTAGGTGTCGTTGCGATCGTCGCGGCAGCGCTGATCTTCGTGCTGGGTCTGCCGCGACAGCCGAAGGCGGATGGTGCGCAGGGTAGCTACGGTGCGCTCCTCCTCGACCCGGTGTTCATGCGATATGCCCTGTCACAGGCGATGACACTGGCCGGCTTGCTTGTCTTCGTCTTCGGCGCCCCGGCCGTGATTGTGGGGACCATGGGCGGCACCCTGCATCACTTCATTGCCATGCAGGTGAGCGGCGTCCTCGGCTTCATCGTTGCGGCCAATCTGACTTCTCGATGCGCCGAGCGCTGGGGCACCGAGCGCATCATCTATCTCGGGACGGCCATGTCCCTGGCCAGCGCCGTAACGATCCTGGCCTATGCTCTCGCCGGCGGGAACGACAGCGCACTGCTCCCGGCATTGTTCCTGCCCATGAACGTCGGCCTGGGACTTCGTGGCCCGCTCGGGTTCTATCGCGGGATCGTTGCGTCCGGCACCAACAGCGCTCGTGGCTCGGCTCTGATCGTCTTCTTCATTCTGGCCGCGACCAGTCTGGGCACAATGGTCGCCGCGCCTTTTATCAACCAGGGTTTGGGGGCCCTCAGCGCGGTGACCTGCGGGATCCATGCCTTGTCTGTCGGCTTGCTTCTGCTGCTGCCCGAAATGCCGGAGCCGAATTGAAAAGATGGGAGGCGGCTCGGGAACACTCGGACCGTCTCGCCACGACACTCATAGGCTAACTCGGAGCCAGTCGAAATCGAAACCTCCCGATTCAACGGGATATGTCTTACAAAGGGGATCAAGTTGAAGCAGAGCATCGCGCATATCGCTCTCGTGGTTCGCGAGTACGATGAGGCCATCGACTTTTACGTCAACAAGCTCCGGTTTGAGCTGGTCGAGGACACGTACCAGCCGGAGCAGGACAAGCGTTGGGTTGTCGTACGCCCCCAAGGCGACGGAACGACGTCGTTGCTTCTGGCGCGCGCCTCCACTCCCCACCAGGAGACATTCATCGGCAACCAGGCTGGTGGCCGCGTTTTCCTGTTCCTTCGGACTGATGACTTTCAGAGGGATTACGCTGCGATGATTGAGCAGGGCATCAAGTTCGTTCGCGAGCCAAAGAGGGCTCCCTACGGCATCGTCGCTGTGTTCGAGGATCTGTACGGCAGCCTGTGGGATCTCGTTCAATTCACGGATGATCGGGATTGAGCGTCCTGCAGACAGGATCTCCCAAAAACGGAAACTACGGAACGTGGCGTTCAAAATCAGAGCGCCTCCGTAGACTGGTGAGACGGTCAGCGAAAGGGCAGCACTGGGTCAGAACGAGCCGAAGAGCCGATCTATCGGAAGGTCCGCTTACCTCGAGGAACCAGACGTTCGCTCTTAAGACTGGTACCACACCCTTTGAGTCGAGCTTTTCTGTGAAACGGATCCCGAAGAGTCAGTCTTTTTTGAAACAAGGGTCAGTCTTTTGATGGCGCTGCCACAGGGAGATAGCCTGATTTTGAGTCAGACATTTAGTTTTCGGAACATGTCCCGACAAGCATATAGACCCTAAAAACAGGCATATAGACTGCTTTCGAAAGGCAATTAGACTGACCTTTTGCATTTTCAGGCCCCACAGCTCACACCTGTAGGGCCTCTTTGTTGAGGGGAGCGCCGTTTGGGAGCTGGTGTGATAGGCGACGTTGTTGAGCCGCATCGCGAGTTTTATCCATGCCAATGGATGGGCAGTCGCTCAAGACTTGCGCCATGCTCGCGCGGTGGACCGTTAAGTAAATACGGCGTAACCAAAACCAAATAAGGCGATGCAGCTTAACAAACTGCGTCGCTTTTCTAGAACCAAGCGGCGGCGAACGGCTAGCTGGTTGCCTTCGTTAGTGCCCGGGCAGCCTTGGCAGCTTTGCGGGCAAGCACGGTCGTCACGAACCGGACGCCGTATGTCGCGGCAGCCTGCCGGACGATCACGAATTGAAGCAGCAGGCACGCGCAGTATGTGAGCGCCACCTTCGTTGCATCGACGAGGAAAAAGGATGCGGTCCCGAACCCGATCAAGAACAAAAAGGCGAAAGCGCTATAGTCGCGGGTGAATAGGAACTCCCGGTGGATCTGAGCGATGGCTGGATCCGTCTCCATCTCTTTGTAGATACGATACCAGGCACGATTTTCGTCCTCTGGCGTCGCGGGCATCTTGTTGCCCATGGACTTCTTCAAGCGGGCAAGATCGATCCGCGGGTCGGCGAGGGCATATTTGCTGAACGCCCGGTGGCCTGGAAGCGCATGGTTCCACCGCAAGAACACCAGTCGAGCCTTCATCCCGGCATCTAGCAGACCGTTCGCAATAGACGTTACTATGAGGGCAAGCCCGACCGGCAGGAGATTGGCGGCGCCTGTTATGAAGCCCTTAAGCCCAATAGACATGAACGCATCGGATTGGGCAACGGCATAGAAGACGGCGAAATTCCCCGCGATCGTGAGCCAAAGCGGCCAGCGGTTATGATCCTTGAGGGACTTAGGAGGCACTGCCCTCATGTGTATTCCTCAACGCGGTCATAGAAAGGCAACTCTTGCGCATCGCCGTAGCCGTTGCGCTTTGAAAATCCTCCGTAGTGGACTTTGCCCCTGCCCTGCGTGGCGTGGACGCGACCGCCCCGTCGCTTGAAGGCGTTGAGCACGATCAGCCGCGGGTGGGTTGCATCGTCCTCCGGCGCTGACACAAACGCCGTGAACCGTGGAGTTGCATCCTTTCGCTGGGGCGGACCGAGAAGCCTTGTCAGAACGGACGGCCCCACATTTCGCCGGCTGCCATGGTGTGGAATCTGGACGAATGAAAACTGCTGCAGGGGCAAGCCGATAGACTCGGCGTAATAGGCCGCCCAATGAAGGCCATTCACGCCAGCGTCGCCGGTCAGAAGCACACGCTGGCCGTTGTCGAATGCGCCGTAAAGGATAACGCTTGACTCGTTGCTTGCGCTCGTGATGCCACCGTCCTGCAAACGCTCATGTTCCCAGGTTTCCGTAGTCCAGCTTTGGACCGCGCCCCGTGCTGCTTCGAAGAGCTTCTGAGCGAGCGTTTCCTTACCGAGCCACATATGCACGCCCCCGATCGCTGCTTGGTCGGGATCGGGAGTCCTATCAAATTGCGGCAGGAGGTAGTTGTAGACCTCCCTGCTCGGCGAGCAGACCCGGAACGGACCGATATCCGCGCCCTGGAAGGCAGCGTTAATCGTGCAGCCGGCGGCCTGTGCTAAGTTCACGATTTCGGCGACGATATCGTATTCCCTCTTTATCGCTGCCTCGAGCCCAACGACTGTCCAACGCTTATTGGCGAACAAGTGGACAGTTTCGGTCGCATGCGCCCACGGGATATGAAGCCACAGATTCCGAACCGGAATCTCCTTTAGAACAGTCCTCAGACCGGACGCGTGGTCCCCATCGGAATGGGTCAGAACCACATGCTCCAGCACGGGAGTAGGACCGAAATGCTTCCGCAGATGCGCGACTATTTCGTCGCCCGTCGCTGCATGGCCGCCGTCGACCAGCATCAACCGATATTCGTGTTCGTATCCATAGCGTAGGATGATGGCGTCACCCGCCTTCGATCCCGTGCCGACGGGTAGAAACTCAATCTCACAATTCATGGATGTACCCCCAGCACGAAATACACCGGCGTTTGCCATTGTTACAAGGTGGCCATTGCCCTACCCAACCGCATGTATGTGCTGGCTTGGCAACTTTCCACCGACTCGAGTCACGGTTGCACTACGGCCAAGTCGCGGCGTGTCGTCTATCCCGCTGCCGCAGTGGTTGGGATTGTCGCTTCCGCGGATCGCACCCACTCCTTGGCTATCCAGCCTGCTGAATCTGATCGCAAGCCCAGCGGACAAGGACAGACGTACGCGCCTCGAACAACGATCAACTGCCCCGGTTGTGGGCCGGCAC
Organism: Microvirga arabica; assembly: GCF_016811235.1. Lineage (GTDB taxonomy): Bacteria > Pseudomonadota > Alphaproteobacteria > Rhizobiales > Beijerinckiaceae > Microvirga > Microvirga arabica. The sequence goes on from NZ_JAFBID010000051.1 coordinate 30,750, forward strand.
AAACCATGGGCTAGCAACGACATCACTACCGCATCACCTAAGAACGTGAACATTCGTTTCCCAAGCTTGAGGTCCGCACAATCGGACGTAACCACCCTGTCCTGCTTATGAAGGCGGATAGGGGAAAGCCGATGTAAAGGCCTGTGTCTGGTTTGAAGGTCCGGCTCTTGCTTGGCCGGCTGAGAACGCGAAAACAGCAGAGGCAGCCAAACATAAGGCAACACTGATACACCTCTACTTAGGATTATAATCTAAACACAACTGCCAAGCTTGCCTTTAGCGCCGGCTTGGGTCTCCCTCTACTTGGCAAGATGCGTTATTTACGCTGACCCTCCCCTATTGCTGCGCCCATCATGTCTGAGTCTGAACTCGCCCCGCCTCAGCCTGTAGCCAACCTTTATAAGTACATGGGCTATGATCTCGGGCACATTGTCTTAGAGAACCGAACGCTCCGCTGGTCCACGCCTGGCACACTGAATGATCCGTATGACATGCAGTTCGGCCTACGGATCGAGATCGACCCCGCTGATGTAAAGGCTCGAGCTCTCGAAAAGCTATGGGAGCAGCATTACGGCGAGGCTGCCTTGCCGGCCGGTAACAAGTTGGGCTCGTTCATCAAAGCAGTCCGCGGAATTTTCCCTCGATTGTCGAGAGAAGAGTTCGATCAGGAAATCGGGGAGGCTATCGATCAGACTTTGGGGCAGATGAAACATTCCTTGCCTCCCCTACTAGAGGCGACCCGAGAAATTCTCACTAGTAGCAAGATTCTCTGCTTGAGCTCCAATCCTACTAGCAATCTGATGTGGGCCCATTATGCGGCGAGCCATCAGGGGATCGCCCTCCGATTCCGCGATGCGCCCGACCTCGACAGCCCTTGGAAAATGGCGCGGCCGATAAATTACCTCGCCGACATACCCGTCCTGATCAACGGTGACTTTCTCTCAGACTTTCTTGCGGGCCGAGACGAACTCAAGCCCCGCCCGTTTCTGGACAGGTTGATCTACACCAAATCTGCTGATTGGTCGTATGAGCACGAATGGCGGATCTGGTCTGGATCAGGGCGCAATCCAGAGGCGGCCTTCGAGGATGTTAGGTTCCATCCCCTTGAACTGGATGGTGTAATCCTTGGGTACCGCATGCCTCAGGACAAGCGCCATGCCACGATTGCCTTGGTCCGGCGTCTTTACCCACACGCAGAGATTTTACATGTCGTGCCTTCCGAGCGTCAATTTCAGCTCGCCATTGAGCCGTTGCTATCAGAATGATGTAGCCGAGAGAAAGCCCGCAAGCCGAAGCAAGCGGGCCCCGGGTAAACTATGGTCTTTTAAGGCGCGCTATAAACTTGAGCCGTTGCTCTTAGACGCTCAGCGTGTTCGTAGATCTCATCTAGCGTGTCGATCTTGACCCGCTCTTCCTTCTCTCCATCGAACAAGCCGATGTACTTGACACTCCGGTTAAAATGCAGACGGGCGAGCGGACGTCTATTGTTATCGTCGACTAAGATCCCGCAGTAGCTCTTTTGATCCCGCATCACTACCCGAGCTGGCTTAAGGATATCCCGGATGATCGCGCGCACGATCATGAAGCCTTCCCGCTCTTCCTCCGTCGTCGCAATGATTTCATCAGCCTCAACCGGCGGCGGTTCGGCAGCTACATCGGCCGCTTCCGTATCCGCAAGTGCAGTCGACAACCGTGCCTGCACGGAGTCACGAATGATCTCTCTGAAGGCCGTTTTCACCATTGGCGTGAACTGTTCACGAATAGCGGCCGTGAAACGTCCAAGTTGTAGATTCGCAGTAACAAGACGGACGAAATCTTCCGAAGGTGCCTCCATCAGCGCGACAATCTCCTTCTTGATCGCCGAGGTGTATTTTAGTTGATGGGCGGTCTGCAGGATGTTGTCGATGCTGAACTCGCTCTTAGCAAACTTTTTCAACTCGTGAGTCAGTTGTCCCTGCAGATCGGAGAGGTCGAACGTTAAGAACGGTCTTTCATCAAGCTTGTTGGGCGCCTCAAGGTCTGTGTGGAAATGGAAGGTCCGGCCATTAGTTAGGATCGCAAACCTGGCTTCTGTTACAGAGAAGTACCGGTAAAGCTGTGCGAGGTGGACCTTATCCAAGTTGGTGGAGATTGGTTTGCATTCGATCAATATCCGAATCGCTCCATCAACCTTGATAGCGTAGTCGACCTTTTCGCCTTTCTTCCCGACCGCGTCCGCCGTGTACTCAGGAATGACCTCATGCGGATTGAAGACGTCGTAATCCAAAGCGCTCAAGAATGGCAAAATCACTGCCGTCTTAACGGCCTCCTCAGTGATCATCGCGCTTGAATGAGACTTAACCCTTTCCGCAAGTATGCGGAGCTTTTCTTCTACGCTCATGGAGCCCCCAGTCAATTGATCGGATCAGACGATCATTAGCTACGAAACTCGTCAAGCCAATATAGTCCTAAGGCAAAAAGGGGCACCTATTGAGTGAAACATTGCGACATACCGGCAGAGCAAGAGCTGACACGCCCTCAGGAGGGAAGCCAATCGAGGTATCTAGTGACCTGCGACTGACCTCTCGGTTCGCACAATGAGGACACGCCTCATACGACCGTTCACTTCGAAATCAGTCTCATCCTCCTCAGTCAGCCCAACCAATTCCCTCCCCAGCGGAGAATTCACAGCCAAGAAGCCATTCGTCAGATCGTCACGGGTAGGGCTCAATGTTAATGTCGCTGACTTATTATCGTCGAGGTATCTGATGACAACTCGGTCTCCCACACGGATTCCATGCGAAGATTCGGCGAGTTTTTCATTGTTCTTGGCGTTTATCTCACTACGCGTCTGAGTCTGAGGTGGGGATTGCTGCTCGGCCTCTGGCTCAAACGTAATGCCTTTCGCCTGTGCTGCCGGTGCCGTGATGTGGGCTGTGAAAACCCCACCGCTGGCAGCACTGTCGCTTGGCTCAATTCCATGGCGTTCCAGGGTCGCGAACAGATCGTGCATGCAACCATCGGGGTCGAGCGTGAAACTCGACGCCCAGCAGCGCCAGAAGCGCCACCCGACCCGCTCCAGGATGCGCTGACGGCGCATATCGTCCGCCCAGCGCTCCGGACCATGGTACTGATCCCCATCACACTCGACGGCCAGGCGCCGTCCGTTCGCTCCCTCGACAACAAGGTCAATGCGGTACCCCATGGCACCGATCTGCGGAGTGACCCGGTAGCCGCGCTCCAGAAGACGCCGCAGCACCTCCCGCTCGAAGTCCGACTCACACATAGCCTCAAGGTCACCCGTCGGCGTAGCAGCACCGGCCATCGGGTCACGGAAATGGCGGATCACCCGCGCCTTCAGGTCCTCAGGCTTGAGCTCCTCCTCACGCACTGACCGAACGAGCACGAGACGGTCGCGGGCACGTGAGAGCGCGACGTTGAAGCGCTGCTCGAACTGGGCTGCGGTCTGCGCCTGCTTGCTGTTGGGATCTGCGATCATGGACAGGAAGACAATATCGCGCTCATTGCCCTGGAAGGTGGCGCTGTCACCGCAGGCGATACGGTGGCGCATCATCAGATCTTCCCCAAGTTCATCGAGAAGCATGCGGTTGATGAGGGCAGCCTGCTTTGCTCCAATCAGCGACACCACGCCGATCGTACGCCAGCGGTCCTGGGCCTCAATACGAGCAAGGGCGGGATCCTCAACAATCTTGCGGACCTCACTGACGATGACCTCAGCTTCCCGCGGGTTCTGCTTGTCGCCCTGGCGGCGCCCGTCCGGCACGTAGATGTCGACGAGCGGCGGATCGAGCCGCTCATGCGCTGTAGGCACACGTAAGGGCACCAACGGCTCAGGGTAGAACTGCATGGAGAACCGGATGATCGGCTCGACGCAGCGGAAGTGCTCCTTGAGCATCACCAGCTTGTCTGGAAACATGACCTTGGCGAGGTCGTAGAGTGAGGCTCCTGGCAGCAGAAGCGTCTTGAAGGGCTGCCCTTTGAGAAAGCCGTTCTCCAGGCGGTCGATCTTGGCATTCTCAATGAAGGCCGCTGTCGGGCTCACCTGCTTGTCGTCGCCGACAACCAGGATCTTCTTGCCACGAAGGAGTGCCGGGACCTCACGAATGTCTGATTGGGAGGCCTCGTCCATGATGACGAGGTCGAACGAGCCGACCTCACCGGGTAGCTGCTCTGCAACGCGCCATGTCGGCATGATCCAGCACGGAATGGCGTCGTAGCACTGGGCCATGGCACTGCGGGCGTCGCGGCGGTGCCGGACAGCCCCCTTGCCGGTGCCCTTACCGGTCCTGCGCAGAGCTGTGGCAAACATCATCAGCGCAGAGCGAACCGGCCCAGACATGGACCGGCCGAGCTCATAGAAGGTCCGCTCGCGCACTACCCGTTCGAAGGTCTTTCTGATTTCCGCATCAAGGCGGACCCGTTCCTCGGCCAGGCTATGCAGCCGGTTCCGGTCATCGATCCGCGCCAGATAAGCGGAGGCGGCGGCCCAGTCCCATGCCTCACGCCAGTCGACGGGGATCAAGGCATCCGTTTCGCCTTCGACTGGTTCTGTGGACAGCCGACGGCTCCAGAGAGGAGTTCCCGCTTCGCGGATCCGGCCCGTCACGGTACGGACAAGCGCCAGATGGTTCTTGTGCTGGTTCAGGTCATCGATCTGACGCCTTAAGGCACCCCAGAGGCGGGCGATGGTTTCCACCTCGATATCGGATCGGCCAATCGCCTCGCCCAGCAGGTCACGAGCCAGTTTTCCGATCTTGCCTGATGCATCCGAGAAGAGCCCCTCGAGCCGGGACACTTCAACGCGCGCAGCGGCGAGCTGTGCGGAGGCCGCCGCATTCCGAAGCGCCTCCTCGACATATTCCATCCGAGCAGGATTGCGCCAGAGATCCCGAGGCGAGATCGCCCCAGGTACGACTTGGCCGAAGACCTCCTCCAGCGCGCGCATGGCGCCAGCTCCCTCCACGAGGATAGCACCAAGGAGACTAACGAGTTGTTCGATCTCCCGCGCCGACCCTGCAGACGGAGCACCAATCTCCTCAGCCAGCGCCCGCCACCGGACGCTCAATGAAGTGACTTGATCCCGCCAGATGAGGTACTGGCGAATGTGATCCCAGTCCTCACGAGCAGCTGGTGTGCGCCCTTGCACCTTGATGGCCTGCACAACCGGCCGGAGTGCCTTCTCGCGAAAGGCAAAGAAGCCAAAGACTTCCTCTCCGTTAGCGAGGCGGCCAATCAATGGGGTCGCCTCACCGGCCGCAAGCTCGAAGGTATCAGGCAGTTCCACCGGCTGGGCCAGGTAGCGCTTGCGCTCCTCGACAATCGGCTTCGCGTCCTGCGCAAACCGAAGGAGCAGATCGAGCGCGCCGGCTCCTCGCTCACCAGCAATCGCATGCTGAGCCACTGGCTCAAGCCAGGGATTGGCCTGGGTGAGCGTCTGAACACGCTGGAGGGTCTCAAGGGCTTCGGCTCCCCGCAGCGCCTGCGCGATGGCACCAGCGGATCCGATGCGGATTGTCAGCGAACCATCTCGTGCAGCCGCCTCCGCGAAGCGCTCGGACCGGACGAGGTCCTCATGCAGCCGGGCAATGACCTCCGCGTCGGGCAGATCCTCAACTGACGGGAGCACCACATCCAGGTGCTCGAGCCGGGAACCCAGGGTCACACGTGCCGCTCGAAGAGCGGAGATCTCGTCGTCGGACAGACCGGCGTCCTGCGCGGACTGCTCTGGGCGATCCTCAAACCACCTGTATTGCTCTGCCGAGGAAACAATCCGTTTTGCAATCTCCGCAGGCCGCTCACCAGCTCCGGTCGGGGCGAGCTGCAACAGGGCGAACCGCTCTATTTCCTTGTCGACCTCCTCAAGTCGGGTCCGGAGCCCGACCACGGAGGCTTCCAGGTCACGGATCAGACGCGACTGCTCGCTGGGCTTGATGCTCTCGACGACCGACTGCAGGAGGCGCACGGCCGTCTCGAGTTGTTTGAACCCTTCACGCTCTGTGGCCGTGATGCTGATCGCGAGATCCCGGACCCCTTCGGGCAGCTGGTTTCGCAGAACTGCAAGGGCGGGCTCCCCATGCGACACCACCAGAACCCGCCGGCCGGTGGCCATGTAGTGGCAGATGATGTTGGAGATCGTGTGCGTCTTGCCCGTGCCGGGTGGTCCCTGGACGACAATGCCATCGGTGCCTTCCAAGCGCCGGACGATCTCGATCTGGTCATCGTTGAAGGGCTTGGGGAAGAAAAGGTCCATAGCCTCAGGTTGAGGCGCCGCCTCCGCTGTCCCGCCGGTGGTCTCGCCGACGCGATTTCCCAGTGGAGTCCAGATATCATCTGGCTTCGCGGTGGAGGGCCCCATCACGAGGGTCTGGGCCGGTCCCGGCAACGAACCCTCTTCGGCAGCCTTCTCGACCGACTTCTTCAGGTTCTCGAGGTCGGCCAGAATGAAGCTGTCGGATCGTCTGCGGGCAAACAGAACCCAACGGTCGGAGACGGTCAGGTGTTCGCTGGCCACAGGCACAGGCTGATCGGGTGCCACTACCTGGCGATCGGGCAAATATACGCCTTCGGCATCCAGACGGGCCTGACAGGCCCGAAGGATAGGCTCGAACCCCTCGCGCCGGTAAGGCGAAACACCTTCGTCCGCATCAACAGCTGCGATCGCCCGCCGGGATGCGTCCAAGGCTAGGGAAGCCCCTTCGACACCTAGGTCTTCGAACGGGCGCATGTTGACGCTGGCTGTGACGGTCCGGGGGCGAACCTTGATCTCACCGCCGGCAAGATCGTCGATCTCGATTTCCACGAGATGCTCAACCAGAGGCAGGTCGACCTCATTGCCATCCCTGAGCCAGCGAGAGAGCCCCATGCCCCAAACGAGTTCGAAGGATTTGTCGCCCCCTCCGAGTTCGGCGAGTTGGGTGACCTCAAACAGCCTCTGATACAACGCCAGTGATCGGCGAACCGGACGTTCAGTCATCGACCAGGGCAACCATTGTTCGGTGATCCACGTCTCGGCGGCGCTCCTAACGTCGGGGCGATCCTCCAGGCGCAAGCGCACGTCCCAGCGCGGAATGGCCTCGTCCTTCTTGATGGCCTCTGTAACATCCTCCGGTCGCACGGCTCCGGAGGCCAGAAGTTCATCCCGCTCCGTCTCCGTTACCGTCCGAAGCAGGTATTCCCGCAGTTTCGGCTCTCGCTCTGGATCAGGGGAGATCTCCAGCCAATCTGCCGCGAGTTCTGGCGGTGCGGGAGGATCACTGCGCCGGAGGCGCTCCACGGCCAGCCACACCGGGCCATCCTCGTCCACCAGGTCATGACGGACCCCAGGCATGGCATGCAGTTCGTGCTGGTGCAGCACAAAGGTCTGTCCGGTCGGAAGCCGATGCTCAGACAGCCGCAGGGCCGGCCGCTCATCCAGCCGGACCACTTGCTCGACGTATCCCAGAAGATTGTGAAGGCGCTCAGCGGCAGGTGCGACGGTATCAGGTGCAGACATCATGTTCTTTGCTTCGCTTCGTTCCTAGCCCCTCGAACGAAGCTCTATTGCTAAGAAAGTCGTCTGAACATCCAAGACTGGTCAAGCCTAATGTGTCGGCATGGAGCGGGGATCTGGGAGGATGCTCAATCGGAGCGACGCCGGCTCAACGGCCAAAGCCACCTTGGTTTCGCTCGAAATTTCTGCGCGCTTCATCACATTGTTCAGGTGTCGTGTATGGCCTCGGAAGCTTGGAGCGATCTCCGCTGGTTCGAGCCCACTCGACAAGACCAGGAATAATTTCCTTCAAAGCAGTCGCACGAGTAACGGCTTTCAGCTTTAGCAGAGCCACGATCAAAGCTCCTGCAGCTTGAAGCAGGTGATTGTTCCCAGTCTCCGACGCCAGCAATATAGTTGCAGCAGCTTGCTTCATCTGGAGGCTGCGAGGTTTGCGATTTGAATTCCAGAGTGGATCAAACTTCGGGACAGCTGGTCTAGACGAGACGGGTGGCGCTGCTACCGGATCGGGCTGAGTTCGCTCCACTTGCGGCGGCGTGGTCGGGCGTGACATTTGTGGACGCTCAATCTGTGCCGGCGATTGAGGCGCAACAAACCGTTTTTCATGAATAGGCGTCGCTGCCGTTGGCGCCTGGTCCTCATGTACCAGTGCTTGATCGACTGTCTGGTCTGCTTCAGGAGCGGGGGCTACCACTGACTTTACAGCGACGGATGGGACAGCTTCTTGGATGTCTGGCGCAACTTCTTGAGCCTGCACATTTAGGTCGAGATTGGGCGCCACTGTGGAAGGCGCGGGCGCCTGATTGGGTAGCGCAGCAGGCGAAACCGGTACAGGAGCGGGCTCTGGCCTAGGCTTGGGGGTCATTCCGGTTACAGCCGGAGTGGCAGATCCTGCAGCCTGAGCCAGCGGCTTCGGATCCCAGAACAGTGTCGGTGTTCCGAGCTTGACAGGGACCTGAGGCTGCTCAGGGGTTTGCGTCGGCTCCGGCAATGCATCTGGCAGGATAGGCGCCTCGACACTTGGATTGTGAGAAAGACGGCGGAGTTTCGCCAGCTCAACCCGACGGGATTTATCATCAGTGATATAGAGTTTGCGGCGCTCCTTCCGAAGCCTACGTTCCTTGCGGCGAAGTGCAGTGAGTGCTGGACCATGATGTTGGCCCGGCGTGCGATCGATGCCTTGGTCCTTCAGGCTTTTCAGTGAGATCACGACACCTTTCTTTTCCAGCCATTTGTTGACCGTTTCTTCCCACGCTCGCTTCCACTCATTGAGGTGTTCGGCACCGGTTTTTCGATCGTCCAGCTCACGCGTCTTGTTCCCGAACTTTATCTGGCCCGATGGAGCGACTTCGACTTTACGGGTCGTGAACAAAAAATGGGCATGCCAATTTCGTGGATCACCCTCCTCAGGCGGCTCGTGAATGGCGACGTCGACCGCCACGCAATGCTTCTTCGCGAGATACAGAGCATGAGCAGACACTATGATCTGCCGTTCCCCCGCGTCGGCCTCATGCGGAAGCGCGATATCGAGTGAGCGAGCAACAACTGAGTTGCTGCGATGCTCAGCCGCTTCAGCGAGATTCCACAATTCCTCACGATCCGTGTTATCGCCACTGGGCAATATAGTGAAGTCGTAGGACAGTCCCCGCTTCTTGCGATAGTCGTGGATCTCGCCAGTTGTCCGATCGCGAAGAAGGCCGCAGGAGATGTATGCCGCTGAGGCCGTCGCGGAACGACCAGCAGACCGGGAGATAGTACCGAGTTCATAGCGAGCGAGAGCCATGCGTCTTACCAGAGTGAATTCAATGGCGAGCAATGCCCTTTTAACTAAGTACCATGCCGACAACTTTGCATAACTGCGCCCTTAGGCTAGAATAGCTAAGCTTAGCAGTGTTGGCAAGCAGGGAGTAGATCATGGCAGACAAAGGGGGAAGGGAGAGCGATACCGACGCATCTCCTGAGGGTACGGTAGACCAGGAAGGCAAGCCTAAAAAGAAAACGGCTTCCAGGGAGAGGCCAGCTCGTTCTCTTAAGGACCGAGCCGAGGCTTATAAAAAGAAAGAGGAAGCCCTGCGCAAGCAGCGGCTAGCGATTGAGCGTCGTGTGCGTGGCCAGGATAGATCCCAGCAGCGTAAAGACGCCATACGACAGAAGCTTCTCATCGGCACTTGGTTCTTAGACGAAGTTGGTGAACACCAGAGCCGCAAAGACTACCTGGTCAAGCTGATTGAGCGCAGGACAACGGCACGCGATCATGAGGTCATGAAGGATCTCTACAAGGACCTAACTGGCAAAGACCTTACTTTGCCGGTAGTCCCAGACGAAACGGATCCCTCCTAGAGCGGACAATCCTCTCCGACGGCATCATTCTCGCACAATCAAAACACCCGGCAGCGTGAACTGAATAAGCTCCCCGCAGCCGGGATCTGAGCCCAAAATTCCAAATTGCTAAGAGTGATGGCTGATGTCGAGCCAAGTCTCGGCCAAGACGCCATTCTCGGTAGTACGCCAAACGACCTCCTGCAGGAAGACTAAGTGAAGCCAGTGGCGCACCGCAGGTACACATCAAGCCCAGCATGGCGATGAAGGAGAACAACATCCCAATATCTACCCAGCAGTATAGATGGGTTCACGGAGGCAGCGACTCAGGAGATTACCGAGCACCAATAAGCCAGCCACTCCGTCACCCCCACGGTGGCCGACGCGACCTGCGCGAGGTACGCCAAGAGGACCTCCCCAGAAGCTGGATGACAGGAGAAGCTGAGATCATTTATAGGGTGGGCAACTGCGCCAAGAGCTGGAGCAACCTTCAGCTATGTAAGTTACAAAGTTGCTTCACGAGTATCCAACGTGGTTCCGGATGTCCGGTCCTGGGCCGGAGAGCCGAAGAACTTCCCTGAGCGTCTTCGGTTCAGACCCTTCCCTCCCTAAGATTTGAGGGAGCAGCCATCAAGAAAGGCGGCCGTCGCGAGACGAGCCGCCTTTCAGTGTGAGTGGGTTAGGCTGAGGCCTTCACCACTGCCTCAGGTGCTTTCGGAGGCGGCGGTAGGCGTAGCTCCACATCTAAGCGGGCACATGGAGGAACGCGGTGGCGACACCAAGCGGCCAGACATGGCGATTCTGGCAGATCCGTAAACAGCCTGCCGGTGATTGGCCGATCAGCCCTGCCCTGCCCGCGCGGCGCCCGGCTTCTTCCAGGGCACATAGGACACATAGGCTAGGCGGATGAACAGCAGCGTCAGGGTCTTCTGGACCGCGATCTGCATCGCCTGCGGCTCTCCGGTGGCCGGATCGTACAGGAGCAGACAGCTCTGGCCCGACTGCTCCTCCTGCGTCACAGCCCACATCAGCTCGATCGCGATCTGGCCGGGCGTGTGGGTCACCCGGTAGCCCCCGATCCGGTGAACCGACGGAGCGTTCCAGGACACCTGCTTCTCCCTGCCCTCCCCGCCCACCTCGACATCGCCGATCCCGGCGGCCTGCCCGCGCAAGCCCGGGCCCCGGCTCTTGAACACGCCGGTGAACGAAAAGCGCCGGCGCGGCGCCACCGGAATCAGCCCGATCAGCCGAACGGCGTCGTCACGCGCGAAGGTCTCGCCGTCCTCAACGAGCCGGTCGAGGAGGGCATGAGCCTCGAGCCGCGCCGCTGCGTCGAGGTCTACCCTACTCATCGCCCGAGCCCTCCTGACCGGCCGAGCCCGGTGACGATTGTGGCTCCTTCTGAACCGACCGGTCCACCGGCACGACCAGGATGCCGTCATCACCAAGCACCAGCCGGACGGTCTCGGCACCCTCAGCCTTGGCGCGGACAAGATCCGCATCGAGGCGATCTCTCACCGCCCACTCCCCTTCCACATAGGGACCGATTGCCGGCGCCATGAGATCGGTGACAATGCGGGCATCAATGCCGCCGTCTGCCAGCACCAGGCCATGCGCGCGGACCTGCTCTGCAATTTGACGGCGGTACTCCCGCGTCAGCTCCCCTGGCGTGTGGCTCCTCAGGCCGATCACCGCATCGATGCTGCGCAGCACCGGAATGGGAAAGCCCGCATCGGCGAGCAGCTTCACGGCCGCCACATGCAGCCGATCCGGATCGGTCTCCTGGCGGGCCAGCTGGCCCACCGCTCCCTGCCCCAGCTCGGTGGTCAGGATGAAGATGGCCCCGGTTGTCGCCACCTCCGTGCCGGACGGCTCTACCAGACGACCGCTGGTCCAGGCGGCCTGGAGGCGGCTGAGGACGGTCGGATGCGCCTGCTCGACGGCCTTGAGCGCCACGATGGCGCGAGGGTGGTCGGTCAGGCTCTGCTGCAGCGACAGCCAGGCAGGCACGCCGGGATTGAGCCCAAAGATGAGTGCGTCTTCCTCGCCCCAGGGTGGGGAGAGGTCATACTGGTGAATTGGGACATCCAGCGCGTCAGCCAGCACCTCCACAAGGTCGGCTTTGGTTCCGGACCGATCCGGTCCGGCGAGCAGAAGGACGGCCAGCGGGCGGTGGTCGGAGCGGGTCTCGAGGCGGCGGGACAGTTCGGCCGCGAGCGCATCGATGGCGGCATCCTGCCCGGAGATGCCGTCCTTGGCTTTGGCCAGGAACGCCTGCAGGCGGGCTTCAGTGGTGTTTTCACCAGTGGTCATAGAGTTCATTTCGTCTGTGGTTTGATGGATGATGAGCCCGCGCTCGTCAGGAACGAACGTCCTGGGCTCACTGTGACGAGGTCGGACTGACCCGTGCCGCGCCGGCTGTGGCGCCTTACCGTGGCATGTCCTTTTTGGGATTTTTCTTGTTCCCTGCCTCACCCACCCGAACATTCAGAGTCGTCTCTTCTCGGGATTGTCTTTCCGGGATGATGACCCTTCCCCGGACTCTTCCAAGCAGCACCGCTATCGAATGCGCAGGCTTCACTCCATCCGGGGCATCCTCTCGTCGGGAACGATGGAGACGCGATCGCTTGCGCGGCGGGCCGAGGAAGATTGTCGATGCGCCTCCTAGTGGGATCCCCGAGCAGCAGGCTGAGGTGCCCGCCATCCGTGTAGCAAAACGCGACTTCCGTTGAGACAAGCGAGCGTGCAAAGATGTCCGTCATGCAAGAGCCAGATCCCAGGCAACGGACGAAACTGCTCAAGATTGGAATGCGGCAGTGCCGCTACATCGTCTCTGATGATCCTCGTCATGCGATTTGCTGCGGAGCCCCGACACCCGAGGGATCAAGCTGGTGCGACTGGCACCGGAGGCTCGTCTACGTCCAGGCGCAACCCGTCAGAATTCGGCGTGACGCTCTGGCGTCGTAGGCGAGCAATTCACAACGAGCCTTCCGAGATCTGGTCAGGGCGAGGGAGAGCTCACTCCAGCGTGCGCCACCGCATCTTGTGCCGGTCACAAATCCAGCCCGGAGACCGCGCCGTCACGGGCCACAAGGGCAATGCGGATGCCGGCTCGCCTTACGAGTGGACGGCTTCGCCAAATCTCCGCGAGCTTGCGGAAGACAGGTGTGTCGGGAACCGCTGTGACCACGATGTCATCGGCAGAGACATCGAACAACAGCGCCTGCCCGAGTGCGGCGGTGAGCAATGCATATTCCAGACCTCCAGGCTTTCGGACCAGTGGACCCTTCTTGCATTGGGCGACGACGTCGCCCTCACCTGGTCGCGAGTGCACCCGGATGGTCTTGTCGTTGCGTCGGTAAGCGCCAGTTCGCGCGCTCCGGCCGAACTGCGGCTCCCTGATCTGCTCCCATCCAGTCCAAGCCATGAAGCGGCCGATGTCGAAGACAATTGGGTCGCCAACCTTGATGCTGGCACCATCGATCGCGACACTTGCCATCGCTCCCGAATGAGGAAGCGACAGGATGAACTCGGCCAGGCGCAGGGCCACTTCGGCCTCTGACATACGGTCGGCTTGGAGGCCGAGTTCAAGCGAATCCTTATCCCTCACAAT
>NZ_JAFBID010000052.1 GCF_016811235.1 Microvirga arabica
TGGGACACGATGCCGAAGGCCGGCAGGATCATGATGTACACTTCGGGGTGGCCGAAGAACCAGAACAGGTGCTGGTACAGGACCGGATCGCCACCGCCCGACGGATCGAAGAAGGTCGTGCCGAAGTTGCGGTCGGTGAGCAGCATCGTGATCGCGCCTGCGAGAACAGGCAGCGACAGGAGCAGCAGGAACGCGGTCACCAGCATGGACCAGGCAAACAGCGGCATCTTGTGCAGCGTCATGCCCGGAGCGCGCATGTTGAGGATCGTGGTGATGAAGTTGATCGCACCCAGGATCGAGGAGGCGCCCGAAAGATGAATGGCGAAGATTGCAAAATCGAAGGCGGGACCCGGATGGCCGACGGTTGAGAGCGGCGGATACGCGGTCCAGCCGCCGCCGAAGCCGGTTGAACCCGGAGCACCTTCCGTAAACAGGGACAGGATCATCAGGCCAAAGGCGGCCACGAGGAGCCAGAACGAGATGTTGTTCATCCGCGGGAAGGCCATGTCGGGCGCGCCGATCATGATCGGCACAAACCAGTTGCCGAAGCCGCCGATCAGGGTGGGCATCACAACAAAGAATATCATGATGAGACCGTGGCCCGTCACGAAGACGTTGTAGGCCTGCGGATTCGAGAAGTATTGGAGGCCCGGCTCCTGGAGCTCAAGGCGCATGCCGATGGAGAGCAGGCCGCCGATAATGCCGGCCGTGAAGCCGAAGATGAGGTAGAGCGTTCCGATGTCCTTGTGGTTCGTCGAGTAGAACCACCGGCGCCAGAACGTCGGGTGATCGCCATGTCCGCCAGCGTGCAGCATGCTCTGGCCAACTCTGTCATCCATACCTTCGGCCTCCAACCGAGCAAACGGTCGGGCAACGACCAAGTTCTGGCAAATGCATTTTCTTGCTGGATATCAGCAAAGGTTTTGCATGATGCTGCGCCAGACAAGCGAAGGCCTATGACCCGCACCGCAGGAAGATGAACTCCAAAGATCTTGATAATACAGAGCAAACAATTTCGTTTGCCTGCCTCCCGGCCTAGGGAGAGGATTGTTGCACCATCCTGCTGGATCGCTTCTTACCGGGATGAGTAGCACCGGCGGACCGGTTCAGTCGCACGAGACGATGGAGGATGATCATGAAGCCCGCCAGAACACCACCTTCTGCGGCCGTCTCCGCCGACAACACGCGCCAACAATGGCTGACCGTCAGCTTTCTTGCTGGCTCCCTGGCCCTGCTCGCCTGGTGCGCCATTGCACTCTAGGCAAGAGGCGGGATCACCAAAAACGGAGGGCTTGAACATGTGCCACTACAATCTGTTCCGCCATGCCGACCGCACGGAGCTTATCTGCGCGGTTCCGGAAGTCCGGCCCGTGCCTGCCTTCATCACGGGGCCGCCGTGGAGCTTCGTTGGGCGCGTGCGGGACTATGCCAGCGGCTCATCAGGCTTCGATCATCAGTCGGCTGAAATGAGCGTCCACTACAACGGTTTCTACCTGTTCCAGCTGATCAACGCGTCGGATCTCAAGTCCTGGGTCGCTCGGGACCGCAAGCCGCCATCCGACGAAGATGCTCCCATCGGCGGCAAGGATCAATCAGGGGAGACCCTGTCGCTCCGGATGCTTGCCGGCTGAAACGAGGCAGAGCGGGGACCTACTGCGGAAGCCCTGCGGTGCCAGGGCTCATCCACCGGGAGGCTTTGAAGGCACCGTGGTCTGGTAGGAGGCCAATATGGCTGGTCAGCTTTATCCCGAACCATCGCCCGAGCTGGCGCACAGGCGCCGGGAGCTCGCGCCTGACACGCAGGCGGCGTTCGACGCGTTCGGCCGCCAGGTGTTCGCCCACGGTGCTCTGGACACCAAGACGAAGCAGTTGATTGCCGTTGCCGTCGCACACGTCACCCAGTGCCCCTATTGCATCCAGGGGCACACCAAGGCCGCTCAGCGGGCCGGGGCCACAGCGCAGGAACTGATGGAGGCGGTCTGGGTGGCCGCCGAGATGCGGGCCGGCGGAGCCTTTGCTCACGCCAGCCTCATGATCGCTTCCTTGTCCGAAGATCGGTAGGCAATACGCAGTTCCGGTGCTCGAGCTCTTACCCGTGGGGATCATCTGCAGTCTCTGGGGGAGCAAACCGAAGAGGTGATCCGGTTGTGGCATTTGCCGCCGCTATGCAGCCGAGGTGCATGAACACGGGGAAGTGTTGGAAAAGTTGCGAGCCCGCCCCCAAAGGACGGATCACCCTCGTAATCTCCGCCCGGGACGAGATCAACGACGCCGCTGTCCTCCGAGACTTGATCTTGAACGGCTTGGTGGATCGAGAGGCAGTCAAAGTGCAATAAAATTGGTTTGAACCTGCAAATGAATTCGTTTGTCACGTACCCTGTCCGCACATACCCTCGTTCTTGTCGACCGATGGCGCCGATGACCGGCATACCTGCACAAGCCTCTCGTCAGCGCGCACCCAGAGGAGGCAGGGATGCTCACCGCCGCGGATGTCATGACAACTGCCGTCATCACGGTCAGGCCCGAAACGTCAATCCACGAAATCGCAAAGTTGCTCTGCGACCATCATATCAGCGGCGTTCCGGTGATTAATGACGAGGAGCGGCTGCTCGGCATTGTCAGCGAAGGCGACCTGATCGGGCATGCACAATTGGCGGGTGAACAGCGCCGATCCTGGTGGCAGACTTTCCTCAACGGCCCTGCGGTGCTGGCTCAGCACTATGCCAAATCACATGGTCGGACGGCCAGCGACATCATGACGAAAGAGGTGGTCACGGTCGTAGAGACCACGTCAGTCGCTGACACTGCCCGAACTCTGGAGCAGCACCAGATCAAGCGCGTGCCGGTGTTACGGGATGGGAGGCTCGTCGGCATTGTGACCAGAAGCAACCTGCTTCAGGTCCTGGCGACCGCCGATGTTTCGAGGCCGATGGATGTTGCCGACCGCATCATCCGGGAGCGGCTGACCGACGAACTCGAAGAGCAGTCCTGGGCCCAGCTCGCAGCGAAGAACATCGTCGTCGAGAATGGTGTCGTTCACCTGTTCGGCATTGTCCAATCTGAGGAGGAGCGACACGCCATCCGCCTCGCCGCGGAAAATCAGGCCGGGGTGAAGGCGGTGGAGGATCACCTCTCGATAGTGCCGGCCACCGCCTACGTCTTCTAAGCGGCTGAGGGTGGGAGATCACCCTGAAAGCGTTCGGCCCTGGTGGCTCGACCATTCAGCACAATCAGGCTTTCAGAACAAGATGGTGTAGACATGACACCGACCCAGGGTGAAACGGCGCTGGCACCGAACCTCAAAGCGGTTCTATACGGTATTGCGCTCACGGGATTTGCCAGGGCCTCTCTTGTGCTGGCCGTCTGCATCATCATGGATGCGTTCGGCAGCCAGGGTCTCGGACAGAGTCTGCGGACAGCGGTCCTCGCCTTCGGCCTGCTCGGGGGAGCCGCGCTTGGCCGCGGGTTGAGAGCGGAGCGGACCTCGGAATCCGATCAGGCAAGCCGTCTCTACGCCCTCGCCCTGGTGAACTACCTCATCTGCTATGCCGCGCTTCTGGCGGGTAGCTTGTTGAACGCCAGCAATGATTAAGGATCTTCAGCCTTGCATGGCACTCATCTCTTGACCTCATCCACCGACCAACGGCCCATCGTCCTCATCACCGGCGCAACCGGCAATCTGGGCCGCTCGCTGAGCAAGGTGTTCAGCCGCGACTATCGAACCGTGGGTCTCGACCGTGTGGCGGAAGGGGCTGACTTTCCAGTCATCCCCGTCGACTTCACGTCCGACGCATCAATGGAGTTGGCGTTCCGCAAATTCCGCGACACCTTCGGGTCACGCATTGCCAGCGTTGTCCACCTCGTCGCGTATTTCGATTTTACTGGTGACGATCACCCTCTCTATCAGTCCGTCACGGTCGAGGGCACCCGCCGCCTGCTGCGCGCCCTGCAAGAGTTCGAAGTCGAGCAGTTCGTCTATGCGAGCACGATGCTGGTGCATGCGCCTTGCCGTCCCGGCGAACGGATCGACGAACGGCAGCCGATTGATCCGCGCTGGGCTTATCCCAGGTCGAAGGCCGCAGCCGAAGAGGTGATCCGGGCCGAGCACAGGCAAATCCCCTATGTCATCCTGAGGCTGGCCGGCGTCTATGACGAGCATACGACCGTGCCCACGATGGCACAGCAGATCGCGAGCGTCTACGAGCGCAACTTCCAGAGCCACTTCTATTCCGGCAGCACGCTCGTCGGCCAAGCCATGCTCCACCGAGTGGACATGCTTGATGCTTTCCGCCGTACGGTGGACCGTCGCGACGCATTGCCGCCCCATGCCGAGATCCTGATCGGTGAGCCCGATGCTGTTGGATATGAGGCGCTCCAGGACGAGTTCGGCCGGCTCCTGCACGGCGAAGACAACTGGCCGACGCTCCGTTTGCCAAAGTTCGTGGCTGCTGCCGGGGTCTGGGCGCAGGATGAGCTGGAGCCTGTCATCCCTGACCTGGTCGATGGAGGCGAGGAGCCGTTCATCAAGCCTTTCATGGTTGCCATGGCCGATGACCACTACGCCCTCGACGTCGGACGGGCCCGCAAGCTCCTTGGATGGGAGCCCCGGCACCGGCTCAGGGACGAACTGCCTCGGCTCGCAGCAGCCCTCAAGGCGGACCCAGCCGGATGGTACAAGGCGAACGGGGTCACACCCCCGGCCTGGCTGAGCGACGCGGCTGATCTGGGGAGAAACCCGGACGAGTTAAGCGCCCGACACACGGCGAAGATCAAGTCCGAGCACCGCGCCAACCTCTGGGCGCACTTTGCCAATATGGGTCTTGGCACCTGGCTCACCACCCAGCCGGTGCTGATCGACGTCCCGGAGCCACTCCTGCGCTGGAGCGAAATCGTCCTGGGCTGTGCCCTCATGATGTTTGCGACGGTGGCCCTGTCCTGGCGGGCGCAGTGGGCCCGTTGGATCTGCGCGGGCATTGGTGCAGCCGTGATGGCGATTCCCTTCCTGTTCTCGACACAAAGTGCCGCCGCCTACCTTTCCGACACGCTTGTCGGCTTCCTGATCTTCGGCTTTGCCGTTTGCACGAAGCCCGAGCCCGGCTCCTCGGCGGTCGCCGCGCTTACCGGGCCAGTCGTGCCGCCGGGCTGGAGCTACAACCCGTCCAGTTGGGTACAGCGTCTGCCGATCATCATCCTAGCGCTCGTCGGCCTCTACGTTTCCCGCTACCTGGCGGCCTACCAGCTCGGTCACATCCCCGATGTCTGGGATCCCTTCTTCTCCGGTTCGCCTTCCGATCCCCAGAACGGAACGGAGGAGATCATCACCTCGCCGGTCTCGACGGCATGGCCGGTGTCCGATGCCGCGCTGGGCGGCTACACCTACCTGCTGGAGATCCTCACCGGGCTGGTCGGCTCGCGATGCCGCTGGCGCACCATGCCCTGGCTGGTGATCCTCTTCGGCCTGATGATCGCGCCTCTGGGTGTCGTCTCGATTGTGTTCATCATTATCCAGCCGATCGTCATCGGGACCTGGAGCATCATCGCCCTGATCGGCGCCGCCGCGATCCTGGTGCAGATTCCCTATTCCCTCGATGAGATGATCGCGACGTTCCAGTTCATGCGCCGCCGGATCAAGAGGGGGCGGAACGCGCTCCGCGTGTTCCTCCTGGGCGACACCGACGACATGCAGGAGGCACAGGACACGGATTCGACTGCCGATGAGTTCGATAGATCAGCTGGCGCCGTGATCAAGGACATGGTGAGCGGAGGCGTCAGCCTGCCATGGAACATCGCCCTTTCGGGACTGATCGGTTTGTCCCTGCTGTTCACGGGCATCACGCTCGGAGCAGAAGGCAGCATGGCGAACTCCGATCATCTGATCGGCTCGCTTGTCCTGACGGTGATCTCGCTTGCTGCGGCTGAAGTCGCAAGGCCGCTGCGCTTTCTGAATATCCCGCTTGGGCTCGCGCTGTTTGCCACCCCGTTCATCTACGGGGCGGGCATGCCTGCGACTGTCGCCAGCGTCGCCTGCGGCGCCGCCCTTGTGGCACTCAGCATCCGCCGTGGCCCAATCCGGGAGAGGTACGGCTCCTGGAGCCGGTTGGTGGTGTAGCGAAATGACCGGCCCCGCAGCGCGGTTGCTTCTGCCGGGAACCTTTCGGGTCAGCCTCCATCCAATGGGGACGCGCAGATCACAGACAGGTCTGGCGTGCCACCGGAGGATGCCATGAGAACTGTTGTCGCCGCATTTGCCCTAGTTGCCGCCTTCAGCCTGCCAGCCCTGGCTGCCGATCAGGTCGAAAAGGCCCCGCCGACAGGCGCCTACAAGAAGGTGAGCGAGCTCGTGAAGCTGCCGGACTTCCTGCCGGGGCTGGGTCAGCTCTATGTCGATCCCAAGACCCTGCCGGCCGGTCCGTTCCTGGCCTACGACCGCGAGGGTCGTCTGGTCAGCACCGTCTATATGCTGCCTGTCGAGGATCTCTCGAACAAGGATAAGCGCTTCGACGATCTCGCCGCCCCTGGTGGCAAGGTCGATCACGTGGACGTCTACTTCAACGCAGGGCACCCTGGCGTCGAGAAGCCTCATGCCCATGTCGTCCTGTGGCACGTACCCAAGGCCGACGAGCAACGGGTTGCGGCAAAGTGATGATCTCGCGCAGACACGTCTTGCAGACTGGCGGGGCTCTCCTCGCCGGTCTGGCATGGCCCCGGCACCCACACGCTGCTGAGGCGGTCGAGATCCGGATGCAGGGCAATGCGGATGGCTCGCATGTCTGGTTCGATCCGCTCGGCCTGCGCATCGAGCCCGGGCAGACGATCCGCTGGATCAACCTGGACCCCGGCAACTCGCACACGGCCACGGCCTACCACCCGAAAAACTTCGAGCGCCCGCTCCGCATCCCTGAAGGGGCCAAGCCCTGGAACTCGGACTACCTGCTCCCGAACGAAAGCTTTGCGGTCACGCTCACGGTGGAAGGCGTCTACGACTTCTACTGCGTCCCGCACGAGCATGCCGGTATGGTCGGCCGGATCATCGTCGGTCAGCCCGGCACTTCACCGATAATCAGCTCATCCTCGCAACCGGCCGGCTCGGAGCCTCTTCCCGAAAGCGCGCTCCGGGCGTTCCCGCCTGTCGAAGAGATCATGCGCCGAGGCATCGTCAGGCCTGCATAGAGACCGGTTGCGCCAGCGGCGGGAACCTTCTTGGGCTCCCGCCCATCCAATGATCAGCCACCGGGGCCCTGCCGGATATCGATGAGGGCGACATGATCCGCTCGGTTGCCTACTCGAAGGCGGTTCTCGCCGGCATGGCGGGCGCCATCGCCTGGGAGATCGTTGCCCGGCTGCTGATCTGGGCTGGCGTGCCCTTCTTCGACCTTGTCATGACCCTCGGAACCTTGGCGCTCCCTCATGCGCCGGCATGGGAGGCCTGGCTGGCCGGCATGCTGCTGCACCTGATGGTCGGCGCAATCTGGGCTGTCTTCTATGCCTACTTCTTCTGGTCCGTCTTGCCGCTGCGCCCTGTCCTCCAGGGCCTGGCGTTCGCCTTCGTGCCCATGCCGCTGGCGATCTTCATCATGCATCCGCAGTTCGACCTGATGCACCCGCTCGTCCTGGGCGGCCAGCTGTCTTCCTCGGGCCTGTTCGGGTTGAGCGGCGGCGCGCACGAACCGCTGTCCATCGCGGTCGGCCACCTGATCTGGGGCAGTGTGCTGGGCCTGCTCTACACCCGGCCTGTCGGCTATCAGGCAAACCGGCCCCCACGCCTGACTCGTCAGCCCATTGGATCACATCCTTCCTCCAATGTGGCTCCCGGTCCGGTCGAGCACAGGTTCATGTTCGCAACCGGCATCGAGTGCAGTTACCCCACCCTCGAGGGCGGGCGATGGCGCATGGATCAGATGGCCGCCTGCGGTCACTACCGCCACTGGACCACCGACCTTCGGCTCGTGCGGGACCTCGGCCTTCGCTACCTGCGCTATGGGCCTCCCCTACACCTCATCCATCGCGGACCCGGCCAATATGATTGGGCTTTTCTGGATGAGGTTGCTGCCGAGATGCAGCGGCTCGGCATCGTGCCGATCATGGACCTGTGCCACTTCGGCCTGCCGGACTGGCTGCGGAACTTCCAGAACCCGGAGGTGCCGCAGGCGCTCGCCGACTATGCCCGGGCGTTTGCCCTCCGCTATCCATGGGTGCAGTTCTACACGCCCGTGAACGAGATGTATGTCTGCGCCAAGCTCAGCGCGCTCGAAGGCTTGTGGAACGAGCAGCGCCGGGACGAACGCTCCTTCGTCACGGCCGTTCGTCACCTCGCCAAGGCCAACGTGCTGATGATGCAGGCGATTGCGTCCGAGCGCCCGGACGCCGTGTTCGTCAACAGCGAGAGCGGCGAGTTCTACCAGCCCTGCTGCCCTGATCCCGAGGTCCGCCGCATCGCCGCCTTCGAGAACGAGCGGCGCTTCCTGCCGCTTGATCTCCTGTACGCCCGCCCCGTGCACGAGGACATGCGGGCCTACCTCTACCAGCACGGCATGCCACCCGAGGAATACGCATGGTTCATGCAGCAGAACGTGCGCAGCCGCTCGATCCTCGGGGTAGACTACTACGAGTGGAACGAGAAGCTCATCGACAGCAATGGCCATGCACAGACGCTGGGTGAGCTGTTTGGCTGGTACGCCATTGCCGGCCAATACTACCAGCGCTACCAGCGGCCGATGATGCACACCGAGACCAACCGCATGGATGCGCGCGAAGCACCGCGCTGGCTCTGGCGGCAGTGGCACAACGTGCAGCTGATCCGTCAAACCGGCGTACCGGTGGTGGGCTTCACCTGGTACTCTCTCACCGATCAGGTTGACTGGGACATCGCCCAGCGGGATCCGCTCGGCAATGTCAATCCAGTTGGCCTGTTCGACCTCAACCGGGATCCGCGGACGGTCGGCCTTGCCTATCAGCATCTCGTGCGCCTCTTCGCTTCTGATCTCAGCGAGGCAGCGTCCATTGAGGCGGTGCTGGAAGAAGCGTCGAGGATCACGGCACGGGATGCGAGGAGGCTTCATGCTTAGGATGCTACACGCCCACGGCCTCGATGCTGGCCCAGCCCAACGGCCGCTTCTCGCAGGAGCCCTGGCAGGCGTGCTGGCGGCGGTTCCGGCGTTGGCGGTTCTTGCCGGGTTCCAGTCCCTCGACGAACCCGCCCGGGCAACCAGCACGTCCGTCTTGATTGCCGGGTTCGCCTATGTCGGCCTGATGCTGTTCGGTGGGATCCTCTACGGCTGGCTGTTCCAGCGGGCAGCCAATGACCCACGGGGCGGCTGGCTCTTCGGAATGGCGTTCGGCTTCGTCCTCTGGATGCTTGGCCCCATCCCGCTGCTGCAATGGATGCCGGACGAACCGATCCTGCGCGGTTATCCTGCTGTCGGTCTGTTGCTGGCCCAGTTGCTCTGGGGCCTTGCTCTGGGGTTAGTGTTCCCACCCATCCACCGCCGGCTCCACGTGAGCCTGGACAGACAATCGGGCTCTGACACAGAGATCACCGGCCCGGAAGCGGCCGCCCGGACGCAGATGATTCGGCGGCTCCCGCCATCCGGGCGCCCGTCGCACTGAAAAAGCCTGCCCTTCCCATCGTTGGTCCAGTCCGGGAACCTTTGTCCGGATGTCCCATCTAATAAGCAGCAACAGGAGCTTGGCCATGCAGACGGCAACGGTCACGGCAACAGGGTTGGACGGGCTCGATGATGGGGCGCTGGTGGAGCGGGCCCGCAGCCGGGACGGCGCTGCGGTCCAGCTCATCATGCAGCGGCACAACCGTCGGCTCTTCCGTGCCGCCCGCGGCGTCCTCAATGATGATGCGGAGGCTGAAGACGTAGTGCAGGAGACCTACGTTCGTGCCTTCACCCACCTGGACGGCTTCCGCGGCGAGGCGCAGCTCTCGACTTGGCTCACACGCATTGCGCTGAACGAGGCGCTGGGCCGGCTGCGACGGCGGCGCCTCACGGTCGCCTTGAAGGACATCGATGCCATCGACGATCAGGGAGAGGCTCGCGTGATCTATCTGCCGTCGGCGCGCCAGGATAGTGACCCGGAGGCGGCTGCCGCCCAAGCCGAGGTGCGCCGCCTGCTCGAACGCGCCGTGGACCAGTTGCCGGAGCACTTCCGTGTGGTCTTCATGCTGCGCGACGTCGAGGAGATGAGCGTCGAGGAGACCGCGTCTCACCTGGGACTGCGGCCAGAGACGGTGAAGACACGGCTTCACCGCGCCAGACGTCTTCTGCGCCAGTCCCTCGACAGGACGCTCTCCGCCGCCGTGAACGACGTGTTCCCGTGCGCAGGTGCCCGCTGTGCCAGGATCACAGACGCCGTGCTGAAGCGGCTCGGCTTGCCTGAGCACGTGGAAGAATGACGGTGCTGCAGCCCACAGTGCCACGGACATCACCGTGTCCGAACTTTCCGGTGAGTGAGGAATGGAGGACATCATGCGAGCCGAAAATACCGTACGGACCCAAAATCCCCAAAGCACGGCACAGGTCGCCGGACACCCGCTGCATCCGATGCTGATCCCCTTCCCAATCGCTTTCCTGGTGGCCACCCTTGTGTGTGACTTGCTGTTCTGGAACACGGGCAATACGGCCTGGAGCACAGCCTCGCTGTATCTCCTGGGCGCCGCCCTCGTCATGGCGGCCCTTGCGGCCCTTGCCGGCCTGACCGACTTTCTCGGGGACAGGCGCATTCGCAGTCTGTCGGCGGCATGGCACCACATGGTCGGCAACGTGATCGTGGTGCTCCTCTCCTTGTGGAACTGGTACCGTCGCTACGAGGCTGGGGACGCTGCCGTGCTGCCGACAGGTCTCCTCATCTCCCTCGTCGTGGTTCTCCTCCTGCTCTACACCGGATGGCGCGGATGGGAGATGGTCTACCGCCACCGGGTTGCTGTCTCGAACCAGGGAGCCTGATCCGTGGCTTCACCGCGCCGTGCTGCCGGCCGGCGGCGGCACGGGATGGCCTGTCACGTCGCGTACACTGAGAAGGCTGTAGTTTGCCACTGTTACGTTCAGTAGAGCAATGAAAGTGGTCTCAGAGAGCAAGATAATTCATTTGCTAAGCATGCCCTTATCTACCAACCTCGACGCAACGGGTTAGCGCACGGCGCAGCCACCGGAATGTCTCAAAGGGCGGGCACGTGGGAGAGACTTGCCCATGATCATCCCGGCCATGCAAGGCTCCGAAAAGGACATCGCAATCTGGTGTGGCAAGAGGGCTGCGGACAGACGGTTGAAACCGTGCACGCCGGTGCAGCCCAGGATCGCCAGCATGGGAGAGCAAGGCCGTGGACGACGAGCAACTGCACCTTCTGCATGAGGCCCTCGACTGGGCGCTGATCACGCTTCATTCCGCCCGATCTGAATATCAAAGGCTTTCTCTCTCCGACGATCCCGGCGTGATGATAGAGAGCAGAGCGCTCATGGCTGCCAGGCGCAACTTGTACATCGCCATGCAAACAGTTGGGGAGATCAAACGGAAGATACGCAGAAGAAATCTGGAGTTGAGCAATCGCTCGCAGCCAATGGGGACTCACAGTGTCTTTCTGCACTGACGCCGGGAGCATCACGACGCGTTCGGCGGAAGAGGTCTTTGAGGATCACCTGAGGCTCAGAGTGGCAGGGAGCCTTGAGGAGGACCTCCGCCGCAACTACGCCGAGGACGTCGTCCTGCTCACCGTGAACTCCAATGCCCGCGGACACGACGCGATCCGGATGTCGGCGCGGCGGCTCCGGGAACAGCTCCCCGATGCCCGCTACGAGTTCCTGGCCAAGCGGGTCAACGGCCCGTACGTGCTGCTCATCTGGCGAGGCTGGTCGTCGCGCTTCAACGCGACGGAAGGAGCGGACAGCTTTGTCATCCGGGACGGCAGGATCCGGTTCCAGTCGATCCACTACAGACTGGAGGATCCAAGCGCGCCAGGCCCATCCGCCTCCTGAACGGGAAGACGCCCGAGGTGGCATTTTGCCCGACCCGCTCCAGATGACTTGGACAGCAAAGGAGGCCCGAATGGGCATGTCCCGGCTTGTGGCTGACGCCATTCTCTCCGCGGCTGCCGACGCCGTGGTGGCGACGGACCACGACGGGATCATCCGCGTGTGGAACCCTGGTGCCGAGCGGATCTTCGGCCATCGCGCCGACGAGGCCCTGGGGCAGTCGCTCGATCTAATCATCCCGGAGCGGCTCCGCCCGCGCCACTGGGAAGGCTTCCACCGCGTCATGGCAACCGGTGAGAGCCACTACGGCGCAGGCGACCTCCTCTCGGTACCGGGCCTTCGCAAAGATGGTCAGCGGATCTCGCTGGAGTTCACCATCGTGCCGCTCAAGGACGAGCAAGGTCAGATGCAAGGCCTCGCTGCCGTGATGCGCGACGTGACCAGCCGCTTCGAGGAGATCAGAGGTCTGAAGCAGAAGCTGGCGGAGGCATCCGCTCCCCCGAGCCCTCACTGAAACCACATGGCAAACCCGTTCTACACCATCGGGCACTCCACCCGACCCATTCCGGAGTTCGTGGATCTCCTGCGCGAGGCGAACGTCCGCCTTGTGGTGGATGTCCGAACGGTTCCACGCTCCCGGACGAACCCGCAGTTCAACCGCGACGCCCTGCCCGACAGCCTCGCGGCCTACCAGATCGGGTACGAGCACATTGCCGAGCTTGGCGGGCTGCGCGGCAGGCAGCACCAGGCCGAGCCATCCCCCAACAGCTTCTGGGAGAACACGAGCTTCCGGAACTATGCCGACTACGCCCTGACGGGCCGGTTTCGCGAGGGGCTCGACCGCCTGACCGACCTCGGTGGCCGGAGCGTCACGGCGATCATGTGCGCTGAGGCGGTGTGGTGGCGGTGCCACCGCCGGATTATCGCCGACTACCTGCTCGCCTCCAACCGTGCGGTGTTCCACATCCTCGGACCTGGCAAGATCGGGCCGGCGTCGATGACTCCCGCAGCCCGGTTGACAAACGATGGGATCGTCTACGCGGAACTGCCGGAGCCGGACCCTTCAGGTTTCGCCTGAGCAGCGTCCCGCCACATCTGGTAGAGATCGCCCTCAGCATCAGGGCGGAGGGGCAGATGAGTGGCCTTGAGCGACTGGTGTGCCGGCGGCTTTGCCAGTTCGGCATAAATGGCCGCCGTCGAAAGACCATACGGCTCGCCGTCCTCGTTGGAGTAGGCGTACGTCACTTCGCGGATGCCCGTGAGATACATGGCCGAAAGGCACATCGGACAGGGATGACCGCTGGCGTAGATCACACAGCCATCGAGGCGCGAGCTTCCAAGCGCCCGGCTTGCGGCGCGGATCGCCTGGAGTTCGGCATGGGTGGTCGGATCTTGGGTTGTGTGGATCTCGTTGACGCCCGTGGCGATGATGGCGCCGTTCTTGACAAGGACCGCCCCAAAGGGGCGCCCGCCTCTGCGAACGTTGTCGCGCGCCAGATCGATGGCTTCGCAAAGAAAGCGCTCAGCGGTGGTCATGTCGCCCCTCCCGTTGTTGAACCAGCAGACAGCGGAGGCGGCCGCAACCGCCCCTGTTGGATTCCCGGCGACCCCATCCTACCTCAAGGGGAAGCATGGCACATAGCTGGAGGTGTTCATGAACCCAACCGGATCCCACTGGACCTATGAAGCCGTCCAAACCCTGATTGCCCTGGTCAGGGAGGGCGCGCCCGCTTCGGTGATCAGCCTCAAGCTGAAGCGCCCGATCACCGAGGTCCGGGCCAAGATCAACGACCTGGGGCTGACCGCCCCTGTGGAAGCCTGACCGGGGCCAGCGCGGCCCGGACTGGAACGTCGAGCATCGCCTTCTCGCTTGGCGTGAGATGCCGGACCGCGCCTCTCGGCAGATCCCCCAACCGCACGCCGCCCACCTCGATGCGCACGAGGCGGAGCACGTGTGCCCCGACGGCGCTGAGCAGGCGCCGGATCTGGCGGTTCCTGCCCTCGCTCAGGACCACTTCGAGCCAAGCGGTGCGCGTGCCGGCACGGAGCAGGCTTGCCGACTTTGCAACGAGGCGTTCGCCGTCGAGCACCATGCCTGCCTGGAGACGTGCCAGCATGCTCTCGTCCGGCATTTTGTCGATCTGGACGTGGTAGACCTTCTCGACGTTCGACGCGGGATCCAGCACGCGCTGCGCCCAGCGTGTGTCGTTCGTCATAAGCAGCAGGCCTTCGCTCGCCTTGTCCAGCCGACCCACGGGCGCAACGAACGGGAGGTCGAGCCCTTCCAGGCAGTCGTAGACCGTGGCCCGCTCCTCCGGGTCGTCGCGGGTCGTGACCAGGCCACGCGGCTTGTTGAGCATCAGGTACACCTTGCGCTCGGCCGCGACCGGTTGGCCGTCAACGGTGATGCGGGCACGTCCCGGATCGACACGGGCCGTCACGTTGCGGACAACCCGGCCGTCGACGCACACGCGTCCCTCCGTGATCAGGACCTCGGCTTGCGTCCGGGAGCAGAACCCGAGCTTCGACAGGGCGCGCGGCAGGCTGACCACGGCACCGTTTTGACGCCGCGGCCCACTCGCGCCCCGTAATCGGGGCGGTGGTTTCATGATGGTGTCGTTCCCGGCGTCAGCTCGTGAAGAACTGCTGCGTGCCGTGCGCCTCGATGGCACCCGCAAGCCGCGAGAGCGCATGCACGTAGGCGGCACTACGCAAGGTAATACCCTTGTCCCGGGCGAGAGCCCAGATGGCGTCCCCTTCCCGCTCCATCATCGACTTCAGCCGCGCATGCACGTCCTCGACGGGCCAGTAGAAGCCCTGCCGGTTCTGCACCCATTCGAAGTACGAGACGGTGACACCGCCCGCGTTTGCCAGAATGTCTGGCAGAACGACGATGTTCTTGGCGGCCAGGATTGCGTCGGCTTCGGGCGTGACCGGGCCATTGGCGAGTTCGAGGACGACACGGGCCTTCACGCCGGCGGCGTTGCCCTCGTGGATCATGTCCTCCAAGGCAGCCGGAACGAGCAGTTCGCAATCAACCGAGACGATCTCGTCGGCAGGAAGAGCGGAGATGCCGTGCGTTCCGGCAAGGCTCGCGACCGATCCCTGCTTCTTGGTGGCCATCAACTTCTCGATATCGAGCCCGGATGGGCAATGGATCGCACCCTTGGAGTCCGAGACCGCCACGATGCTGTACCCGTCGCCGGCAAGCAGCCGCGCGATGTGCTGGCCGGCATTGCCGAAGCCCTGGATCGCCACCCTTGCTCCCGGCTCCAGCCCAAGCTGCCGGGCCAAGCGCTGCACAAGATAGTAGCCGCCGCGGGCGGTCGCGTCGTCACGCCCGAGGGAGCCGCCAAGCGCGATGGGCTTGCCGGTGATCACCGCCGGCGTCGCCTCGCCCACGATGGAAGCGTACTCGTCGGCCATCCAGCCCATGATCATCGAATTGGTGTAGACGTCCGGCGCCGGGATGTCCCGGTCAGGCCCGATGATCTTGGAGAAGGCCTGAACGTAGGCGCGCGAAAGGCGCTCCAGTTCGGCTTTCGAGAGGGTGTGGGGATCGACCTGCACGGCGCCCTTGCCGCCGCCATACGGCAGGTTCATCACTGCGCACTTGAAGGTCATCCAGAAAGCGAGCGTCTCCACCTCCTCCATGGTCGAGGCCATGTGGAAGCGGATGCCACCCTTGGTCGGGCCGCGGGTGTCGTCATAGCGGCAGCGCCAGGCCATGAAGGATTTGCGCGAGCCGTCGTCCATGCGGATCATCAGGCGGACCTTCGTGGTCTCGCGCGGGTACTTCAACTTTTCGAGAACGTCCGCGTCGAGGTCGAGGTGCCGGGCTGCTTCATCAAGGCGTGTCAGGGCCTGGTCCAGCATGGAGGCTGCATGCAATTGATCTTACTCCTGTGTCGGTGATGCAGATAAGGTAGGTAGCCGTCAGAAAGCCTTAATGGCGACTTCCGCTGCGGAGTGCAACATCTCGGGGAAGACTGCGTTGATCCGGAACATGCGCATCCGGCCACTGTCCTAGCAGGGTCCGTACCCCTTCCCGCAAGCGCCTGCGTCGCCCGCAGGCTTGCATTCGCAGGTAATGGGGCTATCTTGTAAGTGTCATGATTAAGCTCGTGAAAAATCTTTGCTTTTTGGCGCACGCGGGCTGCCTCAAAGCAGGCAGGTAAGCCCCAGGAGCCGGTTGACCCGCCGTGGTTGCCAAAGCTCTGGGGCATGAACTCTCTGTCTCATCATCATTGAGCCGCTGCATGTGCCACCCGGCATGTGTCGGTCTCTTATGGCTGCCAGTCACCCTGCAGGAGGGCGTTCGCCCTCAGTAGGACAACCGGCTTGAGGAGGTTTTCCATGAACGCGCAGCACGATCTTCCCCCGATCATCCTCGCGGCCAACGACTACAACCGCCTGCTGTTCACCGCGATGATCCGGCAGAAGCACAGCCGCCGGACACCTGACTTCCTGCTCACCGAACTGCGTCGGGCAGAGGTTTGTCACCCGGCGGCACTGCCGGAGGATGTCGTCTCCACAAACTGCCGCGTGATCTATCGCATCGACGACGAGCCGAAATCGCGTGCGCATCTGCTCGTTCATCCCGACGAGCTGATCTGGCCTGGTGCCGAAGTCTCAGTCGCAACGCCGCTCGGTACCGCTCTTCTCGGCCTGCGGGTCGGTGATCGCATGCCGTTCCAGGACGACGATGGCCAGACCCACGAGGTATTCGTGGAGGGCATCGGCCTCCGGTTCCTGGACGACGGTCCGCTTGTAACCCGCAATCCTGGCGGCATCACGTGGGCTTGAGGCAAATGGAGGACATCATGATCAAACAAGAGAATCTTCCACCTGTGACGATCTCGGCGGGCGATTACGACCGTCTCGCGTTTCTCGCATCGTTCGGCTTGAACTTCCAGCAGGACCGCCCCGCAGCGGCGATGCTGGCCAACGAGTTGATCCGGGCGACAATCCTGACGCCCGGTGACATTCCACCATCGGTGGCCACGATGCACTCGCGGCTCGAATTCCGCGATGACGTCACCTGGGATGTCCGATGCGCCACACTGGTCTATCCCGACGAAGACGATGGCGAGCCGGATCGGGTCTCGGTGCTGTCGCCGGAAGGCGCAGCGCTGATCGGCCTTGGCGAGGGCCAGTCGATCACATGGCGAACCCCGAAGGGATGGCGCAGCCTGACGCTCCTGCACGTCCTCTACCAGCCGCGTGGACGCTTCGTTGAGCCATGGAGGGAACTGTCATGATGGACCAGGAGCTTGCTTCCGTCGTGCTCATCCTGGCTTGCTACCTGATCTACCGGGTAGCCATTCACTCAGGAATCCAACACCCTCGTGACGAACGCAAGGTTCGAAAGTGAATGTTCGGCGGTCGACCCGGAACCACGTCACAATCGGCGGCAGGACGGCTCCAGATGACCTGGGCCGTCAGCTCTCGGAACAGTGGCTGACGTTCACGGCTAACGGGTGACGGCGGCTTGCATCATCGCACGCTGAGGCAGGAGGATCAGGTGAACAGAGCGTGTTCGGGCAGTCTGCCCAACAGGAGCATGATCGGAGCCCAGCGGGAGCCAGTGCCTCGCTGCCTTCGTGCCCCGGAGCCGGCGATGGAACGGCTGATGCGCTCGGTGGTCTGGGGGCTCCTGCTGCTCGGAACAGTTGCGGGCCTTTGCGAATACTGGCTCCACTGAGCGGACGCAAAGCCTGATGCACGGAATTAAACGCTGCGGCTGTCCTCGGCTCTCGGGGAAGTTGGGGACGCCGGCTCCATAGGTTCTGCATGAGTACGCCGCGTTCGCCACCAGGCACGGGCGGCTGCCTTGAGATCATGCCAGTTGAGAAAGAACGGCCAGTTCAACCGGGGTTCGTCGTCGCTGCCGAGGTGCAGACCTACCACCCTCGGCAGTCCTGATCCGTCGATCTCTCGCACGATCAGATCGATGCCGCCGAGGCCGACCCTGTCGCCGATCTCAACATGGCCGGCCAGTCTGCGCCGGATGAACTCGCCGACAGACATGTCCGGATCGCGCGGCAGCGGCATGTCATAGCTCCGCGCGACAAGCCCAATGGGCTGCTGCGGATCAAGTGTGAACTGCCCGAAGAACAACGGGTCCTCGGGCGGGATAGGAACTGGGCTCGCAAACAGCCGGTCGAGCAGCGGCATAAGGCGCGGGGCCGCGAAGATGCAGACATAATCTCCGGACTGAATCCGCCCCGCATCGTGAAGGCGCATGGAGTTACCCTCCCTGATGATCAGCGAGGGACGTGCCCACCGGGGTAGGCGCTGGCCCTGGGCGACCGGGCTATCCGGAACAATGTGGTAAACCGCCAGCTCGTGCCGCGCCGTGCCCGGCAGCTCCAACTGGATCTTCTCCAGCGGCCCGAGGGCGGGCGGAACCACGACGCCGAGGCGACTGGCCACAGGCCTAAGGGACCACCCCTGCAGGGCCAAGGACGTCAGCACTACGAGAAACGTGACGTTGAAGAAGGTCTGCCCGTTCGGAAGCCCTCCGATGATCGGCAGAAGGGCCAGCAGGATCGACACCGCCCCGCGCAGGCCCACCCAGCCGATGAAGGCGATCTCCTGCTGACGGAGGCGGAAGGGCAGAAGGCACAGCCACACCGCCACCGGACGGGCAAAGAACATCAGGACGACGGCAATGCCGATCCCCGGCACCACGGCTTGCGGGAACTGCGACGGGGTCGCGAAGAGGCCCAGCAGCAGGAACATGACGATCTGGCAGAGCCAGGTGAGTCCGTCCATGAACCGCCGCAGCGAGGCCATGCCCCGTGCGGGCGCGTTGCCGGCGATCAGACCGGCGACGTAAACGGCGAGAAAGCCGCTGCCGCCCACCAGCCCGGTGGCCGCAAACGTCAGAAGGGCAGCCCCGATGGTGACCACCGCATAGAGGCCTGCCTCCAGGTTGAGCTTGTTGATCCCTGCGGCCATAACGAGGCCGCCGCCGACGCCAAGCGCCAATCCAAGGCCCATCTGCTCGCCCACCTGCCAAGCGAACTCCCATGACAGCCCAGCCGCGCCCTTGCTCGCCACCAATAAGTCGACCAGGGCCGTCGTGAGCAGGATGGCGATGGGATCGTTCGAGCTCGACTCCACCTCGAGGATCGACCGGACGCGGTCCCGAATGGTGACGCCGCCGACACGTAGAAGGAAGAACACCGCGGCAGCGTCGGTCGAGCCGATGATCGAGCCGAGCAGGAAGCCTTCAAGGTATGAGAGACCGAACAGGAAATGGGCCGCAACGCCGACAAGGGCGGCCGTGGCGACGACACCCACCGTCGCTAGAAGGAGCGCGGGAGCCGCGGCGCTGCGCAGGGACTTGAATCGTGTGTTGAAGCCGCTGTCGAACAGGATGACGGCAAGCGCCAAGCTCCCGATGAAGTATGCTACCGAGGCGTCGCTGAATTGGAGACCACCCGGGCCGTCCTCGCCGGCCAGGAGGCCGATGACAAGGAAGACGAGGAGCAAGGGCGCGCCAATCCGGAAGGCGACGAGGCTGGTGACCGCGGAGATCACGATCAGCCCAGCCCCGACCAGGATCGCCAGAAACATCGCATCGAACATGGGGGCCGGACCTCTCGTTCCTATCGGGAGAACCCGACATCAGGCCGGGCAGTGGCGACAAAACGATGGCGCGTCAGGCGTCTTGCGTTGTTAAGCGCAGAATGGCATCGAGGACGCCATCCAGGCTCGGGGATGCGGCCACCACTACTTGTCGGAAACCGGCTGGCCGGAGCGCCTCCGCCACCTTGCGGCTGATCGCGACGGCCGTCATGCGGCCGCAGGCATCCACGATTCCGGCTGCGATGACCAGGCTGCAGAACACGGCCGCCGTACGGGCCGACAGAAACATGGCGGCATCGAACCCGTCGTGGCCGATCTCTCGCATGACCCCTGCGTTCATGCGCTCGACCGCGACCGCGCGGTAAACGACCACCCGGTCAACCGTGAAACCGGCGGGCGCGAGGCCCGTTCCGAGGTCGAGGCTGACGTCGAAGCCGCTGAGGTGGAGCAGCCGCCCCGCCTGCGGATCGGCGTGCTGCCGGACGTGGGCGATGAGACTCACTGCGGTTCCGCCCGCGGCATCGACGTCCGAGAAGCCAGCAGCTTGGAGCGGCGCAGCTGTGGCCGGCCCGACCGCAAAGACGGGAAGATCCCGACGAACACCGGGCATCCGGAGCAATTCCCGCGAGGCGTTGGCGGACGTGACCAGGAGCGCTGCTCTGCCCGTAAGGACGCTGGGATCCCAAGGGGCTGGAACGATCCTCAGCAGCGGTTCGCCAAGCCACTCGACGCCATGGGCTGAGAGAACAGCCCCAAGCTCCTCGGATTGCCCCGCTGGGCGCGTGAGCAGAATCCGCATCAGGTCCACCGGGTGCCCGTGCCATCCGGCGGCGCGGTCCCGAAGGGCACGAAGGCTCCGGTCACCCGCGGCCCGACCGCTTCGACCTCGACACAGGCATCTGAGGCCAGGGCTGAACCGATCACGGGTATCCGGTGGCCGGCACGCAGCCCAAGAAGGGACAACCCGACCGGGCTCAGAACCGACAGTTCGGCCGGCGGCCACATGTGGTCGTCCGGGTGGATCAGCATGCGTTTGTCCGGCGTGTCTTGACCGCCCATCCGGTATGTCACGAACGTGTCCAGCGTCACGACATCGGCCGGGAGCTCGTCCGCAGTGCACACGGTCGCCCGGTGCAGTTCCTGCAGGAGCGGTGCAGCGAGCGGATGGCATTGCTCGGCCAGTTCCCGTGCCGTCCGCATCAGGCGGCTGTAGTCCCGGGCTGGCACAGTGATCGGGGGAAGTTTCAGGAAGTCATTCATGACGGGCCTCCTTCGTCAGCCAGCTCGAATTCTGGGTATCGAGGTTCAGTTCACTCGCCAGGCGTCCGTCCGCGGGAAGCGGGCAGCCTGGCGGAAGGATGGCCGTTGCCGCGATCTCCACGATGGCGGCCGGCTCGACCAGTCCCGTGACCTCCACCAGCACCATCGCCGGATAATGGCGGCCCATGATCTCGCGGTAGACCAGACCGAGTTCCCGGAGCATGGCCCGGTAGTGATCGATGTCGAGCACGTACCAGGTCATCTGGGCGATATGTTCAGGCGCCCCGCCTGCCTCAGCAAGGACTGTCCGGAGATTCCGCAAAGCCTGACGGGCCTGAGGAACAAGCCCGACGGTCGTTACCCTTCCCGCATTGTCGGTGGCGATCTGCCCCCCAATGAACACGAAGGTGCCCGTGCCGGCCATTGCATGCGAATAGCCGCGTGGACTCGGCCACTTGGGCGGATTGATCTCGCGCAGCGGGGTCGTCATAGGCGGTGGAACGATAGTCATGGTGTCCTCCTGTATGGCTCCGCAGCAAGGGCGGAGCCATGATGATCTGAAACGAAGGCTGGTGAGGGTCCCCGGGGCGGTGCCAGATCGGCAGCCGTCCGCGGGGCTCAAGTTCCTGTTTGCAGGAACTCCACCGGCATCGGATCGTCGCTCCGGAAGGACGGCTCGAACGAGGGAGCAAGGGTGAACGCCGCCCGGTGCACCTCCGGCGTGTAGTAGAGCGTCTGGCCTTCCAGCGGGCCGAAGCGCTCGCGAAGGACCTTGCAGGGTGGACGCAATGCATCGCGGGATTCACCGGCCGCGACGAGCGCCAGCATGCCGCCGGCATAAGTCGGGACCGGTGCCAGGTAGGGCCGCACTCCGGCAAAGGAGCCAGCTAACCGTCCGCACACGTCCTCCAGTTCTTTCGGCTGGAAGAACGGAGCACCACTCTGGACCGCAATCATCCCACCGGGACGAAGGCGGGCCCGGCACGCCCTGTAGAACGCGGCCGTAAACAACGGCTCCCCTGGTCCGATCGGGTCCGTCGAGTCGATGATGATGACGTCAAACTTCTCCCGGGTTTCCGCGATATAGTGTGTTCCGTCCATCACCAGCACGTTGGCTCGCGGGTCGGCAAAAGCCCCATCCGAGACCTTGGGCAGGTAACGCCGCGACAGGTCGATGACCTCGCCGTCGAGTTCGACCAGCGTGGCCCGCTCAACGGGATGCTTCAGCACCTCCCTCAGGGTGCCGCCGTCGCCACCGCCGATGATGAGCACGTTCCGTGCGGAACCATGCGCCACCAATGGAACGTGGGCGATCATCTCGTGATAGATGTGGTTATCACGCTCCGTCAGCTGCACGACGCCGTCGAGCACCAGCACCTTGCCGAAGATCGCGTTCTCAAAGATCAGCACGTCCTGGAACTCGGTCCGCCAGTGGTAATGCACCTTCTCGATGGAAAGCGTCTGGGCGTAATGATCATAAAGTTTTTCCTGAAACCACGTCATAGGATCACCCCCCGCTTGTGCTCGGCGAGCGTCACCATCCCGGGCAGGAACACGCCCTTGAGGACCTCGATGGCCCTATGGGGCTGCGCGTTCCCACACATGAACACATCGACCGCCGCGTACGAGATTTCGGGCCAAGTGTGAATCGAGATGTGGCTCTCCGCCAGGATCGCCACGCCGGAGATGCCGCCATTCGGAGAGAAGTTGTGGAGGTCGACGTTCAACAACGTCGCGCCGGCTCGATCAGCAGCATCCCGCAACGCCTGCTCGACGACAGGCAGGTCATCCAGATTGGATGCATGCCAGAGGTCAACGATCAGGTGCGTTCCGGCAAAAAGTAGCCCATCGCGCTGGATAAAATGGTCGAGACGGCCGTCATCGGCCGCTTGGTGCGTTGAGGGCAGGATCGCGAGAGGTGTGGCCCGATCAGCATGACGCGAGCGGCCCTCAAAACCGTGCGCCGGCGGGCGCAGGTCAGGGGTGGCAATCACGCTGAGGCGGTTGGTCTTTTCCATTCAGTTCTCCGCTGGCAGGAATTCTGCCGGTTACAAGGCAAGGGTGGACCACGCGACCGGGGGCCGCGTGGAGCATCGTTCGTGTGGCGTGCACGGGGCATGTGCGTTTAAGCGGGCTGGGGCTCCGCAGCGGCTGGTTCGCGGACCTGCAATACTGTCAGACGCTTCGTGTCCCCGGTGCGGGTGGTCCAATCGATCGACTTGCCGACGGGCAATCCGATCAGCGCCGTGCCGATTGGGGTGAGGACCGAAATGCGTCCCTTCGAGATGTCGGCCTCGTTCGGGTAGACGAGGGTCACCGTCTGCACCCGCCCGGTTACGTCGTCGCGGAAATCCACCTCGCAGCCCATGCAAACCGTATCGACGGGATGGCGGCCTGCAGCAAGGATATGTGCACGGTCGAGTTCTTCGCTCAGTTCGGCTGCGACCTCGGGCATGGTGTGCGCGGCCGCGTTGGCGAGTACCGAGAGCTTCTCGTAATCTTTTGCTGTCAAGGTGATGCGGGGCTTGGCCCCACCGCTGGTTCTCTTCGTCATGTTCGGTCTCCTGTTCTATTGTGGATGCTCGTGCAGGTTACGCTGCACTTGGTCCTGGATCGTCATCGTCATCCGGCATTGGCGGCTCGGGGCTCCGCTCCGGCTCACTGCGTCGCCGCGGAATGAACCGGACAATCTTGCCATCCGGCTGCTCCGTGTCGTGGCCTCCAGGATTAGTTGGTGGATCGTTCGGTGACTGCTGCACGGCACGGCCTCCTCTGCTTTCAGCGTGCTTCTGGGCAAGTGCTGACCTGAGCGTCCTCGCCAGAAATTCTGCCGTGGGACGCTCAGACTCCGGACGCGCTCCATCGATCCGCAGCCTGCTGTGTCGGTCTGCTGGATATGCGGCGTCGTTCTCCGCCATGCGGAGGATGCGTTTGAAGATGTTGATAAGCATACCGCGGTACCGGTTGCGTCAGCAGCCGGCCTCACAAGATCTCTGAAGGTTTAGATATCCTGGAGCGCCCCGAGCTCGGGGCGCGCACGCGCGTTGAGCTCGGGGCTACTTGCCCGCGATGAGGTTGCCTGCCCGGTGCAGACCGCGACGATATTGTGCGATGCTCAACATAATACGTTAAAGGTGGTGCACATTGCCTCGTTTGTCAAATCGTAGGCCTGTGGTGTGGCGGAATGTCCGGACCCGGGCTCATCGGGCTCACGCCAGGCGTCGCTCGTCAGCAGTGTGTAAAGAGCCTCGGCGTCATCGGCTGATCTGAGGCATTCAGCCACCTCGGGATCCCGCAAACGCCGCACCACGCAGGCCAGCGCCCGCAGATGCGTTGGGTCGTCGCCTTCAGGGCTCAGGAGAAGAAATGCCAGATCCGACGGGATTCCATCGGCCGCGCCAAAGTCCTGGGCTGGTCGAAGGCGGGCGAAAACGCCCAACGGGTGCTCGAGGCCGGAAAGCATGGCGTGCGGGATCGCAACCCCCCGCCCGAACCCGAACGTTGAGTGCTCGCCACGAGCGACAACCGCCTGTTGGACCGTGCAACGATCGAGACAAACCTCCCCAGCCGCAACGTGGCTCAAATGGCCGATGCCATGCTTTGTGTCGCAGGTTCGCAGTCTTGGAATAATGCGTTCTCGTGTGATCAGAGACGCCATCGTGATAGGTGCCACCGCCAATGCCGGCCCAAAACCTCAGGCCGCCTCATGCTTTCGAGAAAACAGGATTCAGATGCGATGACCCGGACGGCTCCTGGAGGCCGTCACGGGCTTTAAGTGCCAGTTTGGAGGAGGCCTCCTCGGTAGAGCAATCGCTGCAAGATGGTCCGTGCGTTCATGACATGACACCAACGCGATCTTGGAAGGTAAGTTCAAGCTGGTGCTGATGGCTATCCTTAAGAGCTTCCTGAAAAGACGGATCGAGGCTTGGATAAGCCTGCTTTCTTGAATCGCTGTCGTTGCAGCCTATGTTGAGGCTACGATGTCGAGGCTCGCGAACCCTTTCCATTCGATCGTTAGAACGGCCCGCCTCCCCTCAGGCTCCTGAGCCCGGGTGCCAGGCACGCGTCCTGCGCTCGGGGTCTCGTCCGTCGTCAACCCTACGCCAAGCCAAGCGTCAGACAGCCCGCTGAGGTCTATCTGGCTGCCAATCCCTTTCGGCGGGAGATCCGCCTGAAGACGATCATCAATTTGAGGAGAAGAAAGTGTCTTTGTCAGAAGCGTCCGTCATCATTTCCACGGCCGATCATGCCCGGCTTCGACGGATTGCCTCGGCTGGCATGCGGATTCGAAGGGTGCCGCCATCGGCGCGGTGGCTGGAGGCTGAACTCGACCGGGCAAAGGTTGTCAGTCCCGCAAACCTCCCGGAAAACGTCATCTCCATGCATTCGATCTTTGATTTCCAGGACGGGATCACCGACCAGGTCCGACGGGCCACCCTCGTCTACCCCGGCGAAGAAGATCAGGAGGTCGGCAGGATTTCCGTGTTGTCGCCTCTCGGCTCTGCCCTGATCGGCCTGGCGGAAGGGCAGTCGATGCAATGGCGCGGGGCAACCGGCGAACGGTGGACGCTGCGGGTCATCCAGGTGATCCGTCACCCTGAAGCACGCCAGAAGGATGTCTCGGCCCAGCCCTGACCAGGCTCCATCGCCACCTTGGATTGCTCGCCTGAACAGCAGGGCCGGAGTTAACTCCGGCCCTTCCTCGTTGTTACGCAGTGGCTCCTGCCAGGACTTCCTCGCGTACGGCACCGTCGAGACGACGCTTCCTCCGTCTAAGTTGCACCGCAACCTTTTCAAGCGCGA
The DNA here is from genome assembly GCF_016811235.1 of Microvirga arabica. GTDB lineage: Bacteria > Pseudomonadota > Alphaproteobacteria > Rhizobiales > Beijerinckiaceae > Microvirga > Microvirga arabica. The sequence continues at coordinate 25,635 of NZ_JAFBID010000052.1, forward strand.
GGTCGAAGGCTCGATAGCAGTCGGGCGCTGACGCCTCACCGATCATCATCCGAAAGTTGCCGACTTGGATATTGATCGTACAGCAATACGATTGACCCTCGCGACGGAAGCCGACGGCTCCGTGCTTCAGCTCCTGGAAGTACGTCTCAGTCGTCGTGAGCAGCCTCTCTTGAACATGTTGAGGCAGCGCCTCTCCAAGGTCGATCTGAAACCCGTTGATCCGGATTGGGGAGCTGAGACTGTTGCTCATCATTGGTATGGTCCTTTCGATTGATTACGATTCTGGAATTCGGGTGACCGGCCGCTCACGGCCCTGCCCGTTGCCGGTCGGTGGCGTCCAGCTCTCTGCGATGTGCTCACCGCACCTGGGGTCGATCCCGTAGGCACACCAGGGACATCGCACGGCAGCCCGCGGCAGATTGCGTTTGCAAGTTTTGCACACAGTTCGGCGGTCATGACGATGCATGATGGACTTCCTCGATGTTGGGCTGCGACAAGGAATTACCGGTGCTGTTCCGGCCTAAACGCGTGTGTCGCTGCGACATAGGCCGCCAGGATCAGCGAAAGCGATGCGGAAAGCCCCAACACGCTCACCGACGCTGCGAAACCGAGCGTCTCGCCGAGTGTCTCCCAGAACACGAGTTGTGCGATCGTCAGCGTGACGATCGTTGCAAAAATGAGAATTGACATGACTTCACCAGCCAGCCGCTCCGACGAGCGTGCTGTTCCTGACGGCTTGCTTGTGTTTGCAAGAGAATTCGTCCGCGGGCGGATCAGCCCGCCGTGCAACTGCAAGAGCTAATCGATGGACGAATTCAGGTTTCGAGCACTCATCCCCGGACTCGACGTGACGTCCGGGGCTCAGGCTCCCGTCTTCAGGCGGCCTGCACGCAAAGTAGAAATGGTGCGGAATGTGTTCATGACACAACTAAGGTCGGCTACAGAGTCGCCAATGTCAAGTTGAACGACTGCGTCGGAAAGCATCATTTGACAAAACAGCCGATCGGCCTAAGTTGATCCTATCATGATGTGGCTCTTAGCATATGTCCGTGGCCTCTGCCACGCCGGAACTCTGATCGCAGGACACTAACCCCGTGTCCCGCAGCTTGGTGCGTGGACCCGGGGCTCCTGAGGCTTTCCAAACAATCTGAGCAAAGAAATCCGACAGCTGATCGGCACCGACTCAATTCGCCTGCTGCTCAGCACGGTCTTGGCGGGGCGGAAAGCAACTCCTTTTATGACCGGAACCTCACGATAGGTCAGCTGAGTGAGATGAACAAAGAATCGAAAAAGAAATCCTTGAGCTATCGGGTCTCGACGCCCGAAGAGCGAGCCAAGCGTCAGGCCGAAGTCAACAAGCGCTGCGAGTACATCATGCTGCTGAAGGCACAAGGCCTGAACTACGCGACCATCGCTTGCCGTCTGGGCCTGAGTCCCAGCCAGGTCAGCAAGATCGCGCGGGATTACGTCCAGCGGATGCACCCCTGAGGGATTGTCCTGCTGGATCAGCAAAAAGCCCATCTGCACGAGCCGCCGACTGCGATATTGGAGAGGAGAGCACTGTGTCGGTTTCCTCACATCGACCATCGTTTGCACACACCTACCCGAGCATGCCGCAAGATGCCGAGGAATTGGCCCGGGATCTGTTCGAGCGTGCCCGCCCCAGCGATTCGTTCGACGATCTCAAGCGGCGAGCGGCGTTCAACCGGCAGGGTGCAGGCCGGCTCAGGCATTGGATCAGAGCCGCCCAGGCGATCGCGGCGGAGAGACATCTGCGCCAACCCTGAGGACACGCGGGCTGCCCTTCTTCGTGTGACGAACCCTGCCGGGCCTGGGCTTAGGGCGTTTCTCATCAGAGGGAGTTCCCAAGCCTTTAAAAACAACGGACATGGGAGCTTTTTACTTAGGATTACTGCCTATCCGGTTCAAAGTCATCTTGCATCGGCGCTGGGTTCTTGAAATCACAAAATTTTTACTTATATCTAAATCATGATGACTACGTTGCACCATTTTTCTCGCTTTCGCACGGGGTGCCTGCAAGCAGGCCACTGAACCCCGAAGGCCGGCCTGCCCGCATCCGGCAGCCTGCCCTTTGGGGAATGACGTTTCCGGAACAATTTCGAACAACCTGCCCCATCCCAAGGGGTCATCGCGGGTTGCGCCCGGGTTAACCTCGTCCTGAACCCTGCACGCCGCGACGCGAAGGAGAAGACATGAACGCACGATCTCACCGGACTCATGAGCCGCTAACCCCACATCTTCTGCTGCCTCTCGACGGCTCCCCTGCCCCGAATGGCACCAGCCGCATCACGCTCTGGCCCTGGCGCTTGAGACGGGAGGCTGTCAGCAGCCCGCATCAAGGAGCCGATCCCAGCGGCGAAAACCACGAGGCTCGACGTCCGGCCGCCGCACCCGACGCGCCCCAGACGAACCGCAGGTCGACGCACCCCATGACGGTTGCCGATGTCATGACGCGTGACGTGGTCTCCGTTTCGACCGCAACCCCAGTCAGCGAGATTGCCAATGTCCTCTCCGGCAAGAGGATCAGTGCGGTGCCGGTGGTTGGCGTCGATGGGCGTCTCGTGGGCATCGTGAGCGAATGTGACCTGATCCGCCGGGCCGAGATCGGAACCGAGCGCCGGCGCTCCTGGTGGCGCAAGGTCTTTGTCGACATCAGCGCCGAGGCAGCCGACTACGTCCGGGCCCACGGCAGGAAGGCGCGGCACGTCATGACATCGGGGGGCGCCACGGCCACCGAGGACATGACGCTCGCGGATGTCGCCCAGGTCATGGAGAAGCGGCGTCTCAAGCGCCTCCCCGTCGTGCGCGGAAATCGTCTCGTGGGCATCGTCAGCCGCAGCGATCTCGTCAAGGCCGTCGCGCGCCACCGCCCTTCCCTTTTCGCCAGGCCCCCTACGGACAATGCCATCCTGCGGGACTTGACGTCACGGGTGAAGGTGGTGACGCCGTCTCACCGGCTCATCAACATCTCGGTGCATCGCGGCAACGCGGACATCGCCGGGTTGGTGGACTCGGCGGCCGAACGCGAGGCGGTTCTGGTTGCCGCCGAGAACACGCCGGGGATCCGCTCGATCCAGGACCGACTGATCCTGCGCCCCAGATCGATTTCCTGAGCCGGAAGGCAATCCAATGACACGCCTTCGCGCAACTCTCATGGCTGCCATTCTGTTCGGCGGCGTATGCCTGGTGCTCGGCGGACTCGGGGCAATGATGATCGAGTCCGCGCGAGTCCTCGCGGTCTATGGCATCGGGGTTCTCGGCTTCGCGGCCTGGGTCTCGGGGGACACGTACCAGGGATGCCGCGCCCAGCCGGACAGCTCCGGGACCTAATGGACGTAGCCGTGGAGTCTGTGAGCCTTCGCGTCTCGACCTCCGTCCCGGAACCGCGGCGGTGCGGCAGGTCCATCCGAAGGCATGCATCCTGAGCGGCAGGGGGGAACCCAGGGTCGGGCGGCGGGTTCCTCCTCAAGGCCAAGCTTCGCGGCTCCTGCAGGAGGGCCCGGATTGGGTTGATGAACGAGGTGACCGTGACGAGCGAACGCTATGCCATTGGCCTGGCCCGCGCCTTCGGCGGGGCGATCATCTTCGGCCTCCCACTGCTGATGACCATGGAGATGTGGTCGCTCGGGTTCTCCATGGGCCGTGGCCGGCTGCTGCTGCTCATGGGGTTCACCCTCGCGGTGTTGGTCGGTCTCTCCTACTTCTCCGGCTTCGAGAAGACCTTCAGCCTGAAGGAGGACGCCATGGATGCGTTCGCCGCCTTCGGCGTCGGCGTGATCACGTCCGCGGTGCTGCTTGTGGTCCTTGCGGTGATCACCTTCGACATGAGCTGGGGCGATATCGTCGGACGGGTGGCGCTGCAGAGCGTGCCAGCGAGCATCGGCGCCATGCTCGGGCGCAAGCAGCTCGGGGATGAGCAGGACATGGATGCGGAGGAGGAGCGCAAGCGGGAGGCCGGATATGGCGGCGAGCTCTTTCTCATGCTGGCAGGCGCGCTGTTCCTCGCCTTCAACATGGCGCCGACGGAGGAGATGATCCTGATCGCGTTCCAGATGACGCCGTGGCACGCCCTGGCGCTCGGGGTGCTGTCCCTCGGGCTTCTGCACGTCTTCGTCTACAGCATCGGGTTCTCGGGCCAGGAGAACCGGCCCGAGGGCGGCACCTTCCTGTCGACCTTCCTGCATTTCACTTTGGCCGGCTACGGCGTCGCCCTGCTGGTGAGCCTTTACGTGCTCTGGAGCTTCGGCCGGACAGATGGCGTCTCCGTGGCCGAGATCGCGAACATGCTGGTGGTGCTGGGCTTCCCAGCCTCCCTGGGCGCCGCGACGGCGCGGCTGGTGGTGTGAGGCTGTGATGAACCGCAAGTCGAGGACAGATGACATCCACCCCGCGAAGGCGGAGCAACAGATGCCGTGGCTGGAGTGGCTCGCCTCCGCCATCGGCCTCCTTCTCGTGCTCGGTATCTTCGGCGTGATCGGCTGGCAGCTCTTCAGTGGCGCAACCACGCCTCCCGTGATTACCGTTGAGGTCGAGAACGTGGCCCCGGTAGAGGGCGGCTACCGGGTTCTCTTCCGGGCTTACAACAACGCCGGCGAGGCTGCTGCACAGGTGGAGATCGAAGGGAAAGTGACCGCAGCCGGCGAAGACGAGGAAACCAGCAAGGCCATCCTCGACTACGTTCCCGGGCACTCAGCGCGCCAAGGCGGGCTGTTCTTCACCCGTGACCCGCACTCGGGCTCCCTTGCCGTGCGCGCCGTTGGATTTGCCACGCCCTGATTGCTGGACGGAACCGCAGAGATTGAGCTGAGCGCTGCACCATGTCTGGGATTACTGCAGAACGTCAGCCATCGACCGATCGAGAACCTGCAACAGCAGATCCGCATGCTCGCGCTCGAAGATCATAGATGGGCGAAGCTTGATGACGTTATCATAGGGCCCATCCGTGCCCATGAGAACACCAAGCTCCTTTGCTCTGTTGGAGATCCCGGAGGCCAGGTCGCCTGCGTGCTCCTTCGTTGAACGATCTCGCACGATCTCGATCCCGAGGAACAGGCCACGGCCGCGCACGTCGCCTATGGCCGGGTACTTCGACTGAAGAGCCATCATGCCCTCCAGGAGATAGGCGCCCTGCTCGGACGCATTGGCAAGCAGGTTCTCCTGCTCAAGGGTTTCAAGAACCGCAAGGCCCGCGGCACAGGAGACGGGATTTCCGCCGAAGGTGTTGAAGTATTCCATGCCATTGGCGAAGGCGTCCGCGATGTCCCGCCGGACTGCGACCACTGCAAGAGGGTGGCCATTGCCGATGGGCTTGCCCATCGTGACGATATCTGGAACTACACCATGTTCCTCGAAAGCCCACATGGAGCTTCCAACACGGCCGAACCCGACCTGCACCTCGTCGGCGATCACGACGCCGCCTGCACGACGAACATGGGCGTAGACCTCCTTCAGGTATCCCGGAGGAAGAAAGATTTGGCCGGCCACGCTCGGGATCGTCTCGGCGATGAAAGCTGCCGGAGCATGGCCTCCCGACGTGAGGCTGGAAATGATCCTTCCCGCCTCGCTGGCGTAATGGCAGGCGATCTCCTCCGGTGCCCCGGCAATGGGTGCCCGGTAGACCTCCGGGATCGGTAGCTCATGGGTGAAGGAAGGCCGCCCACCGCCTCCTTTTCTCTTGTACTTGTAGGGGCTGATGTCGATCAGGGCCTGCGTGTGGCCATGGTAGGCCCAGTCGAGCACCAGCATGTCGTTTCGGGCCGTGACAGTTCGCGCCATGCGCAAGGCCAAGTCATTGGCCTCACTGCCCGTACACACAACGAAGAAGGTGTCGAGCTCTTTCGGGAGAGTTATGGCCAGCTTCTCCGTATAGTCGATGATGGCATCGTGGAGATAACGGGTATTGGTGTTGAGAAGCGCTGATTGACGTGCGATCGCCTTCACCACGTTTGGATGGCAGTGTCCGAGATGTGCGACGTTGTTATAGCAGTCAAGATAGGCACGTCCTGAATCGTCGTAGAGCCAGACGCCTTCACCTCGCACCATTTTGAGAGGGGTGCTGTAGGACATGCTGACGTTGCGCCCCAGCCGCTCGCGCCTCCTGTGAACCAGCTCCTCCCTTGTGCGGCCGCTCCTCACGAAGGTTTCGGGCGCCAAGCCTGCGAAATCGTAAGGGCGCGGGTAGAGATCTTCCCAGACTGTGACGAACGCCTCTTCGCCGACGCCGGGAATGATGCTGACATCCTCGTACGGCACCGTGATCAATTGCAGGTGAACATGGGGCACCCAGCCGCCGTTTTCTGCATAGTCCCCGAGCCGGGCCACGAAGCTGCCAACATCGAGCCGCTCCCCGATACGGCGCTTTCGGACTGAGGCATGGTCGAGATGGCCCCACAGGGTCCAGAAGCGCAGGCCAGGCTCCGGCTCGTGCTCGAGTAGAATGAGCCCGCCATAATCCTGTGGTTCCGGGTTGATCGTGGCTGCAACGACCGTCGCCGCCAAGGGCGTAAACATCTCGGTTCCCGCCGGCGCGAAGATATCAAGGCCGAGATGCACGTTGCGGCGCTCGCCTTCGGCCAACACCGATTCGAAGAAAGGCGCAGTGTAGATGACGCGCCGCTCCCCCCAGGGGCCCAGGCCAAGGGTGAACCCGTGCTGTCGCGCGAGCTCGGCATAGGCGCGGTCGGCGCCAGCATTGTCTTGGGCAGCGCTTGCAGCAGCCAAGGGCTCGTCAAGGCTGCCGAGACTCAGGATATGCTTTGCCTGGCGCGCCGGGTGCGGGTTCATGAGGGGCGCCAAGCTCCGGCGATTGGCAGAGAGCCACTCCCGGATGCGACGGGCACCTGAGGCAGCCTCAAGCCCACAGGCCTGACGCCAGATGCCAGTTGCGATGCGATGATCGATCACCGAGAGCTTTCGCAGCAGATCCCATGCAGGCTTCTCGCTGACGAAGAGGTAGGGATCATCGGCAGCGCCCGCGCGGCGGGCTGCCGCCATGGTGACGCTGATGGCGAGGCGGGCCATGATCAGATCCAGGATCACGACAAACTCTGCATCCTGAAGCGGATATTCTGCATGGTAGCCGGCGACAATCCGGGCGGCCGCCTCAATGGGGTTGATCACATCAAGCATTGCATAGGTGCAAGCGACGGCGAGGTCGGCGACGATGGGAGAATGCACGGCATCGCCGAAATCAATGAGGCCGTTCACGCGTCCGTCAGCGACAAGGACATTCCAGTCGTTGGCGTCGTTATGGATGACTCCGCAGCGCAGGTGCTTCAGAACCGGCGCGACACGGGCATCGTAGGTGTCGAGAGCGTTCTCCACGAGGCGACGCTGCTCGGGATCGGTGACGGCCTGCAGGCGCTCCCGCGACAGGGGCGTCGTCCGGATCTCCCAATCGAAGGAGCGGTGTGCACCCGGGTGGCCAAAGCTGGCAAGTGCGCGATCGAGCTGCCCGAGGAGCCTCCCGAGCCCATGTAGGATCTCCGGTGTCTTTTCCTCCTCGGCGAGCGGGCGCCCTGGAAGATAGGTGACAAGGCGCACGGCGTGCCGTCCTGACGCGCTATCGATCAGAGCAAAACCATGCCCGTCCACCGTGGGCAGGATACGCGGGACGTCCAAGCCTGGATCGCAAATCTCCAAGTGGCGCAGAAGAGAGGTCTGAAACTCGATGGCTGAGAGAGGCTCTGCGGCGTTCATGATCTTGAACGTCAAGTTCTGCCCGTCCGGTGTCTCGACCAGGAAGTTCTGGTCCCGCTCGCTTGGCAGAGGGGTCAACTCACCCTCAATGCCAAAGTGCGCCCGCAGATGCCTGTGCGCCTCAGCGCTTGAAAAGGCGGGGCGAGGGTCGTTGAGGATGGTCACAATAGCATTCCGGGTTCGTGGTTTCATAGAATTTGGCACCAACGGAGCGGCGGCTGCACCTGCCAATACGGCGGTCGAGCCGCCATTTTGGCGGCTCGACCATCGATCACCTCCAGTCAGGCAGGCTTCCCATCCTTGAGAACAATCGCCGTTGTGACGTCTGCGATGTCCGGCATGAGAGCGATCTCGTCCCGGGCAGCGTTGAGACCTGACATGGCAGCGGCCTCGATTTCGACCACAAGATCAAGGTCGCCGCTGACGGAAAGGCACCGGCGAACGGCCAGAAGGGCTGTGATGCGGGAAACAGTCTCCCGCGCCGGCGTTCGCCTCAGCCGGATCAGCAGCAAAGCCCGGACCGCTCCCCCTCCCTGATGGTCCGCTTGCACATCAGCCTTATACCCGAGGATGATGCCTTCAGCCTCCATACGGGCGATCCGCTCGCGGACGGAGCTGCGCGCCAACCCGACCTTGCCAGCGAGAGTCTTGAGGGGGAGCCGGGCATTCTGCTGAAGAAGACGCAGGATGTGGAGGTTCTTTTCGTCCATGTAGCGGCAGGCCTGGAACTGTTGCGGGCGGAGGCTGGCGGGTCTAAGAGACAAGGCTGAACAGCCAATTGTGCATACCCTACCACAGGCGCAGAAAACTCACGAAACGGGCTTGCAGCGACTGCGGAGACCGGCTCCCTGAGAATGCCTTCCGAGCTTGAACGGGGAACCCACGCTAAAATCCGCCAGTGGCAGAACGTGCCGGATCCCATCCTGGTGCTGGACAACCTGCACCCGCACCACGCCGCCAAAGTGCGGGAACTGCTCGACCAAGCCGGCATCGGACTGGTGTACCTGCCGCGCTAATCGCCCGAGTTCAACCCGATCGAGCACGCCTGGGGCCAGGTGAAAGAGCGGCTCAAGGCGACAGCGGCCCGCAGCCTCGAAGCCTTGGAGGCGGAACTCAAACCAGCCCTCGACATCATCACCGCAAGGGATGCTCGAGGATGGTTCAGGTATGCCGGCTATGCTCTACAATGATCTGCAGTTCGCATTAGCAGAATGACTAAACCACTTCGCCAATGTCACCTCAGACAATCTCTGAGCCAAGGCGGAGATCCATCGCTTGTGACCCCAGTGCAGGCCGCCTCAACACAAGCCGCGAGGCTTCCGAAGTGGAAGCTTCTTCCCGTGAGGCCCGGGCCGTAATGGGCATACTTGCCGGAATTGGTCATGATCGTTGCAGCCGTCGGTGGAACGATCGGCTCGGTGATCATGCACCAGCACGTATCCGTGACGAACTGAACCCCGAAGCGCTCGAGCTCCGATAGAATCCCGGCTTTCCGTACCTTGTCATGTGTGGCGCGCCCACAGGTCACGACAACCGATACGTCGTTATGCTTCGTGCGACCGCGGCAGAGAATGGCGAGCTTTTCGCACTCACTGAAGGAGAAATGCGGATTGCCGAGCGATACGAGATCGACCGATAAACTGGGGGCACTGTCGAGCTCGCGCCAGCTCTGGAGCAGGTCCTCAATGGAAATCTCGACAGTCGGAACGCTTGTCCCGCCGGTTGCATCGTTCAATGTCACTGCCTCGGGTGTCACGCCGAGAATGTGGAACATGGGCGCGCTTGAGGTGGTCGCAAATGCAGCCCCAAAGGCCTTCAGGTCATCCTGTGAGGGCGCAGCCTGTTCGAGCCCGGTCAGGACAGGAATCCTGTTCGCAGCCACGAGGCCGACGTGATAGCCGAGCAGTGGGTAAAACGCATCGTCAAAATTCTTCAGCTTCGGCACGTTGATCCGGAGAGCCGCCCTCCGGCCGCTCTCAATATGACATCCGGCCAGTGGTGCGCGGCCCGTCAGCGCAATGCAGATGTCAAGAAAATCTGGATATTTCATTGTCCGCGCGCCGAGCACGCTGTTGGCATAGACGACAGCGTTGGACTCCGCCCAGACGATCTGCTCGCCTTTGTCTGGGGCAGAATCGAGAAGGTAAGGTGCGCAAGTGAAGGTGGGTTGTGCGCCCATATCAATATACGCGTCACCCAATTGGCTCGCCGGCTCTCCAAAGGCTGGGTCGATGCCCTGTACACGCCAGCGGCGGTGATCGACAGAGATTGAATTCAGCGTCGTCGGCACGGTAACCCTCCCACCCCAGTCCCGCAACTGCTGCGCGAACCTCAGCGACCCGTGACCGGTATAGACGCAGCCATCGATATGCGCCTGCGTGACGTCGATCAGCCGATTGGCGCCTTGTAGGTGAGCCATGCGTAGAATGACTTTCATGGCTACCTGCGCGGCCTTACCGTAGGTGCCATCCAGATATGCCTGATCCGCTTTGCTCATACTGAGATCAGAAACATTGTTTCTCGGCTCTCTTTCGGCAAGCGGCAGCGCCCGCACTGCGTCAGGATCATTGCCACATACAACGCGATTGCCGTCAACCCGTGCATAACGTGCTGTGGCTACCTGTAGGAATTCTCTTGGGTTGAGTACGACCACGGGAATGGATTTCCCAAAGACTTCTTCCGCGATCACGACGCCGAGCGTGAGGATATCATCCTCACGCTCGGCCACTATGGCTGCGGGTGCCTTTCCCGTGAGAAGAAGCTCTAGGATAACTCCGCTGCCCGAGCAGGAGCCACGTCCACTGGGGATGACAAGAACCTTGCCCGTCAGAATCTGGCCGCTCAGGGGATGATGCCGGTCGATGACCTCACCACTGAGTGGATCGACGCCGCCCCAGAAGCTCAACTCCACGTCGCTGGCGATGATCTCGCCCGCAGCCTCGCCATGACCGAAGGCGGCACCGCGGAAAACGGCCTCGTTCATGATGGTTCTTTTCATCAGCGTGCCAGGAGAGCCTGCAGGTCGTTGTAGAGCGCCTTGGGAATGTGCACCCCGTTCACCTTGCTGCGCGCACGGGCTTCATAGCGGCGCTGCGAGGGCAGTCGCGCACCTTGGCCGACGATCGACTCAAACATTTTCTCGGCCCGGGATACGTGCTGCGTGGCATCGGCACCGAGAAACACCTTCGGATCGAAGGCTAGGATCAACTCGCCGTGGCAAGGGGCGGCGCCGACCCCTTCATCGAAGGCCATGGATTCCGCACTGGTCATGTCGCCGATCAGAGGACCTGCCATCAGCTCGATCATGGCCGAGAGGGCAGAACCCTTGTGGCCACCGAAGGTCAGCATGGCACCGGCCAGAGCGGCCGTCGGATCGTTAGTGGGATTGCCTTCGCTGTCTATGGCCCAGCCGGTGGGAATAGGCTTGCCCGCACGCCGGTGCAGCTCGATCTCGCCTCGGGCGATAGCGCTCGTGGCGAAGTCGAACACGAAGGGCGGTCCATCGGGGCGTGGCCAGGCGAACGCGATTGGGTTCGTGCCAAACACGGGCTTATTGCCACCTGCCGGCGCAACCCAGCTGTGGCTCGGGGTCATCGCGAGCGCCACAAGGCCGTCCGCGCTGATCGCCTCCACCTCTGGCCAGAGAGCAGAGAAGTGATAGCAGTTGTTGATCGCCATGGCGGCGAGGCCTGTCCGGCGGGTCTTCTCGACGAGCAACGGCTTGCCGCGCTCGAACGCGAGCGGAGAGAACCCGAAATGGGCATCGATGCGCACAACGGCAGGTGCGTGGTCCACCACGTCCGGCACCGCTTTCGGATTGACCTTGCCTTCCTTCACGGAACGTACGCAGCCGAGAAGCCGATACATACCGTGGGAATGACACTCGTCGCGCTGGCCCGCATAGACGATCTCGGCGATGGCATGCGCATGGTCGTCGGAAAGACCACCTGCCTTGAGAACGTCGATGCTGATCCGCATAACCTCGTCCAGCGGGAGGGTGATTTCTTCACTCATTTGGTCCAGGCCCGTTCGTGTCCGAGGCTTTCATATAGCGGTGTCGACAGGTTTACATCTGCGGCCAGGTATCCGACAGCCGGTAGCCATCCGGCCACGGATCGTCGGGATCGAGCATGTGCTGATGGGTGCCGGTGATCCAAGCGCGTCCGGAGATCGACGGGATGATGCCGGGCCTGCCACCCACCGTCACCTCGCTCTCGATCCGACAGATGAACTCCGAATCAATGATAGAGCGGCCCACGAAGCTGTCGCCGACCTTCAGGATGCCGCGCGCGTGAAGCACTGCCATGCGGGCCGAGCAGCCCGTGCCGGTCGGCGAGCGGTCAATCTTGCCGGGGCGCACCACCACGGCGTTGGCGCCGTGTGGAACACCGTGTCGGTCAACGAGCGGCGCCGCGATCTGGCAGAAAGAAATGTGATCCCAGCCCGGAAGCTCTGGATGTCTGAAGCCGATCTGCTCGTTGGCCGCGCGGGTGATCCTGATGCCGATCTCCGCCAGATCCTTCGCCTCGTCGGGGCGGATCGCAAAGCCGAGCGCCGTCGCATCCGTGATCACGAAGCTGTCGCCGCCATAGGCTGTGTCCACCGTGAGCGTGCCAACGCCCTCCACTTCGAGCTTCACGTCGAGCTTGTCGGCGAACGAGGGCACGTTGCGAACCGTGATCCGCTCCGCTTTGCCGGCCCGGCAGGCTGCCGTGACCTCGACAAGGCCGCCTGGCGCTTCGAGAGTGAGCCGGGTTTCTGGCTCCTGCATCGGGATAATGCCGGTGTCGAGCAGGACAGTGGACACGCAGATGGAGTTGGAGCCCGACATGGGCGGAGTGTCAGCGGGCTCCATGATGATCCAGCCTATCTGCGCCTGCGGGTTCTTCGGTGGCACGAGAAGGTTCACGTGCCGGAAGACACCACCGCGCGGCTCGTTCAGGACGAAGTTACGCAGGGTTTCGTCTCTGGCGACAAAGCGGGACTGCTCCCAGATTGTGTCGCCCGGAGGCGGCGCGACGCCGCCGACGATCACGTCGCCCACCTCCCCTTCCGCATGGCAGCTGACGACATGAACGACTTTCGACGTACGCATTGAGCTCTCCGAGCAGGGCTGTCTGAAGATGAGTTTCTGCGAGATCGATACCTGTACCTTCAAAGAACGGATTTCAGGAAGTCGATGGTCTCGGGCCTCTGCGGGTTTCCGATCACCTGGTCAGGGGCGCCGATCTCATGAATCAGGCCCTTGTGGAAGAACGCGACCCGGTCGGACACATCTCGCGCGAAGCGGATCTCGTGGGTGACGAGGATCATGGTCATGCCCTCTTCCGAGAGCATCTTCAAGGTGTCCAGCACCTCGCCCACAAGCTGCGGATCAAGTGCGGAGGTGACCTCGTCGAAGAGCATGTAGTCCGGCGACATGGCGAGCGCCCGCGCAATGGCCATGCGCTGTTGCTGGCCGCCGGACAGCTTGGAGGGATAGACCTTCAGCTTCTCGCCCAAACCCACGTGAGTGAGTTGCTTGACCGCAATCTCCTCCGCTTCCTTCTTGCTCTTGCCCAGCACCTTGCGGGGCGCGAGCATGACATTGTCGAGCACGGTGAGGTGTGGGAAGGCATTCCACTGTTGGAACACGATGCCGATCTTCTGCCGCAGCTTATTGAGGTCCGTACTGCGGGCATGCACATCCGTGCCGTCGACGAGGATCTGCCCGCCTTGGATTGGCTCCAGACCGTTGATACACATGAGCATCGTGGACTTGCCCGAGCCCGAGCCGCCGATGACCGAGAGCACCTCACCCTTCTGAACGGTGAGGCTGACGCCCTTCAGCACCTCTAGGCTGCCGAAACTTTTCCGAACGTCTTTTAACTCAATCATTTTCGCGCCACCGCTTTTCGAGCTGCGCCCCGAGCCGTGCGATCGGGAAGCTCATGAGGAAGTAGATCAGACCGGCGATCGAGAGAACGAACAGCGGCTCCTGAATGCGGGTCACAATCACCTGGGACGCCCGCAGCAGTTCGACGATGCCGATCCAGAGAACCAGCGCTGTGTCCTTCATGACGCCCAGAGTGAGGCCGATCCAGCTGGGCAACGCAACACGCAAGGCCATAGGGAAGACGATGTTGGTCAGATCCTGCGTGTAGGTCATGCCCAAGGAGCGGGCGGCTCGACGTGTGGTCGGCGGAACGGCCAGGATGCCGCCGCGAACAATCTCGGCACAGTACGCCGCCGTGTAGAGAGCAAGCACCACGCAGCCTACCGTGAAGGCAGATACTTGGAGCTTGAGGATGGACTTGAATGAGTTTGCGAGCACGAACTGGATCAGGAGGGGCACTGAGCGCAGAATATCCAGCACGAACCCGATCGGCGCGTTGACCCACCACGGTGACGTGGCACGGATGAGACCAAAGAGCATCCCCAGGATGGTGCCGCCGAGCACTGCCCAGAATGTAATGGTCAGCGTTGTTCCCGCACCCTGGAGAAGGAAAAGAATGTCGTTCCAGGTGAGACTTGTCTCGAACATCGCAACCTCCCTTAGTACCGGAACAGACGCCAGGCGAAGAGGCGCGATGAGAGGGTGATGAGCTTGGCCAGTAGGTAGTAGATGAGCGCCGCGATGGCAAAGAACTCGAAGGTACGGAAGGTGCGCACGTTCAGATCCTGCGTGACGCCGGTGAGATCGGTATTGAGGCCGACCGTAACGCCAAGCGAGGTCATCAGCAGTGCCCAGACCATCTGGTTGGTCATGGGATAGAAGACGATGCGAAACATCTGCGGCAGCACAATGAGGCGGAACGCCTGCGGTGCGGTCATGCCGAGCGAGCGGGCGGCGCGTGTCTGCGTATGCGGGATGGCACGAAGGCCGCCGCGGAATGTCTCGGCTAGATAGCCCGCATTGTTGAAGGCGATCCCAGCGAGAAGCGCCACATAGGAATCCAAGTGAATACCGAAGGAGCCCAGACCGAAGTACGTCATGTAGATCTGGAACAGAGCAGGCGTGTTGCGCGCAAGCTCGACCCATCCAGTTGAGAAACCATAGAGAAGTTTATTATTCGACTGGCGCCCGAGCGCCAGAAACACGGCAAGGACGACGCCGATCACCATCGACAGTACGGCAATCTGGAGGGACACCAGAGCGCCCCACAGCATGTCGGGAAGGGCGTTGAAGGCCGGGCGCCAATGAAATGTGTAATTCAGCATGATGAACGCGGTCCAAACAACTGAGGTGCCCTGAGAAAGGCGGAGGCGGTGTTAGCCTCCGCCCGTTCAGCAGCCAATCAGCGATAGACGCCTTTGACTGTGAGGTCAGGCGCCTCACCGCCGCCTACCCACTTGTCGTACAACTCCTTGTAGCGGCCGGTTCGGACCTGCTGGTTCACGAACAGGTCGAGGTAATTGAGCAGGCCCTGCTCCTGGCGCAAGCCAATCAAGGCGACATAGTCGGTCACATAAGGGGCATCGCCCTTCACCACGAAGCCCTTGAATTTGCCGGACTTGACCGTGGCCTGGGCCACCGTGTTGGTGACGACGGTCGCATCAATCTGGCCTTGGGAGAGTGCGAGAAACACGTCAGCCTGTGTCTGGTAAGGACGGAAGGAACCGCCGCCCCATGCCTTCATGTCTTTCTCGAGTGCAATCGCTTCGTAGGTGCCGGAGGTCGAGCCGGTCTTCTTGCCCTTCAGGCTCTCATACGTGTCGATGCCTGTTCCATCCTTGGTGAGGACGACCATCTTGAAGGCGAAGTACGGGATCGAGAAGCCGATGGTCTTGGCGCGCTCCAGCGTGTCGGAGGTCGAGGCAACGCCTACGTCCGCACGGTCCGAGACGAGCGCCGGAATGCGGTCCGGGAACGGGGTCTCGACGATCTCGGCCTTCACGCCGAGTGCCTTGGCCAGATCGTTACAGGTGTCAACGTCGAAGCCGACCGGCTGGTTCTTCTCGTCGCGTGACCCCATCGGCGGGAAGTCGAGTGTGACGGCACAGCGCAGGGTGCCAGAGGCAATAATATCGTCGAGCTTGTCTGCTTTGGCAGGCATGGCGGCGAGCATGCCGATGAAAATAGCTGCCGCTGTTGTCCTCAGTTTCATTATTTAGTTCCCTGTTTATTCATGTCCGAACCCGGCAGTCCCGCCTAGGATCAGCGGGCAGGACATTCGCATATTGGATACAATTTGCAATATGGAAATTCTTCTTTGAGGGCAAAGTTTGGGTGATATTGCATACTACTCGTCGGGTCAGTGGCCTTTTCAGGCGTCCGAAAGACCTATCTCTTGGTCCGTGTGAGTGGGGACTAGGCGAAGAAGTGCAAGGAGCTGTCGCGTAGCGGAGCGTTCTCCTTCAGATCAGATTGTCCTCCGCGTCATAACCGTGGACACATTTCATCACTAATGTTGAACTGAGAACGCAGTCGGCTCGAAAAACCGGGCTTGTCGTCTATGAACTCTGCAGGGAGACGGGATGTGATGACGGCGCGCGACAGGACTTAACGACCGCTTCCGATCGCGCAACCGCTGCGCCTGGTAAATCCAGCTATGTCGATGCTAGGGAGGAATCTGGCACCAAAGCACGACCGCGCACCCAACGTTTGGCAAAGCGAGAGCAATTGAGATGCGGCAGAACGGTGTGAGGAGCGTGAACATGGCCGAAGTGCACCCTTGATTGGACAGAGCCTGCACCTTCGCGGAGGCCACGTGCCATCGACACGGTCGCCACCATCGTCGACTCGACGCATTCTCCGCCTTCTAACATCATGGATGGCTGTGGCTGAGCGCGCCCGACGGGCGCTGTAGAGGTTATTTGGAGAGACGCCACTCTCCTATCTCGGCGCTTGTGCCGCTGCTCCTGTTAACACGTGTTGACTCGACATAATGTAGATTGTATAAAATCGCCAGTTGATCCAAAACTTGGCGGATCTTAGAGCTGCCCACAACAGCTATGCGGGCAGAGACACTGGCTTCTGGAGGAGAACCGCGTGGAACCCAAGATTTTTTCCGGCTGCATCCCGGCGCTTATGACGCCTTGCAAGGCCGATCGCAGCCCCGACTTCGACGCTCTCGTGCGCAAAGGCGAGGAACTGATCGCGTCCGGCATGTCCGCGGTTGTCTACTGCGGATCGATGGGCGACTGGCCGCTCCTGACTGACGAGCAGCGCATGGAAGGTGTGGAGCGCCTGGTGAAGGCCGGTGTGCCGGTCATCGTCGGAACCGGAGCTGTCAACACCACCGCCGCAGTGGCCCACGCCGCGCACGCACAGAGGGTCGGCGCTCAGGGCCTGATGGTGATTCCGCGCGTCCTCTCCCGCGGGTCGTCGCTCACCGCTCAGCGCCACCACTTCAAGGCGATCCTCGCTGCCGCTCCCGATCTGCCGGCAGTGATCTACAACAGCCCGTACTACGGCTTCGCGACCCGTGGTGATCTGTTTTTTGCTCTTCGCGCCGAGCATCCGAACCTGATCGGTTTCAAGGAATTCGGCGGTACCGAGGCCCTGACCTATGCGGCCGAGCACATCACCAGCCAGGACGACGGTGTGACGCTGATGGTTGGTGTCGATACCGCAGTGTTCCACGGCTTTGTCAATTGCGGCGCCACCGGTGCGATCACCGGCATTGGCAACGTCCTGCCCCGCGAGGTACTGCACCTATGCGCTCTTGCCCAGGCCGCTGCGAAGGGTGATGCCGAGGCCCGCCAGCGGGCAAAGGAGCTGGAGGAGGCGCTGCACGTTCTGTCGTCCTTCGACGAGGGACCGGATCTGGTATTGTACTATAAGCATCTGATGGCGCTGAAGGGTAACCCAGAATATGCGCTTCATTTCAACGAAACTGATGCTCTCTCAGATAGTCAGCGGGGCTATGCTGAATCCCAACTCAAGCTCTTCGACGCATGGTATGCGGAGTGGAGCAGGCAGCCCGGAACCGTGCAGAAATACGCTGCCTAAGAGACAGGTAAGAGGCCCACTCGCCCGTGGGCCTTTTCCATTCTTGATCCCCTTGAGCGCGAGGCCATGGGCTTGAGGCTGCTTGAGCAGCCCCATCTCCGAGTGTCAATGGCCCTATCAGGACCGTCCTCTACGGGATGGCGGGGAGAAACGCCCTACATCTTGGTTGATCCGTAGATTGTATACGGTATGCTTTCAGTTGGCTGGCAATGGAGCTGTGCGAGTGAACGAACCGAATACATTACTGGCATGTGAGCCATCGCCCAGCTCCCACATGCCACCTTGGCCAGTACGCGCCGTCGTTGCCCTCTCCAATGGACTGCTGGCTTTCGAGCGCGTCGCGATCATGGGCTTTATGGGCGTCCTGACCCTGCTGATTTTGATCAATGTCACAACCCGGTATGCGGGTCTGCCAATCTACTGGATCGACGAGTCGGCCGTTTATGCGACAGTCTGGTTGACGTTCATTGGAGCCTCGGCGATGACGCGGCTTCGGCTGGACTTTGCTGTGACAATGCTCACCGAGCGGCTCTCTGCGCGTGGACAGCAGATAGC
>NZ_JAFBID010000053.1 GCF_016811235.1 Microvirga arabica
TTGGCATTGAGTCATTCGGGCGCCAAGGCGGGTTTAACTATCAGCCGACTGCCCAGATCTCCACGTTAGAGGCAGAAACTGTGCTGCGGCGTCGCTGAACGTGTGATTATCCCGGAAACGCAGATAGGAAGTCGGTATTCTGAGCCCAGAGATTCGGACTGTTCTTGACTAGCGGTTCAGGTCACAAGCAGGCAAACCTGTAGTCCCGAATGAGGGACGCGTTACAGTTTGAATGACTTGGAACTGGTGGAGACTGACTTCGCTGATTTCGTACCGGTGACAGGGCAATCCTTGTTGCTGCTGATGCTCACCGGCAACTTGAAGATGATCAAATAGTCGTGCTCCAGCAAAAACCAGCTGCCGAAGGTACTTCCTTTTTGCCAAGATCAATCCGTTTGTCCAATAGACCAAGTGGCACAACATGCAGTCTGCTTGTGAAATGAGGCGGCTTCAACAACACAGCATCCTGCTCTATCAGGCGTCGTGCCGTCTGAACACCTTCTCGGTGTGCTTCCTTATGTCGAAGCCTAAGCAGCGGCTAGTGAGTGGCATCATGATGTGCCATGGCCAGCGTCGAGTTCGCATCTCGCCGCCGTAGATCAGGGAATCTGCCAATAGGTTGGCCCTATATGGTAGCAAGACAGTTCCCGCTGATCAGAACCCTGCGTCCAATCCGGCAGCCGTTTGACATAATGGCTTGATTAGGCAGTATGCACGTCCAAGCGGGAGCGCGAAACACGCCAAGCAACGAAGCTTGCTTGGCGTGAGTATGCTCGAACCTCTCATTATCATGCGCATCGCGATGATTGGAGTCGGCAGGCATTGCTTTAGGCGAGTTTCAGTTCCCTCGCGGCCTGGATTTCGCGCCACGCTTGGAGGCATCCTATGAAACCTCGAATCGCAGCCGTTGTAGTAACGTACAACCGAAAAGAACTTCTCCTGGAATGCCTAACTGCCTTACGGGCGCAAGAGCGTCGCCTTGACAGCATTATCATCCTGGATAACGCCAGTAGCGATGAAACGCGGGACCTCCTTCTGCAAAATGGGATCTTAGACGCTTCTGACGTCGACTACATTCGACTGCACGAGAACGAAGGTGGGGCTGGGGGATTCTATTGGGGCATCCGACATGCCTACGAGCAAGGTGCTGACTGGATTTGGCTAATGGACGATGATGTCGAACCCGCTGCGGACGCCCTCGCTGCATTGGAGGTCCATTGCGGAATGCCGAATATCGGCTTCCTCTGCAGCACCGTCAGAGCGTCGGATGGCATGACGCCCATGAACACTCCGGTTGTGGATACTAGCATGCCCAGCGGTTCCTATCCGTCGTGGGATATCCATCTCGACAAGGGGCTTGTCAAAATCAGGCAGGCAACATTCGTGTCGGTGTTGATCAGCCGCGAGGCTGTTACGCGCTGCCTTCTTCCCAATCGGCGCTTTTTCATCTGGGGGGATGATTTTGAGTATACACTGCGCATCAGGCGCTGTGGGTTCGACGCATTCGTGGTTGGAAAGAGCAAAGTCTTGCACAAGCGGGCCCAGATGAAGCAATTGTCCCTGCTGACGGAAACGGATGTAAAGCGAATTGAGATGTTCAGGTACCATGTTCGGAACCACTTTTGGACAACCCTGAGGCACGGCAGTCGCCGAGACAAATGTTGGATGCTGCTCAATCATCTCAAATTGGCATTAAAGCTCGTTGTCCTCGCTCGCAGTCATCGCCTGTACCGGCTGCGGGTGCTTATCTATGGAATTTGTTTGGCTTTCACAGACAAATTGGAGAATCAACATGATTGGACATTGCAACGGGCCGCATCCGAAGTTCGAATAGGCACAGCCCGTCACTTACGGCAAAGTGAACGATTCTTCACATTGTTGTTCACCGCCGGCATCGTTTGAGCTTGGGGCTAGCAACAAACTCTTACGGAGATTCGAATTCATGAAAAACCTGTTGCTAAGCCCATTCGACCGGATTGCCCTCCGAGCCCGAAAGATCATTCTGCAGGGAGGATCCGTACAAAGATGGTTTGATACCTTTGATGTGGTCGAGGCTGCCAACCTCAAAGCGGCCTTTGAAAGCGCCGAATACTACGAGCGCCACATGCTTACCGCCAAGACATTTCGGACGGATCTCGAAGGGCTCTCCCATGCAATAACCTTGGCCAAGCCCAATGGGCTGTTCCTTGAGTTTGGCGTCGCGACGGGCCGAAGCATCAATCACATCAGTTCACTCCATGACGACGCAGTCTATGGTTTTGATTCGTTCGAGGGCCTCCCGGAAGACTGGCGCGGAGACCACCCCAAAGGCAAGTTTGCTGGACCTTTGCCGACAGTCCCAGCTCACGTCCATCTCATCAAGGGTTGGTTTTCCGAAACATTGCCGTCATTTCTCGAGCGTCACACCGGTCCCGTTTCCTTCTTGCATGTCGATTGCGACCTTTATTCTTCGACGAAGTTCATCTTTGACACTCTGGCCGATAGGATTCAGCCTGAATGTGTCATCGTCTTTGATGAGTACTTCAACTATCCCGGCTGGCGCGAGCACGAGAAAAAGGCGTTTGCGGAATTCATTGCCAAGCACGGTGTACGGTACCGGTACGAGTCGTTTGTCCGGCGGGGTCAGCAGGTGACGGTTGTGATCGAATGAGCAACTCCAGCGAACGGGTGACGCCACTTTCAGAGGCTACCCTCACGCTGGCGGAGCGCCAGACAGACTGCATCACGTGGTGCCGAGCCATCTGAGACAATTCTAACTGCACCCTCCGACGTCGGCGACGGACGATGGTGGCGCGCTAATCGACCTTATTCAGAAGAATTTGGCCATGGAAGCATCTGCTTTCACCCTTCACCTGCTGCAATAATCTTTCTGCCACATCCTCGGCAATCGACAGGCTGGAGGTCAAGCCGGGGCTCTCAATGCCGAAGAGATGGATTAGGCTGGGAAGTCCATGCTCCGCTGGGCCGTCGATCATGAAGTCGGCAGCCTTCTCACCCGGTCCGGTGAGCTTCGGCCGAATGCCGCAGTAATCGGGAACGAGCGCTCCAACAGGTAGGCCGGGCCAGTAGCGCCGAATGGAAGCGTAGAAGCTTTCGGCTCGGGCTGGGTCAACCTCGTATTCCTCCCGCTCGACCCATTCCACGTCAGGCCCGAAGCGCATGCGCCCGGACAGATCGAGCGTAACATGAGTTCCCAGTCCGCCATCAACCGGAGCCGGATAGATCAGACGCGAGAAGGCTGGCTTGCCGAGGCAGCCGAAGTAATTGCCCTTGGCCAGTACGAGCGGTGGCACGCGCTCGGTTGGATAGTTCTCCGTCCCACGGGCAACTGCCTGGGCACCGAGGCCCGCGACGTTGACCACCGCATCGACCACCACCTTGGTCGGCTCAGTTCCGCCGACCTGCACGGACCATCCCATTCCATTCTGCGCAATGCGCTCCACGGGAGTGTGGAAGGCGATGACCCCGCCGGCGGCTTCGAGGTCGCCCTGGAGGGCCAGCATCAGCGCATGGCTGTCGACAATGCCGGTCTCCTGCGACAGGACCGCGCCGGTGCAGGCGAGGTTCGGCTCAAGCGCCCTCGCCTCCTCGCCTGTCAGGAAGGAGAGTCCCTCCACACCGTTGGCGAGCCCCTGCTCATAGATCCCCTCGATCTTGGCCTGTTCGAGATCATTGGTGGCCACAATCAGCTTGCCACATTTGGCATAGGGCACTCTATGGCTCTCGCAGAAGGCGTAGAGCATGCGCCGACCGTGGACGCAGTGGCGGGCGCGCAGGGAGCCGGACAGGTAATACATCCCCGCATGGATCACCTCGCTATTGCGCGAGGAGACCCCATTGCCGATGTTGCCAGTCGCCTCGGCCACGATGACGTTGTGGCCGCGATGGCCGAGTGCGCGCGCCACGGCAAGCCCGACAACTCCTGCACCGATGACTAGGACGTCTATGACCGCCTCCTATCGATAGAGATCACCCCGCTGCAAGAGGGCTCTCGCTGTCGAATACATTCTTAGATGAGAGCGCAGTTAGCAGAAGAACAACAGTTCGGTAATCCATATTCGTCTTGCACGATTCACAGCCCCTTGCGTTGCTCTTGACAGTATACCTTGAGCCGGCCGTGATGAGCCAACCTTTCGCCCTCGTTAAGGCGCCGTTGCTTCTGTTTTCAAGATCATCTGGCCCTGTATGCGCTGGTAGCTTAGGTTCCGCAACCACCACCGCAATTCAACCGCGATCATGTCCAAACATAATGTCAGGAACGAACAATCCACCGCGATCGCACTATTCGGCGCGGTGATTCAGAGATCGAGATGAAGTTCCTTGGGATTAGGGATCCATACATGGTCATTGCAGGTTCCCTGGGCCTGCATAAAGTGCGGCAGATGCTGGAAAAATCTGTTTCTTAGAATCCATAGGTATGACAGATGGTCAGCTTTATACCGTCCGATCGTCGACATCCCGCGCGGCATACCGCCTTGCGCAAAACCTTGAGAGTTAAGCGACCGTGGGCCGTCAGCCTTCATGGCTGACAAGCTGGCGTCCGACAAGATGCGCATCGATTTGGCGGAATCAGTGCCGAACGGCCTCGCACTCCATTGTTCGATGCGCGCCGGCGATCAGGCCCTGCCTGCCTGAGGCGGTCTAAGAGGCTGGTGAGCAATTTTATTGCGCGATGTAAGTCACTGATTCAAAATAGGTTTGGCTGGACTGCCGATGAAGAAGCGGGCTGCTGCGATAGCTTGGAGGGCAGCCATGGATGCTTGCGTCTATGCCAGCGATCTCACTGATGCCGAATGGGCACGGCTTGAGCCGCTGATCCCCCGCAGCCATCCGGCCGGGCAACGACAGACCTATCCGTTGCGCCGCATCGTCGATGCGATCTTCTATCTGCTGCGCACCGGCGCCCAGTGGCGCCTGCTGCCGCACGAGTATCCTCCGCGGTGCACCGTCTTCTACCACTACGCTCAGTGGCGCGAGGATGGCACCTGGGAGCACGTGAACCAGGTTCTGCGGGAGAGCTACCGCCGTGCGCTCGGCCGGTCTCCTCAACCGAGTGCGGCGATCATCGACAGTCAATCGGTCAAGACCACCGAGATGGGCGGGCCAAGGGGATACGACGGTGGCAAGAAGATCAAGGGCCGCAAGCGCCATCTTCTCGTTGATACGCAAGGCAATCTGCTGAAGAACAGCGTGCATCCCGCCGACATCCACGATCGCGCCGGAGCCGAACTCCTGTTGGAGGGTCTGCAGCATCTCTTCCCGGCTATTGAGCTGATGTGGGCCGACACCGCTTATCGTGGGCTGAAGGACTGGCTGCGCAGAGCGCTGGGCTGGCAGTTGTCGATCCCGCAACACTGATGGAGCGGCGGCGTCTGGATGAAGGTTGGATCAGAGCCGCCAACGCGCCCGAGTGGCTTTCAGGTGCTCGCGCGAAGGTGGGTTGTTGAACGAACGATCGCCTGGTTGACCACCAACCGGCGGCTCGCCAAGGACTACGAACGCCTGATCGAGACCGGCGAGATGCTGCTTTATCTCGCCATGAGCCGCATCCTGCTGCGTCGTCTGACGCGAAAGGAAAGATAATTGCTCACCAGCCTCTAACACTACAGTTGCAATGTAAAATTATCCGCTGGGCCGTTCATGCAGGTTGGCGTTGGGCGACTTCGCCGATCACGTTGCTCGCCAACGCCGGTTTCGCTCCAGCGCGTCTGACCCAGTTTAAAGCGTCCTCTGCAGGCCTTCATACGCATCCATTCGCAACCGGCGATCAGCCAATCGCAGAATAGGTAACTCCTCTAAGAAACCAAGAGCTCCTTTGCCCCAGCCTATATGCGCGTTAATCTGGGTTAGCTCTATTTTGCACGCGCCCTCGACTGTCGCTGACAAGTAAGGTCCAGCCGACGGCTCCAAAGCACTTTTTAGCTTTGCAAAAACTGAGGATCACGGCATGACAGATAGCAGCAATCTTCTGGTCAACGGCTCGTTCGAGGCCTCGCCCGTGAGCCCGGGCACCTATGCCGGTTTCCAGACGGTGGCCGGCTGGACGGCGATCCCCGGCGGCACCATTGAGATCTGGAATGCGATCAACCGCGTACAGGCCACGGACGGGGTCAACTTCGTCGAGCTCGACTATGGCAAGGCCTATGACGGCTTCTACCAGGACGTCCAGACGCAGGCTGGCCAGGCCTACACCCTGTCCTTCGACGCCCGCAGCCGCCCCGGCTACAGCTCTGCCACCACCTCGATCGAGGTGCTGTGGAACGGCACTCTGGTGGCCACTGTGCCGCCGGGCAGCAGTTGGGCTACCTCCAGCTTTACGGTGACCGGCACGGGCGGGCTGGACCGGCTGACCTTCCGGGAGCTGCAGGCCCAGAGCACCGACGGCCACGGCGCCATGCTCGACAACATCAAACTGGTGGGCGCCACAGGCGGCGGTACACCCAACCAGCCGCCGGTCGCTGGTGACGACAGTGCCACAACCGCCGAAGACACGGTAGTCAACCTGGCGGTGCGCGCCAACGACACGGATGCCGATCCGAACACGACGCTCACGATCACCCAGATTGCCGGTCGTGCTGTTGCGGCCGGCAGCTCCGTTGACGTCGGCCCGGCCCTCGTCACCCTCAATCCTGACGGCACCCTCAAGGTCGCGCCCGATCCCAACTTCAACGGCGTTGTGAGCTTCGTCTACAGGGTCTCCGACGGCGCACTCACGGACGAGGGTGCCGTGGCGGTCAACGTGACACCTGTTCCGGATGCGCCGGTGCTGGCTTCAGCGCTTGCGGACCAGAGCGCCACAAAGGACCAGCCTTTCAACTTCACGGTGCCGGCGACGGCCTTCACGGATCCGGACGGGGATGCGCTCACCTATACGGCCGGGCTGGCCGGGGGCGCAGCCCTGCCAAGTTGGCTCAGCTTCAGCGCGGCCACGCGCACCTTTACGGGCACGCCCAGCCAGGCTGATGTGGGCTCACTGTCCGTGCAGGTAGTAGCCAGCGATGGTAGCACGAGCGCGTCTGACACCTTCACGCTGACCATCAACCCTGAAGCAGGCAGCAGCAATCTTCTGGTCAACGGCTCGTTCGAGGCCTCGCCCGTGAGCCCGGGCACCTATGCCGGTTTCCAGACGGTGGCCGGCTGGACGGCGATCCCCGGCGGCACCATTGAGATCTGGAATGCGATCAACCGCGTACAGGCCACGGACGGGGTCAACTTCGTCGAGCTCGACTATGGCAAGGCCTATGACGGCTTCTACCAGGACGTCCAGACGCAGGCTGGCCAGGCCTACACCCTGTCCTTCGACGCCCGCAGCCGCCCCGGCTACAGCTCTGCCACCACCTCGATCGAGGTGCTGTGGAACGGCACTCTGGTGGCCACTGTGCCGCCGGGCAGCAGTTGGGCTACCTCCAGCTTTACGGTGACCGGCACGGGCGGGCTGGACCGGCTGACCTTCCGGGAGCTGCAGGCCCAGAGCACCGACGGCCACGGCGCCATGCTCGACAACATCAAACTGGTGGGCGGAGCTCCCGATCCTCATACGCTCCTTAGCTTTGCCAACCAGACGGATCGAGCAAAAGTTGTCGATCTTGGAGGCGGCTTCTGGACCGATGCCGCTCGAGTCCTTCCACTCGGCGCCTCGAACACCAATGGCTGGGATAGCAGCATACCGAGAGACCAATGGGAGGGCTACCGTCTCGACTTGTGGAATCTTGCAAGCGATAGCAGACTATGGTTCGATTACGTTGGATCCCGCGTTAGTGGTCCAAACGCTCTGCCCGACCGCGACCATCACGGAATTTCAGGCATAACCGCAACCGAGGTCGTCGGATTAGCAACCAACATCGCGAGTACCTATCGTCCCAATGTCGTACTCCTGATGCTGGGGACGAATGACGCTCTGCGGGAAAGCAATGCGGCTGACACCGTTCCAGGTGAACTGCTTACAATCATGCAGAGGATCGCAGCGGCACAACCTAATGTCGAAATTCTGCTTGCTCCAATTCCTCCCATCGATCCATTGCGTGCATCTACTTCTCTCTCCAATTCAGACGAAATTGCCAATTTGCTGAACAGTCGACTGCCTGGGATCGTCCAGCAAGCGCAAGCGAACGGAATCAACGCGACTTTCGTGCCTGTCCCCAACTTAACTACGGCTGATCTCACAGATGGTGTTCATCTGACCCATGCCGGTTTCGCAAAGTATGCCGCCGCCTGGTTCAATGCACTTCAAGCCAACATATCTACAGAGAATGGTACCTTCGGAGGGCAACGGACAGCAATCTCTGGAATTGTTGACATTCAAGGATCGGAGCTCGGCGACAGCCTACGGGGCAATAGTCACGCTAATGTCCTTGACGGTCGTGGCGGGGCAGACCGCATCGAAGGCGCGGGTGGGGCCGACAGGCTGACCGGAGGTATGGGAGCTGACACGTTCGTCTATGGGGCTCTGGCTGAAAGTAGCGACACAATTACGGACTTTGTCTCAAGCTTGGTGAGTACCACCAGTTCAGACGTCCTGTCCTTCTCAGCATCAGGCTTCGGCGGTGGACTGGCACAGGGATCGACCGTGAGTCTCGTGCAGGGAGCAAATCCAGTCGCCACCAACTCCCATGGACAGTTCCTATTTGATACCGACGATCACGCTTTATTATGGGACGTAGATGGCACGGGCGGCACTGCTCCGACGCTGATCTCAACTTTGAGCAGTGTAGTAAGCCTCTCAGCCAATGATTTTCTTATTGTGGCATGAGAGGCTGGTGAGCAATTATCTTTCCTTTCGGGTGAGGCGACGCAGCAGGATGCGGCTCATGGCGAGATAGAGCAGCATCTCGCCGGTTTTGACCAAGCGTTCGTGGTCCTTGGCGAGCCGTCGACTGGTGGTCAACCAGGCGATTGTCCGCTCAATGGTCTAATCACAAATGACACGTTCTGCCTGACGCGCATGAGGCAGCTTCAGCTCAGCTGGCCACGAGCGAGCCATCGGCTCCGGCGGGCTGTGGCGCCCCACCTCCCTGATGAGGTCACTCACCAGGGAGGACAGCATGCAAGGTCACCGGCGACGCGCCTGGCAGGTTCGGCGCACCAGCGTGACGACGCCCACCGGCCAGCAGCGCTGGGACCGGGCGTATCAGCTCCTTCTGCAGTGGGCGATGACCTCCTCGGACCCAACCCTGGCACCGGGGTCCCCAATCCTGCCGGAGGTCTCCCATGCGAGTAGCGATTTACGGCCGCGCCTCGACCAGCCACCAGGTCGACCACCAGACCATTGAGCAGCAACTCGGACGGCTTTCCGCTCATGTCCACGCTCATGCCGCCGAGGGCTGGAGCCTCGACCCGGCCCACGTGTTCCGCGACGATGGCTACAGCGGCGCGACCCTCGTCCGCCCGGGGTTGGACCGCTTGCGCAATGCCGTGAAGGGTCGCGAGATTGACCGCGTACTCGTCACCGCTCCCGACCGCCTCGCCCGCAACTATGTGCACCAGATGGTTCTGCTCGAGGAGTGGGCGCAGGCCGGATGTGCCTCCGAGTTCCTCGACCGCCCCATGAGCGACGATCCGCATGATCAGCTGCTGCTGCAGATCCGCGGCGCGGTTGCCGAGTACGAGCGCACGCTGATTGCCGAACGCATGCGCCGCGGCCGGCTCGCCAAGCTGCGCGCCGGCCAGCTGCTGCCCTGGACCTATGCGCCCTATGGCTATCGCATGAGCCCCGACCGACCACGCGACCCACGCGGCGTCACCACCGATCCGGCGGAGGCGGCCGTCGGGCCGAGCTGTTTGCCCTTTATCCCGAGCCGGGCACTTCTCTCATACAGCTTGCCATGCATCTTGATGCCCACGGCGTGCCCACCCGGTCGGGCACACCGCGCTGGTCAAGCCCAACGATCCGAGGCATTCTGCGCAACACCACCTATACGGAGCAGGTCTATGTGCAACGCACGCGGTATCGCGCTGCCACCCACCGTCGCTCGGCCACCCACCCGATCGGCCGAACTCATGGCCCCGCCGTGCCGCAGCCGGCTGATACCTGGATTCTGGTCGGACAGGTGCCTGCCGTGGTGAGCCAAGCGCACTTTGACGAGGTGCAGGCCAAGCTGGCGACCAACCGCTCCTTCGCGCGGCGCAACAACACCGCCCACCAGTATCTCTTGCGCGCCCTGGTCAGCTGCGGGTGCTGCGGTCTCGCCTGCACGGCACGGGCCACCAATGGGCGGAACTTCTACTATCTTTGCAGCGGCAAGCCGCATAGCACCGGCTCGCACCGCGCCACGGGCTGCCGGGACGCTGGCCGGGGCCTTCGCTCATTTCCAGAAGGTGACGCGCAGCTATTGGCCCGGCCTGTTCCACGCCTATGCGGTGCCGGACCTGCCGCGCACCAACAACGATCTCGAACAGCTCTTCGGCTCACAGCGCTATCACGAGCGGCGTGCGACCGGGCGCAAGACAGCGGCCCCCGGTGCGGTACTGCGCCGCTCGGTCCGGCTGATCGCCGCGACCGCGACGCGCGTGCAGGCTCCGACGGCACGAGACCTGGGCGCCGCGAACCGGGAGCACTGGAGGAACTTGCGTCAGCGTCTGGAGAGAGGTCGCCGCGCGCGAACCCTGCGCACCCGCTTTCGGCACGATCCCGCCGCCTACCTGGCGGCTCTCGAACAGCAGGCCTGCCAGTTCGCTTTGCCATCCTAGAAAAAAAGGCGCAGCGGGAGCATCGCACGCTTCTCCTCTGGGATGAGACCGGCCACAGCTTCCGTGCCCGGCCGGGCACAACCTGGGCGCGGCGCGGAATAACCCCGGTGCTCCTCCAGCGGGTGAGCAAGCGGCGAGAGGTGTCGAGCATCGTGGCAATCACGCCTGACGGGCGGCTGTATGCCCGCCACTTCCGCACCAGCATCGTACGCATCCGAGGAGGGACGCGGGATAAAGCCTCGCGCGTAAACGGGATCTTGGCTAATCTTGGTGCGGCTTTTGAGATGCGGCGTCCCTGCGAGCCTCGATGATGTATTTGAGGTTGTCGATGCCATCTTCGGTGAAGAGGACAATATGCTCGGTCAATTCGGAGGCTGGAAAGGTGTCGTAGGCACTGAGGCAGCCATCTTCCGGGAACATCTCGATGGAGCACTCGTGCAGGAAGTCCTCATCTTCACCGAGCATGTCAGCCACGTATTTCAGCGTGTACAGAGTTGAGTTGCGATATCCCATTCGTCGATCCCTTTTTTCTGTCAGGCGGCGAGTTGAGATGCAGGCAACAGGGCCAGCCGTCGGCTTCTCCACTCCCAGGGAAGCAATTCGTGCAGGCGGACGACAGGAAGATCGGCGATACGGGCCAGCACGTCGGCGAGCCAGGCTTTTGGATCGACGTCGTTGAGACGACAGGTCGTGATGAGGGTGAGCATGACGGCGGCCCGATCGGCTCCACGCTGGGAACCGGCGAAGGTCCAGTTGCGGCGCCCCAGGGCGATCCCTCTCAAGGCCCGTTCGGCGGCATTCTTCGTGAGACAGACCCGGCCATCCTCCAGGAAGCGGGCAAAGCCATCCCAGCGCTGCAGCATGTAGTCAATGGCCCCGATCACCTCGGACGATCGGGTGAGCGTGGCACGCTCCCGCTTCAGCCATTCGTACATGTCGTCGAACAGCAGCTTGCTTTTCTCCCGCCGCACAGCCACTCGTTCTGTGGCGCTCAAGCCGTTGATCTGACGCTCGATGTCAAACAGCGCGTCGAACCGCTTGACAGCTTCCAACGCGATCGGGGAGATCGGCTTACCGCTTCTTTTGCGATCCCGAGCCCTTTTCTCGATATCGGCCAGTTCAAAGAATTTCCGCCGCGCATGCGCGTGGCAGAAGGCAAAGGTAATGGGCACCGCTTTCTGTTCGGCAACACTGATCGGCTCGAAGCCATTGTAACAATCACTCTGCAGAATGCCGCCATACCCGACCAGGTGTTTCTGCGGATGTTCGCCGCGACGGTCGCTCGAAGCGTAGTAGACCGCTGCCGAAGCCGTGCCGCCCCCGAAGGGCTGGTCATCCCGCACGTAGCTCCAGATGCGCCCGGTCGTGCACTTGCTTTTGGCCCGGATGGGAATGGTCGTACCGTCGCCGTGAAGGCGCTCGGCCGCAAAGACATGCTTCTCGATCAGATCGAAGACCGGCATGAGCGCGCAGGTTCCAAACCCGACCTGATCGGCCAGCGTCGAGGTCGAAAGCGCGATGCCCTCGCATGTGAACCGGGCGCTCTGGCGATTGAGCGGACTGTGCATGCCGAACTTGTCGAAGAGGATCGTCGCTAGCAGATGAGGACCGATGAAGCCGCGCGGCGTGGCATGGAACGGCGCCGGCGGCTGGCTGATCGCCTCGCAATCCCGGCAGCTGAACTTCTCCCGCACCGTCTCGATCACTTTGAACCGACGCGGGATCTCCTCCAGCGTCTCGGTGATGTCCTCGCCCAGTTTCGACAGGCGCGAGCCACCGCAGCAGGCACAGGTCGCCGGGGGAGCGATCACCACGCGTTCGCGCTCGATATCCTCCGGCCAGGGCTTTCGGACCGGCCGCCGGCGCATAAACGGGCGCCCGTATGAGCTCTTGGCGGCGGCCTGCGCCGCAACCTCATCCTCGGTCGCCGCTATCACCAGTTCTTCGAGCTGCAATTCCAGCTGGTCGATCAGTCGCGCCGCGCGCTCGGAGCGCTGGCCGCGCAGTTCGCGCTTCAGCTTTTCGATCGCCAGTTCCAGACGGGCGATCAGGGCCTCGCTGTCGGACAACAGGGCCCGCGCCTTGGCGGCTTGCGCCACAGCCCTGTCCCTCTCGGCGACAACGACATCCCGTTCAGCCTGCAACACCTCACGCTCGGACAGCAGCGCCAGATAGGCGCTCGCAAGGTCTTCCGGAAGATCGTCAGGCTTCGAAGGCATGACGCCATTCGATCAGAATTGCCCTGTCTTTTCAATCGAAAGGTGCTAGCCAACCCGTGTCGGACGCCAGGTTTCCTGAGGGGCACGCCAGTCGATTCCGGACAGCAAATAAGACAGTTGCGCCGGCGAGATCGTCACGACGCCATCGGCCGCTGACGGCCAGATGAACCGGCCGCGCTCGAGGCGCTTCGTGAACAGGCATGCCGCCTGGGAATCGTGCCAAATCACTTTGATCAGATCGCCGCGACGGCCCCGGAAGCAAAACACATGACCGCTGAGAGGATCATGCTTCAAGACTTCCTGCACCTGCAGGGCCAACGATGGAAAGCCCCGTCTCATGTCGGTATAGCCCGTCGCCAGCCATACCCGAACGCCGGTTGGGATGGGGATCATCGCAGCGCCTCAAGACCCTGGATGATCCGCAGCAGCGCATCGACGTCGACATCCCGGTCGACGATCACACGCCGCCCATTCGCCGTGACGACCTCCATCCGACCGAGGCCGCGTGGGGGATGCGGCACCGGCGCAGTCAGCGAAGGCTCCAAGGACGCGCGAGCGTCCGGAACGACCAGGGCGGGCACAAACCCCTCCCATGAACCAGCGCCAAGCCGTCCTTCTCTTTGCGCCTTGCGCCAGCTGTTCAATTGGAAGCGGGTGATCCCGTGCCGGCGCGCCGTGGCCGACACCTGCTTTGGCTCACGGTAGCTCTCCGCAACAATCGCCAGCTTCGCTTCATCGCTGAACCGGCGGCGACGACCAGTGTCGACCACGTCCAAGCGGCTGACCGGCTCACGATCCCTGATAATGTCCATGGCTACTACACCGTCCATATTGACGTCGGTATAGCCAGTGCTCTTCCAAATGCCTCACTTCCAAAAGGCGGCCCAGCTCGGATGCGTACCCAGCATCTCAAGTGAGACCGTGATCTCGGCTCTGCGCTGCTCCCGGAGACAGATCGGCACGCCGCTGCTGGTGGTCTGGGACCGGCTCAACGCACACCGGTCAAAGCTCACCAGCGCTTTCATCGCGACCCAACCGCAGGACTTTGCCGTGGCCTACCTGCCGGCCTATGCACTCGAGCTCAATCCGGAGGAGCAGTGCAATGCGTTCGTCAAACGAGCCATGGAGAATGCGCTGCCTGGATCAGTCGCCGATCTCCACCGTCTGGCGCGCCGCGAGTTCGCCCGCCTGAAACGCCGACCTGAGATGATCGCCCGCTTCTTTCGGCACGCAGGTCTCTCTGTTACAAGCCTTCCGTGAAGATAATTAGGCGCGATCATGCATGCAGTCGTCTCGAAAGTCTGGCTACTGTTGACGCCTCACTAGTAGGATCACCGGGAATGCACGTCAGATGCGAGACTGGTGTGGACGATACGGTTTGAGAAGCTTTTCAGTGATCTGCTGACCCATTTGTGCATGTGGCGCTCGAGGCGGGTCGCAAACCAGTAGCTGACGGCAACGCAGACGCCGGTTGCGGCTACAGCGGCGCCCCAGCGGTCAAGGCCAGCCTCATATAAGCGCCCGAGAACCCATGCACCGGCGATATTATGAACGAGATAGAGCGGGTATGTGACCAGGCCTAAAGCACGCGCCCTCTGGCGCACGCGCTCGGAAGCGATATTGCGCTTCTCGTAGGCCAGCGACAGGGCACACGCAGCGCAGCAGAGAAGCCAGATGAGAGCGGGAACGAGCATATTCTGCTGCAGCTCTGTGACGGCCACTGAGCGACTTGCCTTTGCCACGATAGCTCCGAATGAACACAGGCCCGTGAGGGCGAGATAAGCCGAGCGCTCCACGGTGAGGCCGCGGGTGAACACCTCGTAAGCAAACATCCCAAGCAGAAAAAATGACCCGGTCGTAACAAGCATCGGACCGAACATGTATCTGTGGAGAATGTATTCTACAGCGGTCCCAAGCAACCCGAGGTCGAAAAAGAAGGTGTTGACCGCCACCAGGGTCCAGAACAGCGCGAGGACCTGGGCTACGATGCGGGTGAACAGAAATAACCTCGTGATCTGGTTGGTGGCAAGAACGGCAAAGATGACGGAATAGAACACCAGTTCCACGGTCAAGGTCCAGATCACGCCGTCGATCCAGGGACCGCTGGGGAGCAGCACCAGCGCCCTTGCCCAGCGGTAGAACGCCTCGCCGGGTGTAAGCAATCCCTCCCCCAGCACCACGATGAGCGACAGCGTCGAGAAAACCAATAGCGCCGGAAGAAGTCGGGCCGCTCGCTCGATTGCGAAGTCGGTGGCGGACTTTCCAACCGCAGACATGGTGATCACAAAGCCTGAGATCACAAAGAAGAGCTCGGCGCCCACCCAGCCCCACCATGTGAATGCGATGGCTTCGGAGTAGGTTACCTCAGCCCCAACCGCATCCCGAACGCCACCCCAGCCGGCCGGTTCGATCCATGAGAGGAAGAAGTAATGGAAGCAGACCACAAGTAACGCAGCGATGAAGCGCAGGACATCTAGGCCAATCACCGTCCGGCGCACCGGTACTGTAATTGCTACGTGGCGCTCGGGGAACAACGGCAAAGGTCCCTTCACTGTAAACCCCTTATCCTCGTGGATCAGGCAGCAACAAGTGGCGCAACTTTATCCAAATGCGAACTGCGCACGCGAATCGAGTGGACGCACAGAAGCCCAACGGTGGGACCTCACGTCGCCCAGCACAATACATCAGACGGAGTAACAATATAGAGAGCCAACCGTGTGAATCCAAAGACCTGCTGATCATGCCAGTTCACACATCGTTACCCTCATATCGAGCCAATGAGCCGACTGACTCAAGCAACTCAGAGTTGCCAATTGAGGTGCAGGTACATGAATTTTCACCAGTGTCTAGAAGCTTATACCCCGTCCGCGGAATCTGGAAGGAAACCGTTGTTCTAAAAGGAACACCTTGTGCTTAGATTATGATCTCAACTGAAACTGCTATGCGCCCTCACCCAGCGCTAGGCGGTGTGGACGTGTGTGGACGTGTGTGGACATTGGATAATCGGTGGTGGCACGAGAGCTCTGGCGGAGACGCCGATCAGACGACAGTCTGATTGGCCCACAGAGCAGGAGCAGACAATGACCCACTACGCCGGCCCGGATGTGCCACAAAAGGAGACCACGATCTGCATCGTGGATGAGCAGGATCACCCCCGCTTCTGTGGTGCCGTCGCGAGCTGTGTTGAAATTCGGGTGGCGCGATCTCCAGCATGAACATCGTATTGGGTCAGGCGGCGAGGTCAATCGTCTCCTTTGCGGCTGATGCTTGTGTGAGTGTCTTCCAACCATCGACCTTGCGCATGGTGATCTGACCGGATGCGAGCAGAGCCCAGAACAGCATGGCGGCGGTGGCATCCGAGGGCAGCACCGTCTGGGTCTTGATCCGCCGCTTGAACTCCTCGTGCAGCCGTTCAATGGCGTTCGTGGTGCGGGCCGACTTCCACTGCGAGGGCGGCAGCTTCGTGAAAGCAAACAGCGCCTCGCCCGCCTCCTCCAGGCTGTCCGCCACCGCCCGATGCCGCAGCCGCCATTTGCGGAGAAAGGCCTGGCGGCGCTCCTCAATCTCCTCGGCCGTGGCGGCATAGATCATGTCGGTGTAGTCCGCCGTGATCTCGTCATAAAGGCGCTTGGGCGCATGGGCGAGCAGGTTGCGGTGCTTATGCACCGTGCAGCGCTGCAGGGGCACACCCTCCCACACGGCCGCGAGCGCCTGCTCCAGGCCCGGCACGCCATCCACGATGACAAAGGCTGGCCGGCGCAGCTGGCGCGCGACGAGGTCGTCGAGGACCGCACGCCAAGCGGCCGTGGTCTCGCCGCCCATGGTCCTGACCGCCAGCAGCACCTCCTGCCCGTCCTCACGGATGCCGATCACCACCAGGAGCGAAATCGACGTCGCCTTCTTGTCGAGCCGGACCCGCACCACCGTGCCGTCAAGGATCAGCCGGACGATCGGCTCGTCGGCGAGCGAGCGCTGGTTCCAGGCCTGCCAGTCGGTCTGCACCTGGCGCCAGACCCGGCTGACCGTGTCCTTGCCCACCGCGCCGCCGAACAAAGAGGCTAGCGCCCGGCGCACCCGCCGGGTGTTGGTGCCGGCCAGAGACGCCGAGGCAATCAGGGCATCGGCGGCCTTGGTGCGGCGCTGATAGGCCCGAAGGGCTACACTCCTCCACTCGCTCGTGCGGCCATCCTCGCCCTGCAGGCGCGCCCGCGGCACGGAAATCTCGGTCGGCCCGAAGGTGCCGGTGAGCGTGTGCGACCGGCAGCCGTTGCGGTAGCCGCGCGTGCCGACGGACGGCTCGCCAGCAGGCGACCGACCATAGCGGGGTCGGCCGAGAGCGGCCTCCAGTTCGGCCTGGATGAGGCCTTCGATCCAATCGCGCACCCGCTCGCGCACGCCGGTCTCGATCGGGTCGATCCAGTTGTCGAAAAGTCGGGCGTCAGGTTGGCCGGTCAGATGCGCAGAATGTGACTTGCTGATAGGGTCCGTCATGGCGTGGTCTCCAATGGGACCCTGGCGCTCCAACGCCCGAATCCCGTTTTGTGGGCTTCAACACC
Source organism: Microvirga arabica (assembly GCF_016811235.1). Taxonomy (GTDB): domain Bacteria; phylum Pseudomonadota; class Alphaproteobacteria; order Rhizobiales; family Beijerinckiaceae; genus Microvirga; species Microvirga arabica. The sequence continues at coordinate 17,462 of NZ_JAFBID010000053.1, forward strand.
CGGAGACTACGCCACCCTCTCAAAAGTCCACCACATCCCAGACGGCACCCCGGCATCCCGTGAAGATCATTAGGGGAGCTCTCCACTCTCGCAGAGTTGAAAGTACCTTTGATCGTTATCGCCTTTGTTGACGCTTCGCTGACCCTGATCGAAATGAAGCAGCGTTCGCGACAGCTTCCGAGTGCTGCCGTTGACTTCGGCGAGTTCGACTTCGGAGCTATAGCCCGAGCATTCGGCGGGGCCGGTGAGATGGTCTCAGACACAGATGCGCTGGAGACAGCGTTGCAGCACGCGCTAACGCGCACCGACCAGTTCACAGTCATTGGCGCGGTCATCAGTCGACGTGCTTACGACGGAAAGATCTGAACCCAGAACACGCCATGCAGTCAGCGGTTAAAGCTGGCTGCATGGTTGTCTCTCATTCCGCCCTAGCAGTTGCTGAAGAAAAACTAGTCAAATGTTATTATCTGTCTAATCGCAGTGCCATCGTGAAGTCGATCAAAGCCCATGTTGATCTGTTCAAGACTCAGCGTATGCGTGAGCAATCGATCAACAGGTAGCCTGCCATTGCGAAAAAGAGTGATGAAGTTGGGGACATCACGCCGAGGCACGCATGTGCCGATATACGATCCTTTAAGCGTCCGCTCCTCGGCAACCAAGCTGATGGCTGGGATCGACAAACGTCGGTCAGGATGAGGCAAGCCAGCGGTGACTGTCGTTCCACCTCGTGCAGTGGCCGCGTAAGCCAGCTCGAGCGCCGGGACCGCTCCTGCCATTTCGAAAAAGAACTCGGCGCCCCCCCCAGACAGCTCCTTAATTTCCTCGATTGCCGTTTGGCTCGCAGCATTGACTGTGTGGGTTGCTCCGAGTTCTCGTGCCAGCGCAAGCTTCTGATCTGAAAGATCAACCGCGATCACCTGGCGTGCGCCTGAGGCAACAGCACCCAGAACGGAGCAGAGGCCCACACCGCCTAATCCCGCAACGGCCACCGAGCTGCCGGCAGGAACTTTCGCTGTGTTGACAACGGCGCCAACGCCAGTCAGCACTGCACAGCCGAACAAGGCCGCATGGGCAAACGGAATCGCGGAATCGATCTTCACGCAAGACTCCCTGGACACGACAACCTGCTCGGCGAAGGCTGAGACACCAATATGATGGTTGACCGGCTCGCATTTGATCGACAAACGCCGATCGCCGCGCAACAGCGTACCGCTGTTGTTGGCCTTTGCAGCAGGTTCGCAGAGGGCTGGACGTCCCGAAGCGCAGGGCACGCAGCACCCGCAACTCGGCACGAATACCAGAACGACATGATCTCCAGGCACGAGATCAGCAACATCGATCCCGGCCTCTTCGACAACACCAGCGGCCTCATGACCGAGAACAATCGGAGTGGGTCGAAACCGGTCGCCATTGATCACGGATAGATCGGAGTGGCATAGTCCAGCCGCCTTGATGCGAACCCTCACCTCACCAAGTCCTGGAGGAGCAAGGCCAACCTCCACAATGTCCAAAGGCCGGGATTGAGCATAGGGTCGAGGCAGGCCTGCCTCGCGCAAAACAGCGGCTTTGATACCCATTGAACATGCTCCTCTTCAGACTAGGCTGCTTTGTCTGCCACGGAGGCTGCGGCTATGGCCGCAGCACGATCTTGGCTTGTGACACGGCTCCCCTATCCAAATCAGCAAATGCCGAGCTGCCTCCAGCCAGCGGACGCTCCTCAAACCAGTCAAGCGCGCCAAGGCGACCGCCAGCTAGGGCGCTTACCGTCTCCCGGAAGTCGGCCATCGTATAGCAGTACGATCCCGTCACGATGATCTCTTGAAGAGTTATCTTTCGAAGATCGAAACCATCCAAACCTGGAAGCAGGCCGACATGCACGGTAACACCACCAGGCTTGATCATTCGGCTGGCGGCCACGCGTGTCGCCGCGGCTCCTACGGCATCGATCACAAGATCGACCGATGATTCATCAGGCTCGCCGGTTTCACCTGGGGCATAGCATTGAAAGTTTCCTGCTCGCGCAACAGTCTGGCGGCGAGCTGCACTCGGCTCCCCCACGAATATCTCGGCGGCTCCATTCATTGCAAGCACAAGAGCCGCTGTGAGGCCGATGGCTCCACCTCCAAGAACAGCGCATCGTGAGGCGGATAGTGGGCGAGGCAAAAGCCGAGCGCCTTTGATGACACTGTGATACGAAACTGCGATAGGCTCCGCGAGAGCAGCCTTCGTGATTTCCAGATTGGGAGGCACCTCGACCAAGTTGCGTTCTGGCACGCGCACGATCTCCGCAAAGGCGCCAGCTCGGGGCGGCATCGAGAGGATCTGGCGCGACAGGCACAGATTCTCAACTCCACTCTCGCAGAACTCACAATGACCGCAGGTGACGAGTGGGTTGATCGTCACCCGCATACCGGCCTTTCGGCCGCTCAAAATCTCGCCTGCCGCCTCATGGCCCAAGATCAAAGGAGCCGGGCGGCGGCTGTCATAGCCGTGATAGGCATGCATGTCCGAGCCGCAGATACCGACGGCCTCAACACGAACCAAAACTTCGCCCGCTTGAGGCGCCGGATCTGGCTCGTCCCGCAATTCGATGCTGTTCGGGCCGGTATAGACGAGAGCTTTCATAGTTTCTCACTTCGCGGTGTAGCCACCGTCTACATATAGAATTTGCCCCGTGATGTAGGCTGATGCGTTGGAGGCTAGGAATACGGCCGCACCAAACAGATCGGTCAATTCGCCATTGCGTCCGATAGCTGTTTGAGCCGCATTGCGCGCCGCTCGTTCAGGATCACCGAACACTGGGGCCGTCAGCGGAGTTGGAAAGAAACCCGGAGCAATGGCATTGCAGGTAATTCCCTGCTGCGACCAGGCCTCGGCTGTTGCTCGCGTCAATTGCGCAACGCCCCCCTTTGCTGCTCCATAGGGCGCTGAGTTGGCGAACGCGCGGACAGACTGCAGAGACGCAAGGTTGATGATGCGTCCCCACCGGCGTTCCGCCATCCCAGGTGCAAAAAGCTGCGTCAATCGGAACGGCGCTCGTAGGTGAATCGCCATGTGCTGGTCGAAGCCCTCTACCGTAACCTCCTGGAACGGCTGGCGAAGATTGATGCCAGCCGCGCTGACGACGATGTCGACCTGATATCCTCGCTCCGTGGCAACGGTGAATACGTGATTCGGCCCGTCCGGCTTGGAGAGGTCCGCATCGATTGTATTGACGCAGATGCCCTGCTCCCGAAGCCCGGCAGCGGCAGCTTGAAGTTCTTGAGGTCGCCTGGCCACCAATACGACGGACGCCCCTGCAAGCCCGAGCGCCTGAGCAATCGCCAGCCCGATACCGGAATTACCGCCGGTCACCAGGGCATGGCGTCCTGTCAAATCGAATAGGTGGGCAAGCTGAAACATCGTCTAGCCCTCGACCGCAACACCCAAATTGAAGTTATGGCCTGCGAAATATTTTTGCATCCGCGCATCCGCCGTACGAGCATGGGCCTCCATTCCCTCGAGACGGGAAATGCGCGCCGTTGCCTGTGCGATCGTTTTGCACGCCTCACGATCCATCCTCTGCCAGGTGAGCGGCTTGAGGAACTTGTGCACTGAAAGCCCGCCGGAATAGCGTGCTGCGAACTTGGTGGGGAGAATATGATTGGGACCCGAGGTCTTGTCACCGAAGGCAACAGTTGTTTCCTCCCCCAGGAAAAGCGAGCCGTAATTGGTCAACCGCTGCAGCCACCATTCCAGTTCGGCGGCATGAACCTCGAGATGTTCGCACGCATAACGGTCGGATACTTCGGCTACCTCCTCACGGTTCGAACAGAGGATCACCTCTCCATAGTCGCGCCATGCATCGCCTGCAGCATCGCGCGCCGTCGCAGGAAGCTGTTCGATCAGTTCCGGCACCCGCTGCATGACGGCATCCGCCAGTTGGCGTGATGTGGTAAACAGCCATGCGGGACTTTCATGCCCATGCTCACACTGTCCAACGAGATCGGAGGCGACGATTTCAGGGTCGGCGCTGTCATCAGCGATGATGGCGACCTCCGAAGGTCCGGCAAAGACATCGATTCCCACCTTCCCGAACAGCATTCTTTTGGCTTCGGCTACATACTTGTTGCCTGGTCCAACGATGATGTCTGCTGGCTTACCCGTGAAAAGGCCATAAGCCATGCTGGCAATCGCCTGAACGCCGCCAAGCGTCATGACGACATCAGCGCCGGCCACTTTCATTGCGTAAAGAACATAAGGATGAATGCCCTCGCCCTTATAAGGCGTCGAGCAGGCGATCACGGTTTTAACGCCGGCCGCCTTGGCCGTCGCGATAGACATGTAGGCGGATGCGATGTGAGCGTAACGGCCTGTCGGCACGTAGCAACCCGCGACATTGACCGGGATCAGACGCTGCCCCGCCGTCAATCCCGGCACGAGCTCGACAGAGAATTCATGAACGCTCTCTCGTTGAGCAACGGCGAAGCGCCGGACCTGATCGGCGGCGAATTCGATGTCCCGTTTCACGATCTCCGGCACATTGCGTGTTCGGCGCTCGATCTCCTCCTGCGTAACGACAATGTCCCCTGACCATTTGTCGAGCTTCAAGGCGAAGTCGCGCACCGCCTCTTCGCCGTTTTTCTCGATTGCCGCAAGCATCTCGGTGACGACCTTCTGAGCCGCTCCGGTTTCAGTCTCGGGGGTCTTCGAGGCTCGCTTCAAATATTCAAGAGACATGTTCAACCTCGCTGGTGAGCGGGGCCTCGGGAGAATGCCCGAGGCCGGTTTTTGAATTACTGGGTCTTGCTGTCGAATTCCGTAGCGAAAGCCTTCAGCTTCGGATCGCTGGCCACCATCTTCATGTATTCGTCGGTAATGACGGTTTTCATGTCGGGAGCCCGCGGAAACGTTCCGGCCTCTGCCATGAAGCTTGCGATGTTGCCGAACCATTTATCGGCTTCGGAGGCACCGTTTGCCCGATCCATCGACTTCAACTGCTCAGTCAAGTTGTAAGTCGGACGCAGGTCAAATTCCTGCTTGATCGCGCGGTCGGATATTTCAACACCTCCTTGGCTGTAAAAGCGTTTCATGGCATCGGCCGCTTCTGTCGGATTGGCCTTCGCCCAGCTCCAGCCTCTGAGATAGGTCGCCAGGAAGGCTGCAACCCGCTGCGGATTCTCTTTCGCGTAATCGGCCCGTACGATAAGCGCACCCGGCACGATTGCACCGGCGTCAGCCCCCGTGCAGAGCGTCTTGGCATTCGCCTTTTCTTCGAGCGTATAGGTGTTGGGAGCCCATACTCCGGCAAGCTCTCCGTTCTTGGAGCTGATGGCCGAGATAATCTGCGCTTGTCCTAGATTGACGAACTGAACATCTTTCGTGTCCACGCCATATTTCTTCAGGCAGTTGCGGACCGCATAGTCACCCGTCGAGTTCGTTGTCAAAAGGATCTTTTGGCCTTTGATCTTTGTAGGATCGGCCTGCAACTCGTTGAACTTGTCCGCCAACGTCATGAGAACGTTGGTTTTCGACTCATCATTCGAGATGCCGATCGTCAGAAGCCCGGATCGCGCCGCTCCGAGAACGGCCGGCACGGAACCGGTCGCACCCATATCCCAGGAGCCAGCTTGGGCTGCAGCGACCTGCGGAGCGCCGGCCGGAAAGAGAGAGAAGCTCGGCTCAAGCCCAATCTCTTTCCACCAGCCCTTCTCAGAGGCTAGGTAAAATGGCAGGGCCCAGTAGAGCGCGGGCTGATAGCTGATGTTGACTTTCGTCTGAGCCTGCGAGCTATGAAGCGGCGCCAGGATAGCTGTTGCAATTGTGAAGCCTGCGGCGATGGTCTTGAGCATGTGTTCCTCCGTACGGCCTGAATGGATCGGGGATGGCTGATCTTTATGGTTCCCGATCAGTGAACTTGGCTTCCCTTCTCTTCCCTGAGCGAACGCCAGATATGGGTCCGCAGATGGACGAATGATTCAAGATCCATGACATCTTCGATCCGCTCATGCTCGTCCCACTTTTCAGCGAGACGTACAGACTTGATGTCAATGATTTCCTTGATGCGCCCGGGCCGCTTGGTCATGATTGCGACACGATCCGCTAGGTAGACGGCTTCTTCGACCGCATGGGTAATGAAAAGTACCGTCCGTGGATTCACCCGCGCGAGCCGGACGAGTTCCTCTTGCATGGAAACGCGAGTCTGTGCATCGAGCGCCCCGAATGGCTCATCCATGAGAAGCACTTCCGGCTCAAGGACGTAGGCCCGTGCAATCGCAACGCGCTGCTGCATGCCGCCGGAGAGCTGATGCGGGTAGGCACTTTCATATCCCTGAAGGCTCATCAGAGCGATCGCGTTTTTCACGCGCTCCTGTCGCTCTACCTTTGGAACTCCCTTGTTCCGAAGTCCAAGCTCGATGTTCTGCGCAACTGTCTTCCAGGGGAACAAGGCGAATTGCTGAAAAACGACGGCACGGTCAGGTCCGGGCGCAGTGACATCACGGTAATTGACTTTGACCGTGCCCAAGGTGGGAAACTCGAAACCCGCCGCCATGCGCAGACATGTCGTCTTTCCGCACCCGGACGGTCCGACAATTGCGACGAACTCTTTCTCGGCTACGGAAAGATCAACACCGTCCAGGGTCACGAAGTCGATGCCAGCGCGGTTGAAGACCTTGCCAACTGAAGAAAACTCGATGGAAGCCATAGCGATGAACCCTCTCAGGATTGTCCATGACGGCGCCGGATGGCGGTTTCAATCTGCCGAAGCGCTACGTCGATAAGCAGACCGACAAGGCCGATGGCGAGCATGCAAGTCATGACGGTTGCCGTGGCGACACCAGCTTGAGCCTGGACCATCATGAAGCCCACGCCCGCTGAGGCGACGATCAGCTCCGCACCGATCAGAGATTGCCAGGCCAGCCCTGCGGATACGCGAAGCCCTGCGACAATCGATGGAATCGAGGCTGGAAGAAGAACTTCCGTGACGATTCGTAAGTTGCTTGTTCCAAGCATCTGAGCCGCTTCGATCACATTTCGATTGACGAAGCGGGCGCCACGATAAGCATTGATCAGGCACGGCGGGAATGCGCCGGCGAAGATGATCATGATCGGCCCGCCGATGCCGGTACCGAACCAGAGCGCTGCGAAGGGCACCCATGCGATTGGAGCGATGAAGCGCAACATGTCGAAGATCGGCGTGATCACATCATCCAGCCAGCGATACCATCCCATGAGGAGACCAAGCGGGATTCCGATCATTGCCGCCAGAAGAAAGCCATAAGCAAAGCGCATGAAGCTTGATGCCAAGTGCTCGACCAGAGTCGCGCCCGCAAACGGCGTGCCCAACAACTCGATGAAACGGATCAGAACTTCGTGGGGGGCAGGCAAGAATTGCCTTGGAACAAGGCCCGTCAGGGAGAGAAGGCTCCAGATCCCAATAAACCCAATCAGGCCTATCGTCCCCAGGCGCATACGTTCAGAGCGCGTGAGCCGGATGGGAGGGGTGACGGCACTCCGCTGAGGTTGAGCACGATCTGCCGACATCTCGGAAAGGTTTATTTTCGTTTGCATGGCGAGGCTCATATCCGGTCTCCTCATCCACGCACCTGCATCCACCGCAAGGAACGCTGTTCGACCTGCCCGAGGATCATCGTCGTGGCCCAGCCTAGGATCGCAACGCTGATCATCCCGACGAGGATCATGCCGGGGTAGATATCCTGCTGCGCCACATTCAACACGCGCCCAAGGCCATAGAGTGCGCCTACGAGCTCAGCCGCGACCAGCGTGGTCCAGCTCGCCTGCAATGATAGTCTCAACCCGGTGAAGATCATGGGCAAAGCTGCCGGGATCATTACTTCGCGGATGAAACGCCAGCGCGGCGTGCCAAGCATCCGAACGGCCTCGATAACGGCGGGGTCAATGGCCTTCACCCCCGTGTAGCTGTTCACGACGGAAGGAACGAAGGCTGCGAACCAGATCACCATTACTTTGGCCGCGTCGCCAAGGCCAAGCCAAAGAATTGCCAAGGGAATCCACGCCAGCGGCGGAATGGGGCGGATCAAAAGAAAAATTGGATTGATCAGCGCTTCTGCTTTGGAATTCCAGCCCATCAAAAGGCCTAACGGAACGCCGATTCCGGCCGCGACCATGAATCCAAGCAGAACAAGCTTCACGCTGTGAAACGCGTGCTCATACAATGCACCATTGGCATATTCGCCAAAAGTGACTTGGCTCAGGGCATCCCATGTATCCAGAGGCGTCGGAAACCGCCCTGGCGAGATCCATCCTGTAGCCTCGGTCATCACGTACCAAATTGCTGCAATGACAGCCAAGGTCGCAAAACCGACTATGAGGCGTCGGTTGTTCGTCACGGCACTTCCTCCAGGGCGCTGTGCTCTTTGCGGCACTTTCAGCAAACGTTTGCAAAGACTTTCAACTACCTGTCATTCTGTCAAGCCCCTATGTCCGGGTTGGTATATTTTTACGATGTACCTAGTTGTTGTGGCCTGAAATGGCTTGTGATAGGTTTGCAATAATTTTCATTATGTTTGCAGCCTGTTATGAAGCGAAGCAGCCGACCGAAGCTCAAAGATGTGGCCGAGAAGACAGGTGTTTCACTTGCAACAGTCTCTCGGGCCCTGACTCGTCCTAGCCTCGTGCAAGCCGAGACCCTGGAGCGGATTCAGGCGGCGGCGGCGCATTTAGGCTATGTCCCAGGCGGGGCTGCCCGCGCGCTCGTATCAGGACGCACTATGACGGTTGGCGCAATCGTCCCAACCTTGGATCATGCCATTTTCGCGCAGGCGATCCAGTCGTTGCAGCATATTCTGTTGGCAAATGGCTACCAGTTGCTGATTGCGAGCCATGAGTACTCGGCGCAGGCCGAAGCTGCAGCGACACGCTCCATGCTTATGCGAGGCGTAGATGCGCTCACTCTGGTGGGCGCCGATCACCTGGACGAAACATGGGATCTGCTTACCTCCGCATCTGTTCCGGTGTTGATCACTTGGTCGCGCGAAGATCGCTTTCCGTCACTTTGGTTCGACAACATGCGAGCAGGCCAGATCGCAGCCGAGCATCTCATCGCCCTTGGCCATCAGCAGATCGGAGCAATTTCCGGCAGAAGGCGCTGGAATGATCGCGCGCGTTTGCGTGTCGCAGGCACACGCGCTGCTTTGGTCGACGCTGGCTTGGAGCTCCCCGAATGGCGCATCGCCGAAACAACGTTCAGCGTTGCAGGCGGACGCGCAGGAATGGCGCAACTTCTGGCAGCCGCTGCACCACCGACAGCGGTTGTGTGCGGAAATGATATCATGGCGGTTGGCGCCCTTTTCGAAGCCCAGTCGCGCGGACTGAGAGTACCGGAAGATATCTCCATTGTCGGCATCGACAACTTGGAGATTTCCGCTCACCTTTCCCCTGCTCTCACGACAGTCCATTTGCCCACGGCACAACTTGGCGCTCAGGCGGGAGAGCTTCTCATTGACGCACTGCGCGGCACAACAATGCCTGCGCAGATCGAGCTCCCGATTGAACTCGTCGTTCGCCGCTCCAGCGGTCCTGCACCTGTTAGGAGGAACTGAAGCGACAACCAACTTGTTCATGCTCTCCTTCGATGTGGAGCGCGCGGGCGTGACTCATTCAGGATCGTTGCGGCATCAGAAGGAAAGCAGACGGTAAGAATTTTCACGAACCAACAACTCTGTCGTATCATCAGACAAAAGAGGCGCGAGCTTTTGATGAAGCGCCTGTAGCTCACGGAGGAACGCGCAATGTCCCAGAACATTTCATCTGATCACGTGCATACCGAGAATGACCAATCTGCTGGCATCAGCAGACGCAGCCTCTTGAGTGGAGCCAGCATGCTTGGTTTAGGTGCGGCAGCGGGTGCTGCTGCGTCTTTGCCCGGCCCCATGAACAGCCTGGTTTCTCCTGCAGCAGCGCAAGGTGCCGCACCATCCAGTGGGGCAGCTCAAGCCCAAGGAGGACCACAGGCGCTCGACTATCCCGGCAAGGATAAAGCACTTTCGGTTCTGGGAGAAAGGCCGCTTGTCGCTGAGACTCCCGAGCACATGCTGGATGATGACACGACGCCGATCTCGAAGTTCTTCATCCGCAACAACGGTCAGATTCCAGAGCCCACGACGGATCCTGAAGCATGGAAACTCACGATTGACGGCGAGGTGAACAACAGACTGGAATTGACTTTGGCAGAGCTAAAGTTCCGTTTTCAGCCTAAGACTTTCCGGATGGTGCTCGAATGTGGCGGCAACGGACGCTCCTTCTTTCAGCCGCAGGCCCGGGGCAATCAATGGACCAATGGTGGCGCAGGCTGCGCTGAATGGACAGGCATTCCACTGGGGGAAGTGCTTCAAGCTGCCGGGCTGAACCAGAATGCAAAATACACGGCTCATTATGGAGCTGACCCGCATTTGTCCGGCGATCCGTCCATGGAAGCATTGTCCCGCGGCATGCCGATTGCCAAGGCGATGGAGCCTCATAGCCTCATCGTCTACGCCATGAACGGCGAACCGCTTCCCGATATTCATGGTGGCCCCCTGCGCCTGGTCATTCCCGGCTGGCCCGGATCCCTATCACATAAATGGCTGACGCGTATTACTCTTCGAGACCGGGAACACGACGGCCAGGGGATGACAGGAACTTCCTACAGGGTGCCGAACAAACCGATGGTGCCAGGCGGCAAGGCCGACGAGAAGGATTTCCGTATTCTTGAATCCATGCCTGTAAGAAGCATCATCACCAACCCGACCAACGGCACGAGGCTGCCCGCAGGCACGCGTGAGGTCACATTGCGCGGTGCGGCCTGGGCCGGTGATCTCACAGTATCCCGCGTTGATGTTTCAACGGATGCTGGCCAGACATGGACACAGGCGACACTCGCGCCTACCCGCAATCGCTATGACTGGAATCGGTGGACCGCCACTGCGATGCTGCCGTCCGACGGGTATTACGAGATTTGGACCCGGGCCACTGACTCGAACGGCAAGGTGCAACCTCCTGTGGCAGCAAGTTGGAACCCGCAAGGTTACGGCGGGAATGCCATGCACCGCGTCGCCGTTCTTGTGGGTTGAGGGTCTTACATGGTGAACCGGATCGTGTGGCTGATGGTGATCGCTTTGACCACATCAGCCATTACCACAAATGTATCAGCTCAAGGCCCTGCACCTGCTTTCGCGCCACGCGACGAGCAGGTTGAAGATCTTCCAGAGGGGCCCGGTCGGGACGAGACCTTTGGAATGTGCACGGGTTGTCACGGCTACAAGCTTGTCTCAAACCAGGGAATGACACGGGACAAGTGGGACGAGACACTCACCTGGATGAGTACTCGGCATGGGATGCCTGAGATTGAGGGAGCGGACAGGGACTTGATCCTGGACTACCTGACCGCTCATCATCCCCCCAAGGCACCTGCACGCTCGGGTGGGTTCAAGAATCCATTTGCACCGCAATAATCAGGTGCCGTTCGCGGTCGAGGCTCTGGCCCCCCGGATCAGAGCTATGATCAACGGCGAGTGACGGATCAGGAGATTGGCTCAAGGTTTCAATACGGCACTAGGCTGATGAAGCCCGCATTCCTGGGTTGCATGTGAAGAGAACCTTTATTCAATGACCGCCATGGCTGCGCCTCAAGGGCATGTGCCGCAATGATCGCACATCGGCTGCCAGGGAATCGAGGCGCGCATCCTCAAGGCTCTGAAGCGGAGTCTGACACCGTGATCCTGGCCCGCACGAGCACCAGCGTCGAACTCGTCAAGACGGGCTTTGAGGAGCGGATCGGTATGGTGGCCCGCGACTGGTCGCTGCTCTACGGCCTCGCCACGGCCGTGATTGCGATCTTCTTCGGCTGGCTCGCCAATGTCATCTTCCGGCGCGATTGAACGGACGAACGGAACGAGTCCAACTGTGGGCCGCAGACATTATGTTGGGACCAGCATAAGATCTGTGGCACGGTCAACTTAACGCTTTTAACTGCTCTTACCGGCGTTTAGTCCCGCAGCGTGCCACGACCATTTAACAGCATGGCCCATCGAGGAGTAGCTGAGTACAGCGGAAAGCGGCCCTCACTCAGTTAAGTTGACAGTCCTTTACATATCGCCAATTCGGCAGTGAAAACTCTCCAGCTTAGTAAAGAGGCAGGCTTTTCAGGAAGTCGATCCAGTTCTTGCCTCCCCTTGTTTTGACGGCATCGTCCGGCAAGGGTTCTGATTGCAGTTGTGCCTCATCTTTCTTGTCGGAGCGGCCCAAGTCTGGAGAATCTCCGGCCTTGTGGAGGGCGCGCGCACGTCCACGATGTGGATCATTGTCATTCTTGGTCAAACTCCGACCCTCCAAGCATATGCCTTAGCGCCACAAGATCTTGTTCTTGTCCACTGCTGCAAAAAATAGTTGCTGCTGCGGTGCAGTATTGATGTTGCGGTGCAACCAACGTCTCAGACTTTGTTTGCACAGGTCCCTCACAAGGTAAGTTTAATGAGATCTATTGAAAAGTAAAATCAAAATGGTAACTTTGACGATCTGGGAGAGGGATGATGGTCCCGGGCGGAACAAGTGTTTGATGCCGCACCGCCCATGTTACGAAGCCCACGCCGAGTGCCTGATTGCCCAAATTGAAGTCCTTGTTAGGAATCCGGAGTTTCTCGCTAGAGGACCTCAGCTCAGGTGCCGCTCGGTGGCCATCTAAGGCAATGGTTTGTAGTAGAGGTGGTCAAATATGTTGTTGAGGCTGCTTTGTCGAAGAGATGACCGCAAGTTCCTGTCGGCGGACGCACATTCAGCTGCTTGCGCGCTTCAACAAACAATTGAGAAACTGGAAGCGATCGACCCCCAAGAGGTCGAGGGCCGGTATGATCCAGCCGTGCAGTATGCAAGCAAAGTGGTCCGCCGCTCTCTAGTTTCAGTTTTTGGCTACGGATCGCCAACCTACAGGCGCTACGAAGAGGCAATTCGCCTGGATCGAATGCCATGTATGTACGGCGAAGCAGTTCCGGTCGACATCGTCCAGGAGCAATTTATTGAAGACCGTGCCGTCTCGATAGCAATCTTGAGGCAGGCTGTGGCAGAGCTCAGGGCGAGAGCGGGAATCTTGCCGGAATCCTAGTCAAGGCAGAAGCCTTTCGACCTGACGTACTCGCCAAAGTCAGCGCGGTGCTTTCCTGCATATTGGCGGGTTTTGTCTTCTACCCAACCGTACGAGGAGGAAACTCCCCATTGGCCAATCGCGCGTTGGGCGCCATAAACCTGCATCTTTTGCCCACGATCATTGTATTGCATGAGCAGCTCTTCAAGATCGTTCTCCGAGTATCGGTTGTGGTGCACCGTCATCCTGAGCGGCAGACGGGGAACAATACGTCCTGTTTTTCCCGGCCAGCCGAGGCATACCCCTGCAAATGGGATGACACGCTCAGGCAAACCCAACAAATCGCTGATAGCCGATGCATGGTTGCGTATCTCGCTGATTGGACATGTGCCCAAACCCAGGCTTTCCGCGGCTTGGAGGAAGTAAGCCAGAGCGATCGCCGCATCACCTGTCGCATTGAAGAAGAGATCAAGGTGATTGTTCGGGAAGGGCCTGCCCTGAAGGGCCGCTGCCCTCGGCAGGCGGTTCGCGTTCAAGCAGAAAACCAAGAAAGCGGGAGCCTGCCGTACCCAGGGCATGTGCTTGACGAGTTCCGCAATTTGGGTGCGCAATCCAGGATCCTGCACGACGATGATGTCGCGTTGCTGCAGGTCGCTCTTGGACGGCGAGCACATAGCACATGCGCATAACAGACGGATCAGTTCCGGGTCGACAATGCGATCCAAATAGTCCCGACACACACCATGAAAGGCAAACGGAGCGAGAGACTCAACCCTGTCGGACGCGACTGGCACTTCCACATCCTCATCAAAGCGCTCCTTGAGGGCCGCTTTGATGAGTTCGGCGTTCATGACCGAGCGGCCTTCCAGCAATTTTCTGGCAGGGAGCCGCTTCCTGGTCCGGCGGGATTCTCCAGGCTCTCTCATGAACATCCTTCTGGATCACGGCCTCGCTCTCATGCGCCATTGTCCGGTAGGAGCCGTGGATAGAAGATAGATTCGCTACCCACGGCTTTCCCGATCAAAGATGGCCCATCATTCCGCCTTGATGCCGGCCTTTTCGACAACGGGGCCCCATTTTTCGAGCTCGGATTTGATGAACCCTCCGAACTCGTCAGCCTTGATGCTGCTGGGAACAGCGCTCAGTTTGCGCAACTGGGACTGAACCTCCGGATCCTGGCTGATCGTATACATCTCCGATGTGAGCTTACCGGCAAGCTCATCCGGCAGACCTGCAGGAGCAACGAGACCAAACCATGTCAGAGCCTCGAACTGCGGAATGGTTTCGGAAACGGTCGGAACTCCCGGAAGATCATCCAGGCGCTTGAGCGAACTGACCGCCAATGGCCGCACGCTACCTGCGAGCGACTGGGGGACAGCACTAGCTGCGTTGTCACAGGCGATCTTGACGTGACCTGCCATGACGTCTTGGATCACTTGGCCGGAAGAGCGATAAGCGACATGGGCCATCTTCGTGCCGGTCTGGGACATGAAGAGTTCCATGCATAGGTGAAGGGATGTTCCGACCCCTGAGCTGGCAAACGTCTCCTTGCCCGGGTTTTCCTTCAGGTAATTGATCAGTTCCGGCACCGTTTTGACGGGAAGGGAGGGATGAACCACCAGCACATTCGGCTGGGTGGCCATCAGCATTAGGGGTTTCAGGTCCTTGACAGGATCGAAGGGCATTTTGCCCTTGTAGATATGCGGGTTGATCGCAATCGTTACAGACGCGACACCAATCGTATGCCCGTCTGGAGCAGCCTTGGCTGTTCCATTGACGCCGATATTACCGCCTGCACCCACACGGTTCTCGATGATAAACTGCTGGCCGAACTTTTTCGAAAGGCGGTCGGCGTAGATCCTTCCGATCACGTCTGCTGTTCCGCCTGCGGCAAAGGGAACGATGATGGTCACGGGTCTGCTTGGGTAGGTGTCCGCCATCGCTCCGGGTGACGTCAAGAGAGCCCCTGCGACCATGGCCGCAGGGGCAAGTTTGTGCAATAGCAACTTTCTCATCGTATCCTCTCCCTTTGATAGGGCCCTTCTTGACGAGGGCTCACAGATCCTAAACCTTGCGTGGTCGATTATTGAGGCATGCGAACCACGGGGCTTGGCATTCTTTGGATCATGACATTGATGCAGGCTGGCTTGCCACTGGCATATGCACGCTCAAGTGCGGGAACAAGCTCTTCTGCTGTTTCAACGAACTCGCCGTGTCCGCCCAGAGCTTCAACCACACGGTCGTATCGCGTCGGCAGCAGCTCGCATCCATGTGTTCGCTCTCGACCATAGGATCGAAGCTGAATCTGGTACTCGGCGTTCCAGCCGGCATCGTTGCCGACGATCACGATGACTGGAAGATTGCAGCGCACCGCCGTGTCGAACTCCGCCATGTGGAAGCCGAAGGTTCCATCGCCGACGACGCTGATAACAGGTGCTGATGGCTCCGCGGCGTACGCCGCAATGGCGAAGGGGATAGCGGCCCCGATCGAGCCTGCCACGCCATTGATGATGCGGTTTGCAGGGTTGAGAAGACTTTGCGGCCATTGACCAATCTCGCCGCCATCGCAGACGAGGGTGGCGCCTGGGTGGCGCTCGAGCACCGGCGCGAGCGCTCGGCACAGTTCGATGGGATGGACCCGTTCGCCATGCTTGGAGGATATGGTTTGCCATTCCGGAGGACGGTAGCTGATGGCGTCCGCTACCTCTTTGGTCCAAGGCTTGGCGCCTGCCTTCGACCGTTCTGACTGCAGGGCGAGGCCTTCGGCTGCTGCTGCGGCGTCAGCGATGGCGCTAAAGATCAGCTTCGGGCCTTGTTCCCGAATGGCTCGCTCGATCAAGACCGGATCGGGGTCGATCACGATGAACTCGCAATCCGGCCGGACAGCGGGCGCGCTGCCGAACTTGATCGTGAAATCGTGGGGCTTTCCCAGCAGCACGATCAAGTCCGCACGACCGAGCACGTCCGCAAAGGCGCCAAGGCTCGGATCATTGATACCGCGCGGGCTCTCCATCTTGAGGACCGGCACGCCAACAGCCTCCTTCAGGCGAGCAACCACATCGGACATCGGAACGTGACAAAGCATGGGACCGCAGAGGATCAGCGGTGCTCTCGCGTTCTGCAAAGCAAAGAGGACCGCGTTGGCGGACAGGTCGCTTAGTCCCCGGTGAGCGGAAGCGAAATCGTCCCTCTTGGGCCAAAGAGTGGAGGCATCGTCGATCTGCTTTTCGAGGAGATCGACGGGAAGGCTGATATGAACGGGGCCAGGGCGGCCGGACGTCGCAATTTGCACCGCTTTCGCGATATCGTGTCCCAGCGTCTCGATCGAGGCGGCTGTCCACGAGGCCTTCGTCACGGGACTGGCCATGTCGGCTTGCCGCAGTTCCTGAAAACTTCCGCGACCGAGTTCGTTGAGACCGGCATGTCCTGAAAGAAGAACCAGAGGCGAATCGGCGGCTAGCGCCGTGCACAGGGCTGCGACGGCGTTGGTATGCCCCGCTCCGCCCGTTACCATCGCGATTCCGCATTGCCCCGTCCGTCGAGCCCAGGCGTCTGCCATATGAACGGCTGCAGCCTCATGGCGCACGTGAACAAGTTGGAGGTCCGTCTCGAGAGCCGCGTCGAACAGCGGCATGATGTGATTACCCGAGAGGGTGAAGATCGTTCTGAAGCCCGCCTGATCCAAGGTGCGCATGACGATGTCAGCACCTCTGATACGCATGTTCATTGTCTACTGTTCCTGTGAGTGCTGCGGCGCCGCCTGAACGCCGCAGTCATGGTTGGGTCGATGAGGCTGGCTTGGTCAGCTGCTTATTCAAGTGCAATCTTGGCCGAGCTAATCACGCTCGTCCACTTTTCACTTTCCATCTTGAGATGATTGCGCAAGGCTTCCGGTGAGATATCACCTGTGGGAACAGGCTCGGTGCCAAGCTCGGAGAGGCGCGTCTTCACTTTCTCGTTCTTCAACGCGACTTGAAGCGCCTCATTCAGCTTCGCGGTGATGTCCTTTGGCGTGCCCTTCGGAGCATAGAACCCATGCCATACGCTAGCCTCGAAGCCTGGCAGGCCCGCCTCGTTGCAGGTTGGGAGCTCAGCAAGCGCAGGCACCCGCTTCTTGGAGGTCACACAATAGGCCTGAATGGATTTGCCGCGAATGTGACTGGATGTGTTGGTGATCTGATCGCACATCACATCAACCTGACCGCCCAGCATGTCGTTGATGGCAGGGCCCGTGCCCCGGTAGGGAACTTCGTTCACCGTTGCCTCGGTTGCCCGCTTGATCAGGAGGCCGCAAAGATGAGATCCGGAGCCTCTGCCGGCATTGGCCAAGCTGACATTGTTCGCCTTCACGTAAGCGACAAGTTCCTTCAGGTCCTTGGCAGGGAGACCCTTCTTGGACACGACGGTCTGGGCAACATCCACCACAAGGCCGATCGGCTCGAAATCGTTGATAGCATCGTAGGGGAGTTGCTTGTAGAGAAGCGGCGCTGTTACCTGACTCATGTTGTTGAGGAGAACAGTGTAGCCATCAGGCTCCGCACGCGCCACGCGTCCCGCGCCGACCGTACCACTGGCGCCGCCGACGTTCTCGACGACAACCTGAGCCTTCAGATGCTCGCTCATCGACTCCGCGATGAGTCTTCCGACGACGTCAGTAGGGCCGCCTGCCGCGAAGGGAACGATCATTGTGATCGGACGCGATGGATAAGTCTGCGCCGATGACGGTGAGACTGCAGCCAGTCCGATAAGACACGACAAGGCAGCAAGTTTGGCGTTCATGTAGGTCTCTCCCTGAGCTTATATTTGCCGTTGTAGGTTCTTGCTTCAGCCTAACAGGATCTGAAACTTGAACAAAAATGAAATTTTATAAATATTGAGTTGAAATAAATTGCATATCACAGGGAGAGGAATCGGGTGTCTATCCGCGATCTGAAGACCTTTCTGGCAATTGCGGAGGGAGGGTCCTTTGCAGCAGCTGCCAAGGCGGTACACCGCACCCAATCCGCAGTTACCGTTCAGATGCAATCGCTCGAGGAAGAGCTCGGCTTTGCCTTGTTCGACCGATCGAAGCGCCCTCCGGTCCTGAGCGAAGCGGGACGCGCTCTCGTTCCCCGGATTGCCGAAGTCGTGCAGGTGTACGATCAGCTCTTCCGAGATGCGGCTCGCTCATTGGTTGAGGGGCATCTCAGGCTCGGAGTCGTCCCGAGTGTGATTACAGGCGTGATGCCTAGAGCGCTGGTAGCCCTCAGAGCCAAGTATCCGGGGTTGCATGTTGAACTGACGATGGGCCTGTCCAAGGATCTTCTGGAGCGGGTGCAGAGGGGCACACTCGACGCGGCCATACTCAGTGATCTGCTGGAGGGTGGAGCGGGGCTGCTATGGTCGCCCTTCGCCCGGGAGCCTCTCGTTCTTATAGCCCCATTGGATGCTCCGGGCCGGAAAGCAGAAGAGCTGCTGAGCACCTATCCGTTCATTCGCTACACGCGTCAGGCATGGGTTGGTCAGATCATAGACCGCTTCCTCAAACAGCGGCGTTTGCGCGTTGAAGAGGCCATGACGCTCGATACCTTAGAGGCGATCACGAACATGGTCCATCACGGCCTCGGTGTCTCGATCATTCCCCTGCGGACCACCGGCGACCCCTTCGCCTTGCCTGTGCGGTCCATCACGTTCTCGGGAGCGCCAACCTACCGTGTGATCGGGCTCGTCCATGCCCCCGACCACCCCAAGGCTAGTCTCGCCGAAGCGCTGCTGTCGGAACTAAAAGACCAGGTTCAACAGGCGAACTCCCCTGCCTATGGGCGGGGCAAACCCTCCGGCGCGGCTTCGCCGCGCCCCTGAGTGTCTAAGATTTAATATTTATGAATTTAAGATTCAATCTTATTCGTTTTTGTTGAAATCATTGGCCTGTTACAAAGCCTTGGATCCTTTGATGCCCGGCATCAAAAGTTGAAGGCAAAGATAATGCAATCTGAAATGTCGGTCTCGCTCTGGCGCGGCGGAGAAGACGGAGCCTACGTCACCTACAAGGTGCCGGAGCGAGCCAACCAGACGGTCCTCGATGTTGTCACCTGGATCCAGCGCAACGTGGATTCAACCCTCTCGTACCGCTTCGCATGCCGGGTCGGCATGTGCGGCTCATGCGCCATGGTGGTGAATGGGCGGCCGCGCTGGACCTGCCGAACGCACGTTTCAAAGGTTGCCAAGAACGGCGCACTCCAGATCGGCCCGCTGCAGAACATGCCGATCATCAAGGATCTCGCGACGGACATGAAGCCGTTCTTCGAGAAATGGCAGTCCGCCAAGGGGGTTTTCGAACCCTCGAAGACACGTCATGACCCCATCGAGGAGATCCGGCCTGACACGCCCGAGCGCGTGGCCGCCGATGCGGCGGTCGAGTGCATCAATTGCGGCGTCTGTTATTCGGCCTGTGACACCGTGCGCTGGAACGGCGACTACATGGGGCCGGCTGCGCTTAACCGAGCCTGGTCGCTCGTCAACGACGTCAGGGACTCAGGGCAGGCCGAGCGTCTTCAGGCCGTCGCAAGTGGCGGCGGCTGCCACTCCTGTCACTCCCATCAGACCTGCCAGCAGTTCTGCCCGCAATCTCTCAATCCGACGGCCGCGATCGCCGGCTTGAAGCGCCGGACCGTGCAGGCTTACCTCAAGGGCGATCTCAAGAAATGAACGTTCGTCTTTACCTCTGGCAGCGTATGACCGCAGCGGCGATGGTCCCGCTCCTGATCGTGCATCTTGCCGTGATTTTCTACGCAACCCGGCAGGATTTGACTGCGGCCGATATCCTGTCACGCACACGCGGCAGTGTTGCCTGGGCGCTGTTCTACGGCGTTTTCGTCGCCGCTGCCGCCATTCATGCGTCCATTGGCGTACGGAACATCTTGGTCGAGTGGACGCCGATGCGCCATCGCACGGCCGAGATCGCATCGATCGGTTTCGCGATCCTCCTGGGTGTCTTGGGGCTGCGAGCCATCGCTGCAGTGGTGCTGCCATGACAGCTCTCCTGCTCAATCATCGCCGCAACATCCTCTGGTTCGCGGCCATGGTCCACCGGTTGTCCGGAATCGGCTTGGCGGCGTTCCTGCCGCTGCATTTTCTGGTGCTCGGCATGGCGATCGGCAATGGGGAGAACCTCGAAGGCTTCCTGAGATGGACCGACGCGCCTCTTGTCAAGTTCGCGGAAACCGGTCTGGTCTTCCTGCTTCTCGTGCATATGCTCGGCGGATTGCGGCTCCTTCTGGTTGAGAACTTCTCTTGGCGTGACGGCCAGAAACTGATGGCTTTGGCCGCCACCGTCATGTCAGCCCTCGTGGCCTTTGCCTTCCTGATCCGCGTATTTTGAGGACTCTGACGTGACCATTGAACGTCTGCGCACCGACATTCTGATCTTGGGCTCCGGTGGAGCTGGCCTGTTCGCAGCCCTTCATGCGCAACGGGCGGGACAGGATCTGGATATCACGCTTGCCACCAAGGGCCTCCTGGGCAAATGCGGATGCACCCGCATGGTGCAGGGCGGCTACAACGTGGCGCTGAACCCGGGCGACTCGGTTGAGCGTCACTTCATGGACACGATCGAAGGCGGCAAGTGGCTTCCCAATCAGGAACTGGCCTGGACGTTGGTCAGCAAGGCTGTGGAGCGTGTCAGAGAGCTTGAGAACGAAATCGGCTGCTTCTTCGACCGCAATCCAGATGGTACGCTGCACGGAAAGGCTTTTGCGGGTCAGACCTTTGACCGAACCGTCCATAAGGGCGACCTGACCGGGATTGAGATCATCAACCGACTGATGGAGCAGGTGTGGGCCCGGCCAGGCGTGAGGAAGCTTGAGGAGCACCGGGCGCTGGCTCTCATTCCAAGCCGCGACGGAACCGCGATTGCAGGCGTCCTGTTCGTCGATATCCGCAAGGGAACCTTCCGCTTCGTCGAGGCGCGGGCGGTGCTCCTTGCGACCGGCGGCGGCCCGACCATGTACCGGTATCATACTCCGTCCGGGGACAAGAGCATGGACGGCATCGCCATGGCTCTGCGAGCCGGTCTGCCGCTGCGGGACATGGAAATGGTCCAGTTCCACCCGACCGGCCTGCTGGCCGGCCCCGAAACGCGGATGACTGGCACAGTGCTTGAGGAAGGCCTGCGTGGGGCAGGAGGTCATCTGCTCAACGGCGACATGCACCGCTTTATGGGGGACTATGATCCCAAGCTCGAACGGGCAACCCGCGACGTGGTCAGCCGTGGCATCTATGCCGAGATGAAAGCGGGCCGGACCTCGCCTAACGGAGGCGTCTATATCAAGATGAGCCATCTTGGCCCAAAGGATGTGGCTAAGAAATTCAAGGGCATGGTGGATCGCTGCCGCGACTGCGGCTTTGATTTGGCTGGCGGCCTCGTCGAGGTGGTGCCGACCGCGCACTATTTCATGGGCGGTCTCGTCTGCAATGCCGATACCTCGACAGCAATGCCTGGGCTGTTCGTTGCCGGCGAGGATGCGAGCGGCATGCATGGTGCGAACCGGCTCGGCGGCAACGGCGTGGCGAACTCAACCGTCTTCGGTGGGATCGCCGGCGATATGATGCCTGCTTGGCTTGTCAGGAACCCCGGGCACCGCACCGTGAACGAGGAAGTGCTCCAGGCCGAGGTCGACAGGGCCCAGCATCCCTTCAGGAAGAAGCCGGGTGACCTCAACACGCTGCGTGAGAAGCTCCTCGACCTGATGTGGGAGGACGTTGGCGTCACCCGGGATGAGGCCGGCCTCGACCGAGCGCTGACGGGTCTTGAAAACATCGAAGCCGAGCTTCTTTCCACCGGCATTCCCGACGGTGACAAGGCCTTTAATCTGACGTGGCACGATTGGCTCAATCTGCGTTCGCAATGCGAGACGAGCCGCGTGATCGCGCTGGCTGCCAAACAGCGCCGCAACTCCCGTGGTGCCCATTTCCGCACCGACTACCCCGAACCGGGTGATCTCGCGACCTCGTGCTTCACGATGGTGCGCCAGACGGCCGACGGGCTCAAGATCACCGATGAGCCAGTCCGCTTCACCCATGTCAAACCCGGCGAGACGCTTCTTGGTGTCAAAGATGCCGCTGAATGATCCGAGGCACAGCATGATCCCTCTTGCATCCCTTCAACGAACCGCCGAAGAACTGATGGCAAAGGCCGCTATCGAGATTCCGGATGACTATCTCGCAGGGCTACGCCGCTGCGCCAACACCGAGAAGGGCGATCTGTCGGCCTTCGTCATCCAGGCGATGCTCGAAAACTACGAGGCTGCCAAAGAGGATCGACGGGCGATGTGTGGCGATACCGGCGTGCCACGCTGGTATGTGAAGATCGGCAATGACGCCCGGATCGACGGCGGCCCGATCGCCCTTGAAGCTGCTCTTCGACGGGCAACCGCGAATGCGACGCATTCGGTCCCCCTCCGGCCTAACCGTGTTCATCCGCTCTGGCGAACGGATCACAATAACAATGTTGGCATCAACGCGCCGGAGATCGAATACTCGTTCCACCCAAACGCGGATTGGGTTGAGCTGACGACGGTTCACAAGGGAGGGTTGTTCGGCTCGGACTACCGGATGCTGTTTCCTGGCGACGGCATTGAGGGCATCAAGCGCTTCTACCTGGATACCTTGGTCGCTTTCGGCAAGCGCGGTCTTGCTTGTCAGCCGGCGATCATCGGTGTCGGCCTAGGCGGGTCGAAGGATGCCTGCATGGTGCTTGGCAAACAGGCCTCATGCCTTCGCACCGTTGGAAGCCGCAACCCCGATCCCAAGATTGCGGCACTGGAAGACGAGTTGCATGAGCTGGGCAACAACATCGGCATGGGCGCCATGGGCTTCATGGGCAGTTCCATGGTTGTCGATTGCCAAATCGAGGTGGGATATTGCCACACCGGCGGGATGCCGATGAGCGTGCATATGTTCTGTCTGTCGTCGCGCCGGTCGACGGCTCGCATCTACGCCGATGGGAGGGCCGAGTTCCGAACCGATCCCATGTGGTTCACCGACTATTCCCGCCGCGCAACGGTCGAGTGGGATCAGCCGATGCTCGAAGCTGCGGAGTAAGCACGATGTCAAGCAAGCTCAAAACGGTTCATCTGAAGCTTCCGGCCAGCACGGAAGATCTGCAGACTCTCGAAATCGGCTCAGTCGTGTACCTGTCAGGACGCGTCTTCACGGCGCGCGAGGGGATCTACAAGCGGGCCATTGAGGAAGGTGTGGGCATGCCCGCGTCGCGGGAGGATTTGGGAAGCGCAAACTTCCATTGCTCTCCCGCCGCGACTATCGAGCCGGATGGAACCTTGAATGTCGGATCCGTCACTGCAACGGCTTCTTTCCGGTTCGCCAAGTGGCTTGACGGATGGCTCAAGCTGTCTGGTTGCAACATTATTATCGGCAAGGGCGGCATGACGTCGGAAGTGTATCGTGACATTTTCGTCCCGAATAACACAATCTATCTGACGACGGTCGGTTATGGAACTGGTGCTCTTCTCGGACGGGGCATCCGCAATGTTGTGGGAATACACTGGAAGGAAGAGCTGGGCCTTGCCCAGGCCGCTTGGGTTCTTGATGTCGAGAACTTCGGTCCATTTCTCGTGGAGAGTGACCTTGAGGGCAACAGCCTGTTCGAGCGCGAGAATGCCAAAATCGCTCCAGGCATCGACAAGCTTTATGAAGGCACGCGGCCTGCGACCCTGCGCCGTTATGGGGAGACCGACAACAAGAAGGAAGAGGTGATCTGAGCGGTTTTTATTGATTCGCAGATCACTTTTTCCGCACACTATATCTGCTATTCAGGGAATTGCTTTGCCCATCATCGACTTCAGAATAAGGCCTCCTTATGAGGGCTTTCTCAACACAGTGATGTATGCCGGTGCCGAGCGTCGTG
Source organism: Microvirga arabica (assembly GCF_016811235.1). Lineage (GTDB taxonomy): Bacteria > Pseudomonadota > Alphaproteobacteria > Rhizobiales > Beijerinckiaceae > Microvirga > Microvirga arabica. Next base: position 41,443 of record NZ_JAFBID010000053.1, read on the forward strand.
ATCGAATTACCCGCGCTATCGGCCTGGAGCCCTCTCCGGCAGCGCAAGCTCAATCCGTGCCTATGCTGATCGAGGAGATGGACGCTGCCGGAATCGATATGGGCGTTGTCGTCGGACGAAACTCCGGCAATCTCGGTTCAGTCGAAAACGCGACGGTCAAAGAATTCTGTGACGCTCATCCCGGACGCTTCATCCCTGTCGCCTCGATCGATCCGATCAAGCGCAGGAAGGCTGTCGAAGAGATCCGTACGGCAGTGGCGTCCGGGTTTCGAGCAGTCAATATCGAGCCGGGCGGGGCCTCTCCGCCGCTGCACACCGATGATCGCAGGCTTTATCCAATCTATGCCTTCTGCGAAGATCACAACGTTCCCGTGATCCTGATGACCGGGGGCAATGCGGGTCCGGATCTCTCCTACACCGCTCCGGACCGGCTCGATCGGGTTCTGGGAGACTTCCCGGGCCTGAAGATCGTCTCCTCGCACGGCAACTGGCCCTGGGTGCATCAGATCCTGCATGTCGCCTTCCGCCGGCCCAACCTTTACCTGTCGCCGGACTACCTTCTCGCGAACATGCCCGGCATGGACGATTACGTTAAGGCTGCCGACACCTGGCTGTCGGACCGCTTCCTGTTTGCAAGCGCGTTTCCATTCGCCCCAGTCAAAGGCTATCTGGATTGGTTCCGTTCGCTGCCAATCCGCCCAGAGAGCTTTGAGCGAATCCTCTACCGGAATGCCGCGGATCTTCTGGGCTTGAGCGAGGTCGAAGCCGCGACGGGCCCCATGCTTCGGGTGAGCAATGCTGGTTGCTAGTCTCTCGCTTCAGGTGCTCGGCATTGTGTGGCTTGGAGCCTTTGCAGGGGCGCTCGCTGCAGGCGGCGCCGGCTTCGCCTTCGCGCTCACCGCCTCTGCCATCTGGCTTCATGCTCTTGAACCTCTCCATACGACGATGCTGGTCGTCGCCTGCGGGACACTCCTCCACACGACCCTCGTCTGGCCGATGCGACGCAGCATCGAGCTGAAACGATTCTGGCCCTTTGCCCTGGGCGGCCTGATTGGCATACCGGTCGGCGTTGCCTTGCTAACCCAGACAGACGTTTCCAAGGTTAAAGTTGCTGTCGGGGTGTTCCTCGTCCTCTACGGTCTCTATGCCGTTCTGGCACCTCGCTTGCCCGTAATTCAGGGGGGAGGGCGAAGCAGCGACGCCTTTGTCGGCTTCCTCGGTGGCATTCTGGGAGGCCTCGGGGGCTTCTCCGGAGTTCTCCCCACGATCTGGACGCAACTCCGGGGATGGTCGAAGGGAACGGCCCGGGGGGTCTATCAGCCTTTCATCCTTCTCGCTCATATGGCGACGCTGCTGCTTCTCGGCGCAACGACATTGGATGCAACAGGCTTCCTTCTCGTGGCCGTGTCTCTGCCTGCCTTGTTTGCCGGCGCATGGCTTGGATTGCAGATCTATGGCCGCCTTGACGAGCGCCTCTTCCGCCGCCTCCTGTCTATTCTTCTTCTGCTGTCCGGCGTGACGCTACTCGTCTGAGGAGCCGTATCCGCACAAAGATCGAATATCGTTCACTAGGAGCTTCATTGATCAGCATTCAAAGTGCCGGTTGCGACTGTCTCATGCACTGGTGTTCAGCGGCGTCGCCTCCGGTGCACACGGTCAAAGGCGCGGCGGGATCACAGCGCCTCCAAGAAGGCAATCTGCCTTGGGGCACATCGGGGTCAGGTGGCCAGCCTCCAGGGTCGTCGAACAAGGGAGGTGAGGATGCATGGAAAGCTCGATAGATCACCGGCGAAGGCTGCTGATCTCATAAAGATGAGTCAGGACTGTGCGGGCGGATTGGTATTGATTGCTCTGGCAGCCTTGGCGCTGTGGCTCACGCGGGATCTCGACCAAGGCACGCTCAATGCCATGGGGCCGGCCATGCTCCCCCGGTGGCTCGCTATTGCGGTCGGCCTGTCCGGCCTCGCCCTCCTTGTATTTGCTTTCATCAAGCACGGCGACGCCCTGGAGCGCTGGAACCTGCGCGGGCCGGTTTTCGTGATCGGCGGAATCGTGGCCTTCGCGCTGACCATCCGCCCCT
>NZ_JAFBID010000054.1 GCF_016811235.1 Microvirga arabica
AACAGGCTCGACTTGCCGGCGGCGTTCGGGCCGATCACGGCGGTGACCTCGCCGCCCTTCAGCACCGGCGTGGTCACGCCGGAGAGCACCTCCTGCTTGCCATAGCGGACGCCGACATCAGTGAGTTGCAGGGTCGCTACCATGCGCGCCTCCGGGTGGACATGATCAGGCTGAACAGGAACGGCACACCCACCAGCGCTGTGATGATGCCGATGGGAAAGATCGTGCCGGGCACGATGGACTTGCTGATGACCGAGGTGAGCGACAGGATTGCGGCGCCCGACAGCACCGAGGCCGGCAGGAAATAGCGCTGATCCTCGCCCACCAGCATGCGGGCGATGTGCGGGCCGACCAATCCGATGAACCCGATGGTGCCCACGAAGGCCACGGGCACGGCGGCGAGCAGGCTGATCACCATCATGGTCTCGAGCCTGACCCAGCGCACGTTGACGCCGAAGCTCGCAGCCTTGTCGTCGCCGAGCCGCAGTGCGGTGAGCGCCCAGGCACGACGCATGAAAAGCGGAAGCGAGACTGCAACCACTGCCGTGGTAATGGCGAGCTTGGGCCATGTGGCGCGCGTCAGGCTGCCCATGGTCCAGAACACGACGGCGGAGAGCGCCTGCTCCGATGCGAGATACTGCACCAGGGCGAGGAGCGCATTGAATGTGAAAACGAGCGTGATGCCGAGCAGCACGATGGTCTCAACGGTGACGCCGCGCCGCTGGCTCATGAAATGGATGAACAGGGCAGCGAACATGGCCATGATCAGCGCGTTGATCGACACGATGTAGTCGATGGCCCAGGGCAGGAAGCCGACGCCGAACACGAGAGCGACGGAAGCGCCGAAACTCGCGGCCGCCGAGATGCCGAGCGTGAACGGGCTGGCGAGCGGATTGTTGAGGATCGTCTGCATCTGCGCGCCGGCTGCGGACAGTGCCGCACCGACGACCACGGCCATCAGGGCTACCGGCATGCGGATGTCCCAGATGACGACGCTGATCTGCTCCGAGACCTCCGCCGAACCGATCAGCGCCTGCACGACCTCGTGCATGGAGTAGCGCGCGGGCCCTAAGCCCAGATCGGCAATGACGGAGAGAACGAGAACGAAGGCAAGCGCAAGAAGCACCAGCTTCTTGCGCTGCACGAGGACGCGGTAGGCACCGCGTCCTTTGGGCATGGCGACGGCAGGGGAGTGGGCCAAGAGCCTATTCCTTGTCGGTGAGGGAAACCCAGTAGCCGCTCTTGTAGGGCACGGGCAGGAAGCGCTCGTAGAGCGTCCTCATGGTGGCGTCAGGATCCACGTCCTTGAACAGGTCCGGATGCAGCCACTTGGCCATCGCCTGGATGGCGACGAACTGGTACGGGCTGTTGTAGAACTGGTGCCAGATCGCGTGGACCTTGCTGTCCTTCACGGCCTTCACGCCGGTATAGGCGGGGCGCTTCATCAGGCCTGCGAGCTTGGCGCGGGCCTTCGCCTTGTCCGCGCCGGAGCCGACGCCAACCCAGGCGCCGCCCGGTACATAAAGCTCCCAGTTCGAGCCCGTGACGATCACGTGGTCGGGATTGGCCGCGATGATCTGCTCCGGGTTCACGACGCCGAAGGTGCCGGGAATGATCTTGGCAGCCATGTTCTGGCCACCGGCCACCTCGACGAACTTGCCGAAGTTCTCGTTGCCGAAGGACATGCAGCAATCGTCCGAATAGCCGCCGGCACGCTCCACCATCACCAGGGGCTTGGCAGGATCGGCCTTGGCCAGGCGCTCGGTCACGAGATCGATCTGCTGCTTGCGGAAAGCGATGAACTCTTCAGCGCGCGCCTCCTTGCCGAACAGCTTGCCGATGAGGCGCATGCTGGCATCGGTGTTCTCGAACGGCTTTTCGCGGAAGTCGACGAACACCACCGGGATGTCGATCTTGGCGAGCTTCTCGATGAGCTTGGCGTCGTCGGTGGCGGTCTTCGCCTCGATGTTGAGGAGGATCACGTCAGGCTTGAGCGCAACGGCCTGCTCCACGTCGAAGGTGCCTTCCTTGAAGCCGCCGAAGGTCGGGATCTTCTCGATCTGCGGATATTTGGCGAGATAATCCTTGTAGCCGTCGAGATCGGCCTTCTGCAGGTCGTCGCGCCAGCCGACGACGCGCTTGAACGGCTGGTCCGTGTCGAGGGTGGCGACGAAATACATCTGCCGGCCTTCACCGAGGATGACCTTCTCGACCGGTGCCTTCACCTCGACCTTGCGGCCGGTGATGTCCGTCACGGTGATCTTGTCGGCGGCAGAGGAGGGGACGGGCAGCAGCCCGACGAGCGCCAGGGCGGCACCGAAGACCAGTTTGGAGAGTTGCATGATGCGCCTCGAAAGCGTTGAGAAAGCGGGCCTCTCCTAGGTTTGATCATTAGGTCATGCAAGCGTTATCTTTTAGAATTAATCTAGTTAAAATCAGTAGAGTAGTAGTTTGAAATCATTCTATTCTGCAGTTTACAATCATTCCAGTTTGACGACGTCAAAGTTTGCTCCTAGAGGAGCGCCGGAATTCATCTTCATCACGAGCTTCTCATGAATGCGAACTACACGCTCCGGGACGAGATCCGCGACTACTGGTCGGCACGCGCGGCAACCTTCGACGAGCAGGTGGGGCACGAGATTTTCTCGGAGGGCGAGCGGCAGGCGTGGCGCGACCTGTTCCTGCGCCATCTAGGTTCAGGCGAAGGGCGCCGGGCGCTCGATCTCGCCAGCGGCACCGGCGTGATCTCCCACCTGCTGCATGGCCTCGGCTTCGATGTCACCGGCCTCGACTGGTCGGAGGCGATGCTGAACCAGGCGCGCGCCAAGGCGGCGCGACGCGGCGCGGATATCCGCTTCGTCATGGGCGATGCCGAGCGCACTCTGGAGCAGCCGGGAAGCTACGACGTACTCGTCACGCGGCATCTGGTGTGGACGCTGGTGGATCCGAAGGCGGCTTTCCGGGAGTGGCATTCTCTGCTGAAGCCTGGCGGTCGGCTCCTCGTCGTCGACGGCGACTTCGTGTCGGACACGCTGGTCAAGCGCATGATCCGCCTCATCGAGAAGCTGGTGCCCGGACTCGCAGGCGCTCCGCATGCCCCCAATGGCATGCGCGAAACCCATGAGCGCATCCTGAAGCGCGTGTATTTCTCGAAGGGCGCTCGCGCCCACGAAGTGGCGAGCCTGCTGCGCGAGGCCGGTTTCGCGCAGGTCACCATCGATCGCAACCTCAAGCCAATTCATCGCGCGCAGGCCAAGAACCTGCCGCTGCTCAAAGGCTTTGAGCGTGCGACGCAGCATCGTTACGCTGTGGTTGCGGTCAAAACATCATCCTGAAAAGCCCTGGCCTGCTGATCGCAATCGTGCTCTCCTGATCCTTGAGGAAATCGGCATCAGGGGAGCGAATGAGACGCAGCCGCTTCCGAGCGCTTGTTCTCTGCGCCGTGCTGATGGCCGCACCATGGGTCAAGGCGCAGCAGGACGTCGATGTGGTAACGCCCGAGGGCTTGCCTGCCATCGGCAAATGGATGCTGACGGCCAAGGGCCTTCCGTCCGACTGGCTCGGCGAGGTCTATCGCGGCAAGAACCTTCGCGAGCCCATCAACGTCATTGTCGTCGATGAGGGCGCTGCGAGCGCGGAGGACGCAAAGGCGAGACTGCTCGCCGCCGCCGCTCGCGCGGGCTATCCCGTGCGCTTCGGTCATTCGGCAGGCTATCGGGGCTTCATCGGCGGGACGCTGTATCCTCAACTGCCGCAAGGCAGGGACGACGCCTTCTCCAACGATCTTTTCGAGGTCAGCAACGATCACGGCCGCATCTTCGGGCCGCATGTGCTCGGACAGGCATACCTGTTCACCGGCGCCTTCAGCCGCGAAGAGGTCGATCCCTTCCGCGACCCGCCGCATCAATACGGCTCGTTCAACCGGGCGCGGGACGACTTCACACAGAGGCTTGATCGCAGCACCGCCTACAAGGTGAGCGGCTTCGTCAATCTCGGCAATGCGCTGATCGACGACCCCAAGTTCACCACCGGGGATCACGACGGCATGGCGGTTCTGGTGCGGTCGGAAAGATAAACCGACACTATCCCGTCATGGCCGCACTTGTTGCGGCCATCCACGTCTTTGCATCCGTTCAGGCTTTCTCCACCCTCATCCTGAGGAGGTCTATGAAAGGGATGCGACGGAAAACGTGGATCCCCGGAACAAGTCCGGGGATGACGAGGAGTGATTCATCTATCTCCGTCAAACCACTGGAAAAGCGTAGTGGGCTCTACCCCGCCAGGAAGCCCGCCAACGCACGTGGGTCCACATTGCCGCCGCTGATGATGATGCCGACGCGTTTGTCCTTGCACTGCACAAGTCCGTTCAGCGCTGCCGCCGCCGACAGGCAGCCGGTGGGCTCCACCACAATCTTCATGCGCTCGATGAAGAAACGCATGGTTTCGACGAGCTGCGCGTCCGACACGGTGAGAATGTCGTCGACGAGCGCGCGCATGATCGGGAAGGTCTTGGCTCCCACATAGGTGGTTTGCGCCCCATCGGCGATGGTGGCCGGCACGGGGATCTTCACGATGCTGCCTGAGCGGAACGATTGCTGCGCGTCGTTGCCAGCCTCCGGCTCGACGCCGTAGATGCGGCACTCCGGCGAGAGCGCCCTGGTGGCGAGCGCCGAGCCTGCCAGCAGACCGCCGCCGCCGGTGCAGACGAAGAGCATGTCGAGAGGGCCGACCTCCTCGAACAGCTCCTTGGCGGCCGTGCCCTGGCCGGCGATCACATCCTCATGATCGTAGGGCGGAATGAGGGTGAGCCCGCGTTCTTCCGAGAGCCTGCGCCCGATGGCTTCGCGGTCCTCCGTGTAGCGGTCGTACATGACCACTTCACCGCCATAGCCCTTCGTGGCCGCCACCTTCATGGCCGGCGCATCCTGCGGCATGATGATGACGGTGGGCACGCCCTGAAGCTGCCCGGCATAGGCGATGGCCTGGGCATGGTTGCCGGACGAGAAGGCCACGACGCCGCGCTTCTTCGCCTCCGGAGACAACTGCGCGATGGCATTGTAGGCGCCGCGGAACTTGAAGGAGCCCCCGCGCTGAAGATTCTCCGCTTTGAAGAACAGGCTTCCTCCCGTCCGCTCGTCGGCGGTGCGGGAGGTGAGAACCGGCGTGCGGTGGGCCACGCCCTCGATGCGCCCGGCGGCCGCTTTGACGTCGTCATAGGTGGGCAGTTGAGGATGGGAGAGCGGAAGGCTCATGCTGGTGTCACCGATTCTTCTCTGAATGTGATCCGCCTTTTACAGGGTTCGTTCTAAAATCTCAGCTCAAACCCGAAAGAGGCACCTGAATTGCCCAAAAAGGAGGTTAATCCATTTGAGTACCTATACAGTCTTACATTTGGCTGAGACAAGGTTATGGGGCTCCTGAGAAACACGGGTGTGCCGACTGCCACAACAAGAACCATCAGCTGAGGTAAATCGCGTATCAACGCAGGGCGCCCATGTCTCTCCTTTGAACGGAGATCACATGTCCACTTCACCGCAGACATTGCGTTATGTTTTTTACGGTGGCGTCGAAGGCGCTTATCAGAACCAGGATCTGAGCGATCTTTCTTTTCTGGATCCGATCTATGGAGCGAATGTAGGCGGCTACAAGGAAGGTCAGCTCATCACCGGTTACCTGTCGCTTTCCGGTGAAGCCCTCGCGATTGCCAACAGTTATCCGCGCGGCACTCAATTCGAACTGTCCGGCACCACGCCCGGACTCGACTTCTTCTTTCAGCAGCCACGGGTTGGAGACTATACCGAGGCTGAAATTCTCTCCAGCATCAGGCTGACGATCGGCGGGGCCGGAGAACCTCTTCCGTCCTTGCTGGTCAGGGTCTTCGATGGCGCCGACGGGCCGAACGTCACCATTACCTCGCTCGGTGCCGATATCAGCGACGACAACGATGCCATTGCCCGCGTCGATGGGCTTTGGCTGCCTGAAGATGTGAAGCCGGTGGTGCTGAGCGGCACAAGCGGCGACAACACGCTGCGCGGTACGGCCCAGTACAACCTTCTTTCCGGTGCGGGCGGGGACGATAACCTGTTCCTGAGGACAGGGCAGGGCTGGATCTGGGGCGGCAACGGCAAGGATTACATCAAGGGCGGCAGCTTCGGCGACTACCTGTTCGGCGGCTATGGCAACGACAAGATCCTCGGCCGCGGCGGCGACGACGTGATCCGCGGCGGAGACGGCAAGGATGAGCTGCGCGGTGAGCAGGGAAGCGATACGATTCTCGGCGGAACCGGCAACGATTCCGTCAAGGGCGGCGGCGGCAACGACGATCTCCACGGTCAAGCCGGCAACGACAGGATCGCCGGCAACGACGGCCAAGACACCATCCGTGGCGGGCTCGGCAACGACACTGTCGATGGCGGCAGCGGCAACGACCTGATCTTCGACGGCGCGGGCAATGATGTACTGAAGGGCGGCCCGGGCGACGACGAGTTCTCGTTCTCGTTTTTCAGGGGCGGCGGCCGTGATCGCGTGACCGACTTCAGGCCGGGCGAGGACACGATCATCATCGAGGCCGACGGTTTCGAAACCTTCGAAGCGATGATCCAAGGTGGCTACGCGGTGCAGTCGGGAGACGATGTCGTGATCACCTACGGCTTCGAGGCCACGATCACGATCGAGGACATCCGTCTCGCCAAGCTGCGGGCGGACGATTTCGGCTTCGGGGTTCCCGGCTAGGAGCAGCTGCGTGCGGCCCGGGCAATCCCGCGAGCGCCCGGGCCGCTGCGCTCCCTTAGCCCCATCGGATGAGCCCTGCGCAAACACCCGCTCTCGCCGGAACAGCCGCCCGCCCAAGCCGTTCCTCCTGATCGAGATAAAGGCTCAAGAGGAGGCTTCCCATGGACCTATGGCAAATGGTGGTGTCGGATCACGCGAATATCGAGGAGCTCTGCCGCGAGGTTCTGAAGGCCACGGGCACGGGCCCGAACAGCCGCTCTGAGCTGTTCGACGATCTCCAGGACGAGCTGGAGCGGCACATCGCGGCGCAGCAGAACGTGCTCTATCCCGCCCTGTCCCATCATGAGCGCACGGCCAGCTATGTGGCCGATCTCGAGCGCAAGCAGGACGAGATCCTGCGCCAGGTCGACGAACTCGCCGCCCGGCCCGACAAGAACAGCCATGACTGGGCTATGGATTTCAAGGACCTGACCGGCTCCATCCGCCATGCCTTCACCCTCGAGGAGAACGGCGTGATGATCGTCGCCCGCGGCGTCTTCTCCCCCGGCGAACTCAAGAGCCTTCAGCGGGACTACGAGCGCGAGCGCATCGCATCCTACGAATCCAGCCGCTGGCACATGCCGCAGGCCATGATGCCGAGCCGCTATGGTCTGCCCACCGGCACCGTGTTCGGCGCGCTTGCCGGCGTTCTGGCTGTGGGTGCCGGAGCCCTGCTGTGGAGCATGAACCGGTCCGGGTCCATGGGTTCGCGGCAGAACAGCTCCGTCCGTCCGGCACCGCGCCGTCCGCAGCCGCCATTCCCGCTCGAGAGCGGCGTCATCGACCGCAGCCTCGAAGGCTCCCGTCGCAGCGGCATGGGGCAGGGCGCCTCCGGGGTGCGGACATATGCCGGCGCCGGCGCCGCTTCGGCAGCCGGGGCCTCAGGCTCCTCCGGCCGGATGAGCGGTCAGGCGGGGCAGGCCCAGGCCGACGATGCCCTTCTGCACGGCGCGGGCAGCGGCACCTCGCCGGCGCCCGGCGGCAGCCCCTCCGACGACAACTGGTTCTCCTCGGCCCACCCGCCCCGTGCCCCCTCAGGGCTCTCGACTCCGCTGCAGCCGGGAGGAACCCTGCCGGCTGGCGGACCAGCAGCCTCCGCAGGCTCCATCGGCACCGGAGGCGCCCAGACAGGCGGCGCGGATTCAGGCGGGTTGAAGCGCGACGGTCGGTAAGAACGGCTGGGCCTCACGTTAAGGCGTGAGGCCTTTTTCATGCCTATGCCTGGGCATGGCTGACCACGCCTCCGGTCTGAGCCGTTACATCTTATGGCGCTGCCTGCTCAACTATGCATGGCGGCACGATGGGTTTGCACGAAAAGAGGTGCAACCTCGGGTTCTCCTTATTGTGTCGACTAAGTGGCAAGATGTAGGCTGAACTTAGGCACAAAAACACATAAGGGGGCCTGTATGCGTAAATTCATCACGACATCTCTCATTGCTTTCTCGCTGGCGCTCGGGACCGTTGCTCCCGCTCATGCTTAGCAGAATCCTTTCGGCGCGCTCATAGGCGGCGCCGGCGGTGCGGCCGTTGGGGCGGCGGTCGGTAAAGGCAAGGCAGGCGGCATCATTGCCGGCGCCCTCGTCGGGGCGGTTCTCGGGCAGATCCTCGCGAACATGGATGCCCAATCGAAGGCTCAGCGCCAGCAGGCTGTCACGACGGCAGTGAGGAAGCCCGCTGGCTCAACCACAACCTGGAAGAGCAAAGATGCGACCGGCTCGATCAAGGTCGACAAGATGCCTGACGGCAAGACCTGCCGAACCTTCCAGGAGACGATCACCTTCCAGGGCAAGCCCTCGACCGAGGAACGCACCGAATGCGCTTGAGCCTTCCGCGTCGCCTGACGACGGCGGTGCTGATCGGAGGAGGCCTCTACGGCCTCCTCTCACCCTCCCTCGCTCAGGAATTCTCGCTCGACGGCTTCCGCACCTGCGCGAAGGCCGATAACGGAAATCATTACTGCAAGACTTCGGCCTCGGCGAACTGGCAGCGGGTTCCGGTTGAATTCTATAACCGATTCAAGCAGGCCGAAGCCGAAGCTGCGGCCGGTGGGGCATCGGGCCAGAGCAAGGAGATGCAGGAGATCGCGGATTTCCTGAACGACATCTCGCAATATCTGAAGGACAGGACGGCCGCAGGCGGCAGCCCGCCAAATCTCGCGGAGATCGCAAAGGCCGCCGTTTCCACCAAGGCGGCAGTCAATTCCCAGAATCTCGCAGAGGCGCGCAAGGGCAGGAAAGCGCTCGAAGCCTTCTTCAAGAACGACGCGACTTTCGGCGTGTTCATGAAGAGCCTTGCCGACGAGCGTCAGCAGGCCCTCGACCGCCGGATTTCCGAAGCAGCTCTGGAAGCAAGCAAGAACGTCACCTTCATCGAGTCCTATGTAGCCGGCAACATCCTGTCTCCGCACACCGCTGATCTCACCAAGTTTGGCGAGCAGTTTGCCAAGGCCCTGAAGGAGCGCAGTCTCAACGGCCTCAACCGCGCCAACAATGAGTTCTCCCGCTTCATCGACACGAAGAACCTGAAGGACGATTATCAGTCGGTCATGGTCGCGTGGACCGAGAAGAACACGCCGAAGACCACGGAGGATCCACAGACGGCGCTCGCCCGACAGCTCGGCATCACCGAGCGCACGCGCTTCCTGATCGATGGTGATAACGAGGAACTCATCTTCCTCTACAACACGGCTTCCGGCCGCATCGTGAAGAGCCTGAAGGGCGATCTGGTCTTCAAGGACCGGAACCCGTCGATCTGCTTCGCTCAGGATCGCAGCATCGAGCGGATCAAGGATCTGGAGCGCCTGACCATGGCGCAGATCCAGCGGCAGGAACTGGATGTCCAGGGCGTCCGCATCGCCCAGGAGGCGTGCCCGATCAACGGCATGGAGGGCTACGACGTCATCGTCTTCCAGCGCATCGGCCTTCTGTCGCAGGCGCCGGGCTATGTCACGTCTGTCGTCCGCAAGGTAGAGACGACCTTCGGTCGCCTAGCGTCCATTCCAGGCCCGGAGGTCGTGAGGGCGCTGCAGAACGAGGTCCTGAGCTCGGCCGCCCTGGAGGCCCAGATCCTCAACGGAAAGAGTTCTGGCTTCGGTCTGGTCTTCACCAATCCAAGCCAGGGGCGCATCTGCCAGACCGTTTTCGACGATCCCGAGGCGCACCGGATTGCCGTGCTGGGCAAAACAAGCACTGTCTTCAACGTCTCGACCGACGCCATCACCTTCGCCAAGACGTCGCTCGACGACGCCTTCGCGGATTTCCAAACCCGAAAGTGCAACGCGATCTACGCTTCCGCCACGGATCTTGCGGAGATCGTCAAGGCTCTCAAGCGCGAGCGTCTCGACTATGTCGTTGCCCCGATGTGGGTCGATCCGCTGGAAATCAAGGCTGTTCTGCAGGCGGAGGCCAATCAGATGGCCAACACCATGGCCAAGGAGGAAGAGGCCCGCAAAGCACTCCAGCAGGAGGCCACCATCCTCAAGCAGCGCGCGCTCGACGAAGCTGCGAAGCGCGAAAATATCGAGCGTGATATGCAAGCGCGCAACCGGTCCTTCGCGCGAGCCGCCCAGGATCGGATCTCCGGCATCGTCGACACCTTCATCGCCGAGGTGAAGGCCAGCGGCGACAAACGTGGCGATGGAGTCTCCGGCAAGGCTGCGGAAATCTTCCCGGGCTTCGTTCGCGAGTACAAGCAGGCCATTCGCGACCGCTGGGAGCTTGAGACCAAAACCTACGCTGTCGAAGATTTCGGCGATGCGGACTGGAACAGGCGCAAGGTGGAGGCGGTCATCGTCCGAGCCGAGTTCGTGCTTCAGAACAGGCCTTTGGGGCGGCGGGACGAGGTCTGCTTCCTGCTGGCGGCCGTCGTCGATGCGGAATTCTCGTATTTGCGGGACGCGATGACACTCCCGTGCGAGGATTCCGAAGACGAGGTGAAGCGTTGGCAGGTGGGCTCGAAATTCAGCTCCCGATGGAGAGCCGCCGCAAACTGACAGCAGAGTGTAACACAAACGAAAAGGGCGCCTCTGGCGCCCTTTTTCTTGATCAGAGGTTCTTCCTGCCCGTTCGGAAGGAGCAGGTTCTTGGCAAAAACCCTTGTTTTCCGCCGAAAATCGCACCTCTTGCCCGAAATCTTAACCGTCCGGTAACCATAACGGGCGCCGAATAGATTTCATTCCGTTGCGTAAGAAATCGCGACAGCTCGATCCGCCTCCGCTCTCCGAACATGTTCTGCGGTTTCCCGGAGAACCTGCTGGTGATGCCGTCGCAACAACAGTCTTGAAGGGTAGGAGAACCAAGGATGGCGAAAGTTCTTGTGGTGACATCAGGCAAGGGAGGCGTCGGCAAGACCACCTCCACGGCCGCCCTGGGTGCGGCCCTGGCCCAGTCGGGGCAGAAGGTGGCGATGATCGACTTCGATGTCGGCTTGCGCAACCTCGACCTGATCATGGGCGCCGAGCGGCGGGTGGTCTATGACCTGATCAACGTGATCAAGGGCGATGCGAAGATCGAGCAGGCGCTGATCCGCGACAAGCGCGTCGAGACCCTGCACCTGCTGCCGGCCTCTCAGACCCGCGACAAGGACAACCTCACCGACGAAGGCGTCGCCCGCGTCATCGAGGGCCTGCGCGAAAAGTTCGACTGGATCATCTGCGACAGCCCGGCCGGCATCGAGCGCGGCGCAACGCTCGCCATGCGCCATGCGGATGTTGCCGTCGTGGTGACCAACCCGGAAGTGTCGTCCATCCGCGATTCCGATCGCATCATCGGCATGCTCGATTCCAAGACCCTGAAGGCGGAGAATGGCGAGCAGGTGGAGAAGCATCTGCTGCTCACCCGCTATGACGCGGCCCGGGCGCAGCGCGGCGAGATCCTGAAGGTCGAGGATGTGCTCGAGATCCTGTCGATCCCGCTTCTGGCGATCATTCCGGAGAGCACCGAAGTGCTGCGCTCCTCCAATCTCGGCGCTCCCGTGACGCTCGGCAGCCCGAACTCCGCGCCGGCGCGTGCCTATCTCGATGCCGTGCGCAAGCTGCAGGGCGAGACGCTGGTCGAGGTGCAGAAGCAGCGCGGCCTGTTCAGCAAACTCTTCGCCAGGAGGGCCGCATGAATCTCTTCAGCTTCTTCAAGAAAAACACGACATCCGCTCCGGTGGCGCGCGAGCGCCTTCAGGTCCTGCTGGCGCATGAGCGCACCATCGTGGGCGGCGGCGAGTCCGATCTCGTGGCCATCCTGCGCGAGGAGATCATGGCCGTGATCGCCAAGCACCTGGCGGTGCCGCAGGACAAGGTGCAGATCAAGATGGACCGGGGCGCCTCCGTGTCGACCCTCGAAGTCGACATCGAGATTCCTGCAGCCTTGACGGGCCTGCGCCCGGCCGCATGACAAAACGTGATCGCAGGCTGTGCTGACCAGCCTGCGATCGTTCGGCTATGCTCCCCATCCGCGATCCCGCTCCGCCTGGAGGTGCTTCATGGACGACGGTGGCTGGCCTGAACTCTCCTATCCTGCCTGGCGCGAGACCGCTGCGACTCTGCAGCTCTGGACGCAGATCGTCGGCAAGGTCCGGCTCGCGCTCACGCCCTGGCTTAATCACGGCTGGCATGTGCCGCTCTATGTCTCCGCGCGCGGCCTGACCACCTCGCCCGTGCCCTTCGGCCGCGAGGTCCTGGAGATCGAGTTCGACTTCATCGCTCATCGCCTGCTCGTGCGCACCAGCCGCGGCGACGAGCGCATGCTGGCGCTCCGGCCGCAGAGCGTCGCGGCGTTCCATGCGGAGCTTTTCAGTCTTCTGAACGAGATCGGCATCAGAGTCTCGATCAACGAGATGCCGAACGAGGTGCAGAACCCCATCCGGTTCTCAGAAGACCATGAGCACGCGTCCTACGACGCCGATGCCGCTCATCGCTTCTGGCGCGTGCTGGTGCAGGCCGACCGGGTGTTCAAGCTGTTCCGCAGCGGCTTTCTCGGCAAGGTCTCACCGGTGCACTTCTTCTGGGGCAGCTTCGATCTTGCCGTCACGCGCTTCTCCGGCCGCGAGGCGCCGCACCATCCCGGCGGTGTGCCCGGCCTGCCGGATGCGGTGACGCGCGAGGCCTACTCGCATGAAGTGTCGAGCGCAGGTTTCTGGCCTGGCAGCGATGTCTACCCCGAGGCCGCTTTCTATTCCTACGCCTATCCCGAGCCACCGGGATTTCGCGATGCGGCACTGCCGGCGGGCGCAGAGTTCGATCCGGCGCTCGGTGAGTTCATCCTGCGCTACGACGTGCTGCGCCGGGCGCCCGATCCCGATGCGATGCTGCTCGATTTTCTCTCCACCACCTACGCGGCGGCGGCCGATGCCGGACGCTGGGACCGGGCCGCTCTCGAATGCGACTTCGGCACGCCCGCACGCGTGCGCAGCATTTGAGGAGAGGCGTTTCGACAGGTGATGAAGTTACCGAAAAGAGCGTCATCCTGCAGAAAATCCGCGCACCTATCCCGAATTGCCGTTGATCCGAGCAGATCCCGGCAGATTGCCACGCCCCTGCCACATCCCGTCTCTAGCCCTAGAGCATCGTGCGGACCCGGAGGGCCACGTCAGTGAAAAGTGGACCCGGTTTTCCGCCCGAACGATGCTCTCAACCAGGGAAGAAGCATCGGATTGCTCCCAAAAGTGCAAATCCACTTTTGGGTCCGATGCTTTAGCGCTGCATGCGGCGAGATGAACTCCGTTTGCTGCATGCACGCTCATCAAGAGTGGAGCATCTACCGCGAGTAAAGGTGCGAGGACCCCATGCAGATCGGCAACTTGTCACGAACCCGCCATCCCCACGAACGGCATGACAATGCAGCTCGCCAGGCGCTGCGCGTGCTCCTGGTGATCGGTCTCATGACCGGCGGATCGCTGGCCCTGTGGCTCTCCGCAGGCAGCGGCGCTCGCTCGGGCAGCATGGTCACCGCGGCGCCGCCGCAGATCCTGGCCGGCGAACCGCAGATTGTGGAACTGCCGCAGCGGGACGAGCGCGTGCAGGTGGCCGACGCGGATCCGGCCGGGGCCCTTCCAGGCTCGGGCGCATCCCTGAAAGAAGCTTACGTGCCAGCGTCCGGCCCGCAGGAAACCGTTCCCGCGTACACGGTCGCTGCGCCGCCGCCCGCCGTGGAGCAGGCCTCCGCTCGATCCGATCAGGCGATACCGGCCCCTCCTGTGGACATCGACATGACCGGGGCCGTGACCAGGCAGGCAAGCCTCCCGGAGCCGGCGCAACCTGAAAGCCCTGCCGCCGGGCTCGTCGACCTCAACCGAGCTTCCATTGGGCAACTGAACACCCTGAAAGGGGCAGGCACCCTCGGGCGCGCCATCGTCAGGGGGCGGCCCTATCGGTCCGTCGATGACCTGGTGAAGAAGAAGATCCTGCGCCGCACGGTTTTCGAGAAGATCAAGAATCAGGTCACGGTGCAGTAGGGCGCGCCTTCGCGTAACCCTCGTGACTGCGGATCCTGTTCTGCCTGGTCCGCAGCCGCACCATTGCGTCAATGACGCGGCGCCGGGCCATTGCCGCGGGCCAGGAAGGCGCTACAAAAGATCGTAGCCTCGCCGTTCCCAGCCATAGACAGAGCCTATGCCTTTTCGAACAGTTCTGGACCTGTCCTTCGCGCTAGGGCCCGCAACGCCTGTCGCCGTGAGAGCGGGAGCCGCCTCCCGTCGCCGCCTCCCGTCGCCGCCCCGGCCAAGTTGCGCCCAAGGACGGGGCTGCTCAGAGAGACGGGCAGGGCGATGGACACTAGAACCCCAGCTTACCCGGATTTCCTCCAGGATGGCGGCGAGACCGGGGCGCTCATCCGCGGCTATGACTGGGCCAGCACTCCCATCGGGGCGATCTCCGCCTGGCCGCAGAGCCTGAGGACGACCGTCGGCCTGATGCTCCGTTCGCCCATCCCGATGGTGCTGCTGTGGGGCGAGCACGGGGTCATGATCTACAACGATCCTTATTCGGTGTTCGCCGCAGGGCGCCACCCGCGACTTCTGGGATCGAACGTGCTGGAAGGCTGGCCGGAGGTCGCCGCGTTCAACGCCCATGTCATGAAGGTCGGTAGGGCCGGCGGCACCCTGTCGTTCCGGGATCAGGAACTGATCCTCCATCGCAAGGGCGTTCCCGAGCAGGTGTGGATGAACCTGGACTATTCACCCGTGATTGACGAGAGCGGGCAGCCCGCAGGCGTGCTTGCCATCGTGGTGGAGACCACCGATCGGATCGCCACGGAGGCGGCCTTGCGCGAGAGCGAGACGCGCCTGCGCGGCGTGCTCGACGGCATGGGAGAAAGCCTGGCGCTCATGGATCGGGACTTCCGCATCATCGACATGAATGCGGAGGCCCTGCGCCTCGAGGGGCGGCCGCGCGAGGAGGTCATCGGCAAGACCCATTGGGAGGCTCACCCCGATGCCGATCCGGCTCTCGGCGAGATGTTCCGGCAGGCCATGGCGACCAGGATGCCTGTCGAAATGAAGCATCGCTATGTCTGGCCCCATGGCCGGGTGAGTTGGATCTCGATGCACGCCTATCCGGTCGGAGACGGCTTGGCGGTGTTCTACGGCGATGTCACTGAGCAAATTGAGGCCGAGGAGCGCCTGCGGGAAAGCGAGGAGCGCCTGCGGCTTGTGGCCGATGCCGTGCCGCAAATCGTCTGGGTCACCGATGCTGACGGAAGGTCCGAGTTCTTCAATCGCCAATGGTTTGAATACACCGGCTCGAAGAATGATCCTTTCAGCGCGGCCCAAGTCGCTGCAGATTTCGTGCACCCGGATGACGAAGCGGTCACCATGGAGGCATACGACAAAGCCCGGCGCACAGGTAGCATCTTCGAGGTCGAGCATCGCATCCGCTCGAAGGAGGGCGAATATCGCTGGTTCCTTGTGCGAGCGGAGCCCTATCGCGATCGGCGGACCGGCGAGATCGTCCGTTGGTTCGGCGTCTCCATCGATATCTACGACCGCCGGCTTGCCCAGGAGCATCAGCAGCTTCTCATCAACGAGCTGAATCACCGGGTGAAGAATACGCTGGCCACCGTGCAGTCCGTGGCATCGCAAACATTGCGCAATGCTGCCTCGACCCAGCAGGCCAAGGAGGCGCTCGAAGCCCGCCTGTTCGCCCTATCCCGTGCCCATGACGTTCTCACCCGCGAGAACTGGGAAGGCGCGGACCTGTACGACATCGTCGAAGAGGCCTTGGCGCCCTATTCGAGCCGTGGCGAGGATCGCCTGCACCTCGAAGGCGCAAGGGTTCGCGTACCGCCCCGCATGGCTCTGGCGATCGCCATGGCGCTGCAGGAACTGGCCACCAATGCGGTCAAGTACGGGGCTCTGTCCAACGAGGCGGGGATGATCAGGATCGCCTGGAACGTGCATTCCGGCGATACCGGACCGCGCTTGCATCTCAAGTGGGAGGAAAGCGGAGGCCCCGCGGTTCAGGCGCCGTCGCGGCGGGGTTTCGGATCGCGGCTGATCGAACGCAGCCTGTCTCAGGATCTCGACGGCAAGGCCCAGATCCTGTTTCCGGCCACCGGTGTCGTGTGCATTGTGGATGCACCGCTCACCTGAAGCAAATTTTCATCAAACATTGTAAGAAGCGCCGCATATATGTGGCGCTTCTCCGTGTTGCGTTCAGTTGGACTTTGCGGCCTTCACCGGATCCTTGACGTTCGGGATCGTGGCAAACTCCACGTTGTAGAGCTCCCCGTCCCGGCGCTCGACTTTCCGCACATAGATGTTCTGCACGATGTCGCGGGTCTGCGGATCGATGGAGACCGGACCGCGCGGGCTGGTCCAGCTCATCCCCTTCATGGCGTCGATCAGCGCCTGCCCGCCCTGGCCGCCCGTCTTCTTCAGGCCCTCGTAGATCAGGTGCATGCCGTCATAGCCGCCCACCGCCATGAAGTTCGGGCGCGTTCCGTTGCTGATCTTCTTGAAGGCTTCCACGAAGGACTTGTTCTCGGGACTGTCATGCGCAACCGAGTAATGGTGCGTGGTGATGGCCCCGAGAGCGGCATCGCCCATGCCGTTGAGCACCTCGTCGTCCGTGACGTCGCCGGGACCGATGAGCTTGATGCCGCTCTTGTCGAAGCCGCGCTCCACGAACTGCTTCATGAACTGCGCGCCCTGGCCTGCGGGCACGAACACGAAGAGCGCATCGGGCTTGGCATCCGCCACCTTCTGCAGGAAGGGCGAGAAGTCGGGATTGGCCAAGGGTACCCGCAGATTCTCCACCTGACCGCCAGCCTTGGTGAACACACCTGAGAAGGCTTTCTCGGAGTCGATGCCCGGACCGTAATCCGACACCAGCGTCACAACCTTCTTGACCCCGTTCTTGGCGGCCCAGTCGGCCATCGGCTCGGTGGCCTGAGGGAGGGTGAAGCTGGTGCGCACGATGAAGGGCGAGGCTTCCGTGATCGTTGCCGTTCCCGCCGCCATCACCACCTGAGGCACCTTGGCCTGCGTGGCGAGAGGCGCGGTGGCGAGCGCCAGCGGCGTGAGGCCGAAGCCTGCCAGCACGTTCACCTTCTCGTTGACGATGAGATCCTGGGCCGTCCGCTTCGTCGCGTCGGCCACGCCGCCGTCATCCTTGACGATCAGCTCTATGGTCTTGCCCGCGACCGTATTGCCCTTCTGCTGCATGTAGAGCCTGGCGCCCGTTTCCACCTGACGTCCAATGGCGGTGAAGGGGCCGGTCAGCGGCAGGATCAGGCCGACCTTAATGGTCTCCTGCGCCTGCGCGCCCGGGACGGCCGCCATGAGCGCGGCGGCGCCTGCGGCGAGGATAAGGGTTCTGCGGTGCATGATTGTTCCTCCCGGGTTCTTCTGTGCTCTCTTATGACACAGATTGGACGAAGGATATTCGGGCGGCCGGTGGATAAAGCAAGCAGGAGATTGGACGAACCGAGCATTTCAAGGTGCGGTCACGATTACGCGAGGGACTGGGTATCCCCATCGATGGCGATGGCCTGACCCGAGATCGTCCGTCCGCGCGGCGAGCACAGGAACACGATCTGGTCGGCGATCTGCTGCGGCTTGACGGCGGTTCTCAAAGAGACGTGCCGGAGAAGCTCGTTCTCCATCTCCTCGTAGCTGATCCCGCGCGCCTCGGCCTTGCTGCCGATCACGCGGCGGATTCGGTCGCCTTCCACCACGCCCGGAAGGATGGCATTGACCCGGATCCCGAGCGGGCCCAGCTCCATTGCGAGCGTCTTCGTGAACCCCACTGCGGCCCATTTGGCAGCGGAGTAGGGCGAGCGCAGGGGAAAGCCGAAACGGCCCGCCGCGGACGAGAGGTTGATGATCGAGGCGTTATCGCTCTTCTGCAGATGCCGGACGGCGAGCCGCGCGCAGTTGAACTGTCCCGTGATGTTGACGCTGAGCGTCCGGTCCCAATCTTCGGGATCGACCTCGTCGACCCGCGCGGTCGGGCCTGCGATCCCGGCATTGTTCACGAGAACATCGAGGCCGCCGAGCACTTGTAGAGCCTCGTCGAAGAGGCGGCTCACATCCTGCCGGTTCGCAACGTCGGCGCGGGAGCGGGTGACATCGGGATCGCTCGTCGCTAAGGAGGCGAGCGCCGCGTCGTCGACGTCGCAGACATGCACCTTCGCGCCTTCGCGCAAGAAGCTTCTGGCAATTTCCAAACCGATGCCGGCAGCGCCTGCCGTCACAAGAACGCGCAACCCTCGAATGTCCAGATCCATCACAGCCTCTTTCGTCACCGAGCCTGAAAAGAAATAGGGCCAGGGTGAACCCGGCCCTATCGTTGTCGCTTGCGCTCAGCCCTTCGCGAGGGGGCAGCCGCCTTCGTTGAGAGGCCGGAAGGCCTGATCGGCCGGGATCGTGGCGAGCTGCTTGTAGAGATCCCACGGGCCCTTGGACTCGGCGGGCTTCTTGACCTCGAACAGATACATGTCGTGGATCTTGCGACCGTCCTGACGGATCATGCCCTTGCCGAACAGCGGATCGTCGGTGGGCATTTCCTTCATCTTGGCCATCACCTGCGCGGTGTCCTTGCCCTTCAGGGCCTCGACGGCCTTGAGGTAGTGCAGCGCGCCGGCATAGACGCCCGCATGCACCATGGTGGGCATCTTGCCGCCGTTTCTGTCGGCGAAGCGCTTCGACCAGGCGCGGGTCTGGTCGTTCTGGTCCCAGTAGAAGGCCTCGGTCATGACGAGGCCCTGCGCCACCTGAAGGCCCAGGGAATGCACGTCCGTGATGAACACGAGGAGCCCCGCGAGGCTCTGCCCGCCCTGGACGATCCCGAACTCCGCCGCCTGCTTCATGGTGTTGGTGAAGTCGCCGCCCGCATTGGCAAGGCCGATCACCTTGGCGCCCGAGGATTGCGCCTGCAGCAGGAAGGATGCGAAGTCCTGGCCCGGGAAGGGGTGCCGCACGGTGCCGACGACCTTGCCTCCCGCCTTGGTCACGAGAGCCGACGTGTCACGCTCGAGAGCATGCCCGAAGGCGTAATCCGCCGTCACGAAGAACCAGGTGTTTCCACCGCGCTTCACCATAGCGGCGCCGGTGCCGTTCGCGAGCGCCCAGGTGTCGTAGGTCCAGTGGACCGTGTTGGGCGAGCATTGTGATCCGGTCAGGTCCGAGGTGCCGCCGCCTGAATTGATCAGGATCTTGTTCTTCTCGCGGGCGATGCCGCTCACGGCCAGCGCCACCGAGGAGGTGGGAACGTCGAGGATCACGTCGACGCCTTCCTGGTCGTACCATTGCCGGGCAATGCTGGCGCCGATATCCGGCTTGTTCTGGTGGTCCGCCGCCACCACATCGACCTTGATGCCCTTCTCGGCCGCCTTGAAATCCTCGACGGCCATGCGGGCCGCAATCACCGATCCTTCGCCGGTGAGGTCGGAGTAAACGCCGGACCGGTCGTTCAGGACACCCAGCTTGACCGAGGTCTGCGCCTGCGCGGCTCCGGTCATGGCCAAGGCGGCGAGAGCGCTGAGAACATAACGCGTTTTCATTGTTTCCTCCCTGTTTTAGGACATGCATCTTAGGCATGTCTGCGCAGGATTGGAAAGCCGGGCGAAAGCAGTGGGCAATTGCCATGACAGCGCTGTCAATTGTGATAAATTTCGCCCGCTTGTCTCGAAGGAGGTGCAGCATGGACCGGTTCACGGGGGGCTGCCTGTGCGGCGATGTCCGGCTGGTGGCGTCGGGGCGCCCGTACCGGGTCGGTCTCTGCCACTGCCTCGACTGCCGCAAGCATCATGGCGCTCTCTTCCACGCTTCCGCGATCTTCCCTCAGGATGCGGTGTCAATTGAGGGCGAAACCCGCGATTACGCCGGGCGGTTCTTCTGTCCCCGGTGCGGCTCGTCCGTTTTCTCGCGCAGCGCGGATGAAGTCGAAGTGAATCTGGGATCTCTCGACGCTCCCGATCAGTTGATGCCCACTTACGAACTCTGGACAATCCGTCGCGAGTCCTGGTTGCCGCCGTTTCCGCTCAAAAGACGATACGAGCGCGACCGCGAGTCCACGAGCCGCTCCGAGGAGTAGGACGCACGAAATCGGTGCGGCCCTCTCGCGCGGTTTCAGAAGGCTGTGTTCTCAGGCCCTTTCGTCTGCAGCATGCGGCGCGCATCGTCCGGTGTCGCGATGGTGAGGGAGAGTTCCTCCAGGATGCGGCGGATCTTGCGGACCTGATCCGCATTCGACGGCGCGAGTTCGCCCCTGCCCAGATAGAGGTTGTCCTCCAGGCCCACGCGCACATGCCCGCCGAGGATGGCCCCCATGGTGACGAACGGAAGCTGATGCCGGCCGGCGGCGAGGATCGAGAGATAATAGTCGTTCCCGAACAGCCGGTCGGCCGTTGCCTTCATGTGCATGAGGTTCTCGGGCTCAGGCCCGATGCCGCCGAGGATGCCGAAGATGGCCTGCACGAAGAAAGGCGGCTGCACCAGCCCGCGATCGGCGAAATGGGCCAGGTTGTAGAGGTGGCCGACATCGTAGCACTCGAACTCGAAACGGGTGCCGAACGCACCGAGTTCGGTCATGCCCCGCTCGATCTGCGCGAAGGTGTTGGACAGGATGAAGTCCTTGGTCATGTCGAGATAAGGCTTTTCCCAATCGTTCCTGAACGACGCGATGCGCCCGCCCGCGCCGGAGATGTTGAAGTTGAACGATCCCATGTTCATGGAGGCGATTTCGGGCTGCGCCCATTTCGCCGCCGCAAGGCGCTCATCGAGGCTCATGCCGAGCCCGCCGCCGGTGGTGATGTTCACGATGGCGTTGCTGCCATCCTTGATGATAGGCAAAAACTGTTTGTACACCTCGGGGTTCTGCGTCGGGCGGCCGGTCTGCGGGTCCCGCGCATGCAGGTGAAGGATCGCGGCCCCGGCCTCCGCTGCCCCGATGGCACTCTCGGCGATCTGCTGCGGCGTCACCGGCAGGTAGGGCGACATGCTGGGCGTGTGGATAGACCCGGTGATTGCGCAGCTGATGATGACTTTGTCGGATCGCTTCATCGAAACCTCCAGGGCCTTAGACCGCCTCGTTCCTAGGGAACAATCCCCAGGTTAGGCGAAACGGCCGGCGCGGGTCCATAGAGCAGCGGGTTCAGCGCGTGATTTTCGTTGAAAATGCCTGCAGTTCAGCACCGCATGAACCGCTTCTTAACCAAACACGACAACTTATAGCTTTCTCTGCTCCCGCAAGAATTCAGCTGAAGCTGACGGAAGGTTCTTCCGTGTCGGATTGGGCAGAACATCACCACAAACAAAAGATTTGCAGATTCTGGGGGACTGCATGCGCATGAAATTTGGCATCGGGACGAAAATCCACTCCATTACCTTGACGGCACTGGTCGGCATCGCGGCGATCATCGCCGTTACACTGTTTTATCTGCGTGAGGAGATCACCCAGGCGCAGATGGTCAAGACCCAGCACGTGGTCGAGTCGGCCTATGGCATTCTCGCGCATTACGAGGCCGAGGAGCGTGCCGGCCGCTTGACCCGCGAGGCAGCCCAGAAGGCAGCCGCCGATGCGATCAGGGTCCTGCGCTACGACACTCAGGAATATTTCTGGATCAACGACATGCATCCCAAGATGGTGATGCATCCGATCAAGCCGGAGCTCGTCGGCGCCGACCTGACGGAGAACAAGGATCCCACTGGCCTCCGCCTGTTCGTCGCCTTCGTCGATACGGTGAAGGAGAGTGGCGCCGGGTTCGTGCCGTATCTGTGGCCCAAGCCCGGTGCGCAGGAGCCCGTCGGCAAGATCTCCTACGTGAAGGGCTTCAAGCCCTGGGGTTGGATCATCGGCTCGGGCGTCTATACGGACGACACCGCCGCCAAGGTGTGGAGCACGGCCCTGAAGCTCCTGTCAGGCGTCGCCGTCATCGTCCTCATCATCGGCGTGGTTGCAACCTTCATCGGCCGGAGCGTCACCAAACCCATCCTGGCCCTCGGGCAGGTCATGCGGTCTCTTGCAGAAGGCGAGCGGCAGATCGACGTGCCGGCGCGCAACCGCAGCGATGAACTGGGCGCCATGGCCCATGCGGTCGAGGTGTTCAGGGACACGCTGATCGCCAAGGACGAGGCGGACAAGATCTATGCGGTTGACGCCGATGCGCAGGCCCGTCGGGCGCAGCGTCTCGACCAGCTGACACGCCAGTTCGAGGCCAATGTCGCAACCCTTACTCAGACGCTCTCGAGCGCAGCGTTCGAGATGGAGGGCACGGCCCAGACCATGGCGTCCACCGCCGATCAAACCAACGTGCAGTCCCAGACCGTTGCGACGGCGGCCGAGCAGGCATCCTTGAACGTGCAGACCGTGGCTGCGGCCACCGAGGAGCTGTCGATCTCCACCCGCGAGATCGCCGCCCAGATCTCCCAATCGGCGAAGGTCGCAGGCGCGGCCGTCGAGGAGACCCGGCGCACGGACGTCACCGTTCAGGCCCTGGCCAGCACGGCGGAGAAGATCGGCGCCGTCATCGCGCTCATCAACACCATCGCGGGTCAGACCAACCTGCTCGCGCTCAATGCCACCATCGAGGCGGCGAGGGCAGGGGAGGCCGGCAAGGGCTTCGCGGTCGTGGCCTCCGAGGTGAAGGAACTGGCGAACCAGACCACCAAGGCCACGGAGGAGATCTCGGCTCAAATCGTCGAGATCCAGCAGGCCACCCGCGAGGCGGTGAGCGCGATCCAGAACATCGGAAGCACCATCAGTCAGATGTCCGAGACCTCTGTGGCGATTGCCGCAGCCATCGAGGAGCAGGGCGCTGCCACCGGCGAGATCGCCCGCAACGTGCAGGAGGCCGCCCGCGGCACCGCGTCCGTGAGCGGCAGCATCCTCGACGTGAGGCAGGGAGCCGAACAGACCGGCACGGCCGCAAGCCGCGTGCTTGGGGCAGCCCAGGAACTGGCGCGCCACTCCAGCGATCTCAGCCGCGAGGTGCAGAGCTTCCTCACGGACGTGAAAGCTGCCTAAAGGTAAATGTTAAGAAGCCTCAGGTCGAAAGCATCCCTTCGACCTGAGGCCGCCATCCTGTTGATTTTCAGACAGCCCATTCACGCGGCAACCAATCCCGGCTAAGAGTCCATCGCCTCTTCGCGAATTGGATCTCAATCTATGGCCGCCAGCGTTACCGACCGTTTCCTCCGTTACGTCGTCATCGATACCCAGTCCGACGCCTCCTCGAAATCCCAGCCCTCCACCGAAAAGCAGAAGGATCTCGGCCGCCTGCTGGTCGATGAGCTCCTGTCCATTGGCGTATCCGACGCTCATCTCGACGAGCACGGCTATGTCTACGGGACCATTCCGTCGAACACGCCGAAGAACAGCGTTCCGGTCATCTGCATCTGCGCGCACATGGATACGGCGCCGGACTTCTCCGGCACGAACGTCAAGCCGCAGATCGTCCGCAACTACCAGGGCGGCGACATCCGGCTGCCGGGCGATTCCACCCGGGTCATCCGCGTCGCCGACCATCCGGTCCTGAAGGACATGATCGGCCACGACATCGTCACGTCGGACGGCACCACGCTGCTCGGCGCCGACGACAAGGCGGGCGTCGCCGAGATCGTGGCGGCCGCCGAGTTCCTGATCAACAACCCGGACATCAAGCACGGGACGATCCGCATCCTCTTCACCACCGACGAGGAGATCGGCCGCGGGGTCGACAAGGTCGACCTGAAGAAGCTCGGGGCCGATTTCGGCTACACCATGGACGGCGGAGCCGCCGGCAGCATCGAGGACGAGACCTTCTCGGCCGATGCCGTGGAGATCGCCATCACGGGCGTGGCGATCCACCCGGGCCAGGCCTACGGCCGCATGGAAAACGCCATCAGGATCGCGGGCGACATCATCGGGCGCCTGCCGAGGGACATGGCGCCCGAGACCACGAAAGGCCGCGACGGCTTCATCCATCCGACCGGTGCTTCGGGCGTGATGGAAAAGGCGCATCTGAGCTTCATCATCCGCGACTTCACGGAAGAGGGGCTGAAGAGCAAGGAAGCCCTCCTGGAGAACATCACCCGCGAGGTGATGAAGAGCTATCCGGGCTCCAGCTACACCTTCACGGTCAAGGAGCAGTACCGCAACATGAAGGAGGTGCTCGACCGGCATCCGGAGATCATCGAACATGCCGTGGAGGCGGTCAGGCGCGCCGGCATGGAGCCGCGGCGCGACAGCATCCGCGGCGGCACGGACGGCTCGCGCCTGTCCTTCATGGGCCTGCCCTGCGCCAACATCTTCGCCGGCGGCCATGCCTTCCATTCGCCGCTGGAATTCGTCTCGAGCCAGGACATGGAGAAGGCGGTCAAGACCATCGTCGAGCTGGCGAAAGTCTGGGAGGAGCGCTCCTAAAGCGCTGTTCTCAACTCTGCAGCGCTGATTTCAGCACGAGTTCAGCCCCGAGAAGCAGCAGGCCGATGAGGAACCATCGCCGGAACGTTTCGGGGCTGACCTTGCGCCTGACAACCTGCCCCAGCCACATGCCCGCGAGTGCGGGCGCGATGGCGAGCGACGACAGGACGAGGCCGTCGAACTGAAACGCTCCGCGCCATCCAAGGCCAACCGCAAGCGCGATGGTCGATACGGTGAAGGACAGCCCCAGGGCCTGGATGAGGTCGTCTTTGCGCAGCCCGAGGGCCTGTAGATAAGGAACGGCCGGAATGACGAAGACGCCCGTGCCTCCCGTGACCATGCCCGTCGTCAGGCCGACCAGGGGCGACAGCCATTTCTCACAGTGGGCTGATACGGAGAGTTGCCGCGCCCCCAGTGTAAATCCGGCATAGACCACAAGGGCCAACCCCAGGCCAGCCGTGGTCCATCGCGTATTGCCGTCGGCCAGAACGAACGAGCCGGCCACCGTGCCGAGCACGATGCCCAGCATCATGGGCCACAGCCGCCGGATCAGCGCCGTGAAACTCGGGCCTGACAGCAACTGCCACACATTGGTGACGAAGGACGGCACGATCAGCAAGGCGGCGGCCGTCACGGGCGTCATGAGCGTGCCCAGCACCCCCATGGCCACCGTCGGCAGGCCCATGCCGGTCACGCCCTTGACCATGCCGGCCAGGAAAAAGGTCAGACCGACCGAGAGAATGAGCCACAGGGACGGATCGCGCATGCCTTATTGGCCCATAGCCGGACGAAGGCGCAATGCGTATCTGGCGGAGCAAGCCTTCGCGAGGGAATAGGGTCAAAGGCGGAAAACCTGCCCGGATGGAACGCCCAGGCGTGACGGGAATTGCCTTGGGAGGCGGCCAAGAAGCCGTCCCTGGAGGAGTTCGCCCCATGCCCAAAAGCATGCAGGATGGTCAACAGCCCGAGGCTCTGCGCTCCCTGAAATCGGCCGCGAAGGCGGGCAGCCAGAAGCCTGACGGTCAAGGTCTTAAAGCGCGCGGCGATACCGCGCCCGTTTCGGCCTCTCCCGAGCAGGAGCAGGACGCTGCCGCGAAGGTGCTCCGGGAGGGCGTGAAGAAGAACCCTCGCGGCATGGAAGAGGCGGCCAAGAAGGCTCCCCGGCGCTGATCGCCTGACGCCCCCAAAGAGCCCGCCTTAGCCGCGCCAGAACTGGGGAAAGAACAGGATCAGCACGGTGAACAGCTCAAGCCGGCCCAGGAGCATGCCGAAGCACAGGAGCCACTTGGATGCGTCCGGCAGCGCGGCGAAGTTGCCGGCCGGGCCGATGATCGGCCCGAGGCCCGGCCCGATATTCGACAGGGCCGACACGGCGGCGCTGGCGCTCGTCAGGAAATCCAGATCGAACGCCATCATGGCCACGGTGAGCGCGCTGTAGCAGATGAAGTAGAGCGAGAAGTACACCACCACCGAGCCGATCACGTCGTCCGGCAGCAGCCGGCCCCCATAGACGCGCGGAAACACGCCCCGTGGGTAGAGCAGGCGCAGGAACTGGCTCTGGAGCATGCGGATCATCACCTGGAACCGGAAGATCTTCATCCCGCCGGTGGTCGAACCCGTGCAGCCGCCCACGAACATGAGGCCGAAGAACAGGCCGACCATCAGGTTGCCCCAGAGCGTATAATCGGCCGTGGCATAGCCGGTCGTCGTTACCACGGACACCACGTTGAAGGCGGCCAAGCGCAGGGCATCGGCGAGGCTGTGCCCGGCCACCAGGATCAGCCATGCGGCAACCACCAGGATTAGGGCTGCCAGGAGAAGGGCGAGGAACCGGACCTGGCTGTCACGCATGGCGTCGCGCTGCCCCTGGACCAACCGCAGGTAAAGCACGAACGGCACGGCGCCCGAGAGCATGAACACGGTCGCGATCCAGTGCAGGGCGGCATTGTTCCAGTTCGCCAACGAGACGTCGGACGTGGAGAACCCGGCCGTCGAGACGGTCGTCAGCGCATGGGCGACGGCATCGAACGGCGTCATCGCCACCAGCCAATAGGCCAACGCGCAGGCCACCGTGAGGGCCGCGTAGATCAGCACGATGCCCGTTGCGATCTCGCGTACGCGCGGCATCACCTTCTCGGACCGGTCGGAGGATTCCGTGCGGAACAGCTGCATGCCGCCGACGCCGAGCGCAGGCAGGATCGAGATGGCCACACCGATGATGCCGATGCCGCCCAGCCATTGCAGAAGCGCCCGCCACAGGAGAATGCCCCGTGGAGCGTCGTCGAGGCCGACGATCACCGTGGCGCCGGTCGTCGTCAGGCCGGAGACGGATTCGAAGAACGCGTTGGTGAAGTGGTCCCTGAGCTGGGCGTAATCGGAGATGTAGAGGGGAATGGCTCCGAACAGGGCGATGGTCGTCCATGCGACGGGCGTGAGGAGGAAGGCCTGGCGCAGGGTCAGCCCGCCGGACAGCCGGCAACGGGTCGCATAGGTCAATGCGGCCGCGCAGATGAAGGTGATGCCGCTGCCGATGAGAAAGGCTCTCCAGTCCGGGTCGCCCGTGAACGCGTCCACGCCTGCGGGCAGCAGCATGGCGGCCGCAAGCGCGAAGAGCATGCGGCCCGTCAGGTGGAAGACCGGGCGGATATAGGGCGGAGCCCATACGCCTGAGTACGATCTCTCACGCATGACGCGCTAGTGTCCCGTTGTGGTGGATGGGCCGGCCAGGATCGCCTCGGCCTTGCGCAGGGCCCGATAGGACACCACGGCGATGATGCTGTCGCCGGCATGCACCCGGGTCGAGCTGGTCGGAATGATCACCTCGCCGTTGCGGACGATGGCTCCGATCAGCATGCCGTCCGGCATGCCGACATCCCGCAGGGTGCCCTTCACCAGTCGCGAGCCCTCCTGGGCGGTGGCCTGGATCACCTCGCCGAAATCTTCCCGCAGGGTGTAAAGCGCCGAGATCGAGCGGTGGCGCACATGGCGCAGAATGGTCGAGATGGTGATGGCGCTCGGGCTCACCACCGCATCGATTCCGAGCGCCGGCAGCACGTGCTCGTAGGAAGTCTTGTTCACCAGGGTGATGGCCCGGGTGCAGCCCTCGCGCTTGGCGAGAACCGACGCGAAGATGTTGGTCTCGTCATCGTTGGTCACGGCGATGATCGTCTCGGCGCTCTGGACATTGGCCTCGAGCAGCACCTCCTTGTCGAGCGCATCGCCCTGGATCACCACGGCGGAATCGCGGAGCTCGCGGGAGATGTACTCGGCCCGCTCTCGCGAATGCTCGACCATCTTGAGCGAGACGTAAGGGGCATGGCGGGCGATCCGGGTCGCCAGGTTGAGGCCGACATTGCCGCCGCCGACGATGACGATGCGGCGGGCGACCTGCTCCTCGTGGCCGAGATACGCCATGACCTGATCCACGCGCGCCGTCTCGGTGATGACGTAGACGTCGTCGCCCTGCTGCACCTGATCCTCGGCCCGCGGCACGAAGGCTTGGCCGTTGCGCACGATGACGCCGACGACGATGCCGGAGCCGCCCGACATGGAGAGCTCCTTCATCCGCCGCCCAACCAGGGAGCATCCGCCCGTATTGCAATGGACCCCGAGGAGGTGAACCCGGCCGTCGGCCAGCGGCACGGTGTCGAAGGCGCCGGGTGTCTTGAGACGCCGGACGATCCCGTTGGCGACCTCCACCTCGGGCGAGATGATCACGTCGATGGGCAACTGATCGGACGCATAGAGACCCTGCCAGATCGGCTCCAGGTAGCCATGATGGCGGACACGGGCAATGCGCCGGCGGACGTTGAACAGGGAATAGGCGACCTGGCAGGCCACCATGTTGACCTCGTCGGAGCGGGTCACGGCGATGAGCATGTCCGCATCCTGCGCGCCCGCCCGCTTGAGAACCTCGGGGTGAGCCGCGTGACCGACCATCCCGCGAACGTCGTAGCTCTCGTCCGCCCGCCTGGCCTGTTCGGGTGACAGATCCACCACCGTCACATCGATGCCCTCGGAGGCGAGGTGGCGGGCGATGGTCGAGCCGACCTGTCCGGCACCACAGACGATTACTCTCACGGCAGCGTCACTCCCCGGATACGCTAGAGCCTCGGACCCAAAAGCGGATTCCACTTTTGCGATGCATCCGATGCTCAATCTTTTAAGCAGCGCATCGTGCGGCCCCAGGGGCCGCACGATGCGCTTGGTTTCGGGGTAATGTAGGGCACAGGCCCGTGGAAGGCACGGACCTGGCTTTTAAGGGGCTACGGGCGGCCCGTTTGCGCCCGAGAGCGGGTCGTCAGCCGATCATCTCGAGGACGATCTGGCGGATCTCCTCCCGGGAGAGGCCGGACGATTGCGGCTTCGGGGCGGACTTCGCCTGCGAAGGAGCCTTGGGATGCTGGTGGGACTTCTTGGAATTCTGAGCTTGAATGGCAGTCAACATGATAAACCTGTGGCCGCATGGGGCATGGCCCGGACGGCTTCTTGTGGGAGTGAAACGGCCGGCGCAGCGCACCGACAGGAAAAATCGCCCCGAAAGGGCTGATTGTAACAAACGATGGGAACGGTAAGCGGGCTCGGCGGCTCGATCACGAGCTAGGGAGAGCAGGCCGAACATCTCGGTTGGATACAACATACATGGGGCATTCCCCGCCTGATGGCAAGATAAAACTTTCAGGAAGCGGATAAATCGGCTCGCTTGAGGAAAGTAAAACCAGGGGCCAAGCCGCGATTATTGCGTGATTTTTCCAGAAAACTGGCCCGCTTCGAAGAACAATGCTCATCCCGGGATCGGCATTTTCTCAAAATGGCGTCTTGTATTTGGGGTGGGAGAGCCCTACATCAGGATCATCGACCTTTGGCCGGACAATCGGGCCGTTACGCCTTGGCATGCCAGGCGCACGTTCAGACACTCTTCCAAACTTCGACGAACCCGAGCTTGAGGGCGCGCTTCCGCACGCCTCCAAGCTCACGTGCACTAATGCATAAACTCCAAGGAATACTGCCATGATGACAGGCACCGTTAAGTTCTACAACGATCAAAAAGGCTTCGGCTTCATCCAGCCGGACAACGGCGAGAAGGACGTGTTCGTTCACGCCACCGCTCTCGAGCGCGCCGGCATCCGCGGCCTTCGCGAAGGCCAGAAGGTCTCCTTCGACACCGCCGAGGATCGCCGTTCCGGCAAGGTTGCCGTCAACAACATCCAGACGGCCTAATGATGACGGGCGCCTCATACAGCGCCTGAATGACGAAGCCGCTCCCCCGTGGGGCGGCTTCTGCTTTTTGCAACGCCATCTTTGATGGCGAAACCGGCGAGGACGCGATGAACACCTTTCGAAAAGCCTCAGTTGCGAAATCCGTGATGTTCGTGGTCGATTACGCCGACGCCCGCAGGGCGTATCTCTGGGTCGACAATCCCGGAAAGGCGAGCGATCCCCGTGCGGTCGGGATCATCGCGCGCGCCCAGCAGGAGCAGGGCACTCTTCCCGGCGGCGACATCGCCAGCATCCGGCGCGTCCGGTAATCGGCCTTCAGGTCGACGAGGCAACACATAGGAACAATGAGCGGAATGAAGCATCAGGATCTCGGCGAACGGCTCAATGCGGCCAAGAACGCGAAGCAGGCCATGGCGGACAAGTTTCGGCAACGTCCGGGACATGACGACCCGGCGGTTGCGGAGCGGCGGGCTGCCCGGGCCTCAGTGAGCGCCGCGCGCGATGCGAGAGCCGCCGAGCGCGAGGCCAAGCGCCTTGCCGATGATGCCCGCATGGCGGCCGAGCGCGAAGCTCGCGCGGCCGAACAGGCCGAGCAGGACAAGTTGCAGGCGGAGCAGAATGAGCGGCTGGCGGCCGAGAAGGCTGCCGATGACGCAAGGCTCGAAGTCGAGCGCAAGGCGGCGCGCGATGCCCGCTATGCGGCCCGCAAGGCCCGCAAGTAAAAGAGGAACCCAAGCGATGACTCACAAGTTCAAAGTTCGGCAGATGGTTCGGCTGGCGCAGCCGGGGTTTTCCGATACCCGGATGAATTCCGGCAACGTCTATGAGGTCGTGCGGCTCATGCCGGCCGACCAGACCGGCGAAGTGTCATATCGCATCAAGTCGGGCATGACCGAGAAGGCCGTCCGCGAGGGCGAAATCCGGAGCGCTTGAGGCCACTGCGTCTCAATCTCTTCGCCGATCCGATCCGCCAGGTGCAGGCCTGAGCGAAGCAACACACCAATTGATAGAGAGGACATCCATTGCAGGTTCTGGTACGCGACAACAATGTCGATCAAGCCCTCAGGGTTCTCAAGAAGAAGATGCAGCGCGAAGGCATCTTCCGCGAAATGAAGGCGCGGAAGGCCTATGAGAAACCCTCCGAGCGAAAGACCCGCGAGAAGGCCGAGGCCGTGCGGCGCAACCGCAAGGCCGCCCGCAAGCAGGCCATCCGGGAAGGGCTGATCGCAGCTCCCAAGCCGAAGCCCCGTCCCGGCGCCGCCGGCGCCCGCCGTCCGGTTGCGGCTCCGACCGCTGCGCCTCGCGCCGAGGCTGCAGAGTAAGGCCTGACAACAGGGCTTTCTATCGGTCTTGCAGGCGGCGCATGTGATCATGCGCCGCTTCGTTTTTTGTTGCTTGTGAACCGGCATCGCGGCAGAGCGTGATGCGCCTCGAACGCTGATTCATCCAAAGCATTTCATCATCATGCAGTTTCTCCGCTCCAAACTCTTCGATGTCTATCTGGCCCTCTGGACCGGCCTCTTCGCGCCCGTTCTCGCCGTGCTGTGGCTGTGCGGCTCGCCTGAGCGCGGCGTGCGTCTCGCCTCGCGGCTGTGGGCGCGGGGCATCCTGGCCGGCCTGAAGCGTATCGTCGGCCTGACTTATGCGGAGCGCGGCCTTCACAACATTCCCGACGAGCCCTGCCTGATCGTCGCCAATCATCAGTCGACCTGGGAGACCCTGGCGTTCCTGGCGCTCTTTCCGGATGTGGCCATCGTCGCCAAACAGGAGCTTTTGACCATCCCGGTCTTCTCGTGGTTCCTGCGCAACTCTCCGATGATCTTGATCGACCGCGAGAGCGGCTCGAAGGCCGTTCGGAAGATGGTGGACGAGAGCCGCGCCGCCTTGGCTCAAGGGCGCTCCGTGCTGATCTTTCCGGAGGGCACGCGCAAATCCGTCTCCGAGCCCATCGCGTTCAAGCGCGGCGTCGAGCTTCTCTACGCGAAGCTCGACCGGGTGGTTCTTCCCGTGGCCTTGAACTCGGGACACTTCTGGGGTGTGGACCGGCCCGTCAAGCGGGGAGGGACCATCTCGGTCTCCTACCTCGATCCCATCGAGCCGGGCCTGCCCGGCAATGAGTTCACCCGAAGGGCCGAGCAGTTGCTCGAGGCGGAGAGGCAGCATTCCTGGCCGCAGGCGGCCTAAATCGAGTGCAGCTTCAGGCGACGGCCCTGGCAGTCTGCTGAGGGTTTTGAATGTCGGCCATGAAAGCCGCCAGGGCTTCGCGAGGCATGGGCTTGGCGATCAGGTAGCCTTGAGCCTGCGAGGCGCCGGCGACGCGCAGAGCGTTGAGCTGGTCCTGCGTTTCGACGCCTTCGGCCGTCGTGCTCATCTTCAGGTCGTTGGCGAGCCCGATCGTGGCCTTGATAATCGCGCGGCTGCCCGAGGATTCGATCATGCTGCGCACGAAGGACTGGTCGATCTTGATCTTGTCGAACGGGAAGCTCCTGAGATAGCTCATCGACGCATAGCCGGTGCCGAAATCGTCGAGCGAGATTCCAACGCCCAGCGTCTTGAGCCGCCTGAGCGCGGCGGTGGCTTCCTCGGTGAGCTTGACGGATTCCGTGATCTCCAGGACGAGGCGGTGGGCCGGCAGGCCGGAGAGGTTCAGAGCCTTCGTCACGCTCGCGAAAACATCCCGGCGCTTGAACTGCACCGGCGAGAGATTGACGGCAACCTTCAACAGAGGGCCCCACGTCATGGCCGTCGCGCAGGCCTCTTCCAGGATCCAGTCGCCGATGGGCGCGATGAGCCCCGACTCCTCGGCGGTCGGGATGAATTGCAGGGGCGGGATCATTCCCTTCGTGGCGTGCTTCCAGCGCACCAGGGCCTCGCAGCCCCACATCCGGTTCGTCGCGAGATCGAGGATCGGCTGGTAGAACAGCTCGAACTCCCGGTTGTCGAGAGCGCTCTTCAGGGCTCCTTCGATCGCGCGGCGTTCCGCGCGGGAATCCTGGATGTTCGGGTCGTAGAACCGGTAGCTGCTGTCGGTGTCGGACTTGGCCGCAAAGAGCGCCACGTCGGCCGCCCGCATGAGCTCGGTCGCGGTCTTGCCGTCGGAGGAGGCGATCGCAACTCCGATGGAAAGCCCCACGTCGATCTCCGTGCTGCCGGCCGTGCAGGGCGTCTTCATGGCGGCCTGGATGGCCGCGACGAAGTCCTTGACCTGCTGCCGGTCCCTGACGGGTCGTTGAATGATGGCGAACTCGTCGCCGCCGATGCGCGCGATGAAATCGCTCTTGCGGGAACGCTCGCGCAGGCGCCGCGCCACGATCTGAATGATCTCGTCGCCCGCGCTGTGGCCATGATTGTCGTTGATGTCCTTGAAGCGGTTGAGATCGAGAAGGTGCAGCGCAAAGTCGGTGCCGGTGCGTTGCGAGGCAAGATAGGTGCGCTTCAGCTCCTCGATGAAGAACGGCCTGTTGGGAAGCCTCGTCAGCACATCGTGACGCGACAGGTAGCTCTCGCTCGCGGCCCTCAGGATACCGGTTCTCACATGCCTCAAGCCCATGAGGCTCGCTGTATCGACCGCAACGCCCATGAGATAGGCGATGAGCCCGATCACGCGCGCCTCCAAGCGCTGCCCGGCCATGAGCTCTGCCACGGTGCGGCTCACCGCGATGCCGCCGGGCTGATTGGCCAGCGGGTGCAGGGCGAACAGCCGCTCCTGCCGGTCGATCCAGCTCACGTCGCGAATGAGCGTCGGGCTGTTCTTTGCGATCATCCGCTGCAGCGGCGTGTCGGGCTTCCAGATCTTGCGGCCGAGCGCGCGCTCCGAGTTCGGAATGTGCGCCAGAACCACGCCGTCGCGCCGGTAGAACGTGACGGCCGACGAGGGCTTGCGCAGATGCTTCTTGAAGAGCGTCTCGAAGTGACTGAGATCGATGGTGGAGACCACGATGCCGAGGAGATTGCCTTCGGTGTCGTTGATCCGGCGCGCGAGCGACAGAACCTTCTTGCCCGTGGTGCGGATCCGCATCGGCTCGCTCAGGTAAGAGGTGAGCGACGGATCCGTCGTGAAGGCCTGATAATAGGATGCGCCCGTCAGATAAATGGGATCGGACATCGGGCGCGGGTTCGAGGTGCCGACGAGCTTGCCCCGGGCATTGACGAGATCGATGCGCACGAACTGGGGCAGGGAGCAGGAGGCGCCGACCAGAACGGCCTTCGTCGCCTGCGAGCCGGCGAAGCCGTCGAACTCCGTTGCCCGGAGGCTCGCCTGCGGAATGCGCTCGACCAGGTCGCGCAGAACGCCTTCGATGGATTGCAGGATGCCGTCCGTGCGCTCCTGAAGGGTGAGCGCGAGGTTTGCCAGATCGCCTTCGGCGCGCGCGAGATCGTCGGTGTAGCCCCGCACCAGCAGAAGCACGGCGCCGACAATCACGGCCGTCGCGAGCACGACGCTGAGGGTTATGATCAGTGAGGCGGGCACAATGGTTTCGATGAGGCCTGGGAGCGACGATCCCCGCCACCTTCCGCCCGCAGGTGTGGTTATTCCGTTAACTTCTGCCCGAATGCCGCCCGCATGAAGAAAAAAATCAAAGGCTGATCCTCGGCTTCACGTCGGAAAGCACCGGGAACGGACTCTGGAGGCCTGTCACCTCTCCTTTGGGTGGAGCACGCGCGCAACTGCAGTGCCGAGCTCGCTGACCGTGAAGGGCTTGCGCAGAACAGGGCCCGATCCATCGGGCACACCCTCGGCATAGCCGCTGATCAGAAGGCTTCTTAAAGTCGGTGTGATCCGGCGCAGCTGCGCGATCATCTCTCCGCCTGTCATGCCCGGCATGGCGTAGTCGACGAGAATGAGATCGAACGGCTTGTCGGCGGATTCCAGACGGTCGAGACCGGAGCGGGCGCTGTCGCCTTCGACAACGTCGTATCCAAGCTCCGCCAGCATGGCGGCCGTCGCCACCCGGACCTGGGCATCGTCGTCGATGACCAGAACACGGGCTTTGCCCGCGGGCATGGCCGGCTCCGCGGATTCCTGCGCGTCCTCGTGCAACACGCCGGCGGCGGCTTTCGGCAGGTACAGGTCGACCGTCGTGCCCTGGCCCGGTTCGCTGGCGATGTGCATGTCGCCCCCGATCTGCTTGATCATGCCGTAGACCTGCGCCAGCCCGAGGCCTGTTCCCTGTCCCGGTCCCTTGGTGGTGAAGAACGGCTCGGTCGCCCGCATCAGAACCTCCGCGCTCATGCCCTGGCCCGTATCCTGGACCCGGATGCGCACGGCATCCGTGTTCAGGGTCAGCATCTTGGGCCGCTGCGGATCGTCGGCCGCGATGTTCTCCGTCTGGAGAACCATCTGGCCGCCGTCCGGCATGGCATCGCGTGCGTTCACCGCGAGATTGAGCACGGCAAGCTCGATCTGGTTGGGATCGGCCATGGCGGGCCATAGATCTTTCCCGAGCAGCGTGTTGACGCCGATGCGGCCGCCCAGGGTGCGGTGCATGAGGTCCGCCATGTTGGACAGAACTCCGTTCACGTCTGTTGGACGCACCTCGAGGCGCTGCTTGCGGGAGAAGGCCAGAAGCTGCTCGGTCAGCCGCGCCCCGCGCTGGGCGGCCTGCATGGCATTGTGCAGGAGACGCAGGGACCGTTCGTCGCCGGCGAGGCGTCTTTCCATCAGATCGAGGGAGCCGATGACGGCTGCCAGCAGGTTGTTGAAATCGTGCGCCACCCCGCCGGTCAGATGCCCGATGGCATCCATCTTGCGGGCTTGGGCCGCCTGCTCGTCGGCCTCGCGCCGCAGGCGCGCCAGCTCCAGGTTCGTGCGCACCCGCGCCTGCAATTCACGTGCCGCGAACGGCTTGACCAGGTAGTCGTCGGCGCCGGCCTCAAGCCCCTCGACGCTGGCCTCTTCTCCGGCCCGGGCGGACAGCATGATGATCGGAAGCGTGCGCAGCCTGGGCTCGTCCCGTATGCGCTGAACGAGCTGGAACCCGTCCATGACCGGCATCATCACGTCGGTGACGAGAAGATCGGCCCCGTTTTCGAGAAGCTCGTCCAGGGCCGCGGCGCCGTCCGGCACGGCCACGACATCGTGCGTCCCGTCGAGAAGCCGCGTGATGTAGGCCCTCATGTCCGCATTGTCGTCGGCAACGAGCACGCGCGCCTTCGTGCTGCTTGGGCTGACGGCGCTGCGCTGCGGCAGCCGGACCACGTTGGCCGGCAAGGGGGCAGGGGGGTCGGGCAGCCAGCGAAGGGCTTCCTCCACGAAGGCATCGGCTCCGATCCGCGTAGAGGCCGGCTCGCCTGCGGCGTCGACCTGTTCGGGCGGAAGATGCGCGCACCCTTGCGGGATCGTGACCGTGAAGGTTGTGCCTTGGTCCACCGTGCTGTCGACGCCAACCGTTCCGCCGTGCAGCATCACGAGCTCGCGCACGAGCGCCAGGCCGATCCCGGAGCCCTCGTGGGTTCGGCTTCTGGCGCCGTCCACCCGCTGGAAGCGGTCGAAGATGCGCTCCCGGCTGTCCGGTGGAATGCCCACGCCGGTATCGCTGACGGAGAGCCTGATCGATCCATCGACCTCCGCCAGCCGCACCGAAATCTGCCCCTCGAAGGTGTATTTGAGGGCATTGGAGAGCAGGTTGAGAACAACCTTCTCCCACATGTCATGATCCACGTAAGCCGGCGCGGACAGGGGCGGGCATTCGACCTTGAACGCCAGCCCGGCCCGCTCGACGGCGGACCGGAACGTGCTCGCCAGATCGACCGTAAGGCGCGACAGGTCCGTCGCGCGGAACGCGGCCTCGATCCGGCCTGCCTCGGCCCGGGAGAAGTCGAGCAGGGTGTTCACCAGCCGGAGCAGGCGAAGGGCGTTGCGATGAACGACCTGCACTTCGGCGCGGGCGTCACCGGACAGATCGGCCTGCCGCAGGAGGTCCTCCAGCGGCCCGAGCATCAGGGTGAGCGGCGTGCGGAACTCGTGGCTAACATTGGAGAAGAACCGGGTCTTGGCCCGGTCGAGCTCCGCCAGCGCGTCGGCGCGGCGCCGCTCCTCCTCGTGCGCCCTGGCATTGCGGACCAGAGTGGAGACCTGCCCGCTCAGGAGGCTGAAGAACGAGCGATAGCCCTCGTCGAGGGCACGGCTGGGACTGACGCCCGCAACCAGCACACCAAGCTCTTCGCCGGCTCCGCCGGAGATCGGCATCGCCAGCGCAGTGGTCACGGGGTCGGCCCAGAGCCCTCCCGTGATCGATATCTCGGGCTCGACCCGGCATTCGACCGTGCGGCCCGTGAGGACCTGCGCCACGGGCCAGGGCTCCATGGTATCGGCCGGAAGGATCGCCGGAGCGCCGGGATTGCGGTCGTCCAGGCCGGCGGAGCCCAGGAGGGTCAGGGCCCCGCCCTTGCCGCGCAGGTAGATCAGGGCGAACGGCACCTCGAGGGAGCCGCGCGAGAGCGCCGCCGCGATGTCCTGGGAGGTCGCCTCCAGGCTGCGGATGTCCGCCGCCTGCGTACCCACGTCGCGCAGCAGGGTCAGGCGGCGCTCGCCCACCACCTGGGCGGTCACCTCGCTGCACACGGCCAGCATGCCAACGATGCGGCCCTCGTCGTCCTCGGCCGGGGCATGGGAGACGCTGAACCAGGCCTCTTCGCGGTAGCCGGCCCGCTCCATGAGCAGGGGCAGCGCGGGCGTCCAGTTGGCCGTGCCGGTGGCCATGACCCGCTCGATCATCGGCCCCAGGGTATCCCAGCTCGCCGCCAGGGTGATGCGGATGTCGTTGCCGAGCGCCGCCGGATGCCCGGCGCCGATGAGCTTCGAATAGGCATCGTTGTAGATCTGGGTGAATTCAGGCCCCCAGGTCAGGATCATGGGGTACTGCGACGACAAAAGGGTGCGCACGGTCGAGCGCAGGCTCTGCGACCAGCCCGAGACCGGACCAAGGGGCGTGCGCGACCAGTCGAGCGCGCGGGCCAGGGCACGAACCTCGCCGGGCCCCTGGAAAAGGGTCAAGGCGGCCTGATCGGAGGTGGTGTTCATTCAAGCCCGGCTATCATGTGTGGTGGTGCGCAACCGAACACCTGAAGGGGGCAGGCTTCCCGTTGCCAGGGGTGCAGTTCGTCGAACGCCTCGGCAGGCAAGCTGCCTGAAAGCGATCGATAGCACATCACATATCGCTGCGATTGGGCGTGTCAAATGCGCTGCTTTGCAGCAGCAGCCGGGCTAACCTCGGATCCTTTCACGATCCCGCCGGTGGAGGCCTGTCGCAGCCCTTGAGGGGAGCGCAGATCTCGAACTGAGCACGCCTCAATGGGATTGCTGCGTGAACGGAATGGCCTCCAGAAAGGGGAATTCCAGCACGATCTCGTCCAGGTCGTCCTTCACCTCGATATGCGCCGTGGCCCAGTTGACCGGCTGCTCGAACTCGGTGCTCATCAGGTTCCGGGCCATGGCCTGGGCCACCTCCCAGGCCTGATCCGCATCGCGCAGATCCTGCCCCTCGGGATCGGCCAGCGCATCGCCACCGATATGCACGTTGAAGAAGTAGCGCGGCATGGGTGTCCCTGGAGCTTGAGTGGTCTGAGGCCAATCAGGACGCTTGCGATCGGTTCCGTGCGGTCTCCGGAATTGCCAATTGGTGCAAGGCGTCCTGCCGGTGTTGCTTCTGCGCGTGAGACATTGGCTATTTCTGGGCCACTGTCAGCCTCGACGACCACAATGGCCGGAGAAGCGGTTCGGCCACAACCCCGCCGATCATGGCAAAGGCCATCAGGATAAGGGCGAAACGGCCATAGAGCACAACGCGATTCTTACGGGTCATGAAACCCTCGCCATCGTCCGGCTGGAATCAGATGACCGGATCCTTGTTGTCGATTGTGGCGACAATACTGCTCAGTTGTGGCCGGGATACTGCGCACGGAGCGGGCCGCAGCGTCTTATGTCAGCTCGCAAGGATCGAGACGGCAGCAATGCTACACCAGCACTTAACCATGCGACATCAAACGTACCCCCAATCCTCCCGACCGACAGGTCTCAAGGGGAACGGAGGCTGGCCCGAGCGGTTGGACAATCTCACGGGGCGGCTGGGGAGCAGGTCCTTCAGGTTTTTGTTTCAAGTCATGGCATTGTTCGAGTCAGAATTGTCTTCCGGTCATGTTGCCGACCACCTGATTGCCTTGACCGAAAAGGTCGATGAGATCGCACAGCGCGCCGGTGTGTCGGCTGTTGCCCGGCTGGATCTCGATACGACTTTGGCCGCGTTGCCGTGGCCGAGCCGGCGGCGCCTTGGCCTGGTCCTTGAGAGCGCCCGTGTCGGCACGAACGACAAAGCCGTGCAGGAGGCTGTCGCGATGATGCTCGCTCTGGCGGCCGATGTCTGGGCCCGCACGCCGCCGCCGGTCGAGAGCGGCGACACGGGGTCGCAGGCGTGAGACCGCGCCGCTCACGAGACCCGCGAATAAGCGTCCCGTCCGGCGTCCCAGACCACGATCCGCTCGTCACCCTCCACCATCATGACGCCCGCGGCCTTGCCCTGGCGGGCCGACGCTTCCGCCACGACAACAGCCGCTTCGATGGCCTTCGACCGTTCGTCGAACCGGGCCAGGGTCTCTTTCGCGAGGTGAAGGGTCCAGCCCTCCCCGGACGGGCGGATGATGTAGAGATCCTGCTCGCTCATGGTGGCACTCCCGGATCCTGCCGTGACGGGCAATGAGGAATAACGGACGGCCGGCGTGTTTATTCCCTCGGGGCCTCTCATCATCTCGTTCTATGGCCGAAGGTCCGGCCCCCGCTACATTGTCCGGTCGGATCCCGATCCGCTGATTTCGGAAGGCACGGGGCTCGGGGCGGGCATGCGCCGGCTCAAGCGATGGATGGTTGATGCTCTGCTACTTTCATCTGGTGAACGGTCACGAGATCATCGCGGACGATTCAGGCGTCGAGATCCTCGACCTTGAAAAGGCGCACGAGCTCGCCCTGCAGGCCATCGAGGACATCCGCGCCGAGGCGATCCAGTTCGGCGAAACGTGGCAGGGCTGGCGGCTCGACGTGGTCGATCCATCCGGCAATGTCCTGCTGTCCATCCCGCTGGACCCGACCCTGCACTGATCCAGTCTTTGAAGGTCTAGGCAACCGGAGCGTCGACCGTACAGACGACACCCGTCGGGGCAAATGCGATCTCCACCTGGCCATCGAGATCATTGGCCAGGCTGCGCTCGATGAGGCGGGACCCGAACCCTCGCCGGCGCGGGGGAATGACGGGCGGCCCACCGGCCTCCGTCCAGCGCAGGGTCAGCCGGGGCGGTGCGGTTCCGTTCGTCACGTTCCATGACACCTCGATGGTGCCTGTCTTGTTCGCCAGGGCGCCGTATTTCACGGCATTGGTTGCCAGCTCATGCATCGCCATGGCCAGTGCGAGGGACATGCGCGGCGTCACGCGCACATGCGGCCCCTTGATGCAGAGTCGTTTTTCACCCGAGATCTGATAAGGCTCGAGAGCCTTCTCGATGACTTCGAACAGGTCGGCTCCGTCCCAGCTCTCACGGGTGAGCACGTCGTGCGCCCGGGAAAGGGCGAGAAGCCGTCTCTCCAGCGCATCGCGCGCATCCTCTTTCGTGTCCGCCGTGCGCAGGGTCTGGGTCGAGATGGATTGCACCGTCGCCAGCGTGTTCTTCACCCGGTGGTTCAACTCGTCGATGAGCAGTCGCTGATGTTCGGCGGCACGCTTCTCCTTGTCGAGACCGGCTCTCAGGCGCTCTTCGCCCTGATGCAGGTCTTCGAGCCGCGCACGGGCGTCGTATTGCCGGCGCCGCCCGCGCAGGGCTGATCGCGCGACGCTTACCAGGGTGCCTGGGTGGAACGGACGCTCCAGGAACACCACGTTGCCGAGAACCTCGGAGAGACGCGCCAGGGCCGGATTGCGCTCGATGCCTCCGCCGCGAAGGGTCAGAAGAATGAAGGCGAAATCCGACCAGGGCGGCTGATCCTGCAGCCAGCGGGAGAGATCCTTCAGGTCCGCGTTGCGCAGCGCCTCCTCGGTGACGATGGCAAAGCCCGCGCCCTGCGCGATCTCGCGCACGAGTGCCGACATGTCGGGGCAGGCCTGTGACGTAATTCCGACGCTGCGCAGAAGATCGGCCGCGACTGCCGCATCCCGTCCAAGGGGCGCCAGGATAATCGCGCGTTCCGAATGCGCGTGAAGGATGTCGTTCATACTGCGGGATCTTTGAGCAGCTGCGCGCGGTCGCCGTCGGTGAAGACCGGGGTGCCGCGCAGAATGCCCTGGAAGCCGTTCAGGGGCTCGCCCAGGGCGATGCCCTTGCTGGTAATCCGCATCTCGCGGATGGTGTTCTCGTGTGAGCCGAACCGCTTCTTGATGATCGAGATCGCCCGCCTGACCTGGCCGAACGCTTCGAAGAAACGCAGCAGGACCACGGTGTCGGCAAGGTACGTGACGTCGACGGGGGACTTCATGTCGCCCACGAGGCCGTGCTGTGCCACCGTCAGGAAGGTCGAGACACCCTGCCGATTTAGATACTGCAGCAGCTCGTGGATGTGCAGGGTCAGGAACTCCTCTTCCGGCATGGCGGCCTGATAGCCGTTGAGGCCGTCGATCACCACCGTCTTCACGCCATGGCGGCGGATCTTGGTGCGCACCCGATCGGTGAATTCGCCCGGTGAGAGCTCGGCGGCATCGACCTGCTCGATGAACAGGTTGCCGGAATCGCACAAAGCCACCAAGTCGATGCCGATCAGCTTGCACCGGTCGATCAGCAGACCGAGCTCCTCGTCGAAGATGAACAGGGCCGCCTTCTCGCCACGCTGGGCCGCCGAAACGGCGAACTGCACCGTCAGAAGCGACTTGCCCGTGCCGGCCGGTCCCATCACGAGTGTGCTCGAGCCCTGTTCGATCCCGCCGCCGAGGAGCGCGTCGAGCTCGCCGATGCCGCTCGTGAGCACATTGCGGGCAAAGCCCGTCTTGTGCTCGCCGGAGACGAGGCGCGGAAACACCTGAACGCCTCCCGGTGCGATGATGAAATCATGGTACCCGCCCCGGAACGACTGGCCGCGATATTTGATCACCCGCAGGCGGCGGCGCTCGGCGCCGTAATTGGGCGTCAGCCCCTCCAGGCGGATCACCCCATGGGCGAGGCTGTGGACGGTCTTGTCGTTGGCGTCCGTGGTGAGATCGTCGAGCAGGAGAACCGTTGCGCCCTGGCGCGCGAAGTAGTGCTTCATGGCCAGGACCTGACGGCGGTAGCGCAGGGAGCTCTGCGCCAGAAGGCGAATCTCCGACAGGCTGTCGATCACGATTCGGACCGGCTTCGTCCGGTCGATGGCCGCGAACACTGCCTTGGTGGTTTCGCCGAGTTCGAGATCGGACGAGTAGAGCAGGCTCTGCTGGTGCTCGTCGTCGAGCAGGCTCTCCGGCGGGACGAGTTCATAGACATGAACATGATCGCCGAGGTTCCAGCCATGGGACGCTGCCCCGTCGCGCAACTCCGACTCGGTTTCCGACATGGTGATGTAGAGCCCGGTCTCTCCGGCCTTGGCGCCGTCGAGCAGGAATTGGAGCGCGATGGTGGTCTTGCCGGTGCCGGGGCTGCCCTCCAGCAGGTAGACGTGGCCGGGCGACAAACCTCCGACGAGGATGTCGTCGAGGCCCTCGACCCCGGTCCGCGCTTTCGGAGCGGGTTGAGGTTCAACGGTCATGATAAAGTCCGATCCCGGCCTGCAGGGCGGCCGGAAGTGCGTGGGTCGGGATCAGCCCGAGAATTCCTGTGAGGGCCTGCTCCGCGTGCCAGAGATCGTGCTGCTGCTGCCGATCGAGCCAGAAGCGGGGCGTGGTGCCCGAGAGGCGGGCGAGGCGGGTGGCCATGTCCGGGCTGACTGCCGCCTTGCCGGCTAGGATCCGGTGGAGCGTCTGGCGGGCGATGCGCAACTCCCGGGCGGCCTGGCTGACGGACAGGCCGAGGCCGGGCAGAACCCGATCGCGCAGGATC
Organism: Microvirga arabica; assembly: GCF_016811235.1. GTDB lineage: Bacteria > Pseudomonadota > Alphaproteobacteria > Rhizobiales > Beijerinckiaceae > Microvirga > Microvirga arabica. Next base: position 42,806 of record NZ_JAFBID010000054.1, read on the forward strand.
CATCCCGGGTGGGGCGGAGCCACCGGAAGAGCGTCTCGGGAGCGGGACATGGTCCTGCCTTTGTTATGTCGACTGTAGCGTTATGGGTGACAGGTGGCGAAAGACAAGGACCTTGGCCGATATCCGCCGCAAGTCCAATGGCGCCCGGCTAGGCTTGGATGGAGCCTGAAGTTGCGGTGGGAGTATTCCCGCCGCTCCTGTAGAGATAGGGTTAGCTTAGGTTAATGGCAGTCCTCCTTGGGTCATGTAAGGCAAGGAGGTGTCCTCCGCTCGCAACCAGCGCGCAGAGCATTTTAGCCCTGTCTGGAGAAGCAAGCGTGTCCAAAGACAAACACGACAACGGCACCGATCTGGACGAGCCGAGCTCCCTTGAGAGCCTTCTGAACCCCACGGGCGATCCCGGTCCGGAGCCAAGCCTGCCGCCCCATGTGGCCACCTTCCTGGGCGAGCAGCTCCAGGCCTACTATGCCCAACTGATGAGCGAGCCGGTGCCCGACCGCTTCGTTCAGCTCCTCGCGCAACTGGACGGGAAACAGGGCGGCCAAGATGGCGAGTGAG
>NZ_JAFBID010000055.1 GCF_016811235.1 Microvirga arabica
CATAGGCTTGCGGCCGATCCCTCAGTCGGGCTGTACCGTCAGGCCGGCTATGCCCGACGGGCTGCCCTGTTCGAGACGCTCTATGCCTCGGGCATGCGGATCAGCGAGGCTTTGTCTCTGCTCTCCGATGCGGCTCCTCCCGGTACCCGGATGCTGCTGGTCCGCGGCAAGGGCGACAAGCAGCGGCTCGTACCTCTCCATGACCGAGCCATTGAGGCCATCACCCACTGGCAGAAGCTGGCCCGCACCTATTCCGGCGGAGCCCCCTCCCCCTGGCTGTTTCATTCGGTGCGCAACGGCAGCAAGGCGCTAACGCGCCAAGCGGCTCTGCTCGAGATCAAGGAAGCCGCGGTGGCGGCAGGCCTTGCCAGCCCCGAGCGGGTCTCTCCTCACGTGCTACGCCATGCCTTTGCCACCCACATGCATTCCGGCGGCACCGACCTGCGCGTGCTGCAGGAGCTGCTCGGCCATGCCGGCATCGAGACCACCCAGATCTACACGCACCTCGACACCTCCCGCCTCCACCACATGGTCCGCGACCTCCACCCGCTCAATGACGGGCAGGAAACCGGTGTGCCAGTACAGTCCTGATGTCAGCGTGTGGTAGAATACCTCTCAGGGAAGCTGATCCGGGAGGTGCGCAATGATCCGAGCCTCGTGCCATACCGCCGATAATGCCCTCGCTCTCGAGTTCGACGCGACACCATGGTTTCGCGAGGCCGATGGACAGAGCATCCTGCATCTTGCCGAGCAGGGCTGGTCCAGCGTCTGGGTCGCCGATGCGCTTGAGGCGCGGCCCGGCTATGAGGGCCCTCATCGGCTCATCGGTTATGCGGCTACCCGGCTGAGGGACGAGTCGCTCGAGGATCCCACCTGGGCTGCGATCGAGTGTGTCGTCAGCCGGCCTGATGCTACACAGTGGCTTGAGGAGAACAGGCCGGAGATCGCGCTGATGCTTCACCGCCAGCAAACGGAGGCACAAGCCGGTTAGGCAATCTCTGGAATGCAGCCTCACTCTTAGCCCTAGCACGGGGACCATCGATGCATCTCTTCGGAGCCTTGGAGCTCGAAATCCGGCCTGGAACGCCGGACAACCCGGCAAGCGTGAAGATCGCCCTCCTCCGCTACACCCGGGGCGAGGACGGCCGCCTGTTTATTACACCCGAGTGCACGTCCTTCGAAGAGATCGAAGGGCAGATCAATTCCCTTCAGGACGAACTGGACGAGATCCGGGAGCGCGCTCAGCGCGCATTCCAGGTGACCTGAAACCAACACCTTGGGACCTTGTACCCCCTTGGAGCGGCGGAGTTACCCCTTCGGGCGAGAGCCTGAACCAGGCGGGCAAAGTACACTCATTGAAGGACCTCGTAGGGGAGGCTGCCGGATGAGGGTTGTACTTTCTGCTTGCACCAACAAAGCGTTCTCGTGCGGCCCCATGCCGTTGGCGCACCTGAAACCCAGGCCGCTGATGGCGGTGAATGATAACAACGCTGTGTTCAGTCCCCCGAAAAGCTGCCATCCCTTTCACAGCAAAAGGGCTGCGTATGGGCGAGCCGAGTTCATCATTGCGGTGCTTGCCGTTGTTGCTGGCATCATCACGCTGCCTCTGCTTCAGGGCCTTGCGGTTCCTGTCATGACGGCCAGTGAGGAGACGCCTAAGGTTCTGCGCGGCAGTCCAGTTTCACCTAATCTTCTTCAGACGCAGGGGAACGGGTGAGATGATCTTCATGGGCTGCTTGCAGGCTGCTGTGTATCAGTCAAGCTCATGAAAAAGCCCCGTCCGGCTTGGTTGGACGGGGCTCAAGTCTACGGAGGCCTGATGCAAGGAGAGCACAGGGGCTGTGGAACGCCTCCGCAACAGTGAAACTCTTAGGGACCGGGAATGTTGCGCTACAATGCCGGAACACGTTGGCGCTAAGGCATGATCTGGAGGGGCGCATGGGTGAGTGGAAGACGGTCTATGAAGACGAGGTCGAGGAGCGTTGGGTCACGCTGAAAGTCTATGAGAGTAAGGACGACGAGGAGGATGATGATGATGACGGCCTAGTTGTCCGCGTGACAGTAGCGCCCATTGACGACGAACCGGAGCAGAAGGGCGACGAGCCGAAGCCCATTGCCAAACCAGATGCAGAGGACAACTCTATCACCCTCGATCCTGATGCAGTTGAGGATCTCGAAGAGGAGTTGATCGAGATCGGCTTCAGTCCTGAGGCGGTCAGGTGGATCGTCAGCAAGGTCCCTGATTGAACCGCCCGGCAACCGTAAACGAGGCGTAAACGCTTGCCATCCGTTCCATGCTCATTGTGCATGGCAGAGGTGACCACTTTCAGGTTTGTCTTGGGGCGGGTGCGCTGTAGATGACCCCTCCTCCGCCACGGCCTCCCGGTGGCGGGTTTCCTCCCTAAAACTCGGCCACCCCTCAGGTGGCCTTTTTTCGCTGCCTGTGCGGCACCCGCGCGGGCTGGCTCATCATTGAGGTTGCGTCATGTTTTTATCAGTTGCTCTTTCTGGCCTGCGCCGCTGGCTGCGTGCTCGTGAGACAGCACGGCAATTGAGTGCCCTGTCGGACCGTGAGTTGTCCGACATCGGCATTGCCAGGCACGACGTCGCGCAGGTTGCACGCCAGGGCCACTGAAGCCTGAGGTGAGTGCCGCTGCGATCGATGAGATTGGTGAGGGACAAGGAGGGCAGTGCATCCGTGCCCGTCCTTGTCCCTCGGGCCAAGCGGCCACAGAGCTCATCTGAAGCAACTCGATGACAGCCTTATGGCGCCACTGTGCTTGATCTTTGGTGGCAACAATTCGTCGGATCTCGCCTTGACCTGCCTCTCGCGATCAACACAGCCTTCACAAGTCCAGTTGACGTTGGCTCGCGCCATGCCTTGAATTCCGGCCCGGCAACGCTCCAAATCATATTAGGGGCCAAGCGGGATGTTTTCGGCCATGTCATCCAGCTTCGCGGCCATGATGAAGTCGTTCTCGTGCAGGCCCTTGATCTTCTTGGTCTGGAGGGACACCGTCGCATAGCCCCAGCCGAAACTGATGTCCGGGTGATGCCCCTCGGCTTCTGCGAGTTCGGCCGCCTTGTGCACGAACGCGAAAGCCTGCGCGAAATTCTTGAACGGATAGGTCCGCTCAATCCGGCGCGCGTCATCGTGGATCGTCCACTCCGGCACCTGTTTATGGAGGACCGCAACTTCTTGCGCAGTCAGCGGCGGGATCCCGCCGCGGCACGGGGTGCAGGTCTTTTCAACGAGAGCAGTGATTGTCATGAACTCCTCCTCTTACTTGCATGGGAGCATAGCATCCCAGCCGTTGAGGGCCTTTGCTATTCCATCACCTTCAGGATCCTTGGATCAGAATCGCGCTTCCTGGGGCTCCGACCTGCGCGTGCTGCAGGAGCTGCTCGGCCATGCAGGCATCGAGACCACGCAGATCTACACCCACATCGGTACCTCTCGCCTGCACCAGATGGTCCACGCCCTCCATCCTCTGAATGCGCAAACTTGTTCAGCTTGAAAACGATGGTGACCCGCCTCCAGTTATGATTGACGAGGAGCACTCACGACTTGCCGGGACGGCCGCTACGTTCAGACAAGGCGGCGCCGATCTGTTGTACCAGTTCCGCAACGAGGCCGGTGCTCTCCCAGGCATAGATGGAAACCATGATCGGAGCTTCGTCGCCGAATCGGGTATAAGGCCTGACATGGCGCCCGAGTGTTGCGGCAATTGGGAGGAGGGTTATGCCGAGACCGCCCTCGACGGCGACGAGCACGTTGTTGAGGCTGCTGCCTGAAAAAGCGATGTACCAATGGCGGCGCTCACGCTCGATGCGGTCGAACATTGTCTCACGGTACAGGCCACCAGGAGGGAAGGTCACGAGGGGGACAGGGTCCGGCCAGGCACCAGGAGCATCCTTGCTCTCGAACCAGCCTGTGGCTTCGGGGAAGCTTGCCCGGCAATCGTTGCTGGGCGCCGTCTCCTTGACGACAACGATGTCGAATTCGCCGCCACGGTAGCGCCGGGTCAGGTCCCGGCTCAGCCCGGCGCTGACGTCCAGACGGATCTCCTGGTGGCGCCTGGCGAACTCGCCGAAAAGCCGCGCCATGGGACGGCTGAAGACATCTTCCGGAAGTCCGATATGAATGGGCGTTGTGCCGGCCGGATTGCCCAATGCCGCCGTCGCCTCGCTCTGGAGCGCCATGATCCGACGGGCATATCCAAGGAGGCGTTCGCCTGCGGCGGAGGGGCGAATGGGGCGTGCGTCCCGATCCACCAAGGTCTGCCCAACGGCTTCCTCAAGCCGGGCGAGCTGCTGACTCAAGGTCGACTGGGTCATGTGCAGGCGCTCAGCCGCCCGGGTAAAGCCTCCGGCTTCGATGATTGCAATAAAGGTCCGCAATAGGCGTGGGTCGAGCATCGGCGAATCGTTGGAGCACCGCAATTGCTATTCAATAAATCAATAATCTCAATCTGAACATTTAATTTACAGATGGAGCAAGCTGGCACTATCCTCCCGACATCGCAGTAAAGAATTCTTGGCGGCGTGAGCGGATCTCCTCGTGGGAGGTGCGACGATCGACAGCCTTATAACGGCCAAGCCGAACTCGGCAGCCGACGCAGGCCCAAGTGCCGCGCATTACACCTCGGCGATAAGCAGACAGGAGCGACCCGTGCAAAGTGCAAATCACCAAAGCCGCAGAGCCTTCCTTCGTCATTCCGGTGGGCTGGCAACCGCGTCCGCAATACTGGGCTTGAGCGGCACGCAGAGCGGGGCCGCCGAGGCTGCCACCAGCACGGATCAGTCCCGTCAGCACATCACCACTGTTACCGACAGCCACTACTATTTGAGTGACGTGCGCCTTGAGGAGGGCTTCGAGCACGAGGGTGAGGTGGTCGTCGGCACCCGAACCGGAATCCATACGCTGGAAATCCAGGATGGTCGCATCAAAGCGGTGCACGACGCGGGTGCCGCGTTGGAGGCAGCTCTGCCGCGCTACAAGGCGCAGGGTAAGCTGCTTCTGCCTGCGTTCCGGGACATGCACATCCACCTGGACAAGACCTTCTACGGCGGACCTTGGCAAGCGCCCCTCCCCCGTCAGGGCAAGACCATCATGGACATGATTGCGCGGGAGGAAGTGCTTCTTCCGAAGCTGCTGCCGACCTCGCGGGCGCGTGCGGAGAAGCTGATTGACCTCCTCCTCTCGCAAGGCAGCTCGATAGCACGCAGTCACTGCAACATCGATCCAGTGAGCGGATTGAAAAGCCTGGAACATCTGCAGCTTGCGCTGGCGAGTTATCGTGACAGCTTTGAATGCGAGATCGTCGCCTTCCCGCAGCACGGCCTGTTGCATTCCAAGGTGGATGGGCTGATGCGTGAAGCCATGAGCATGGGCGTGCAGTACGTCGGCGGTCTGGACCCCACCAATGTTGACGGTGCCATGGAAGCATCACTGGATGCGATGTTCCAGATCGCGCTCGACCACGACAAGGGCGTCGACATCCATATCCATGAAGCCAACCCTGCCGGCGTGGCGGCTCTCAACTACATGATTGCGACCGTCGAGAAGACCCCGGCGCTGCGCAACCGGCTGACGCTCAGCCACGCCTTCGCCCTTTCAACTCTGCGTCCCGAGGAGCTGAACGAGATGGCCGGGCGCATGGCTGCCCAGGGCGTGACCGTGGTGTCGACGGTGCCGATCGGTCAAAGGACGATGCCGCTGCCGCAGCTGCGTGCCAAGGGAGTCAAGATTATGACCGGTACGGACAGCGTGATCGATCACTGGTCACCGTTTGGCACCGGTGACATGCTGGAGAAGGCCAACCTGTGCGCCCAGCTCTACGGTGGAAGCGACGAGTTCCGTCTGTCACGTGCCCTTGCGATCGCCACGGGCGATGTGCTGCCGCTGAGCGATGATGGCAAAGTGGCTTGGCCGAAACCAGGTGACACGGCTGAGTTCGTTCTGGTTGATGCCAGCTGTTCGGCCGAGGCCGTCGCACGGCGCTCACCGCGGCGGGCAACGGTCCACAAGGGGCGTCTGGTCTACGGTGCTGTTGAGCGTGCTTGAGGTAATGACCTTCGGCCGAGACGCTCACAGCTCCTGCAAGGAGTTCCGATCATGCGAAGAAGTCTCGTCATCTCGATCCTTGTTGTACTCGGCATGATGGGCCATTCGATGATAGCCGTTGGACAATCGACGAGCGGGGAAGACTTATTGAACGCTGTCACAGACAAGGATGTCGATGCGGCGCAAATTCAAGCCCTTTTGTCGCGGGGCGCCGACATCGATGCAAGGGATGAAGCCGGACGCACGGCGTTGCTCATCGCAACCCACGGCAACAGGATCGAGGCTGCGAGGGCCTTGATTGAGGCCGGTGCCGATGTCAACGCAAAGGATCGGATCAACGACAGCCCCTATCTCTATGCCGGGGCGCGGGGTCATCTCGAGATCCTGACGATGACGCTCGCGCACGGCGCGGATCTCAGGAGCACCAATCGCTATGGCGGCACCGCCCTCATCCCGGCGTCGGAGCGTGGCCATGTCGACACTGTTCGGGTCCTGATCGAAGCGGGGGTCGATGTGGACCACGTCAACAATCTTGGTTGGACGGCTTTGCTGGAGGCCATCATCCTGAGTGACGGGGCGGAACGTCATCAGCGGATCGTCGGGCTTTTGGTGAAGGCAGGTGCCGACATCAACTTTGCGGATCGGGATGGCGTGAAGCCGCTGCAACACGCGCGCAGCCGCGGTTACAGGGAGATCGAAGCGACTCTTGTCGCGGCGGGAGCCATGTGAGCACCCTCACCAAAGGTCCATTAGGCATGTTGGTGGGACGTCTTTGATTGGTGATACCCGCTGACGTTATGGAGAACTCATCAGCCTTGCGGATTAGCGTTCTGTTAACCATGATCGGTCAACGATAGCCGAAGCCGAATGGTAGGTGGGAAGAGCGCGGAAGAACCGCCTCCCGCCTATTGTGGCTTTGGTTACGTCTGCCCCCAAGGAGCCCAGTGTGAACGCGATCCTCAAAGAGCGCATCGGAGAACGGGTTTCTGCGCTCAAGATCTCGTGGCGCAGGGCCTCCCTGGAAGCGGGTCTGGAGGCGGGATTCATCCAGGACATCATTACCGGTCGCTCCCAGCATCCAGGTGAGGATGCGGTGGCAAGCCTAGCTACCATTCTCAAGTGCAGCTCGGCGTATCTGACGGGCCAGAGCGACGATCTTGCCAGCGCTGCAGGGGCTCACGGCGCGGCTGCAGTTCCTTCGGACGCGGCCCAGCGGCCCGATGCTGTGATGGCGCTCAGAATTGTCGACGAACTGCTGGCCGCTGGTCACATCGAGGCAGCCCGCGTCGCTGTCAGGCGTGCTCTCAAGGCCATTGCTGTCGAATAAAGGTGCACGCGCCTTCCAATCGCACATAACACAGCTGCATCAGTTGACCCGTTGCGTCATCGTTGACAACGAGCAGCAAGGATGGACCGCGATGACCCTTGAACCCGAGTTGGTTCGAGCTGCCGATTAGCACCAACTCTCCATGGACTTCCCGCTGCAGCCGGGGCTGATGGAAGATGCGTATCGGGGGCTATGACGTTTCTGCTTCGCAGTATCGGGACATTCTGACTTTGCGCCTACATGCGAATTTCGTCGAACAAAGACTATGGAGCCAGAACCTGTGATCCTCCAAGCCTGTGGCAAGATTTCGAGAGCTGCGTTCGGACGAGCTAGAGCGCCTCGTAGAACCAAAAGCCGTAGCCCAATGCACGTGTCTGTTCGCATTTTGCGATGCAGCCTTAAGGGTTAAGTCACCATAGCGGTACTAACCTCCAATCTATTGATGCCAGCCTGGTGAACCCCGTCAGCCCAACCAATCTGAGCAACAGAATGAGTTCACAGTCAAAGGGCTGTGGGATAGGAATTTCGATGATCCGGCCTTTTGCATCCAAGCTTCCTCACCTGTGGCGCGCCAAGACGGTAGTTTTAGGTCTTGCTGCCGCTGCCGGATGGAGCTTGTTTGCAGTCTCAAGCTATTCCGCGGCCGAAACGGAACGTCATCTCCAGGAGCAAATCGTCGATCTCCAAGCAGGCCAAGTGCGGCTGCTGTCTGAACGGGATCAGCTTCAGAGCGCCACTACAGAGATCGCACAGCTGCGCAGGCAGCTCAGAATGGCTCAAGATGAGGCCGCCCGCCTAACCCAAGAAAGACTTTCAGCTCAGCCTAAGCTGTCGGCAGCTCAACCCCTACTCAACGCGAACTCACCCGTTGCTCGCCAACAGCCGAACGTCGCTGCTCAGACAAGCTCAACCCGCAGCACGCCCCCTGCTCCGCCACGGGCACCAGCGCGACCTGTAGGAGCCGCACTGACGAAGCCCAAACCGAGCATCCTGGTTGCGGAGACTGGCTCGGGTGACGGGAAGCGCTAGCCTAAGGTTGGCATCGTTGCCCCAGCGGAAGTTACGCATTCTGCACCGGAGATTCAGTCTCTTTTACCCTGCATGTAATCCGGAGGGCTGCCGGACGGCCTGCTAACCTCCATGGCTTGCACTCTGTAAATTGGCACCGAGTATGGACCCTTGAGCCGACTGCCGTTACGCACATGCCATTGCTAGCGAGTTCGTAGAATCGGCAGGGTCATCACCGGCGCCGATCATGACCCCACCAGAGTTCCATTTTGTGTTGCTAAACTCAGGCGTTGCACTCCCATTAAGAGGGGTCAAAGCTTCGGTGCTGAGTCATGCAGGCCTCTCAATATAGAGTGAATGTAGATGAGGAAGTCACTCTGAAGGCACTTATATTACAGCGGATTACCTAGTCGAGATTGGCAGTACGACTATCGGCTAAGAGGTTCGCAACGGTATACTTGGTTGACACCCTTCGACTGACGTATGTAATCACTTCCGCAGCGGGAGAGATCGTGCCGGCGCTTGATCCGGACGACGCCGACGGAGCAACCACCCCGGAAACTCTCAGGCAAACGGACCGCTGTGGTATTGGAACTCTGAAAAGCAGGACGGTTGTCCTGCGCCGATGGTGAAAGTCCCGCTCAATCCATGGGCTGGATGAAGCTCTCAGGCCAATGACAGAGGGGGTGCTTGAAGACCCGCAGGGCGCGGGCAGGAGCACCTATGACCATCGACAACCTTCAGGTCGCCGTGATCGGCGCTGGCATCACTGGCATCACCACCGCATACAACCTTGCAAAACGCGGATACGCAGTCACCGTTTTCGACCGCCATCCCTACGCGGCGATGGAGACCTCCTTTGCCAATGGCGGCCAGCTCTCGGCCTCGAATGCCGAGGTCTGGAATAGCTGGGGCACCGTGCTCAAAGGCATCAAGTGGATGATGACGCCTGGCGCTCCGCTCCTGGTCAATCCAACGCCATCCTGGCACAAGCTGTCGTGGATGGCCCAGTTCGTTGCAGCCATCCCGAAGTACGAAGAGAATACGCTTACGACCGTCCGGCTCGCCATGGAGGCGCGGCAGCACTTGAAGCGCATAGCTCAGGACGAGGGGATCGACTTCGACTGTGAGGAGCGCGGTATCCTGCATTTCTACCACAGCAAGGCTGAGTTCGAGGCTGCTGCACGGGTATCGGCGCTGCTCAAGAGGGGTGGGTTGGAGCGACGAGCGGTCACGCCAGAGGAAATGCGCGCGATCGAACCTGCTCTGCAGGGAGAGTTTTACGGCGGCTTCTATACGGAGTCTGATTTTACGGGTGACATCCACAAGTTCACCCACGGTCTCGCCCGAGCCTGCGATCGTTTGGGCGTGACGATGCGCCTTGCAACCGATGTCCTCGGGATCGCTCGTAATGCCAGTGACCGTTTGCGGGTGACCTCCAGGTCGGATGAGGCGCCAAGCGAGGGGCATGCAAGCAGCGACGAGTTCGACCGGGTCGTCATCTGTGGCGGTGTCGCCTCGCGCAGGATCGCGAGCCAACTCGGTGACAGGGTCAACGTCTATCCGGTCAAGGGATATTCAATCACCGTCAACCTGTCCGAGAACTCCGACCAACGCGCGGCACCGTGGACGAGCTTGCTCGACGACCGCGCCAAGATCGTGACGAGCCGGCTTGGCGCGGGACGCTTCCGGGTGGCGGGGACGGCTGAGTTCAATGGCACGAACAGGGATATTCGGGCAGAGCGCATTGATCCGCTCATCCGATGGTGCCGAAAACACTTTCCCGGCATGAGCACGCGCCAAGCTGTGCCGTGGGCGGGCTTGCGACCGATGATGCCCGATATGCTGCCACGGGTCATGCGAGGGCGCGATCCTCGGGTATTCTACAATACCGGGCATGGACATCTGGGGTGGACCCTGTCAGCCGCAACTGCCGATGCCGTCGCGGCGCTTGTTGCCGCAAAATCCAATCTGAATTGATTGGTGACGAGACATGAGCCCTCAGTGAAACGCGCACTCGTCTAATGTGCTGTCGCCCGTTGACGCCGTGTTGCACGGATAGCAACCAGGCAGCTGGAGCGGAATGACATACGACGCCTGTGCCCTCTTGATCCTGGATGGGCACAGTACCGCTCAAGTCCACTGCCGCTCTCGCCTGACATAATCCAGAACAGCCACAAGTGGTCTTGCCGCCTGTCTAAAGGCTCGACCTGTTCCCACGTTCTATCGCCCTCAGATCACTCCGAGGGCGCGCATGGCCTCGGCCACGCGCATGAAGCCTGCAATGTTGGCGCCCAGCACGTAGTCGCCGGGTGAGCCGTATTCCTCAGTGGTGTCGGCACAGCGATCGTAGATGTCGCGCATGATCGTGGCCAGCCGCTCCTCGGTCTGCTCAAACGTCCAGCTGTCACGCGAGGCGTTCTGCTGCATCTCCAGCGCCGATGTCGCCACACCGCCTGCATTCGCGGCCTTACCCGGGGCAAACAGCACGCCGGCCTCCTGGAAGAGGCGCACCGCCTCCCGCGTGGAGGGCATGTTTGCGCCTTCGCCTAACGCGATCACCCCGTTTTCGACCAGCGTCTTGGCATCCTTGCCGGTCAGCTCGTTCTGTGTCGCCGACGGCATGGCCACGTTGCAGGGCATGTCCCAGATCGAGCCGCCCTCGATGTAGTGCGAGCCTGTATCCTTGAGCCGGGCATACTCGGCAATCCGCTCGCGGCGAACCTCCTTGATCTCCTTGACCAGATCGAGGTCGATGCCGGTCTCATCCACCACGTAGCCGCTCGAATCCGAGCAGACCACGATCGTGCCGCCGGATGCGATGATCTTCTCCATCGTGTAGATCGCCACGTTGCCCGAGCCGGACACGACCGCGCGCTTGCCGTCGAAGCTGGTGCCCTTCGTCGCTAGCATCCGCTCGATAAGGGCATCGTCGGCATAGTCGGGGTGTTTGGCGATGACACGGCTCAGGCTCTCCAGCACCTCGTGCATCGCCTGGTGGAACTCGGCTTCGCCCGCGTTGCGGCGCATGACCTCAGCAAGGATGGGCTCAAGCTTTTCGTCGGTCCTGGTCACAATGGAACTCTCGGTAGGTGGGCAGGTCAATTATGAGTCTGACGTCTTGCCAAGGCTTCAGAAGGATCATCACCTTCGGTGAGGAACGGCGTTTCAAGGCGAGATCCCTCGCGAAAGGCATTACTCAAAACGGCGGCAGTTTGAAATTTCATGTCGTCAGCCATCCCTGTATGCAACGCATGGATGAAGCTCAGCTGATGAGGAGGGCAGGCTCCGCGGAGCTCGAAGCTTGGTTTGACTTGGGTTTACGACGGAGATGCCGCCGGAAGTCCGTGCTCTCCCAGGCCCGAAGACGGTGCCATGCTCGGCCCTTCGACGGTGGGTTCAATCCGATAGGTCGAGATCGCGATACCATGGAGGGACGGGACCAAGCCGTTGCACCAGGGAAATCGATGAAGGCCCGTACCTTGGCCGGAGGGCGGCGGTTGCTGGCGTAGACGGCGAACACCCCGGGCAGCTCCATCGGCGGCTGATCCAAAGTCAGCGCGACGAGCCGACCCGCACGGATGTCGTCGCCGAGCAGAAACGTCGGTTCGTAGACCAGGCCTTGGCCCGCCAGGGCTGCAGCGACCAAGGCGTCGCCGTTGCTGGCCTGGAAGTTGCCCCTGATTGGAACGGTGACTGAGCCAAGCGCTGGGCCAGCACGCCGGTGGGCTCTCTCGAGCGGGCGATCTCCTGGCGCACGGCTGGGGTGGTGCGGGCTTGCGGATGAAGGGAGAGCATCACGTCCTCCTACGGCGAGGAGCTCGCCGCCGCAGGCCGTCAAAGCGCCAAGTATACTCCTCAATTGCGCAACGTACCCGGTCCCAACAATGTTCCGCTACCGAACAGCTAGGTTCGTCCAGCCGTGTACGCAGACATCCGGAACAATATGAGCATCGCCCAGGATGAGATCTTCGGACCGGTTCTGTCCATCTTACCCTACAGAGATGAAGAGGATGCAATCCGGATCGCCAACGACACGGTCTATGGGCTGTCCAGCTATGTGACCTCGGGTAATCTCGAGCGGGCCCGCCAGGTGGCACGCCGCATTCGGGCCAACATGGTTCATCTGAATGGGTCTCGCGGCGATATCGCAGCACCATTCGGTGGCTATAAGCAATCCGGCAATGGGCGTGAGTGGGGCCCATTCGGCTTTGGGGAGTTTCTTGAAACCAAGGCTATGTTTGGTTACTTGGCGTGAATGACGGCATGGTCAAACTGGCTCGTGCCAAACATGCTGAAGCAAGCGCGTTCATATGACAGAATCAGGCAGTGAGCGCGGCGGCAGGACCGCAGGCTTGTCACCGCGGTAGAGTTCGCTACTCCTCGACAGAAACCGACCGCCCATCCCATTTTAAGAGGAAGACATCTCTTCTTGCGTTGCCGGCATTATCTTCACCCCCGACGATGAGGATGCCTTTAGGCATGCTAAAGGAGGCTCCATAGGCGAGACCTGCAGGAAGCTCGCCCACCTGCATCCAATTGCCATCTTTCAAAGAGTAGACATGCGTACGCCAAGCCTTGCTCAGGCCCTCATGTGCGAACCAGTGGCCGGCCTCTGCACGGGCGCGAGCACCTTTGAAGTTTGCACCGCCAGCGACCAGCACGGTGTCTCCGACCGAGCCGGCATAGGCGCCTGCCACTCCTTCCTGGAGAACGTCACCGGCAGGTTTCGGCAAGTCCGCAAGCTGCCGCCACTCAACTCTACCGCCCACAAAGGTAATGGATTTAACATTAGGGGTGCGTAGTCCCGGCTTGATCTCACCGCTTATGATAAAAAATGTGTTCTGATCAATCGATACCACGGCTGCATCGCAGTTCGGCAGGAAAGGGCTTTCACCCAGTTCTCTCCAGTGCTTTGCTGCGGGATCAAAGGCCAGAATTTTACCGTTCCAGCGGTAGTCCTTTGGCTCCATGGACATGTACGAAGTGACTAGCTTCGCGAAGTCTGCCGGAAACTTTTCCTTGTCGATGGCACTCACATCGGACAGGTATTTGTCGAAGAGCTCCTTGTTGTATCCGCCAACAACTGCGATCCGGCCATCGGGAAGACTGATGGCCTTGGCACCTGAAAGGCCAACTGGCGTGGTTGTGTCTAGGCTCTGCCAGCTATCACTGGCAGGGTCGTAGCTGTAGATCGTGTTGAAGATGATGGGCGACTTGGCATCCAATGCCGGCTTGCCGTTACCGCTGAAGACGAAAATCTGCCCGTTTGACGTCGCAACGGCCGCGCCGTTCGTCGCCGGTCCCGGGAACGGGGATCGCGTGACCCAACCCTTTTCCCGCTCCTTGAGATCAAGCGAGTAGAAGGCGGTTCCCGCCGAACCTAAGCCAACATAGATCGTGTCGCCGACGCGAGCGGACACTCCATTCTTCACTCCAACCGGCAGGTCTGGCCAAGCGGGTTCAGCCGCGGCAATGTTTAAGGACAGTCCGATCGCGGCGACGCTTCCAACAAACGCCTTTGTCATTTGCTTGATAGTCATGGGCACTCCTCCTGATCCTTGATGGGTTTGTCTAGTTCACCCGCTGGCGCCGCGTGCCTGCTCAGGAAATGCTGCTGCAAAGTCCTGCAAGATTGGCGTCCTTGTTCATGTTTTCTTCGGGGGACAACCTCCCTATCCGCTCACGTCGTGCCGGATACACGCTTTGAAGTGTCCGGGCGAGACCTCTTCGAGCGGAGGCACCACCCTCGCGCACTGCTCAGCCGCATGCGGACAGCGCGTCCGGAAAACACATCCTGAAGGTGGGTTTGCTGGGCTTGGAATATCACCCTTCAGGATCTGCCGGGTGCGGGACTTGGCAGGATCCGGAGACGGGATCGCAGAGAGCAACGCGCGCGTATAAGGGTGCCGTGGATCGGCATAGAGCGCTTCGCTCGAAGCGATCTCCATGATACGCCCGAGATAGAGCACGATAACGGTGTCGCAGATGTACTCGACGACCGCCAGGTCGTGCGAGATGAAGAGCATCGTCAGTCCAAGGCGGATCTGCAGGTCGCGCAGCAGGTTAACGATCTGGGCCTGGATCGAGACGTCGAGCGCCGAGACAGGCTCGTCAGCCACGATCAACTGCGGCTCGAGCGCCAAGGCTCGCGCGATCCCAATGCGCTGGCGCTGCCCGCCCGAGAACTCATGCGCATAACGGTCGAAGGCATCAGCCGGTAGGTCGACGGCGGCCAGTGCCGCCTTGGCCCGCTGGGTTCGCTCCTGGCGCGTCCCCGCACGCTGGATCTCAAGCCCCTCCGTTAGGATCTGACCGATTGTCATGCGTGGCGAGAGGCTCGCGAAGGGATCCTGAAAGATGTACTGCATGCTCTTGCGTTGCCGGCGCATCTCGGCGGCAGAGAGCTTCGTGAGGTCGGTGCCGTTGAAGCGCACCTCGCCGGATGTTGGCTCGATCAGGCGCAGCACAGACCGCCCGATCGTGGTCTTACCGCTGCCTGACTCGCCTACGAGGCCGACGACTTTGCCGCGTGGCACATTGAAGGAGACATCCTCAAGCGCGCGCACGACCGACCCGCGCGAAAACCCTGCCGGCTTGAAATGCTTGGTCAACCCTCTGACCGAGAGCAGCGGTTCCTCCATCCCTAGATCTCCTGCCATCTGATGCAGCGGCTCTTCTGACCATTGCCGGTTTCATACAAGGACGGAACGTCCGCCCGGCATGCGTCGATCGCAAAGGGGCAACGGGGAGCAAACGAGCAGCCTTGCGGGAGCTGAACGAGGCTCGGCACGGAGCCTGCGATCGTCGGAAGCGGGATCCCCTTCCGCTTCAGTTCAGTCGCCTCTCCCAGCTTTGGAACCGAGCGCATCAGCCCGATCGTATAAGGGTGGCGCGGACGGGCGAATACGTCCGCGACGGTGCCAGTCTCGACGACCCGGCCGGCATACATCACAGCCACCCGGTTGGCGATCTCCGCCACAACGCCTAGGTTATGCGTGACGAACAGGACGGCCATGCCCCGCTCCGCCTGCAGCTTCTGCAGGAGGTCGAGGATCTGGGCTTGGATCGTCACGTCGAGCGCGGTGGTCGGCTCATCGGCAATCAGAAGGACCGGATCACAGGCAAGCGCCATCGCGATTGTGGCACGCTGGCGCATGCCGCCTGAGAGTTCGTGCGGATATTGCTTGGCGCGCCGCTCGGGATCGGGGATGCCGACATCAGCCAAGAGTTTGATCGCGGCAGCCGCCGCATCCTTGTGGCTACGACCGAGATGGATGCGCATGGGCTCGGCGATCTGCTCGCCGATGGTATAGACCGGGTTGAGACTCGTCATGGGCTCCTGGAAGACCATGGCGATGTCATTGCCTCTGATCTGCCGCATACCCTCGGTATCGAGCTTGGTCAGGTCCTGCGCCTGCCCCGCTTTGCCCCGGAACAGGATGCTGCCCTCAGCCACCTGCCCCACTCCTCTGGGTAGAAGGCCCATGACTGAGAGGCTGGTGACGGACTTGCCCGATCCAGACTCGCCGACCAGGGCCAGGGTTTCGCCTGGCGCGATCGTCAGGTTCAGATCCTGCACGGCCGCAACTTCGCGCCCGCCGATGCGGAACACCATTTTGAGGCCTGAGATATCCAAGATCGGGGTGGCGTGCATGACTTCAGCTCGCGAGTCCAGCGGCACGGACGATCTCTTCGACTTTCGCAGCCTCCTCGGCGTTGAGTGACCGCTGAGGCCGGGCCATCGTGTTGGAGGCAATGACACCAAGAGTGCGCATGGCTGTCTTGAAGGCGCCAACACCCGCCGAGCCCGCGCTGGTGCGGGGAAGCGAAACCCAGACCATTTCAAAGAGCCGGCATAGGCGCTCCTGTTCCTTGCGGGCGGCCTCCCATTCTCCCGCTTGAGCATGGTCCCATAGCCGCACGTACCCGTGCGGGTCCACGTTGGCGAGACCCGGGACGACACCGTGCGCGCCTATCTGGAGGGCGTTGTCGACCACGATCTCGGAGCCTGTCATGAGGAAGACGTCAGGCTTGTCCATGAGATCGAGCAGGCAGAAGCGGAAATTTCCATCGTCGCCGCTCGAGTCCTTGAGCCCAGCGATAGTGCCCTCGCGAGCCAGTGCCACCGTTGTCTTGCGCTCCAGCTTGGTGTGAACGCAGACCGGAATATCATAGGCAATCACGGGGATCTCAAGCGCCTCGCGCACATAGCGGAAATGGTCCACAACCTCCGGCTGGCTCGTACGAGTATAGAAAGGAGCCGTGACAACAACGGCATCGACTCCGATCGACTGCGCCGTTCTGGCGTGACCAATGACCCGGTCGGTCGTCGGATCAATGACGCCGGCCAAAACCGGCAGGCGTCCGTTCACCACTTTCACGGTGTGTTCGAGGATCTGACGCCGGGTTGCCTCGTCGTGGAAGATCACCTCACTCGTCGAGCCGAGCACAAAGAGGCCATGCACGCCACCCGCGATGAGATGTTCGAGAACCTTGGTATAGGACGGATAATCGACCTCAAAGTTCTCGGTCAGGGGAGTGACAACTGGGGGAACGACGCCGCGGAAATTGGTCATAGTGAACCTTTGTTGCTTGGTTATTGAAGATCGGAGCGGGGATCGAAGGCGTCGCGCAGGCCGTCGCCAACGAAATTGATCGCCAGCACCGTGATGACGAGCGCCACGCCGGGAAACATCCACTGCCAGACATACTGCTCAAGGACGCTGGTCGAGCGCGCTGCGTTCAGCATGTTGCCCCAACTGGCCTCCGGGGGAGCAATCCCGAGTCCAAGGAAGGACAGGCCGGCCTCGAGCAGGATGGCATTGGCGATCTGCAGCGTTGCGTAGACCACGAGGATGTCGATGCAGTTCGGGAGGCCGTGGCGGAACAGCAGGTGCCCCAACCCGGCTCCCATGCCACGAGCGGCGACCACGAAGTCACGCTCACGCAACTCAAGAAGGCGGGCGCGGACCATGCGTGACAGCACGGGCCAGGACAGCAGCGAGATCACGGCGATCGTAGGCACAATACCCGTGCCGACAATTGAGGCGAGCACAAGCAGCAGGATGACCGGTGGAAGCGTCATGGCGAGATCTACGAGACGCATGATGGCGCCATCTGCCAAGCGGCCGCTGAAGGCCGACAAGGCACCCACAAGGAAGCCGATCACCAGGGAAACTCCGACTGATGTGACAGCAACGAGGAGTGAGATACGGCCACCCTGCATCAGACGCGCGAAGACGTCGCGCCCGACACCATCGGTTCCGAACCAGTGGCTGGCGCTGGGGCCCTTGTTGAGGGCCCGCAGATCAATCTGGTTGGGCGTATACATCCACCAGAGCGGATAGGTCAGGATCGCAATGAGAATGGCAGCGAGAACGACAAGTCCCGCCAACGCGAGTCGGTTGGTGATAAACCGACCGAGGGCCCGGGCTGTCGGCCCTTTGCTGGATACAGGGATAGCAGCTGCAGCGCTCATTATCAGGCCACCTGGATGCGAGGATCGATTGCAGCGTAAGCAATGTCGGTCAGGAGATTGACCACAATGACGCAGGCTCCGATGATGAGTGTGGCTCCCATGATCACCGGGTAGTCACGCGTGTCGACGGCATTGATCAGCAGCAGGCCCATGCCCGGCCAGTTGAACACACTCTCGATGAAGATTGCGCCGCCTACGGCAATGCCGATGGTCGACCCGATGAGGGTAACGACCGGCAGGAGCGCATTGCGCACCGCGTGCTTCATGATAACCCAGAACTCCTTTACACCCTTCGCCCGGGCGGTACGGACGTAATCTTGGTTCAATACCTCAAGGAGCGACGCGCGCATGTAACGCATGATCAGCGCTGCGTGGCCGATGGACAGAAGGCACGCGGGTAGAATGAGGTGAGACAGGAGGTCACCAACTGAGAACGGGGCTCCGGGTGTTAGCATCCCACCAGACGGTGCCCAGCGCAGGACCACCGAGAACAGGTAAAGGCCGAGGATTGCCGTGAGGAAGGCCGGGCTCGAGATGCCAAAGAAGGCGATGACGGAAAAACCGATGTCAGTTGGGGAATTGCGCCTGACGGCGCTGAGAATCCCCGCCGCGATGCCGATGAGAATTGCGATGACGAGTCCGGCTGCCATCAGCAGGATGGTTGGCCCGATACGTTCGAGCACGAGGGGCAGAACCCTCACACCGTTACGCTGGATCGAGTATCCGAGGTCGCCGGTCGCGGCAGCCCGCAGCCACGCGAGATACTGCATGGGCAGAGGCTGGTCGAGCCCAAGACGCGCGCGTAGTGCATCCATCTCCGCCTGGGACATGGCAACGTTGGGGTTGATGTAAGCGTCGATCGGGTCGCCCGGTGCCAAGCGCAGGAGGACGAAGACGAGCATGCTCAGGGCAACGAGCATCAGCAGACCGGTAGCGAGGCGCCTCAGGATGTACGGCAGCATGAGTATGCCTTGTGGTTTTGGGAAGGCAGCCCCATTGGGACCGAGCCGCCTTCTCCGATGCTCCGATGGGTGCGCTTACCTCTCGATTGACCATTTCTCCGGGTGCGCGTTGTAAGGTCCACCGGCCGGAGCGGGCACCCAGACGAAGTCCTTCAGCTTGGTCGAGGCGACGCCGTAGCGGTTGGCGACCCACATGGTAGCCCAGGGGAGATTGGCGTTCATCGCCTTGCAAACGTCCTGGTAGCGCGTGTTGAGTTGTTGCGGATTGGTCTCCGCAAGCGCGGCATCGAGCGCCTTGGTCAGTTCTGGCATCTCGATGCGCAGGAAGTTCGCTCCGGCGGGAGGCTTTTGTGCGGCGTTCAGGCCGATGTTGAGACCCGACGGATCCGGCCCGTTCTGAAGCCCGGCGTAAACGAGCGGGAACTGGCTGAAGTCAGGATTGCCGGCGTAGATGATGCCGTTGTAGGTCGGCGTGTCGACGACGCGCGGCACTACGTTGATGCCGACCTGCGCGAGCATGGCCTGCACGGCCGCCATGACGTTAGCAGCCTGGGGTGTGTTGTAATAGGTCAGCCAAGTGATCGGCTTGCTGCCATTGATCTTGTCCCAACCGGCTTCCGCCAAGAGGGCCTTGGCCTTGGCCGGGTCATAGGCGTACGGGTTTAGACCCTCAGGGACGAGTTGTTTAGCGACATAGCCGCAATTGGCGACGGTCGCAGCTCCGCCATAGAGGCTGTCGATGATGGCTTGGCGGTCGATAGCGTGCATCACGGCCTGGCGCACACGCACATCCTTCCAGAGCGGCACCTGCTGGTTGAAGCCCACGTAGTTGACGACGAAGGATTGCCCTTCGATGACCTTGAATCCTTTGTTGTCCTTGAACGCCGAGACGTCGTCGGGTTCGACGTAGGTGAACTGGATTTCACCTGCTCGCAGCGCTGCCACAGCAGCCGCTGTGTTCTTGAAGTAGCGGTTGATCACCCGGTCCACCTTCGGGCGCCCAAGGCGGTAGTCGTCATCGGCGACCAACTCGACGTACTGGTCGGTCACATATTGCTTGAACTTGAAGGGTCCGGTTCCGACGGGTTTCGTCGCCCACCATGTGCTGGTCGCCAGCTCCTTCGGCGTCGTGCCGGCAAGCGCATGCTCGGGCAGGATCATGAGCTTTGTCAGGCTCGCGAGAAGACCCGCATCAGGGCGCGAGAGTTTGATCACCGCCGTACGCTCATCAGGCGTCTCGACGGAGGCGATCGCGTTGAGGCGCGCGGCGAAGACCGTTCCGGTTTCGCCATTCTTGGCGAGATCAACCGTGAACTTCACGTCCTTGGAGGTGAAGGGCTTGCCGTCGTGCCAGGTTTCGTTGGCGAGCTTGAAGGTATATTCGGTTTTGTCGGCATTGACGGAATATTCGGTGGCGAGAGCCCCTTCGATCGCCGTTAAATCAGCATTGTAGTTGACCAATGGCTCGAAGTAGACGTTGAGCCAGGTGAAGCCGCCTGTTGCTGCAAGTGGATTGAAGTTACCTTGGAAACCGCCTGGCCCAACGTCAAAGCCACCGGTAATCGTCTTCTGCTCCTGGGCTGCCACTGAAGTCGTTAGGGCTGTTGCCCCAAGAAGCGCCGCGACGGAGATGGCTCGTGTCAAAGTTTTCATCTGCATCATTTCCTCCCGTTAAACGTTGGTGGGTCTTCTGTTATTTGCGATCACCTCGAGGATGCCCTCGTAGTGTTTATCGAGCCTCTCCCGGGCTCGTTCGACATCGCGCGCCGCCACCGCCTCGACGATTTCGTGATGATCGCGCCAGGTGGAGAGCGGGTCGGAATTGGCGAGGTTGGCGAAGTTGGAAGCCTTGTAAAAGGCCCGCCAGAAGATCTCGATCAGGCCGGTGAGCATCCGGTTGTTCTGGCACCGAAACAACAGTCTATGAAACTGCTCGTCCTCTTCGGCGAAACTCTCGTTGCGCTCGGCCCGCTGGCGCATGCGTTCTGTCACCTGGCGCAAAGCGGCGAGATCCTCCTCGCTGATCATCTCGACTGTTTTGTGGATGAGCCCGGTTTCGAGAACACGGCGTAAGTCACGAAGCTCCTCAACATCCCGCAGGGCATCACCGAGACCATAAGCGAGATTGTCCAGCAGCGGCTGGAACGAGAATTCCTTCACAAAGACGCCGATGCCGCGACGGGTTTCCAAGATACCCACAGACTCAAGGGCCTTGATGGCTTCCCGGACAGAGTTGCGGCTGACCCCCAGCTGCTGAGCAAGAATAGACTCGGGCGGCAGCGCATCGCCAGCCTTGAGCTGGTTATCCTCGATATAGCCGCGCAAGCTCTCCTGCACCGTTACGTGCAGGGAGGGGGGCTTGGTCAACGGCTTTATGCCTCTCAGGCCAGACATTCTTCACTCCTGCTGGCTAGCCGCGGACTAACACTGGCGGAATTCATTATCTGTCTTGCTACATATCAGCTTGTAGGATATCCAGCAAGTGGGCAAGAGAACAGGTGTGTTACATGAGGGTTTGTCTGCTGGGCGTGAGCCACTGGCACGCCGCGATGCATCTGGATGCGGTGAGGTCCTCAGGCGGCAAGGTCACGGACGTTTGGGACTCCGTAGCGGGAGCGGGCGCCAGTTTTGCCGACGCCCACGGCGTTGCGGTTTGTGATCGTGTTGAACAAGCGCTTGAGAGGAAGCCCGATTTGGCGGTCGTCATGGGTTCCCCCGGAAATGTTCCGGACCTCGCGCTGAAAATCGTGTCTGCCGGCATCCCAATAATCCTAGAGAAGCCGGCTGCCCCCACGACCAGCGCGTTGATGCATATCGTCGAGGCTGCCCGGAGCAGTGGGACCTTTGTCGGCGTGCCTCTCCCGAACCGTTTTGGGCCCATCTTCCGTACAATGGCAGAGCTTGAGGCGGAGGAGCGCCTGGGCAAGCTTGCCCATGGCCATTTCCGGATCGTCAACGGCCCTCCTCAACGCTACCGCGACGATGGGGTCGGTTGGATGCTCGATCCGGCAGTCAGCGGCGGCGGGGCGCTGCGCAACCTCGGCATTCATGGCATCGATGCGGCCCTTTCGCTTGCTCAGGGGACTTTGCGCGTCGTCTCAGCCTCGATTGGCAATCGCATCTTTGACGAACGAGTCGAGGACCACGCCCACGTAACCTTGCGCGACGAGTTCGGCACGCTCTTCACGGTTGAAGCAGGCTACACCTATGCCTCGATGGCTGCGGGCGGAGACTTCGAGTGGCGGATCGCCACCGGCAACGCTTACCTGATCGATCGGGGCGAGACGGCACAGTGCGCGACCCTGGACGATGGAAGCACCCGTATGCTCGCTCCCGAACATCCTAGCACGCGCTACCGCTTGTTCATGGCCGACACGTTCGACCGGCTCCGCTCGGGGAAGGATCCGGCGGTCAGCATTGAGGATTACCTGGCGGCGATGCAGGTCATCGATGCCGCATACGAGAAGGCGAAGGCATGATCGGAGTAGGGATTATCGGGGCCGGCCACTTCGGAGCGGTTCACGCTCGCGCGATGGCGGAAGTTGAGAGTATAAGGCTCGTTGCGTGCTGCCGGGAGGATGCAGATGCCGCGTCCGCCTTTGCAGCCGAACATGGTGGCAAGAGTTATACCGATTGGCGTGCACTGCTCGATGATCCAACGGTTGATGCCGTTCTAATCGCCACACCGCATCACCTGCATGAAGAGATTGCCATCAAGGCCGCACGGGCAGGCAAGCATATCCTGCTTGAGAAGCCTATGGCACCGAGCGTCGCTGCGTGCGATGCCGTGCTTGCAGCTGCGGAGACGAACCGTGTCAAGCTTATGATCGGTCATGTGATGCACTTCGCCCTGCCCTGCCTTAAGGCCAAGGAAATCATCGACTCGGGCGTTCTCGGTGCCCCGGTCGTGGGTTCGAGCTGGATGATCAAGCTCTGGATGGAGAGCAACCGACGCCCCTGGCACCTCAACTCCGACTCTGGGGGCGGAATGCTGATGACTGCCGGTATCCACGCACTCGATCGGTTGATTTGGCTCATGGGGCAGCCGGTGGTCGGGGTAACGGCGATGACCGGCACCTACTTCCACGAACAAGAGGCTGATGATGCGGCTCTGATCGGCTTGCGCTTTGCAAATGGCCGGATCGGCCAGGTGGCCAGCGTCGGCTACCGTGATGGCGCCGTGACCTTTGCCATGGATCTCGTCTGCGAAAAGGGAACGATCCGGATCGATTTCAATCATGGCATCTCTGTCGGGCAAGGCGGAATGTGGACGCCAGTTCCCGGATCCATCGAGCCGAACTGGATGGGCGCGGCTGTGGCGCGCGAGTGGAGGGCCTTCGCTGCCAGCATCATGAACGATAAGCCTTCTCCGGTCGGCGGTGTGTATGGAGGCCATGTCGTTGCCTGCATCGAAGCGGCTCACCGGGCCAGCGCCAGCCGGTGCGAGGTCCCGATCCCTGCCACCACCCTGGTGTAACCCTCCACCCAACAACGCCACACAGGTCTGGAACAGTCATGACTTTACAGTCTGCGACCACAGCACTCACCGAAAGCTTGAAGGGAGCTCTGGTCGTCTCATGCCAGCCTGTGCCCGAAGGGCCGTTCGATGATCCTGCATCGGTCGTGCGCTTCGCAATGGCGGCCCAGGCAGCCGGAGCCAGAGCCCTCAGGATTGAAGGCGTCGCCAACGTCGCCGCTGTCGCCGCCGCCTGTTCGCTGCCGATCATCGGACTTGTGAAACGCGACCTGCCGGACACACCGGTCCGGATCACACCTTGGCTCGAGGACGTCAACGCACTGTCTGAGGCCGGTGCGACGATCATTGCGTTCGACGCCACTGACCGGGTGAGGCCCGTGCCAGTGAGGGCTCTGGCTGAGGCGGTACACGCACAGGGCCGCATCGCGATGGCAGACATTGCGACAGTGGCCGAGGCAAGGAACGCAAGCGCACTCGGCGCAGACATTATCGGCACAACGATGGCAGGGTATACGGATGCGGGACCGCCTCCGCATGCGCCGGACATCAGCTTGGTGATCGAGGCCTCCAAGTTGGGCAAGCCGGTCTTCGCTGAGGGCCGCTACAACGAGCCCCGCCTCGCCGCTGCGGCCATACGCGCGGGAGCTGCGGCGGTGGTTGTCGGCTCTGCTATCACTCGCCCGGAGCACATCACGCAATGGTTCGTTGAGGCTATCTCAAGTGAGGCAGCCCCAGCGAGACCGATTCTCGCAATCGATATCGGCGGCAGCAAGACGGCTGTGGCGTTGGTCCTGGAAAACCGCGTCCTCGAGCGGCGCCAAGTTCCAACACAGCCCGCTGACGGGGCAGAGGTGTGGCTGCAAGCAGCTGTCGATGTCGCACGGGATTGGCACGGGCGGTACGGTGGTGTCGCGGCCGCCGTGACTGGTCTGATACGGGACGGCCTCTGGACGGCCGTCAATCCGGCGACCCTGCCCGTCCCGGCAGACTTCCCGCTCGTTTCGCGCTTGGCCGATCTCTTCGGCAGTTCTGTTCTGGCCCTGAATGATGCTCAAGCCGCAGCTTGGGGCGAGTATCGTTTTGGCGCAGGGCGAGGGCGTGATCTTCTCTTCCTGACAGTATCCAGCGGAATTGGCGGAGGGGCCGTCGTCGGCGGGCGGCTTTTAAGTGGATCGGGAGGTCTTGCCGGCCACGTCGGTCAGATCCCGGTGCGAGCTTCGGGGGACCGGTATCACCGCCTGGAAGACTTGGCGTCTGGCTTCGCCATTGCGGCCGCAGCCCGCGCCGCCGGCCATGATGCGGATGCCAGAGGGGTTTTCGCCGCATTGGCGGCGGGCGAGAGTTGGGCGGAAGGCATTGTCGCGGAGGCTGTGGATCATCTCGCCCTGGCTCTTCCGGGATTACAGGCCCTCTTAGATCCGGAGGTCATGGTGGTCGGCGGCGGCGTAGGCTTGGCGGCAGGTTTTCTGCCCCGTCTTGAGGCCGCTCTGTCCCGCTTCCCCTCTGCTCTTAGGCCTTCCTTGGCACCGGCGGTCCTGGGCGCCGATGCCGGCCTCTTAGGCGCAGCAGATCTTCTGAAGAGGCAGATGTCCATCGAAGATCTCGAAATGTAAATGGCTCCGGCCGCTGGTGCTACCGTACTCAATGCGTAGCCACCGTATATTTGCGACGGGTCAGTATGTGAGGAGTGATATGTCAGAGCGACTGAACGTAGAAACAAGGATGCTGCGCGAGGCGCAGGAAGCCCCGCAGGTGGTAGCATCCCTGCTCGACAGCAATGCGCCCCTCTGCCGGGAGCTGGGCGAGCGTCTGCGCGCCTCTCCTCCGCCCTTCGCAGTGACCTGCGCGCGCGGCAGCTCGGATAACGCCGCGACCTTCGTCAAATACCTGCTCGAGATCCACTCCGGTCTGGTGACCGCCTCCGTCGGCCCGTCGGTGACCTCGGTCTACGAGGCGCGCCCGCGCATGCGTGACGCCCTGTTCCTCGCCGTGTCGCAATCGGGCCGCAGCCCGGACATTCTCAATCTCGCCCAGGCCGGGCGCAGTGACGGCGCGCTGACGGTGGCGCTGGTGAACGACACCTTGTCGCCGCTCGCCTCGACCTGCGAGGTCGTGCTGCCGCTCCACGCAGGGCCCGAGAAGAGCGTGGCGGCCACGAAGTCCTTCATCGCCGCGCTGGCAGCAGGCCTGCAGCTCGTCGCCCACTGGTCGCAGGACCGGGACCTGCTGAACGCGCTTGATACTCTGCCGGACGTTCTCGCCAAAGCCTCCGCCGTCGACTGGTCACCCGCGCTGCCGCTCCTGTCGGACGCCGACAACCTCTTCGTCGTCGGACGCGGCGTGGGATTCGCCGTGGCGCAAGAAGCGGCGCTTAAGCTCAAGGAAACCTCGGGCGTGCACGCGGAGGCGATGAGCGCCGCCGAGCTGATGCATGGTCCCTGGACATTGGCCGGCGATCATTTCCCGATCCTGGTTCTCAGCCAGCAGGACGAGACGTTGAACGGTGTCAACGATCTCGTGACGAAGCTGAACGAACAGGGCGTTCCCGTGGTGGTCGCGGGTGCGGCAGAGGGCCCAGCCTCGGTCATGCTGCCGCCCATCGAGGATGTGCATCCTTATCTCGCACCGATTGCCCTCATTCAGAGCTTCTATCCTCTCGTGAACGCCGTTGCGCTGGCTCGCGGGCGCAATCCCGACAGCCCACCGCGGCTGCGCAAGGTGACGGAGACCGTCTGATGGCCGTTGCTCTGACCGGCGCCCGCATCTTCGACGGGTCGCATATGCTCGACGGCCGCGCCGTCGTGATCGAGAGCGGCCGCATCGCGGGCGTGCCGCATGTTCAGGACCTCGGCGCCGGGATCGAACGCCGCGCGGTGAGCGGCCTTCTGGCTCCCGGCTTCATCGACGTTCAGGTCAATGGCGGCGGTGGCGTTCTTTATAACGACGTGCGCACTGTTGAGGGCCTCAGAACCATCGCGCAGGCGCACCGAGCCTACGGCTCCACCGGCCTTCTGCCGACCTTCATCACGGATACTCGTGAAAAGATGGCGGAAGCGGTCGAGGCTATGCGGGACGCTCTGGCGGCTCGCATTCCCGGCGTTCTCGGCATCCATGTCGAGGGCCCCTTCATCAGCCCTGAGCGCAAGGGCGTGCACAATCCAGCCTTCATGCGCCCGATGGAGGAGGAGGATATCGCGATCCTGACCTCCTTGACGGAGGGCCGGACGCTGGTGACGCTCGCGCCCGAGCGCAACAGCATGGCGTCCATTGCGCGTCTCGCCTCGGCCGGCGTGCTGATCTGCGCCGGGCATACGGCGAGCGACTATGCCACCGTCATGGAGGCCGCGCGCCACGGCCTGCGCGGCTTCACGCATCTCTTCAACGCCATGCCGCCACTCGCCGGTCGTGATCCGGGCCCCGTGGGCGCGGCTCTCGACAGCCGGGACACGTGGTGCGGCCTCATCGTCGACGGGCACCACGTGAGCGACGCCGCCTTGCGCGTGGCAATTGCCGCCAAGGGCACGGAGCGGATGATGCTCGTCACCGACGCCATGTCGGTGACCGGTACGGATCTGACGAGCTTCGAGCTGCACGGACGCACGATCTATCGCAAGGACGGCAGGCTGACGACGGAGGATGGAACTCTCGCGGGCTCCGACCTCGACATGGCGAGCGCCGTGCGCAACAGCGTCGAGCGCCTGGGACTCGCGCTGCCGGACGTGCTGCGGATGGCGTCCCTGGCGCCGGCGAGCTTCCTGCGACTTGATCACGAACTCGGCCGCATCGCGCCGGGCTACCGTGCCGATCTCGTCCTTCTCGACGAAAGTCTCCAGGTGCGGCAGACTTGGATTGGGGGCGAGGTCCTATAAAGCCCAACTGGGCTCCCGGCGACGGCTGACCGTCCTGGGGCGCTTGCCTGAAGGGTTTGATGGCCACAATGCTCATCGTGGCCTCGACCTCCACCCGATGCTGGCCATCCTGGGGGCAGGTGCTGGTGTCCAAACTCCGGTAGGTAGAGCCAGACGCCGTTCTAGTCATAGACAACCTGCGCCCGCATCACGCCCCGCAAGTGCGGCAGCTACTCGACGAGGCCGGGACTGGGCTGATGCCGATGACCGTTCCTGACTGATGAGGATAAGCGAAGATTGTGTGGCGCAGTTCTCCTAGACCGTTTGAAGGAAGGACCGGATCACGCGCCCCGATCGAGACACGACGCGGCGTTTTGTCTGCGAACGTCTGAAGCTATGCCCTTGGCCGCCTTTAGATGCGCCCTCGTGTTCTGTCCTGAAGTGGTGATCCGCACGCAACGCAGCGCTGCGAGGCACCGCAGTCAAAAATCCGTTCCTTGCTCAGGCGCCGATCTCGATCCGGACTGTCTGAACGCCGTCCCGCACCGTCACCTCTGCCACCCGGGGCTCCGGCTTCGCCTTGACGACGCTGAGCTTGCCACTGCGTTCCAGACGCGCCTCCTCCACCTGCTCCAGGCGAGAGACGCCCTCGCCGCGCAGGTCCTCCCAGAGATCGTGCTCGGTCATGTGCGTGGTCCGCATCGCCTGGACATCAACGTCGCCCTTGCGGACCAGGATCCGGGGCTTGCCTTTGACCAGGGCGCCAAACCCGTGCCAGCGCATGGCGATGCCTGAGAACAGCCAGTGCATGCCGAGCAGCACCGCAGTCGCCAGGAGGGCAGGCAGAAACGGGGCGTTACCGGTCACGGCCCGGCTGACATGGATCCGATCATGATGCCGAGGATCACGTCGAAGGCGGTCGCCCGTCCCATGAAACGTTTCTTGGCCAGCCGCACCATGAGGACGGTGACCACATAGACGATGGCCGCGCGCAGCCCCATCTGCAGGACGTTAATGTCCCTGCTCTCCAGCTCCAGGCCAAGCGCTACCCGCACGAATTCCTCAACCTGATCCATTCCAACCACCTCCGGAAGCGCACAGTAAGCGGGGATAACCGAGTGCGTCGGGGACGGTTCGAGATCGGCCTTATCTTGGGTTGCCCGTCATCAGTGGCTTGCCTTGCCTGTGGCGAGGTCCGCCCGCAGGGCCGCGATCTCGGCCCGCAAGGTGGCCAGATCGGCACTGCTCGCAGTCTCCGTCTCCAGTGACGCCGCATCGCGCTCGACAAAGAACGAGGCAAAGCTCGCGGTGATGTATCCGAACACCGCAAAGCCATACAGCGACAGCAGGAAACAAAGGATGCGCCCCTCCAGGCTCCTGGGCCAGAACTCGCTTCCCATGGTGGTCAGAAGCATGCCGGTCCACCACAGCGCGTCCGCATAGCTGGCGAAGCCGCCCTGCACCTCAGAGGCAGGCTCAAAGGTCAGCATGCCGCCGGCCCCAAGCAGCGTGATCAGGGCGGTCAAGACGATGGCATACCCAAGCCCGCGCCGGCTGAGACTGGCCCGCAGGGCGTTCATGCCCCGATTGGCGGTACCGACAATGCGGACGAGCCGAAAGCCGCGTGCCGCCCGGGCGAACCTGAGGAAGCGAAGCCCGCGCAGCAGGCGGGCGGCCGGTACCACTAGGGCAATCACCGTGAGCCAGTTGCGGCGCAGAAACGTCCCTTTGTGAGGAGCAAGGACAAACCGGATGGCGAACTCCCCGATGAAGGCAACCCAGATTGCCGTGCCGAAGACCTCCAGCGAACGAGTGGTTCCCCATACCAGCTCCACGATGACGAGAAGCAGCCAGACGAAGCTGAGCACCATCATGGGCGTTTGCAGCCAATCCTCAAGGTCGTGGAGCACGCTCCACCGCTCCTCCACCTCGTCCGCGGCCGCGCGGGGCGTGTCGTTCATGGTCCGGGCACTCCTGTTCAGGGTCGGATGCCGGTGAGAACGGTGGCGTCCGTCGTGCGGGTCCGTGGGAACTGGCAGGACAGCCGGCGGCTACTTAGAGCCTGCAGCGGCCGGCATCGCACTATCTCGGGCATAACGCCGGGCGATGACCGCCCCCACCAGGATCTGGATCTGGTTGTAGAACATGATCGGCAGCACGATCATGCCGAATCCGGGAGCGGTGGCGAACAACACTTTCGCCAAGGGCAGGCCCGACGCTAGGCTCTTCTTGGAGCCGCAGAACACCGCCGCGATCTCGTCTCTCCGGGAGAAACCGAGGCGGCGGGCGATGAGAGCCGTAACGGACAGCACCACTGTCAGGAGCACCAGGCAGAGCACCGCCGTCAGCGCCACGGAGGCTGGCGGGAGCCGGGACCAGAGGCCGTCGACCACCGACTGAGAGAATGCCGCGTAGACGATCAGCAGAATGATCGCCTGATCAAATTGGCCAATCCGGCGCTCATGCCGGGCCATAACCCGGGCCAGCCATGGGCGGACAATCTGGCCGGCGGCGAAGGGGACCAGGAGCTGGAGAACCACGTCGCCCAAGGCCTTGGTGAGGTCGAAGCCGCCTTCGACCGAGGTCCGAGTCATCAGAGACAGCAGCACGGGCGTCAGCAGCAGGCCGAAGACGTTGGACGCCGCCGAGCTGCAGATGGCCGCCGGCACGTTGCCCTTGGCCATAGCGGTGAACGCGATGGAGGACGACACCGCCGACGGCAGTGCCGCCAGGTAGAGGAAGCCCAGCAGCAGGTCCGCCGGCATCCATGCCGATGGCAGCACGCCGAACGGCATCGCGGCCAATGGGAACACGGCGAACGTGATGGCGAAGATGAAAAGGTGCAGCCGCCATTGGATGAGGCCCTCGATCACCACATCCCGTGGCAGGGCCGCGCCATGGACGAAAAACAGCAGCGCGATCCCAAGGATTCCCAGCGTGTCCAGGATCTCGGCGCCCGCGCCTTGGGCCGGGATGACGCTGGCCACGGCGACGGCCGCCATGATCAGCAGGAGAAACGGGTCGATTTTGCGCATTGTCGGTTCCAGTTGAGGTGTCGGGGCCTGCTTGTGGCAACGCTCAGTAGTAGGGCCACACCGTAAGATGGTCTGACCCTGGATCGGCGGGGGATGGCGGTTTGCCCAATCGAGGCTGCCGGCTTGCGACAGCGGCACACTCACCGATCAGCCTGTCGTCGATGTCCATGCGCCAGCACTGTCAGCGCGCTTAGCATCGCCAGGCTGCTGACCAGAATGGCCGGAACAGTCAGGGCCATGGGGCCGAAGGCGTCGTGCAGGATAGCGCCGGCCGTGGCTCCTGCGGTCAAGGCACCCCACAGCAGGGCATGGCCTCCCAATCGCCGCACCTGCGCCCGGCCCATCAGGGTCTGGCCTAGCGCCTGCCCTAAACTTACCAGCGTGCCTGTGATGAAGGTCACGCCCAGCCGCACACCATCTATCGGCTGAAGGGCGGTGTTCTGCACGCCCATCGCAGCCACGACGGGGAGGATCGCGGCCGCGATGGTCCATCCGGATCTGGCCAGGACAACCGCCGCCGCGAGCAGGAGTGCCTCCAGCAACAGGACGGCTGGGAGGCGCCATGCTCCCGCGAGACCGTCCAGAACGGTCGCAAGCGTGACGCCGCTCAAGAACGAGGCGATCATCAACACGCCCTGGTGGACTGGGTCCCAATCGACGGCGCCTAACCCAACGCCGAGCGACACGCTCGCCCCGCTCATGAACGACGCGAACAGTCCTCCAACGCCGATGTACCCGATGGCGTCAACAAAGCCGGCTACGGCCGTCAGCAGCCCACCCATTGCAATCCGGGCCGCCGTGCCGACGGGGGGAAGCCGCACGTCCGGTGCCGTGCGGCGGCTGGATGTCACCGTCCGGATGCTGCGTGAAAGCATGGCAGCCTCCCCGAACCGTGTGCCGAACGTGGCGTTCGCGTCCAATTATCCTACCCCTCACAGAACCCGAAAGAAGCCGTCGATGACGATCCAGACGAACATCGGGTAGAGCGCGAGGCCCAAGGCGGTGCCGATGCGGCGGCCCCAGCTGACGGCCGGATCATGGGTGGGCTCATCGCCGAAAAACCGGTCGACTACCGTAGTTCTCATCAGACGTTCTCCTTCGCCTCTGCCCCGTTGCGGCTTTCGCGCCGGGGCCTGCCCTGCTACATAGACCGGATTTGAATTGGTCTAAAAATTGGCCTGGAAGTGGAGCGATGCCCGGAACACGCCTGACGATGGACGAGGCCACTCGGCGCCTGCGCACGCATCTGCGGCAGCGGGCTTACGGTCCGCAGGACAAGCTGGAGCCGGAGCGGGTTCTGGCACCCAGGATTGGCTGCAGCCGCGAGACCCTACGGGCGGCGCTCGACGTGTAGGAGAAGGAGGGCCTGATCTGGCGGCATGTAGGCCAGGGCACCTTCATTGGCCCTCGCCCGGCTCATGAGCCGATCCGCCCGTCCGTGCTGGCCGAGATGGCGTCGCCGGCCGACGTGCTCGACGCCCGGCTATTGATCGAGCCGCCCATTGCGGGCGCAGCGGCGCTGCAGGCCACCGCTGAGGACATCGCCCTCCTCCGTAGTTATGCGCTTCAGAGCAGCGAAGCGCCTGACTGGCAGGCCTACGAGCAGGCGGATGATGCCTTTCACAAGGGGATTGCCCGGATCTCCGGCAACCCCCTGCTGATCGCGTTCCTTTAAGTCCTGTCGTCGGTGCGTGGCCGCGCTCGTTGGCAGCGGCAGCACGACCTCGCCTTCCGGCGGGCTCGCAAGAAGGAATACGCGGCGCAGCAGGGGCGGATGCACTTGGCCATCGTCGATGCCATCGCAGCACGGAAGCCGGCGGCGGCCCGGCAAGCGATGTTCGACCACCTGAGCACCGTCCGGGCCATCATGGTGCAGGAGGGTAGCGACTGAGGGCCTCTCGCAAACAACGGAGTCCGCTCCTTTCGCTCGCCCGGCAGGTTCCAGGCGCGTGCTCATCGATGCGGGAATGTCACATGGCGAGCCTAAAGCCTTCCCTGCCTTGATGCGTCACACCTTGGTCATAAAGGGCCTGTCATGAATGTCAGTGTTGCTGACCTAAATGGAGAAGAAATTGTCATTACCTGTGACCCGGCGGCTGTTCCTCGCCGGGATGCCTCTCTCGCTGACGGCCTGCGTCTCGGCCGGCCGCTCGGCCCTTCCGCCGAAGCCCGCCATCGACCCCGGCGTCGCCGCCATGTACGCATCACTCTCGGATGAGCCGTTCCCGGTGCCGGCCGTCGATGTCACCCGGGTTCCCCCGCAATACATCCGGCAGGTCGTTGCCTTCCAGGGACCGGAACAGCCTGGAAGCATCGTGGTGGATCCCTCTCGGCGATTCCTCTACCTCGTCCAGGAGAGCGGGACGGCGCTGCGCTACGGCTGCGGCGTCGGCAAGGCCGGCTTCGACTACCAGGGCAGCGCCGTGATCGGGCGCAAGGCGCACTGGCCGCGCTGGACCCCCACGCCTAACATGATCAAGCTTGAGCCGGACCGATACGGTCCCTACGCCGGCGGCGTGGAAGGCGGTCTCAAGAACCCGCTCGGCGCGCGGGCACTGTACCTGTACCGCGACGGCCGTGACACGCTCTACCGCATCCATGGTACAAACGAGCCAGGCACCATCGGCGATTCGGTCTCCAGCGGGTGCATCCGCCTGTTCAACCAGGACATCGTCGACCTGCACCGCCGGGTGCCGGTGGGCACGAGCGTCACGGTGCTGGATGCCGATGCAGAGGACCGAACGGTGCCGGACGGGTCTTCCGTAGGAGTTTGAACGCACACCCGTACAACACAGTTCTGCCACAAACCAAGGTAGATTGACCTCAGCAATGAGCGGGAGAGAGCCAGCACGCTGGCCGCCGAAGGAGCAACTGCCCCGGAAACTCTCAGGCACCCAGGACCGCTTCGTTGCGCAACACTCTGAAAAGTGGAGCATCCTGCTCCCGCCCATGGTGAAAGTCGCGGCTGTCCTGCGCATCCCGACGAAACTCTCAGGCCAATGACAGAGGGGGCTCCTTCCGCAGCATCGCCTGCGGACCGTGACGGAGCCTGACGAATGCCCTTCCCCCGCATGCCCGCAAACCATGATGCGTCCCGTTCGCCACGTCGGCTGACGACGAGCCCGGGTCGCTGACGCGCGCCTCGCGCCATCCCCGAATGCCGGTCGACCGTCTCCGCGACAGGACTCGCGTTCTGGACGCATGCCCTGACGCTTCCCGCATCGCGTGTGCGTGAACCATCACGGCTGCCCGTCCGCACGGGCGGTCGCAGGCGGTCGTGCGGACGGGGGTTCCCCTTCGTCTTCCCTCCTCACCGAGCGGGTGCCTTCGTGCAAGCGCAAGGACTCGCCCCAACCACGTGTGCCCGCCATGCGCTTCGTTCTCCGCTTCTCCGGCTTTGCCATGACCCTGGCCTCGCTCGTCCTCGTCAGCGGCTCGCTGGCGCTCGGAATCCTGCTCTGGCATCTCTCGGCCGACCTGCCCGACCATGCGGAGCTCGCGCGCCACGAGCCCCCGGTGACAACGCGCCTGCATGCCGCTGACGGCAGGTTCTCGCCGACGATGACTGCGAACCAGTAGCTTCGGACGCGGATTGGGTGAATTCCGCATCCTCCCCTCTGGCACACTGGGCAGATCGACAAGGTCGGCGAGACATGTGGCCTCAAGGGTTCCCCTCGCCTTCCCATGCCTCCTCTTCCTGGCGGCGCCTCTCGCCCGAGAGGCAGTCAGCCTGCGCTCCAGCGTGAAGGACCAGCGGCGGTGGGCCGGGTCCGGCGATTTCGCGCAGGACCTTGGTCTTGATGACAGCCGGGAATTGGTCGGCCTGGCGGAGCGGGATCATGAACGCGCCAGCTCCTCCGATGACACAGTCCGCGTAGTATCGGTCCAGGTCGCCGAACTCCCAGGCGCTCACCATCCCTGGGATCTGGATGGGCAGCCCATTGATCGTGATGCCCTCGGCCACGGCATGATCGCGCACGGGCCTGATCGTAGGACCATCGTTGTTCGGGCCGTCACCCGAGATATCGATCACCCGTCGCGCCGGCCTGTCTGCAAGATCCGCGAACAGCGTCATGCTGAAGCCGATCACGCCGGAGATCGAGGTCATGCCGGCCTGCTGGCGCTTGAGCTCGGACGCAAAGTTCCGCGCCGCGTCCGGTCCATCGATCACCGTCCACGGCACGAGAACGGTCTGCTCATCGGCTCCTGACCATTCGACATAAGCGACGGCGATGCGGCCGTGGGCTCCCCTTGCGATGGCTTTGTGGACCGCCGGGGATCGGAACGCCTCGATGAAGCCCGAGCGCTGAAGCGACTGCTCGGCC
This sequence comes from Microvirga arabica, assembly GCF_016811235.1. Taxonomy (GTDB): domain Bacteria; phylum Pseudomonadota; class Alphaproteobacteria; order Rhizobiales; family Beijerinckiaceae; genus Microvirga; species Microvirga arabica. The sequence goes on from NZ_JAFBID010000055.1 coordinate 34,531, forward strand.
GGCGCCATCGAGGACGACACGTCCACGGCGAGCACGAGGGCAAGGTCGAGTGCCGTCTCGGAGGCGGCGACGGCGCCACTCCAGAGGCAGGCCAAGAATAGACCCAGGCACGCACCGAGATGTCGCCGCGGCATGATGGCCTCCCTGTGGGATGCTCTTTGGAACTGTCATGCCATACACTTGGGGCCAATGAATGTCGGCCCCGGTTCAACTCACGAGATCACCTGCCCTTCGCGAATGTCCGGTGTTCTCCGCTTCAGCCGACATTCGAGGTACTTCCGCCACGTGCCATGAGACGACCTTCTTGAATTTCGAATCAATCTCGCGGAAGCCCATTTTGGAATGTACCTAGAAGCCGCCCAACCTTGGTGGGTTCAGCGGTTTGGCTGCATCAGCTCAATCCAATTGCCGAATGGGTCGCTCACATACCTTCGTTCAAATCCCTCCAGAGGCTGATCCTCTTTCAGCTCGTACCCAGCTCCTTCCAGCCGTCGTGACAAGGCGGCCAGGCTCCGGACGACGAACGCGGGATGAGCCTTCTTCGCCGGGGCAAAAGCCTCGTCCACTTCCAGGTGAACCTTCACGCTTTTGCTCTCGAACCAACTTCCTCCTCGGGCAGCCAGGTGCGGCGGCTTTGCGACCTCTGGGATGCCCAGTAGATGGTCATAGAAGGCTCGGACATCATCCTCGCGGCCAGCAGGCATGGCTAACTGGACGTGGTCCATTCCGACAATGTGCATCAGGTTCCTCCATTGAGTGGCTCGACCTTGTACCAAGCCTGAGGCGAATTTCCGATAAGCAGAGGTTATGGAGCTCAGCTTGGGTGCTCAGTTCGGTCAAAGACCTCTGGCTGCAACTTTCCGGTTCTCAACAGATGTTGCACCGCGTATGCCACCGAGAGGGCGTCGTCGAGCGCATCATGTCCCTGCAAGGGCGGGTGTTCGACGCCATAGTAGTCGGCCAGCTTGTTGCTAGGCGTCTTCCCAATGTCCTCTATCGGCATTCCCGCCGCGATCACCAGTTTGACAGCATTGTCGAACCGGTGAGCCGGGATGGCCCACGGAATGCCGGCGACGTAACAACTGATGGCGACCATGTTCAGCTCATCTTTGCCCCACAACCAGGATCTTGCGCTGTCTGAGAAGCGGTCAAAGCCCGTAAGGGCCTCCTGTAACGACACTCCCTTGGCCTGAATGTCTTCTTCGGTGATGCCGGTCAGCTTGGTGAAGAAGGGGTCGATTGAGTACCTCTTGCCGAACCGATCAACCGGTTGAACGTAGGCCCTGTAGGTCTCCATGAGAGGGAAGTCCCCCTGCAGCCCGAGCTTCACAGCACCGATTTGTGCGATGACGGGATCGGGGTCGTGAGCCGCACACCAAAACCTACTTTGTGAACCCTGGATGCAGAGAAACTCGCAGTCGAATACGATGGCCGTCTTCATGATTGAAGCATCCCTTCTTCGCGCCAGCACTCGTCCTGCGCCAAGCGCTACACAGGGATTAAAGCACCCTCGCGCGCGTGAGAAGATAGTCCACGAATTGCGCAGAAGGCCTGTGTGGACGGCGCCTGCGTTTATGGAACGGGAAATCTGCGTTGACGTGCGGCTACCGAGCAACCTTTAGGATCGCAGCTCCGGTTAACACGGCCTCTTCCGGCTCGCAGATCGAGAGGTCTTCAGGACGAGCGCCGAGGCTGCCATCCGGCCCTTGCTGGTGGGCCCGGCGGGCCTGAGCGTCTGAACCATGGTTTCGGACTTCTTCGTGATGGAGCCGCCGGCCTACCGTAGCCCGCGGCTCCAGATCCTGGACCGATCAATGGTTCTGAACGGCGACCAGCCGGGGTACCGAACGGTCCTCGTCGCCGTCACCGTCTGCCGTCGCCGCACCCTTGAAGCGCAGGAGCCGCAGCGCATTCAAGGTGACGATTGCGGTGGCGCCTGTATCCGCCAGCACGGCGATCCACAGCCCCGTGATGCCGAGCATGCTGGTGACGAGGAACAGGCCCTTCAGCGACAGCGCGAAGATCACGTTCTGATGGATGTTCGCCATCGTGGCGCGCGACAGCGCGACGAGGTGGGCGACATCGGTCACGCGGCTTTTCAGGAGCGCGGCGTCCGCCGTCTCAATCGCCACGTCCGTGCCGCCGCCCATGGCAATTCCAACATGGGCCGTCGCCAGCGCCGGGGCATCGTTGATGCCATCGCCGACCATCGCCACCTTGGTTGTCCGCTTCATCTCGTTGACGAAGTCGAGCTTGTCCTGCGGCAGCAGCTCGGCCTTCCACTCGATGCCAAGCCCATTGGCGATCGCCTGGGCGGTGCGGTGGTTGTCGCCGGTCAGCATGACGGAACGGACGCCCATGGCCTTGAGCTGCGCCACGCCTTCGCGGGCATCGTGCCGCGGCTCGTCCCGCAGGGCGACAAGGCCAAGGACCTCCCTCGACGTCTCATCGAAGAGAACTGCGACGGTGTTGCCGCTAGCCTCGAGCTTCTCGATGGCCTTGCGCTCCGAGGCCCCGAGCTTCGCCGCTTGGGCGGCATGGCTCGGTGAGCTCACTGCCAGACGGCGGCCACCGACAGTGGCATGCACAGCCTTGCCGGGCGTCGCCGAGGCATCAGTCGCGGACGGGATGGCAATCCCGGCGGCTTCGGCTCGGCCGAGGATAGCCTTGGCGAGCGGGTGGTTGGAGCCGGTCTCGACGGCGGCAGCCAGCCCGATCACCACGTTCTCGTCACCCTTCCCGAACGCGAGCACCTCGGTCACGCGCGGCTTGCCCTCGGTAAGCGTGCCGGTCTTGTCAAAGGCGATGGCACGCACCTTGCCGATAGTCTCGAGCGCGTTGCCGCCCTTGATCAGGAGACCGCGGCGCGTGCCGATGGCAAGGCCCGAGGCAATGGCCGCCGGGGTGGAGAGCACTAGGGCGCAGGGGCACGCGATCAGCAGCAGGGCGAGACCACGATAAAGCCAGGTATTCCAGTCGCCGCCCATCGCCAGCGGCGGAATTACGATGATTAGGGCCGCGATCAGCATCACCGCCGGAGTGTAGTAGCGGCTGAACTTCTCGATGAAGCGTGCGGTCGGCGCCTTGGAGGCCTGCGCCTGCTCGACGAGCTGGATGATGCGCGAGATGGTATTGTCGGCGGCCGTCTTCTCGACACGGACCTGAAGGACGCCGTCGACATTAATCGAACCGGCGAAGACACCCTCCCCGGTCGACTTCGGGCGCGGCACGGATTCGCCGGTGACGGGAGACTCGTCGAGACTGGACGCGCCCTGGACGATGTGCCCGTCGGCCGGCACGCGATCGCCCGGACGAACGAGCACGAGATCGTTCACCCTCAGCGAAGTGGCCGGGACGCTGCGTTGATTGCCATTGGGATCGAGCAGGGTCGCCGTCTTCGGAACAAGCGAGGCCAGCGCCTTAATCCCGGCGCGGGCACGACCCGCCGCGACACTCTCAAGGAGCTCGCCGACCGCGAACAGGAACACGACGGCGGCGGCTTCTTCCGCCTCACCGATTACAAGGGCGCCGATCGCCGCCACCGACATCAGTGTCTCGATTGAGAATGGCGATCCCGACATCGCGAGGGCGACGGCCTTGCGGGCAAACGGAATTACGCCTGCCACAACCGCGGCGGCGAAGATCCATTCTGCGTAGAGCGGGAAGAATTGCGCGATGGCGTAGGCCCCGCCCATCAGGACGCCAAGCCCGACGACATGGCTGCCTTTGCGAGTCTGCCACCAGCGCTGATTGCGGGCTGCGGGGGCCAGCGCGACGTCGATAGCGGCATCGGCTGACGACGAGATCTGGCGTGTGTCGGATACCCTGAAGCCGAGGCTCTTGATCGTCTTCTCGATCTCGCCGACCTGGGTGGCCGCGCCAGGGGCAAGCGTCAGTTCGATTGTCTCGGTGGTGAAGTTGACTCGAACGTCGGAGACATCCGGCATGCGAGCGAGCGCGGTTTCAATCTTTCCGACGCAGCTTGCACAGTCCATTCCCTCGACCCGCATGGAGAGGTTGGGAGGCGACACCGGAGCAGGGCGCGTGACGGAGGCATGTGAGGTATGGTCATGGCCGCTGCAGCTTCCGTGATCGTGAACATGATGATGGTGGTCGTGGCCGTGCGCGTGCTTGTCCTCGCAAACGTCACGATGATTATGGGCATGATCGTGTCCATGGCTGTGCTGGCGATCATGGCCCCCGCAGCAACCATGATCATCATGCGCCGCATGGCCGGCATGGTCGTGCCCATGATCATGCATATGGTCGTGAGCGGTGTCGGCGTGACCGTTGTCATGCTGATGGGTGTGATCGTGGCCCCCGCTGCACCCATGGTGGTGGTCGTGGCCATGATGAGAGGCGTTCGTGCGGGATGCGACTGCGGAGCCCACCGAGGCGGGCAACTCCTCGACACCGAAGCCGAGCGAACGGATTTTCTTGGCGACGTCCTTTGCAGAGGTCTTGCTAGCGGGATCACGGGAGAGGGATAAGCTCTCGCCGGCAAAATTGACGTTCACCTCGGACAGCCCCGACATGCGCCCGAGGGCAGTTTCGATCTTCCCGGCGCAACTCGCGCAATCCATGCCTTCCACGCGGAAGCTTAGCCGTTCAGCGCCGGTCGAGGCGGGCTCCGTCAATCTTGCAGTCATAGAGGTTTCCTTTCTCGCCGGAGCAGGTTCGCGTTTGTTGACCCGAACGGCTTAGGGGAACTTCAATATCACACTTGAACATATGTTCAAGTGTAAGTGATCAACTCTGATGCACTCCTTGCCGTATCTCCATGAGGGTGGTCCGCAGCATGGCAAGCGCGGCTGTCACCGCGCTGTGGGCCAGCCATTCGACAGCATACCCAAGTGTGGCTTAGGGCTGGGCCTGTAAGGAGTTAGAGTTTCTGTCGACACTCTGGGGACGGCGTATGAGTTGTTCTCTCTCGCTGTTCCGTTGCGACGATCGTCATGATGTTAGGGGCGGAGTCCGTCTACGCCTCGGCCTGTCGCCCCTTGGATCCAGGGGCCACCACGGACAGGAGCCGGGACTCGACTGACTGTCCATGGCGGTATTCGCCTTCGAGCCGCGTCAGCTCGGCCTCAAGTGCCCGCAATCGCGCGATCCGCTCGCGCACATCAGCCAGATGCTTCGCGGCGGCGTCCCCCAAGCCTTCACACGGCGATCGGGGCGCATCCGCCATTCGCAGCAGGTCCCGGATCGCGTGGATCGCGAACCCAAGGTCCCGCGCCTGGCGGATGAAGAGCAGGCGGCGAACGGTCGTCTCGTCATAACGCCTGTGGTTTCCCTTGTCCCTGACACCTTCAGGCAGAAGACCGATCTGCTCATAGTATCGGATCGTCGGAACCTTCACGCCGGTGGCGACCGACAGTCGACCAATACTGATGCCCATCTGCTCCCACTCCGATCCGCATTCCTGTCAGACAACGGCAGGAGCTTCAGCGCTCGGCCGCTCCGGCTCTCGCATCTCGATCCGATTTTCCTCGGGGTGGGGTTTCCAACGCTGGGAAGGTCAAGAGCCGCAGAGCGCCGTTCGCAAGGTCTCGCGATGGGACCTTTCAGGCTCGATCTTGCAGATCAAGCGCTTGTGATCATGTTGGTCTCCTTTCCGGCCGGCTCAGGGAGCGCACTGGCTGTCCCTCAAGCGAAACGGGCACGTGCTGCCTCGTGATCACGGCTGAAGCCGCCACCGACGGCGGACGGAATGAGTTCTTGCTGCTGGACCGACCCGGATCGTTCCCGAGGCCATCCTGGCGGTGCGCTCCAACCCCGCCAGGCGGGATCAGCAGGGGCTGAGCGGCTCCTTACCAGGCAGGTTGACATTGTGACAGTTGAACAACTATTTGAATGTTTAACTGTGCCGCAGGAGTGATCTATGCCGAACCCACCTGACACCGGCCACGACGATCATGCAGGTCATGACCATTCGCACGTTCCGGGGGTGACGAAGGACAACGAGCGCAAGATCCTCATCGCCTTCCTAACCATCTTCTCATTCATGATTGCCGAGGCCGTCGGCGGCTACGTCTCAGGCTCTCTCGCCCTGCTCGCGGATGCCGGTCACATGTTCACCGACGCGATCGCGCTGGGCTTGGCCTATGTCGCGTTCCGGCTCGGACGCCGCGTAGCCGATGAGAAGCGCACCTTCGGCTATGCGCGCTTCGAGGTGATCGCGGGCCTCGTCAACGCCCTGACGCTGTTCGCCATCGTGGGGTGGATCGTTTACGAGGCCGTTGAACGGTTCCGGGAGCCGCAGCCCGTCATGGCCGGTTCGATGTTCGCCGTCGCCTTGGTCGGCATGCTCGTGAATATCTTCGTTCTCTGGTATCTGACTCGCGGTGACTCCGAGCACGTCAACGTCAAGGGCGCGGTGCTGCACGTCATGGGCGACCTGCTCGGCTCCGTCGGCGCCATCCTCGCCGCCGTCGTGATCTGGTACACTGGCTGGACACCCATCGACCCGATCCTCTCGGTGTTCGTGTCCCTGCTGATCCTCCGCAGCGCCTGGGGCCTGCTCAAGAACACGCTGCATATCCTGCTAGAAGGCGCTCCCGCGAACGCGGACAGCACTACGGTTTCCGAGCACATCATGGAGGTGGTGCCGGGCGTGCAGAAGGTGAGCCACGTTCATGTCTGGTCGTTGACCTCAGGCCGCATCCTGGCGAGCCTCCATGTGCAGCCGATGGAGGACGTCGACCTGCGAAGCGTCATCAAGGGTGTCGAGCATGAACTGAAGACGAAGTTCAACATCGAGCATGCGACAATCGCCATCGACTGGGACGGTAATGCCTCTTGCAGCCTGGAGCAGCCTGGCAAGGTGGGCGCTTCCCATGCAGGTCACACGCATTGACCTCGTGCAGCCGGAAGTTCACTCGGGAGGCCTCGGAGGACAAGACTGAAGCCCTTTCGAGCCAGAAGTTGAACGTCCTGTCGTAGACCTTCCGTCTACCGGGTGATCCCAGCGGGCGCAGGGTCCTCCTTCACTGCGTGGATGGGCCGAAGTCCGTGACGGATGGTTCCGGGACGCTTGCCCTGCCCCAATCGCTCGTGAGCTACCATCTGCGGCTCCTTCGCGGCGCGTGCCTGATGCCCCGTGTCCGGCACCCTCGGTGGATGTTCTATGGGATCATTGACAGGCATGTCGGCGATGTCGTGCTTACCATGCTCTCCCACGCAGGGGAGAAGATAGAGCGCGATCGGAAACTCCATGCGGCCGGCGAGACGTTGTGGCGGCCTGCGATTGCCTGATACTGTGGCGCTGACTCATCAGGATGGACACCGTCTCAAGGAGGAAGCGCTTCCGTGAGGCGAACAGCGAGAGAAGACGATCTATGAGCATGCGTAGGCACAAGGAAGACAGCAGGGCACCGGATGAAACGGCAACACCCGCCACGTCGACCGATGGTGTCGCCTTGGGGGCATCGGAGCTGTCGCAGAACGAGGTTGCCATCCTGGCGGAGACCTTTCGCCTCCTAGGCGACCCGTCCCGGCTGAGGATCATGCTCTGCTGCTTGCAGGGTCCCATGTCCGTCGGCGACATCGCCGAGCGCCTGGAGCTTTCCCTGTCGCTGGTCAGCCATCACCTGCGCCTCCTGCGCGGGGCCCGCCTCGTCAAGGGCGTCCGGCAGGCCAAGCAGATCTTCTACGAAGTCGCGGACCAGCATGTCAGTGACGTCCTGACGGACATGGTCACGCATATCGGGGAAGACCATTCAGACGACTAAGGCTACGCGCCCAGCCTGTGATTTTGCACCGTCGCGGTCACCGAGGCCGGGGCGTGGATAAGGACGACGTCCTGGTTCCGTCAGGACCGCCAAGGCTCCGGGCGCGGACCCTGCGGACAGGGAAAGGGGCGGATGATCGTTGACTTTGCACCTCAAGCGACATCTCAACTTGGTTGCCACATACAAACGCCGTTCAGGAAAGAGGCTCCAAGCCTCAGAAGCTAATCGTTTCCAGTATCAAGTGTAGTGGCCCATTCTTTCGACCATGCTCCGAGCGGAACGAGCAGCTTGTATAGTTCCGTGCCCATGGGGGTGGCGTGGTAGCCTTCGTTCGCATGGTCGATCAAACCGGCTTGCCGCAACTCTTTCAGGCGGGTGTTCAGGACCGTCGGTGAAAGTAATCCACATCGGCCCTGAAGCTCTCGGAATGTACACGGGCCTTGCCCGCACAGGGTCCAAAGCACACCCATTGCCCATCTGCGGCCGAGCAGGTCGAACAGAGCCATGATCGGAGCGCCAGATTGGGAACCGCGGACGGGCTTGCCCGGCACTGGAATTGTTGTCATTTATCCTACCTGTCTGCTACAAAATATGTAGCAATTTAGCGGCAATGGGCCTATTAAGGCGCTACTCATTCTGTAGCGCAGACAAGGCCACGGCTCAACATGTCATTTCTTGCACTCGCAGCAGCGCTCGGAGCCTCTTTCAGCTGGGCCACTGGTGCCATGATCGCCCACACCCCAGCCAAGAAATTAAAGCGAATTGCGGATCAGTGTAGGGCATAGCCGGCGTGCCTGATCCAGCCTCGGGCATCCTGTGCGGTGATGGTG
>NZ_JAFBID010000056.1 GCF_016811235.1 Microvirga arabica
GCTTGCCCTCGGTGAGCGCAAGCGCCGTGGCGGACAGCATCACGGCCATTCCGACGGCTTCCGGCCAGCCGAAGGCCTCGTTCGCGAAGGCGACACCGACGGCGACCGCCACGACGGGGCTGACGAACGAGTAGAGCCCGGCCCGGAAGGCGCCCCAGTCCCGCACGAGCCAGAGATAGATCGAGAATCCTCCGAGCGAGCCGCCGAGGACCAGGATGGTGAGGCCCATGATCGCCCGTCCGTCGGTGAGCCCCGCGAAATAGGCAGGATCATACCCTTCGACGAGAAGCGACACGGGGATTAGGCCAAGTGCCCCGATACCCGTCTCCCAGAAGGCGAGGCTGATCGGGTGCATCGTCCGCATCAGCGGCCGGCTGACCACACCGCCCCAGGCATAGCTCAGGGTTGCCAGGGCGACAGCAGCGAGGCCGAGCAGGGCGCCATTCTGCGCCGTGCCTGTTCGCCCGGAGAAGAGCATCACGAGCCCTAAGACGCCCAGGGCAATCGCTCCCAGCCTGCGGGGCGTAATCCGCTCCTGCCCGTAGAGTGCGCCGACCAAGATCAGGAAGATCGGCATGAGCGAGAGGTTGACGATCGACGACAGGCCGGTCGGTGCACGGGCTACGCCCCAGAACAGCAGGCTGTAGCAGCCGGTCGTGATCAGAAGCGACGCGACGATGACACGCCACGGCTGCTCCATCCTCAACGGCAGTCCCTTGACGAGAATGAACGCGAGGTAGCAGAGGGCCGCGAGCAGGAAACGCATCATCGCCAGAAAGATCGGCGGCACAGCCTCGGAGGCGATCTTCATGGGAAGCCAGGTCAGGCCCCAGATCAGCGCCATCGCGGTAAAGGCCGCGATATGTCCCGCTCCGCTGCCTTCACGCTGTCCCATCGCTCACTCCCGGCCGCACGCGCGTCAGACTAGTGAAGCGCAGCGCAGCGGGAAAGCTCCAAACGGCTCTTATTGTTGCGGGGCACCTGGCCCATAGGCTGCAAAGAAGACGCGCAGGGCATTCTCCACATTCTTCTGGATCTGCTCTTCGGTCGGCGGTTCGCCGACGGAGAAGAGCAGGCGGCGCAGCATGCCGGAGACGCAGAGGTCGAGGAAATGCTGGGCGGCGACGCCGGTGTCCTCGATGGACAGCCGCCCCGCCTCGACCTGCCGATCAAAATAAGCCTTGAGCCGGGCAATACCCTGGGTGGGGCCGGCTTCGTAGAAGGCTTGGCCCAGACGGGGGAACTTCTCGGCCGCGCCCATGACCATCCGGATCGAGGAGATATGCTCTGGCTTGCCCATGCGGCGCAGGTAGCTCAGGCCGAGGGTTCTCAGAACGCCGCGAACGTCGGGATTTTCCGGGTCGAGCTTGAACAGAACTTCTGCCAGACCCCGCTTCTCCTCCGTCGTCAAGGCTTCGAACAGGCTCTCCTTGCTGTCGAAATAGACATAGAGGGTGCCTTTCGAGACGCCGGCCACCTTGGCGATCTCGCCCATGCTCGCGCCGTCGAAGCCCTGCGCCAGGAACACCTTGCGGGCGCCTTCCAGGATTTGCCGGCGCTTGGCGCTCTCGGCACTCTCCTCGGTGGTTGGGGAGGGTTCTTGAGCCCGGATGCCGTCATGCAAAGCGGTCATGGCTTCCATAACTTCCTTTATTATCCATTGACCGAACGGTTCGGTCAACTCATATATGGCAGGCAGACATCGCAGATCAAGCCCTGTCCGGCCGTTCAATGCATACGGATTCTACAGGTCTTGCAGAGGTTTAACATGGCTTATCGGGAAGAGTTCGGGCAGGGCGGCAAGAGCGGCTCGGAAGGTTCTGTCGAGGCGCCGGCGGCCCAGGCGGGGCAGGGTGCTCCGGAAGCAGCTGCGCCTGAGGCCAGGAAGAAGGGCCTCGGCAAGACGCCGCTGATCCTGGCTGTTGTAGCCGGTGCGCTCGCCTTCGGCGGCTATGAAGGCCACGAATGGTGGACTAACGGCCGATTCATGGTCTCGACCGAGGACGCCTACGTGCAGGCGGACATCACGATCCTGTCGGCCAAGGTGTCCGGCTATGTGCAGTCTGTCGCCATCACCAACAATCAGAGCGTCAAGGCGGGCGACCTGATCGCCAAGATCGATGACGGCGATTACCGCTTCGCCCTCCAGTCGGCCAGGGACAAGCTCGCCACACAGCAAAGCGCCGTCACGCGCATCGGTCGCCAGATCGAGGCGGGCCGCGCTTCCGTAGCGCAGGCGCAAGCGCAGATCGCCGCCGCAAAGGCCGAGGCCGAGCGTGCCGAGAGCGATTATGCCCGCCAGCAGCAACTCGCTCGCTCCGACTTCACCAGCCGGGCCGCGCTCGAGAACGCCAAGGCCGCCCGCGATCGCGCGCAGGCCAATGTGCAGAGCACTGAGGCCGCGCTTGCCGCCGCCAAAGCCAATGTCGATGTTCTTGCCGCGCAACAGAACGAGGCCCAGCGCGTCGCCGCCGAGCAGCAGACTGCTGTCGAGAAGGCGGAGCGTGACCTCACCTTCACGGAAATCCGCGCGCCGGTCGATGGCGTCATCGGCAACAAGGCCATGGAGGTCGGCACCTTCGTGCAGCCCGGCGCTCGCCTCGCGGCCCTCGTGCCCATGACCAGCGTGCATGTGGACGCCAACTTCAAGGAGACGCAGCTCGCGTCCCTGAAAGTCGGTCAGAAGGTGCATATCGAGGTCGATGCCTTCCCGGATGCCGATGTGGTCGGAACGGTCGAAAGCGTCTCGCCGGCCTCCGGTGCCGTCTTCAGCCTGCTGCCGCCGGAAAATGCCACCGGCAACTTCACCAAGATCGTTCAGCGCGTGCCCGTGCGCGTCTCCGTCAACCCGGAGATCGTCCAGCAGGGCATCCTGCGCCCCGGCCTCTCTGTGGTCGTCGACGTGGATACGCGCACCTCGGCCGATACTGAAAAGACGGCCAGCCTGAAAGAGTAAGGAACCATGGCTGCATCGGCTGCCATCCCGAACAAGCTGCAAGGCTCCATGCCGGCCGCAAAGCCGGCGCCCACGAGCGGGCGCCGGACCTTTGCGTTCTTCTGCATGGTCTTCGGCATGTTCATGGCGATCCTCGACATCCAGATCGTCTCCGCGTCGCTTGCCGAGATCCAGGCTGGCCTCTCCGCATCGTCGGAGGAAATCTCCTGGGTGCAGACGAGCTACCTGATAGCCGAAGTGATCATGATCCCGCTGTCGGGAACGCTCTCCCGCGTGCTCTCCACGCGCTGGATGTTCGTGATCGCATCAGGCGGGTTCACGTTCATGAGCTTCATGTGCGCGACGGCCACCACCATCGATCAGATGATCGTCTATCGCGCGCTGCAGGGCTTCATCGGCGGCGGCATGATCCCGACCGTCTTCGCCTCGGCCTTCACGATCTTTCCGCCCGAAAAGCGCCCGGTGATCTCGCCGATCATCGGCCTCGTGGCGACGCTCGCGCCCACCATCGGGCCGACCCTCGGCGGCTATCTCACGGACCTGTTCTCGTGGCACTGGCTGTTCCTGATCAACATCGTGCCTGGGATCTTCGTCACGATCTCAACCTATCTGCTGGTGGATTTCGACGAGCCTGATCTCAGCCTCTTCAAGAGCTTCGACTGGGCGGGCCTCGGCTTCATGGCTGCCTTTCTCGGCAGTCTCGAATACGTGCTCGAAGAGGGGCCGCTGAACGACTGGTTCCAGGACGAGCTGGTGCTGATCCTTACCATCGTTTGCGTGGCCGGCGGCCTGGGCTTCTTCTACCGGGCCTTCACCGCAAAGCAGCCGATCGTCGACCTGCGCGCCTTTGCCGACCGCAACTTCCTCGCAGGCTCGTCCTTCAGCTTCGTCATGGGCATCGGGCTCTATGGCCTGACCTATCTTTACCCGGTCTATCTCGGCAGCGTGCGGGGCTATTCGTCCCTGCAGATCGGCGAGACCATGTTCGTCTCGGGCGCGGCCATGTTCCTGACGGCCCCAGTGGCGGGTGTTCTGTCGCGCAAGATGGATCCGCGCCTCATGATGGGCGTCGGCTTTGTCGCTTTCGCACTCGGCACCTGGATGATGAGCGGGCTCACAAAGGACTGGGATTTCTGGGAGCTCTTCGTGCCGCAGGTCCTGCGCGGCTTCGGCCTGATGATCTGCATGGTTCCGATCAACAATATCGCGCTCGGAACGCTGCCGCCGGACCGGATCAAGAATGCCTCGGGGCTCTACAACCTCACCCGTAACCTGGGCGGTGCCGTGGGCCTCGCGGTCATCAATACGACCTTGAACGACCGCCTGGACCTTCATCTCCAACGGCTGCGCGAGAGCGTCAACTGGGGTCGGTCGACCGCCGTTGAAACGCTCGATGCCATGACCCTGAAGTTCCAGTCGCTGGGCGCCGATGCCGGCACGGCTGCGATCAAGACCCTGTCCAACATGGTGCATCGCGAGGCGATGGTCATGTCCTTTGCGGATGTGTTCCTCCTGCTGACCGTACTGTTCCTGGGCCTGATCCTCGCCCTGCCGTTCATCAAGAAGCCCCGCCCGGCACCCGCCGGTGCCGGCGGCGGACACTAGATCAACCTCTAAAAACCTCAGCCCGGCCGCAAGCCGGGCTTTCTTTTGCGGCAGTGGAGGAATGTCCTCTACCGCATCGGCAAAAGGATGCCGGTGGGTGAGGGTGGGCGAACGGCGCAAAGTGTGGGGACGCGGGGATTTTAAGCTGTTGTTCTTGCATCCCAAACATCCTAGTTTGCGCCCTGGTTTTTCTCAGACAGGTGAAGTTCAAGCATCTTGCCTCCTCCAACCCGTCAATCCGCCTCCGTCGGTGCCGTGCGCCGCTCCTTCGCCCCGTGGGCGAACCCCGACGCCAAACCGCTCATCCGCTTCGAAAACGTCACGAAACGTTTCGGCGAGTCCACAGCGGTCGATCATCTCTCCCTGGACATCTTCGAAGGCGAGTTCTTCTGCCTGCTAGGCCCCTCCGGCTGCGGCAAGACGACCTTGATGCGCATGCTCGCCGGCTTTGAGTCCCCGACCGAGGGCACGATCACCTTAGGCGACCAGAACCTGGCAGGGGTGCCGCCCTACCGGCGACCCGTGAACATGATGTTCCAGTCCTACGCGCTCTTTCCACATATGAGCGTGGAGAAGAACATCGCCTTCGGCTTGAAGCAGGACGGGATGCCGAAGGACCAGATCGCCGACCGGGTCGGCGAGATGCTGCGCCTCGTCCAGCTCGAGAAGCTCGCCCGCCGCTATCCGAGCCAGCTCTCCGGCGGCCAGCGCCAGCGCGTCGCGCTCGCCCGCGCTCTCGCCAAGAAGCCCAAGGTCCTGCTCCTCGACGAGCCGCTCGGCGCCCTCGACAAGAAGCTGCGCGAGGAGACCCAATTCGAGCTGATGGACATCCAGCACGACCTGCACATGACTTTCGTGGTCGTCACCCACGACCAGGAAGAGGCTATGACCATGGCCGACCGGATCGCCGTCATGGACCACGGCCGGATCGTGCAGGTCGCCACGCCCGGCGAGATCTACGAGCAGCCCAAGACCCGCTTCATCGCCGAGTTCGTCGGCGACGTGAACATCATCGAAGGCCATGTCCAGGGGCAGGAGAACGGCCTCTGGCGGGTGAAGACGTCTTCGGCCGAAGTGCCGCTCACCATCGACGATCCCGACGAGGTGCTGCATTCCGGCCAGGCCGTGGCGATTGCCGTGCGTCCGGAAAAAATGGTGATCCAGCGCGACCTGCCGGGGCCAGGCGCCATCAACGTGCTCACCGGCGAGGTGTGGGACATCGGCTATCTCGGCGACTGGACCGTCTACCGGGTGAAGCTCGCCACGGGCGAGATCCTGCGCGTCACCCGCGCCAACGCCTCCCGCTTCGTCGAGAATCCCATCGAATGGGACGAGCAGGTCTATGTCACCTTCGCGCCGGATGCGGCGGTGATCCTAGCGGAATAGCCATGATGGAACGCTCCCTCACGCGGCGCCTCTCCGCAGGTCTCGTGCCTGCCGTGCCTTATCTCTGGCTCGGCGTGCTCTTTCTCGTGCCGTTTCTGATTGTCCTTAAGATCAGCCTCTCGGACCCGGCGGTGGCCCAGCCGCCCTACAAGCCGGTCTTCGAGTGGAGCGACATTGCCGGCTTTTTCGGCGGGCTCGATCTTGAGAACTTCACCCTGCTGATCGAGGACGATCTCTATTTCCGGGCGACGCTCTCGTCGGTGCGCATCGCCGCAATCTCCACATTGCTGCTCCTGCTCGTGGGCTTTCCCATCGCCTATGGCATGGCGCGTGCGCCGGAGCGCTACCGGGCACTTCTGGTCGCAGCGATCATCCTGCCGTTCTGGACGAGCTTTCTCATCCGCATCTATGCCTGGGTGGCGATCCTCAAGCCCGAAGGGCTGCTGACCCAGGCGCTCATGGCGGTCGGCCTGATCTCCGAACCGCTGGACATCCTCAACACCGAGACGGCGGTCTATATCGGCATCGTCTATGCCTATCTGCCCTTCATGGTGCTGCCGCTTTACGCGACGCTCGAGAAGATGGACGACACGCTGCTCGAGGCGGCGCTCGATCTCGGCTCCACGCCCTGGCGCTCGTTCTGGACCATCACCGTGCCGCTCGCCATGCCGGGTATCATTGCGGGCTCGCTCCTGTGCTTCATCCCGGCTGTGGGTGAGTTCGTCATTCCGGATCTGCTCGGCGGTTCCGAGACCCTGATGATCGGCCGCCAGCTCTGGAGCGAGTTCTTCTCGAACCGCGACTGGCCGCTGGCCTCCGCGGTTGCGATCCTGCTTCTGATCGTCCTCGTCGTCCCCATCGTGATCTACCGCGATGTGGAGGCCCGGCGCGTGGAGACACAGCGATGACGATGCGCCGCCTCAGTGTCTTCAACGTCACCTCGCTCGTGATCGGCTTCGCCTTTCTCTACCTGCCGATCCTGCTGCTGGTGCTCTATTCCTTCAACGCCTCGCGGCTCGTCACCGTATGGGGCGGCTTCTCCACCCAGTGGTACGGCGCGCTGTTCCGCAACGAGGCACTCATGGAGGCGGCCTGGGTGACGCTGCGCGTCGCATTCCTGTCCGCAACGCTCGCCACCGTTCTCGGCACGCTTGCGGCGCTCGCACTCACCCGCTATGGGCGCTTTCCCGGGCGGACGCTGTTCACCGGTATGGTCTATGCGCCCATGGTCATGCCGGAGGTCATCACCGGCCTGTCGCTGCTGCTGTTCTTCGTGGCGGTCGATTTCGATCGGGGCTTCTGGACCATCACGCTCGCCCACACCACGCTTACCATGTGCTTCGTGACCGTGGTGGTGCAGTCGCGCCTCATGACCTTCGACAGGTCACTTGAGGAGGCGGCCATGGATCTCGGCGCTCCGCCGCTGCGCACGTTCTTCTCGGTAACGCTGCCGCTGATCGCGCCTTCGATCGTGGCGGGCTTTCTGCTCGCCTTCACCCTGTCCATGGACGATCTGGTAATCGCGAGCTTCAACGCGGGTCCCGGCGCCACCACACTGCCGATCAAGATCTACAGCGCGGTGCGGCTCGGGCTCTCGCCGGAGGTCAATGCGGCCTCGGCCATCCTGATCGGGATCGTGACGCTGGGGGTGATTTCAGCGACCCTGCTGAGCAAGCGCTCGGTTTTGCGCTCGCGCAGGAATGCTCACTGAGCGGTGGCCTGCGGGCCCTGCTCGCCGGCCGGAACACGCTGCGACGGGAAGAGCGGCTTGGCAGCGCCCGAGCGTTCGATGAGTGAGCGGACCTGAGGCGAGATGGCGACATTGTCCCAGTCGCCCGTGACATCGAAAGCGAGGGCAGGGGCTTGCCCGGCCTGTGCATCGGCGGGCGTGATGCCCGCCGTCACCTGGAGCGTCCGGTCGACCAGCAGCACCTGACCGCGAAGCTGGGCCTGGACCGCCGACCCTTTCAGCTTGCCTTCGGCGATCTGGCCGATGCCGTCCTGCATCACGATCTGGGCTTCGGCTCTCTCGAAAGCCGTGCGGCCGCCTTTCCAGTTCAGGGATGCGAGGAGAGGCCGCTTGTCCACGCGGCGAAGGGCGTCCTCAAGATTGATCCCCATGAGCTCTCCGTCCGTCAGCTCGATCGAGGAGCGGCCTGCCGCCTGACGGACCACGTCGGCGGGGTTCCGGCCATGGCCGTCGAAGCTGAACTGTCCCCGGGCCCGGCCCGTGATCCAGCGTGGCTCCCCGACGGCTGTGAGGAAGGGGGCGATCTTCACGCCCGAGAACGTTCCCTGGCTCTTGAAGTCGACGAGGCCGTTCTCGGCCGCCAGCAAGAGCCTTCCTTTCAGGGTGCCGTCATAGAAGTCGGCCCGCCCGATGGAGGCCTCGATGCGGCCGGGCTGGATGAGAACGCTGGCAGCCATATCGTCGAGGCTCACGCGCCCGAGACTGGCGGTTGCAGCCGAGAGGCGAAGGTCGAGGTCGGCGCCTGTGGACCCAGCCAAGTCGATCGCCTCCTCGCTCCACGCGCCTGAGGAGGTGCGGGTCTGGTTGAAGGGGGCGAAGAGGTCGGACAGGTTGAGCGTATCGGCCGCAAGGGTACCGGCAATGACCGGCCGTTCCGTATCGAAACGGACGCCCAGGGTACCCTCCAGCTTGTCCGAGCCCAGGGTAATGGCGACGGCAGGCCAGGACAGGCGGCGGCGATCCAAGGAAAAATCGCCGCTGATCGAGAGACCGCCCAGCAGAGATCCGAAAGGAAGCTCCATTCCGCTCCAACGGGTGAAGTCGCGAACCGATGCGGTCTTGATGGTGCTTTCCCCCGTAATGCGAGGCCCGTCGCCGATCTGCGCCTCACCCTCGGCCGTGAGGCGGGCGCCGGGGGAGGACAGGGTCAGGGAGAACGGGCTGATCTTGTTGGAGGCCAGCAGGTCCGGGAAGATCGAGGCCTGCTCCAGGGAGACAAGCTCGTCGCGCCAGTGGGCGGACCCCGACACCGTCAGGGGTTCGGACGGATCCACCCAGCGGATCATGGCATTGAGCCCGTCAAGGTCGGCGTTCTTCAGGTCGGTCCAGCGCATCGAGGATTTCGTCACCACCAGCCGGCGGGCATGGTTTTCCGTCGCGCTATCCTTGAAGATCTCCGTCCATTTGACAGCCTGGAGCTTCTGGGCCGAGGCCGTGATCCGGGTTTCCGTCAGGTCGAAGTCGGAAAGGTCGATCCGCCCGAAGAGCAGCGGCAGGATGCGCAGCTCGCCCCTCAAGATGCCGCCTTCGGCCTTGAGGGCCCCATCGGGAAACTCAAGTACCACATCCTCGAACTTCACCCGCGGGATGGGCAGCACCGCGAAGGTGCTCCGGCCCCTGACCGTCAGGTCCAGGCCGTAGCGCTCTCTGACGTGCTCCCTCAGTTCCGCCGACAGGCCGCCTCCGGGCAATGTCCAGGGGGCGGCCGCCGTCCCGAGAACGGCAAGCGAAATCAAGGCGATGAGAAAGACAACGCGGCGGGACATGGAATGAATGTTGTAAACCTTGGGCGCTGCCTCGCAAGCGGTGAAGAGGGGGATGTCCTCAGGGCAGGGCCGACTTCATGAAACCTTTCCATATATCCATACGAAGGGATTGTCTAAATTGAGGCCAAGTTGCAGGGTGCCGCCATTCGAACCGCGACACTTCGAACGGGCACGCACCTGCCCAAGGAGAGGATTTGATGGATAAGGTTTACAGCGACGCAAGCTCGGCGCTGGCTGGCCTGGTCAAGGATGGCATGACCATCATGGCCGGGGGCTTCGGCCTCTGCGGCATTCCGGAGGCGCTGATCGAGGCGATTCGTGATTCGGGGGCGAAGGAGCTGACCTTCATCTCCAACAATGCGGGCGTGGACGGGGTCGGGCTCGGCCGCCTTCTGGAAACCCGCCAGATCCGCAAGATGATCTCGTCCTACGTCGGCGAGAACAAGCTCTTCGCCCAGCAGTACCTCTCCGGCGAGTTGGAGCTTGAGTTCAACCCGCAAGGGACGCTGGCCGAGCGCATCCGCGCCGGCGGCGCCGGCATCCCGGCCTTCTACACCAAGACCGGTGTGGGCACCCTCATCGCCGGGGGCAAGGAAGTGCGCGAGTTCAACGGCGAGAAATACGTCATGGAGACCGGGCTCTTCGCCGACATCTCCATCGTCCACGCCTGGAAGGGCGACACGGAAGGCAATCTCGTCTACCGGAAGACCGCCCGCAACTTCAATCCGATGATGGCCACCGCCTCGCGCATGACCATCGCCGAAGTCGAGCATCTGGTGCCGGCCGGCGAGATCGACCCGGATTGCATGCACACGCCGGGCATCTTCGTGAAGCGCATGGTGCATGTGCCGAACCCGGTCAAACATATCGAGCAACGCACGACCCGCAAGCGCGCGGAAGCCGCCGTGCCGGCGGCCGCAGGGGAGGAAGTCTGATGCCTTGGACCCGTGAACAGATGGCTGCCCGCGCGGCCAAGGAGCTGCGCGACGGCTTCTACGTGAATCTCGGCATCGGCATCCCGACGCTCGTGTCCAACTTCATCCCGAAGGGCATGCGCGTGCAGCTCCAGTCGGAGAACGGCATGCTGGGCATGGGTCCGTTCCCCTTCGAGGGCGAGGAGGACGCGGACCTGATCAATGCCGGCAAGCAGACGATCACCGAGTTGCCGACCACGAGCTATTTCTCGTCGGCCGATTCTTTCGGCATGATCCGCGGCGGCCATATCGACCTGTCGATCCTCGGCGCCATGCAGGTGGCCCAGAACGGCGATCTCGCCAACTGGATGATCCCCGGCAAGATGGTGAAGGGCATGGGCGGCGCCATGGACCTCGTGGCGGGCGTCAAGCGCGTCGTCGTGGTCATGGAGCACGTGGCGAAGGCCAAGGACG
Source organism: Microvirga arabica (assembly GCF_016811235.1). Classification (GTDB taxonomy): domain Bacteria; phylum Pseudomonadota; class Alphaproteobacteria; order Rhizobiales; family Beijerinckiaceae; genus Microvirga; species Microvirga arabica. The sequence continues at coordinate 10,852 of NZ_JAFBID010000056.1, forward strand.
GCTCCGAGGACCCGAAGCTCCTGAAGGAATGCAACCTGCCGCTGACCGGCACCGGCGTGGTCGATCTGGTGATCACCGATCTCGGCGTCTTTTCCATCGACAAGAAGGGCGGCTCCGGCATGACCCTGATCGAGCTCGCTGACGGAGTGACGGTCGAGGAGATCAAGGCCAAGACGGCGGCAGACTTCAAGGTCGCGCTGAACGGCCGACAGTCGAACGCAGCGTGATCTGAAGCGAAAACGAAGATGAAGGCGGCCCCGACGGGGCCGCTTTTTTATGGGCTTGAACTGCCTGAAATGTTTATGGCATCCGCTGCCGCTTTCGGCCGGGCCTCGGCGCTGCGCACCAGCTGGAGCACGGGAACGAGTCCGACCAGCACGATCACGAGGGCGGCGAGCGACCCATCCTCGAAGCGCCCGCGCGACGCATAGGTATAGACGAGCGTCGAGAGCGTTTCCGTATTGAGGGGCCGCAGCAGCAGGGTCGCGGGCAGTTCCTTGATGCAATCGACGAAGATCAGCAGGGCGGCGCTGGCGAGAGCCGGCCGCATGAGCGGGATCTGAATCTTCCAGACCATCTCCCGCCGCGAGGCGCCGAGCGTGCGCGCTGCATCCTCAAGGCTTGGAGACACCCGGTCGAGGCCCGCCGACAAGGAGCCCGTCGCAATCGACAGGAAGCGGATCACGTAGGCGATGATGATGCCGCCGGCAGCCCCCATGAGCAGGAGGCCGAGGCGCTCGCCAGTGAGGTGGCGCCAGATCGTGCCGATCAGGTTGTCGAAACCTACCAGCGGCGTCATGAGGCCCAGGGCCAGTACGGTGCCCGGCAGGGCATAGCCGAGCCCCGCTGCAAGGAGGGCTCCCTTGGTTAGAGTGTTCTTGGATAGACGTGCCGCCGAAACCAGCATGACTGCTATGGCCAGCACTGCAATGGTCGCGATCACCGACAATCCGATGGTCGTCATGAAGTGAGCGAAGAAGTCCGTGTCGAACTGATCGAAGAGGCCGCCGCGAAGCGTTTCCCGCAGCAGGAATCCCGTCGGCAGGATGAAGCCCAGGAGGACCGGCAAGGCGCAGAGCAGGGACGCGGTCCAGGCGCGTCCACCTTTGAGGGCAACGGGATGCACCGTGCGATGGCGTTTCGGCGACAGCGCATAGCGCCTGTCCCGGCGGCCATAGCGTTCGATCAGGATCAGGCCGACGACAAAGGCCAGCATGACGCAGGCGATCTGCGCCGCGCCTGCAAGGCTGCCCCGGTTGAGCCAGGTGTTGTAGACCGACACCGTGAGGGTGCGCACGCCGAGATACTCGCTCGCGCCGATATCGTTGAGGGCTTCAAGCAGCGCCAGCGATAGGCCGACAGCCAGCGCCGGGCGGGCAAGCGGCAGCGCGATGATGCGAAAGAGCTTAATGCGGCTCGCACCCAGGGTGCGCGCCACCTCGAGCATGCTGGCGCTCTGTGTCAGGAACATCGCCCGCGCGGCGATGTAGATGTAGGGGTAGAGCACCGCCGACATGACGAGGATACAGCCGGGCAGCGAGCGGATTTCCGGAAACCAGTAGTCGGACCGCGACCGCCAGCCCATGACGTCGCGCAGGGCCATCTGCACGAGGCCGGCGGAGTCGAAGATCTCCACGTAGATATAGGCCGTGATGTAGGTGGGCACGGCCAGCGGCAGCGGCAGGAGCCACACCAGGATATTACGACCCGGGAAGCGATGCGCGGTGACGAGCCAGGCCGTCGTGATGCCCATGGAGCCTGCGACGATGGCGACTCCGATCAGCAGGGCGAGCGTGTCGATCGTGCTGGTCGGCAGCACATTGGCGATGAGATGCGGCCAGATCTCCGCATCGCCCTCGGCCGCAATGCCGAGAAGGGCGCCGACGGGCAGAAGCACGAGCAGACCGGCAGCCGCCACGGCGGCGGACAGCCACCAGGGGAGACGCCTTACCATCGTCCGGGGCGAAAAGCCGATTGCAGTCTGGGTTTTGGCGATCACGGTCAAAAGGAAACGGCGCCACCGTTGCCGGCAGCGCCTCTCTGAACAGGAAGAGGGCGGCTGAAGGAGCCGCCCTTTGTCTTATTGGTCGAAGCCAACCTTGTCGACCAGCTCGCTGGCCTTCTTGCGGAGCTTGGCGATCTCGGCGATCTGCACGTTGTCGGCCTTGAGCTCGCCGAAGGAGGCGATGGTCGGATGGATCTTGATGCCGGCCTTGATCGGGTACTCGGAGTTGGCCTCGGCATGAATGCGCTGGGACTCGTCCGAGACCATGTACTCCATGAACTTCACGGCGTTCGCCTTGTTCGGAGCGTTCTTAGCCAGCGCGAGGCCGGAGATGTTCACGTGCGTGCCGCCGCCCTCGAAGGTCGGGAGGATCACGTTGACCGCCTGGCCCCACTTCTTCTGCTCCTCGTCCTTGCCGTTGAGCATGAGCGAGACGTAGTAAGTGTTGCCGACGGCGATGTCGCAGACACCGGCCAGGATGTCCTTGGCCTGCTCGCGGTCGCCGCCCGAGGGCTTCTTGGCGAGGTTCGCCTTCACGCCCTTCAGCCATTCCTCGGCCTTCGCCTCGCCCTTATGGGCGATCATCGCGGCGATCAGGCTGATGTTGTAGAGGTTCTGGCCCGAGCGGATGCAGACCTTGCCCTTCCACTTGGGATCTGCAAGCTCCTCATAAGTGATCTTGTCCTGCTTCACGCGCTCCTTCGAGGCGTAGACCACGCGGCCACGCAGGGCGATGCCGAACCAATGGCCTTCCGGATCGCGGTAGGCTGTCGGAATGACCTTCTCCAGCGCTTCGGACTTCACGGCCTGTGTCACGCCGTAGTCCTTGGCGGCTGCCAGGCGGCCGATATCCACCGTGATGATCACGTCGGCCGGGCTGTTGGCGCCCTCGGTGCGGATGCGCTCCTCAAGGCCGTTGTTGATGAAGATCGTGTTGACCTTGATGCCGGTCTCTTTGGTGAACTCGTCAAGCACGGGCTTGATCAGGCCGGGCTCGCGGGTGGTGTAGATGTTCAGCACTTCCTCGGCCGAGGCGGAGAGGCTTGAGCCGGCCAGAGCACCAAGAGCAGCCGCCCCGCAGAGCAGACCGCGCGCAAACGAGATGTTCGCCATCATGAGTTCCTTCAGAATTGATCATGGGCGGCGTGGTGCCGTGTCCCATTGATGCTGCAAGAACCACGATCGCACTTTGCGGTCAATTAAAAAGCAGATAAAAAACAATAGCTTATAAGAATTCTAAACTGACATTTCTTGTAATTCTTCTAAGCTGAAGCGGCTTTCCGCACCGTCTCGACCTCCGGCAGGGCGGCGCGAAGACGGACGATCTCCTCCTCCATCTTTTCCATGTTGTTAAACAGCCGCTCGCTGGCGAGACGCAGGAAATAGAAGCCGAACTGGGGATTCTGGAAATAGAGCTGGCGCACCTCGTCGTAGGAGATGCTCAGCACTTCTCCGGCCTCGATGCACTCCAGGGTCTGCGTGCGGGTGTTATCAGGCGAGAGAAAGCCCATCTCGCCGACCACTTGGCCCTGGACCAGCTCGATCCCCATCTCCTTGAGCCGATAGCGACCGGAGATCGTGTAGAACATGCAGGTGGCGGCATCGCCCTTGGCGAACAGCACCTCGCCGACCTTTGTGGTGCGGCGCGTCATGAAGGGCTTGAGCCACTCCATGGACAGGTCGCTCTTCGAGGCCTGCTTCACGCGCTTGATCAGGCCGAGCATCTGATAGAGCCGTACGCTGTTGATCGGCAGCAGGATCAGGTTGGCCACAACGCCTGGAATGTTGCCCAGATAGGCCGAGACGATCAGGGAACAGATATTGGCTCCGATCCCGATGCAGCGCAGCGGGATGATCGTCTTCATCGCGCAACCCGCAATCGCCAGCGTTGCCCCCAGCCAGCCGATGGCCTCAACCCACGTGATGGACCAAGTCATGGAATTTCGCCCGCGTTCCTATCTCACGATAGGGCATATACCATCGGAATAGGAATCTGCGCCAGCTACGCATTGGCGCAGGATTGAGGGCTGCGAGTTGCTCCCCTGGCAGGATCAGGAACGGGGCGAGGCGGGCGGGCCCGGCACGCTCAGCGTCCGGCGCTGAGCCGTCGTGCGAGCGCTCCCGCCGGCGGCGTTGTCCCGTGAGGCTTGACCGGAGACGGAAGGCGGGGGCGGAACAGGATCGCGAGGCAGGACACCGACGGGACCTGTGGAGGCGACACAGCCGCCCAGGGTGAAGCCGCCAAGAAGGAGTGCGGAAACGGTGACGATGGTACGCATGCGTGCCTCCACAAGAATCGATGCAGAAGCTAGACCATACGTAAGGGAAGTCGAGTCCTGCACGATTCTTGCGCGATCCAGTCTTGCGCGATCCAGGAAAGTTGCAGCTCGGGTCTCCTCGGCGCGGGCGCGAAGCCTAGTTATGAATCACAGCCTTGAGAGGGCCCCATGGAGGAATGTGAGTTCGTGCAGATCAGGGCGTCTTCCCTGGCGGCGGGGGCGTGGAGCCGGGTCATCGGAGGCCTCGTCCTCCTTGTTCTCTGCGCAGCCCCTGCAGCGGCCAAGTGTCAGGATGCGCCGGGTCCGGGTGCCGATTGGTCCGGATGCTCCAAGGCCCGCCTCGTCCTCACCGGGGAGGATCTGACCGGAACCATTTTCCAGCGCTCCCTGCTGACCTTGAGCGACTTCGCGTCGTCGAAGATGGCAGGAGCCAACCTGAGCGAGACTGAAGTGAGCCGCACCCGCTTCGAGGGAGCGGATCTGTCGCGCGCCGACTTCACCAAGGCTCTCGGCTGGCGCGCCAATTTCGGGCAGGCCAATCTCACCGGAACCGTGTTCGTCTCGTCCGACATGAGCCGCTCCAACTTCGCCCAGGCCAAAGCGGCAGGAGCAAACTTCAACAAAGCCGAGTTGAACCGATCCGACTTCAGCGGCGCTGATCTGACAGGGGCGAACCTGGCCAAAGCCGAGCTTGCCCGCGTGCTCTTTCAGAGCGCCAGGCTGACCGGCGTGGATTTCAGCTACTCGAACCTGTCCCGCGCGCGCCTCATCGGGCTCGATCTCCAGGGGGCGAATTTTACCGGGACCTACATGTTCCTGGCTCAGATCGGCGGCTCGGACCTGAGCCGTGCGACCGGCCTGACCCAGGCCCAAATCGACATCGCGTGCGGCACGGCGCAGACCAAGCTTCCGGACAGTCTGTCCCAGCCGAAATCCTGGCCCTGCAAGGAAGAGGAGGACTGATCGCCCGGCCTTTGCTGAAACCAAGCCTGAGCGTGGCCGTTATTCCATTGACGAGCGTTCGGACTGCAGGCCGGGAATCTGTTTTCTTGCAAGCCGTCCTTGTCCCTGAAGGAGTGCGTTCGATTTGACCACGCTCAAGGAATTCGAGGATGCCCTGCGCGAGCAGGGAATGCACATGGCGCTGGCCATCCTGCAGAAGCTGCGGGATCGTGACCGCACGAAGCGTTCTGTGGCCCCTGCGCGACGCATCGCCGGGCGCAAGATGACGCCGGAACTGGCGAGGCGCATCCTGGAGCTGCACGCGACCACCGAGATGACCCAGCAGGAGATCGCCTTCCAGCTTGGCGTCAATCAAGGCCGCGTCAACGAGGTGATCAAGCGCGGGAAGTGGCTGGACGACAACCCGGCAGCCCCGGAGGCCGTCGCAAGGGATAAGGCGAAGGCCCGGATGGCTGATCCAAGTGCCCGAAAGCGCGCGGAGAAGCGGGACGTTCGAGCCTCCGCGTCTCCCGACAAGAAGCGCCCAAGCCCGAAAACAGGCAGTCCGGCTCAATTGCTGCTTGGTGACCTGTAGATTTACCGGTTCGCTTTCGGCGAGATTTCCAGAAAAAACCCCGCCCGGTGGGGCAGGGTTGAGTGATCTCCTCGCCTTCGGTTGTTAAGCCGAAAACATAGGTATTAGGACATTCGCGAATAGCAATGTCAATCCATTTTAAATAGTTTGTTAAGAGACTTATTTTCACGTTCTATAGATAATATTCTCAATTGCGAAGGTAGTAATACTTTTTTGCCACTTGAATACTTGAGGTTTTATCAACTGTTGCTGGTTTGCCATAGCATTCCCGTAGGTAAGGAGCGTAAGTTTTGCCCGTTGATCCTCACATCAAGGGGTTACGGTCATGAGAAAACGCGTACTGAGTCTCCTGACAGGGGTTGCCGGCGTGACGCTTGCTGCAGCCGCTGCCTCTGCTGCGGACCTCCCGGCCCGCGCAGCACCGCCTCCGGCTCCTTTTGTCGCGGCGGCCCCGATTTTCACCTGGACCGGCTTTTACGGCGGCGTGAATGCCGGTTGGGGCTGGCGCGGTGATGATGAGGAATCGGTCGTTCTCGGCGGCGCAACCCCCGGAACCCTGGTCTTTCCAGATAATGGGGATGGTGGTTTCACGGGCGGCGCCCAGATCGGTTACAACTATCAGATCGGGTCCTTCGTGATCGGTCTCGAGACGGACATCCAATGGGCGGACACCGACGAGGCCGAGGACGTCAGGTTCTTCCCGGCCGGTGCTCCCGGTACTTTCGTGCCTGGTGAATTCGACAACAACCTGTCGGATTGGTTCGGCACTGTCCGGGCTCGTGCAGGCGTCGCGTTCGACCGCGTCCTGATCTACGCCACAGGTGGCCTTGCCTACTCGGATGATACTACCGGTTGGGTGGCGGGCGGCGGCGTGGAATGGGCGCTTCCCGTCAACTGGTTCGGCTCTGCGGCGGTCACCTTCGGCATCGAGGGATTGTGGCTCAGCTTCGATGAGGACGATGACGACTTCAACGGAGTGGTGGGAACCTTCACGCCTGCTGGCGGAGGCGCGGCCATTCCGGTGGTAGCTCCGACACGAGGGGACAACGAGAACGACTTCTTCGTTGCCCGCGCAAAGCTGAACTTCAAGTTCGGCACGTTCTGAGGCGACACTGGCCTGTGGCCGACGGGGTTCGGGAAACCCGGGCCCCTTTTCATTACGAGCCGGCAAAGCCCGTAAAGGGTCCCAAAAAGAAATAGCCGCGACCCGTCCTTAAAGGATCTGTGGTCGCGGCTCCGGCCCGTAGTTGCCCCCACGGGAAGCTCAGCTCTAGAGCCGGAAAACGTGACCTCATTGAGGCGCTGTTCCGGCTACAAAAATTTTTCAAAAAAGTTTGGAACCAACTTTCGGCGCCAGCGTTATCAGGCATCTCCGGTCATTTTTGCCCCTACGGCCGGACACCTTAGAGCACCCTTTCGGGTGCTCTTTCTTTTTGTAATCCCTTATCTTTTTCGAAATTCCGAATCACTGTCGAGCTTGAGCTTAAGAACTGCGAGTCAGGCGTTCAAGGCGTGTAAGCTTGGCTGTCATTGCAGCCGCGCAAAGCCGAATTGCCGGAATGAAAGCGAAGCAGTTCAATCATACTTGCGCTCGTCGGCAATGACCTTCCCGTCGTTCGGCAGGCCCCCGGGCGCGGCAAAGGTCACGTTGCCCTTCAGCTTGGCAACGCTGAGCAAGGTCGCGCCGACGGCAGCGGCGAGGTCGTCGCTCGGTGTTGCTGTTTCCGCTGCCAGGGTCATCACGTCCGTTTCGCCCTCGCGGGTCACGATCAGGCGGAGGCGCCCCAGTTCCGGGTGGCGGCGGCCGATCTCGGCCACCTGCTCGGGTCGCACGAACATGCCCTTGACCTTGGTGGCCTGATCGGCCCGGCCCATCCAGCCCTTGATGCGCATGTTGGTGCGCCCGCAAGGGCTCGCGCCCGCCATGACGGCCGTGAGGTCGCCGAGGGCAAGGCGAATGAAGGGGTGGTGCGGATCGAAGGTAGTGACGACGATCTCACCCACCTCTCCCTCAGGCACTGGATCGCCGGTTCCGGGCCGGACGATCTCCACGATGATGTCCTCGTTGACCACGAGCCCTTCGCGGGCGGAGGTCTCATGGGCGATGAAGCCGAGATCCGCCGTGGCATAGGCCTGATAGGCCTCAATGCCCTTTGAGGAGAACTCCTCCTGCAGCGATTTTGGAAAGGCTGCACCCGACACGAGCGCGCGTCTGAGCGATGAGATGTCTCGTCCCCCCGCGGCTGCGCCGTCGAGCAGGATCTTGAGAAAGTCCGGCGTGCCGCAATAGGCTACCGGACGATAGGCCTCGATGAGTTCGAACTGCTGCTCGGTGTTGCCGGGTCCGGCCGGAATGACGGCGCAGCCCAAGGCCCGCGCACCGGAATCCATGATGAATCCGCCCGGCGTCAGGTGATAGCTGAAGGTGTTGAGCACCACATCGCCGCGCCGGAAGCCGGCGGCGAAGAGCCCGCGGGCCGACCGCCACGGGTCGGCGGCGTCCGGCTCGGGTTCGAAGATCGGGCCCGGCGAGGTGAAAAGACGCCCGAAGGATCCGGGCGCACCGGCCACAAAGCCGCCGAAGGGCAGGGCGCCTTTTTGCAGCCCCGGCAGCTCGGCCTTGCGCAGCACGGGCAAGGCTGCCAGAGCCTCGCGGCTCGTGATGCCGGCAGGATCGATCCCCTTCAGCCGCTCGGCATAGGCTGGCGAGCGGATAGCATGCCGAAGGATTTCGGGGAGCCGCGCAAAGAGCGCAGCCTCGCGCTCGTTGGGATCACGGGTTTCGAGAGCGTCGTAATGATCCGCCAAGAGCGCGTCTCCCGTTCAACAGAATGCTTTCGGGAGATCGTCGGACAAGCCCGACGATCTCACCATGAATGTGCCAGCGCCGGCAGCGTTTCAAGCGCGGACCATGTGTGCGTTTGAAATTGATGCCTGCATCGGATCCGGCCCGAACTGGTTCGGCCCAACGGTGCCGCGCTGGCAGAAGAACACGATAAGCACGACCGCGCCAACAAACGGAATGAGGCCAAGCAGGAGCCACCAGCCCGACCTGTCGGTATCGTGCAAGCGGCGCACACCCGCAGCGATGCTGGGAACCAGAAGAGCCAGCGTGGCGATCAGGTAGAGAAGCGGGATGTCGCCGAAGATCACGGAGTCCAGAACGCTGGCGACGATGTTCGCGATTACCATGAACAGGAAGAAGTACCAGTACTCCGAACGCTGAGCCCGCCCGGAGAAGGTGGCGTATTTGTTGAGACAGGTTTTGATCGCTTGAGAAAAGTCCATTGAGTGCCCCCAGTAAGGAATGACGCGAGCTGTTCATCGCTCACATCGGACCCTAAGAAAAGCTATGACGTAACGTCAAGTGCGGTTCGGCACATCCCCGGCTTCACGCCAGCCAACGCTTGCGCCGCTTGTAGCTTTTCACGGCGCGGAACGACTTGCGGTCGCCCTCTGATACGCCGAGGTAGAACTCCTTCACGTCCTCATTCTCGCGCAGCATCTGCGCCGGCCCGTCCATCACCACGCGGCCGGTCTCGAGGATGTAGCCGTAGGTCGCGTATTTGAGCGCCATGTTGGTGTTCTGCTCCGCGAGCAGGAAGGACACGCCTTCCGTGGCATTGAGCTTGCGCACGATCTCGAAGATCTCCTCCACGATCTGTGGCGCGAGGCCCATGGAAGGTTCGTCCAGCAGGATCATCGAGGGCTTGGACATCATGGCGCGGCCGATAGCGCACATCTGCTGCTCGCCGCCAGATGTGTAGCCCGCCATGGAGGTGCGCCGCTGCTTAAGGCGCGGGAAGTATTCGTAGATGGCCTCGATGTCGCGCCGGATGGCGGCATTGCCGTCCTTGCGCGTGAAGGCGCCGGTGAGCAGGTTTTCCTCAATGGTGAGATGGCCGAAGCAGTGGCGGCCCTCCAGCACCTGGATGCAGCCGCGCCGGACGAGTTCGTTCGGGGACAGCTTATCGACGCGCTCGCCGTTGAACTCGATCGAGCCCTTTGTCACCTCGCCGCGCTCGGCGCGCAACAGGTTGGATATGGCCTTGAGTGTCGTCGTCTTGCCGGCGCCGTTCGCGCCGAGCAGCGCCACGATGCCTCCCTTGGGCACGTTCAGCGAGACGCCTTTGAGCACGAGGATCACATGGTCGTAGACGACCTCGATGTTGTTGACCGTGAGGACGGTTTGGGTCGCCTGCGGTTGCATCTGAACGGCGCTGCTCATGTGCGCTTCCTGTCAGGAGGAGGGGAGGCATGCGGGCACCCCGCCCGCATGCCCTCAGTGCATCAGCTCGCCTTGTCGCAAGCCTCAGTCCGCTTGGGCCAGCCGGCGTTCTTCTCGGCATAGTCCTTCGCGGCGGCTTCGAGCTGACCTTTCACGCGATCGGTCATCGGCTCGATGGGGTTGGAGATCTTCACCCACTTGGTGCCATCCCATTCCTGCATGAAGGCGGCGCGGTGGCCATTGTGGTCCGAGCAGGACAGCACGAGCTGGTCGGTGAAGCCTTCGAGCCCAAGCTCCTTCAGGCGAGCCGGATCGAGCTTGATGTTCTCCATGCCACGGCGCACGTCCTCACCGGTCACGACCTTCTTGCCGGTGACCTTCTGCGCCTGGGCAATGCCCTCGGCAATCAGCAGGGAGTTGTAGACGCCGCGGTTGTAGAGAAGCTCGCCGACCTTGTCCTTCGAAGCCTTGGAGAGGCCCTTGTCGACCACGTGCTTCTGGATGTCCTGGATGGCGGGGAAGTTCGTTCCCACCGCATGCCAGTTGAGCATCTTGAAACCCTTCGCGCCGGCGCCGCCCGCACGGGCGTCGTCCTCACCCGGCCACCACACCGAGTAGAACTTGTCCATCGGATAACCGGACCGGACAGCTTCCTTCACGGCTGCGCCGTTCATGGAGCCCCAGCCCCACATGATCATATAGTCGGGCCGGTCGCGGCGGGCGCTGAGCCATTGCGAAGACTGGTTCTGCATGTCCTGCGCGGCGACGGGGTAAAGCGCGACTTCGAAGCCGATATCCTTCGCCAGCTCCTGGAGCAGCGGCACCGGCTCCTTGCCGAAGGCGGCGTCGAGATGCAGGAAGCCGATCTTCTTGCCCTTCAGCTTCTCCAGTCCGCCTTCCTTCTCGCCGATGTACTTGACGATCATCGACAGGCCATCCCAATAGGTGGCCGGCGGGTTGAACACCCAGGGGAAGATGTCGCCACGGGCCGAAGCCGAGAGGCCATAGGCCATGGACAGGATCGGGATCTTGTCCACGGAGGCGCGCGGGATGAGTGGCAGTGTGATGCCCGTCGACCATGGGTTCACGATGACCGGGTTCTTGCCCTTGACGGATTCATAGCATTCGACGCCCTTCTTGGTGTCGTAGCCGGTCTCGCATTCCTCAAGCACGAGCTTCACGCCGCCGATGCCCCCGTCGCGCTCGTTCAGCATGCGCAGGTAATCGTGCATGCCGTCGGCGATGTGGGTACCGGATCCGGCGAAGGGTCCGGTGCGGTAGGTGAAGAGGGGAACATAGACCGAGTCCTGCGCGAAGGCAGGCAGGGCCATGCCGGCGAGCATAGTCGCGGCGGCTAATCCAAGACCTAATTTGCGAAACGACATTCGTTTCCTCCCGTTGTATCGGCTAAAGAGCCGAATTGTTGTTACGTCTGTCTCCTTGCGACCCGCCGTCAGTAGGGGAACGGCCAGACCAGGAGCTTCTGCTTGCCGATCTGCCAGAGCCGCGCGAGGCCGTGCGGTTCGACGATCAGGAAAAAGATGATGAGCGCACCCACGATCATGAAACGCAGGTGCTCGATCACGTCGGCACCCACCGAGATACCGAAGGGCGACATAATTGCCGGCAGCACGATGCCGAGCACGATCGGCAGGATGAAGATGAGCGCGGCGCCGAAGAACGAGCCGATAAGGCTCCCCAAGCCGCCGATGATCACCATGAACAGGATGAAGAAGGATTGGTTGATGTTGAACACGTCGTATTCGGCGCCGCCATACCAGAGGAACACGAGGAGCGCGCCGGCGACGCCGCAATAATAGGACGATACGGCAAAGGCCAGGAGCTTCGTCTGCAGCGGCCTGATGCCCATGAGCTCGGCCGCCAGATCCATGTCCCGGATCGCGATCCACATGCGCCCGATGCGGCCATGAACGAGGTTCGAGGCGAGCCAGGTGAGCAGGATCACGATGGTGAGCACCACGAGGTAACGGGTCTGCGGCGTGGCGTTCGGACCCATGATCGGGGTGCCGAACAGGGTGCGCAGCGGCGCATCGAGGGCTCCCGAGACATTGTAGTTCACCAGCCACGGGATGCGGATGAAGCACCATTGCAGGAAGAATTGCGCGGCGAGGGTCGCGACTGCGAGATAAAAACCTTTAATGCGCAGCGAAGGCAGCCCAAACAGCGCGCCGATGGCGGCGGAAAAGAAACCGGAGACGAAGATCCAGACGATGACGTTCACCTCCGGGAAGGCCGTCATCAGCTTGTAGCAGGCATAGGCGCCCACGCCCATGAAAGCGCCGGTGCCCAGCGACAGCAGGCCCGTGTAGCCCGTGAGGATGTTCAGTCCGATGGAAGCCAGCGAGAACACCAGGAACGGGATCATCACCGCCTGCAGCAGGAAGCTGTTGCCGAGGAAGGCCAGTGCATAGGCGGCAATGATGATGAGGCCAAGCCCAATCCTGTCCTGGCGCAGGGGGAAGATTGCGCTGTCCGCCACATAGTTGGTCTTGAACTGGCCGGCCTCACGGTAGAGCACTGAACAATCCTTCTTAAATCCGTTCGATGATCTTTTCGCCGAACAGACCCTGCGGCCTGTAGAGCAGGAAGAGCAGGGCGATCACGTAGGCGAGCCAGGTCTCGACGCCGCCGCCCACGAGCGGTCCCCAGTAGAACTCGCCGATCTTCTCGCCTACGCCGATGATGAGCCCGCCGATGATGGCGCCGGGGATAGAGGTGAAGCCGCCGAGGATGAGAACGGGCAACGCTTTCAGCGCGATGATCTGGAGCGAGAAGGACACGCCCGATCGGGCGCCCCACATGATGCCCGCCACCAGCGCCACGATGCCGGCGGCAAACCACACGATCACCCAGATCTGGTTGAGCGAGATGCCGACCGAAAGCGCCGCCTTGTGGCTGTCCGCTACGGCGCGCAGCGCCCGACCGATGCGGGTCTTGGAGAAGAACACCGCCAGCAGGCCGATCATGATCGACGCAATGACGGCGGCGGCGATGTCGAGATGCTGGAAGCGCACCATCCCGCCCAGCATGTCCAGTTCCGTCGTGCCCTGGGGCAGGAACAGTGCGTCGGTGATCATTTCCTTCGGGTTGCCGCCGAAGATGAGCTCGCCGAAGCCGATGAGGAAATAGGTGAGCCCAAAGGTCGCCATGAAGAGGATGATGTCGGGCTGGTTGACGAGGGGCCGCAGCACAACCCGCTCCACCACGACGGCGAGAACGAGCATGACGAGCACCGCGAGGATGAGCGCCAGGAAGGCCGGCACGCCCTTCTCGTAGAGACCCACCAGAGTCAGGGCCGCGAACACGACCATGATGCCTTGAGCGAAGTTGAACACGCCCGATGCCTTGAAGATGAGCACGAAGCCGAGCGCGATCAGCGCATAGAGCACGCCGGAGACGAGCCCTTCCCAAAGGGTCTGGATCAGAAGATCCGGCGCCTCGCCCATGAACACGAAGGGCTCGATGAAAATCTTATAGAGAATGTCCATCGCCCGTCCTCAATGCGCCACGCCGAGATAGGCATCGATCACGCGCTGGTCGCCCTTGACCTCGGACGGCGTGCCATCGGCAATCTTGCGCCCGTATTCCAGCACCACGACCCGGTCGGAGAGATCCATCACCACACCCATGTCGTGCTCGATGAGGGCGATGGTGGTCCCGTACTGCTGGTTCACCTCCAGGATGAACCGCGACATGTCTTCCTTCTCTTCCAGGTTCATGCCCGCCATGGGCTCGTCGAGCAGCAGAAGCTCCGGCTCCATGGCCAACGCCCGACCGAGCTCGACCCGCTTCTGCAGGCCATAAGGAAGGCGTCCCACCGGAGTCTTGCGGATGTGCTGGATCTCAAGGAAGTCGATGATCTCTTCCACGAATCGGCGGTGCTCGACCTCTTCCTTCATGGCCGGGCCATGGCGGAAAAGCTGCCAGAAGAAGTTAGAATGCATCTTGATGGAGCGGCCGGCCATGATGTTGTCGAGCGTCGACATGCTCTTGAAGAGAGCGACGTTCTGGAACGTGCGGGCGATGCCGCCGCGGGCCGCCTCGTAGGGGCGCATCTTTGGGCGCTTCACGCCCTTGAAGGTGATGCGTCCTTCGGTCGGGTAGTAGAAGCCGTTGATGCAGTTGAGCATCGAGGTCTTGCCGGCACCGTTCGGCCCGATGATGGCGCGGATCTCGCTCTTGCGAATGTCGAAGGACACATCGGTGAGCGCCTTCACGCCGCCGAAGCCCAGCGACACGTTCTCTACCGCGAGCAGCACGTCGCCCTTGGCAAAGACGGGATTGTCGGGTGCTCTCATTCCGCAGCCTCCAGTACATGCCCGTTCTCGGCCGGATAGAGCTTCATGTCCTTGATCTTGACCCGTGCGGAGATCACGCCCTTGCGGCCGTCCTCGAAGGTGACTTCCGTCGAGATGTCCGCCTCGGTCGAGCCGTCATAGAGCGCCTGGATCAGGGGAGCGTAGCGGTCGGCGATGAAGCCGCGGCGCACCTTCTGCGTCCGGGTGAGCTCGCCGTCGTCGGCATCAAGCTCCTTATGCAGGATCAGGAACCTTTTGATCTGTGCGCCGCCCATGCGCGGCTCGGAGGCGAGTGAACGGTTCACCTCGTCGACGTGCTTGTCGATCATGTCGTAGACACGCGGATGACCAGCGAGCTCCTGGTAGGAGGCATAAGTGACGCCGTTGCGTTCGGCCCAGTTGCTCACCGCCACGAGGTCGATGTTGATGAAGGCCGCCACATAATCCCGGCCATCGCCGAAGCAGACCGCTTCCTTGATGTTGGGATAGAACTTCAGCTTGTTCTCGACGTATTTCGGCGGGAAGAGTGCGCCGTCCCGCATCTTGCCCACATCCTTGGCGCGGTCGATGATCTTGAGGTGGCCGTTCTGGTCGAAGAAGCCGGCATCACCCGAATGCACGAAGCCGTCGGGCGTTTTGGTCTCTGCGGTCTTCTCGTCGTCCTTGTAGTAGCCGACGAAGACGCCGGGCGAGCGATAAAGCACCTCGCCGTTATCGGCGATGCGGATCTCCACCTGCGGCGCAGGGCGGCCCACCGTGTCGGCGCGGATCTCGCCGTCAGGCTGCATGGTGATGTAGACGCTTGCCTCCGTCTGCCCGTAGAGCTGCTTCAGGTTCACCCCGATGGAGCGGTAGAAGCGGAAGATCTCAGGGCCGATGGCTTCGCCCGCCGTGTAGCCCACCTTCACCCGCGTCATGCCGAAGCGATTGCGCAAGGGCGCGTAGACAAGCACGTTGCCGAGCTTCCAGAGCAACCGGTCCCAGGCGCTGACGCCCGGCTCCCGGTTCAGGATTTTCTCGCCGACCTTGTTGGCGTGGTTGATGAAGTAGTGGAACATGCGCCGCTTCAATGCGCTCGCATCCTCGATGCGCACCATGGTGAGGGTAAGCATGCTCTCGAAGATGCGCGGCGGGGCGAAGACGTAAGTAGCGCCGATCTCGCGCCGGTCGTCCGCCACCGTTTCCGGGCTCTCGGGGCAGTTCACGCATAAGCCGGCGAGAAATGCCTGCGCATAGGAGAAGATGTGGTCGCCCACCCATGCGATCGGCAGGTAGGCCATGATCTCGTCGCTCTCGTCGAGCTTGTCGAAGTCGCAGCCGATCGCGGCTGCCGCGATCACCGCGTTGGAGGTGAGCATCACGCCCTTGGGGCGGCCCGTGGTGCCGGAGGTGTAGAGAATGATCGCGAGATCCGCGCCCTTGCCGTCCTGAAGTGCGCGTTCAATGACCTCCGCCTCCTGGGCATCCGCGAGCCGGGCGCGGCCTTCCTCAACCACGGATTCGATGGAGTGCAGGCGGCTGTGGTCGTAATCCCGCAAGCCCTTCTGCTCGTCATAGAGCACATGCTGAAGCTGGGGCAGTTGCTCGGACACGGAGAGAAGCTTGTCGACCTGCTCCTGGTCCAGCACGGCTGCGTGAGTGACCTCCGCATGGGCCAGCACATAGGCCATCTCGTCGGCGACAGAGTCAGCATAGACCGGGATCGGGATCGCCCCGATCCATTGGGCCGCGGCGATGCTCCAGTAGAGATAGGGCCGGTTGTAGCCGACGATGGCGATCTTGCCGCCACGCTTCAACCCGAGCGATTGCAACCCGCTGGCATAGGCGCGCACGATCTCGTGCACCTCGCCCCATGTCCAGGATTGCCAGATTCCAAGGTCCTTGTGCCGAAACGCGGTGCGGTTCGGGCGCGTGCGCGCGTTGCGCACGAGCAGTTTTGGAAATGTATCCGCGCGCGCATCTGCTGCCGTCGTCAAAGACGTCAACCTCCCTGGCACCCGCGCGTCTTCTGGCGCGGTATGGCTACGTTCCCTCTTGATGCATGGCCGTACCGGCTCATGCACCTGCCGGTCTTTTTGCCGGCGTCGTTAGGGAAGCATTCTGTCGCGCCCGTCAGGGGAGGGCAAGGGCCATGATCCGCTACCATGGGCTAATGGCCCATGCGGGCGATTTCCCGCAGCCGTGGAAGGTCCGAAGATTCGATTCAGGCTTTTTAGGGAACGGCCGTGAGGGCTGCCGGCTCGATCTCATCGGCCCTGACGAGGCGCTCGATCCCCACCGTGTTCTTGACCCGATAAACCGCATATCCGTCCGACTTCGACACCAAGCAAACGATGCAGTAGGTGCGGTGATCCGCATAACCTGAGACTGGTCTGCTGATCCGGACAAGCTGTCCGATATGGAATGCCTCGTTCATGGGCGCCTCCACCATCTTCGACGCGAACGGAGGGAGCTTGAATATGCCTACGGGAGCGCCATGCGATCTCCCAATGTGGCTGCCAAGCTCGAACGTCAGCCCGCGCTCTTCCACGCTTTGACCAGATCAGGAAGGAGGGCTGCGGCAAAAGAATGACGGTTTGTCCCTTTGGCCCTCGCCCGCGACATGATGCCGTCCCCATCCGGACATGACAGGCGTTAGGAGACCGCAGGTCCTATACGGTCGCATTAACATGGGATAGACCCAAGGCGCGCTAGTGTCGCCGCCTCGGGAGCGCTCCAGATCTCGGATGATCGTTCAGCCTACTGCGCAGGCGGCCCGGCCGGGCGGCTGGGGACGGTGGGGTTGGCGGGTGTCGTATTGGCCGGCTGGTTGTTTTTGTCCGTGCTTCCGGTCTGGTCCGGACCATCGTCGCCGCAGGCGGACAGGGCGAGGAGGGCAGCCAGAGGCAGGATGAATTTGAGGCGCATGATGGTCTCCTTGTTGGGTTCTGTTCAACTCCCACCCCTTCAGGAGGTTCACCAATCGCATTGCGGATCAGCTCTGTTGAATTGGCATGGTCACCACGAAACGGGCCCCGGAGGGAGAGTTCGGACCCGGTTCCACCTGGGCCTGCAATTGCCGGGCGATGTTCACGATCAGGCGTGATCCGAGGCTCTTGCGATGCTTGGAAAACTCGAACCCACCCGGAAGGCCGACACCCTGGTCCGCCACCTCCAGCCGAAGCTCCCCGCCGCTCGCGGAGAGCCGCACCTCGACGGGTCCGCCGCCGCCTTCTGGATAAGCGTATTTGAACGCGTTGGTGACGATCTCGTTGAGGAGCAAGCCTAAGGAAATCGCCCGGTCGGTCGTGATCATGACCGAATGGCCATGAAATTCGAGCCGATGTTCCATGGCCGTTTCCTGAAGCTTGTGACAGAGGTCGTTCAGGAAGCCGCAAAGGTCGACGCTCTGGGCATCGTATTGCCGCCAGAGCCGGTCGTGGATCTGTGCGATGGTCTGGACCCGCGCATAGGCATCTTCCAGGGCCTGTCTGGCCTCGGGATTGGTGGTTGAGCGGGATTGAAGCCCGAGCAGGCTCGCCACCAGCGCCAGGGAATTCTTGACCCGGTGGCTGACCTCCTGGGTCATCAACTGGTTCCGTTCTTCCGCCTCGCGCTGCTCGGTCACATCGGTGTTGGTGCCGAACCAGCGCAGGATCCGGCCGGCGCTGTCGCGGATCGGCAGGGCGCGGGAGAGAAACCAGCGGTAGGATCCATCCTGGCCACGGAGCGGAAAGGTATCCTCCCACGGCTCGCCGGTCTCGAAGGAGCGGCGGATGCGTTCCACCACCCGCTCCAGGTGGTCGGGGTGGTGCAGGGAGCGCCAGCCCCACCCCTTGATCTCCTCGAAGTCCAAACCTGTGTAGTCGAAGATGCGCTGGTTGTACCAATAGATCGACCCGGAAGCGTCGGCCATCCAGGCGAGCTGCGGAATGGAATTGGCCAAGGTGCGGAAGCTCTCCTCGCTCTCCTGCACCGCCTGCTCGACCCTGACGCGCTCCATGGCGACGCCCAGGATATTGGCCACACCCTGCAGAAAGGCGATGTCAGCCTGGGTGAACTTGTTCTCCTGCGGGCTGTCGGCTTCAAGCACGCCGAAGGACCAGTCGCGCCCGCGGATCGGCACGTTGATCGCCCGTCGGACGCCATGCTCGACCATCACCTGGGAGGCGCGGAACCGATCTTCGCCCTCGGCGGCAGGCGCGCCAAGATGGCTGGAGAGCACGGCCTCGCCGGTGCGGAAAGCATAGCCTGCCGCAGATCCCAAATCGGCAGACGCACGAGCATGCCCGACCACACCGGGCCGCCAGCCGATGCCGGCCCGCAGGAGGAGCTTGTCCTCGTCCGGGCGGTATTCCAGCACTTTCGACAGCTCGCTCCCGAGGCCAATGGCACTGATCCTGCAGGCCTCCTGCAGAAGGGCGTCGAGGTCCATGGCCTGCAGGGCGAAGAGGCCGAAGCCTGCCAGCACCTCCTGCTGCCGGAGCCGGTATGCCAATTCTTCGGATCGATGCGACACGGGGAGGAGTTCGGCTCCTCTGGACGGTGATGGGCTGCTGCTCACAAGCCGGACTCATGACAAGATGTGAAAAAACTAACCTGTCGAAACGTGCGTCTGCGAAGCTCTGTTCCCGCGCCTGTCCGCGGACACATGGCTGCCCCTCGTCCCGCGGCCGGAACAGCCGCCGGTATGGCGAATTGACTCGATCTGAAGCCTTGTCCTGCTACCGAGGAGACTGGGATGTTGAACGGCTTGCGTGTTCTCGTCGTCGAGGACGATCCTGCCATCGCTACGGACATCAGCGATCTGGTCGAGCGGGCTGAAGGGGAGGTCATCGGTCCGGTTGGATCGCTCCGCGAGGCCAAGCAGACCGTCAAGGCTGATCAAGGCATCGACGCAGCGGTGCTTGATGTCAATCTTAGTGACGGGGACATCACGCCTGTGCTGGAGTCCTTGCGGGCCCGGAAGGTCGGCGTCGTGGTCTACACCGGAAGCGGCGGGTTGCCCTCGGGCGTGGGCGAGCGCCATCCCGATATCGTCGTGCTTCAAAAGCCTGTACAGCCCGGCCGTCTCGTGGGTGAAATCCAGCGTGCCTGTCGCAGCGTGAGCGTTTGAGAGGTCACACCATCAGCGAAGGGCGATGGTGTGGAAGAAGCTCCCCGTCACGAAACCATTGCGGTGACCTGCAAAGCCGAGGTCGTTGTCCTCTGCATCCGCGATTCTAGCAAAAGCCGTTTCCGCTGACCTGTCGCATTGTGTGACGGAGGCATAGTGGAACTCATGGCCCACAAGGCGCGCCCCTGCTCGTCCAAGCACGCCGCCGTGGAGCAGATCCGCAACCCGGTAGCCGAGATGCATCTTGCGCTTGGCATAGCTCGTCTCGACCGGCAGGAGGCCAGCCATGGCGTGGACATGCCCCTCACCATCCTCAAGGGACATTCCTAAGACCATGTAGCCGCCGCATTCCCCGTGAACCGGCCAGCTCTCTGCAAAGCTCTGCAGGCCTTCGAGAAAGCGACTGGCATTCGCGATGCGTCCTGCGTGAAGCTCCGGGTAGCCTCCTGGCAGCCAGCAGACGTCGCAGTCTGAAGGCGGAGGTTCATCGGCAAGAGGCGAGAAGGTCATGATCTCGGCCCCTGCTTCCCGCCATCCGGCGAGTACATGTGGGTAGACGAAGGAGAAGGCCTGGTCCGACGCCAGTGCGACCCGCTGACCCGGCGGGGGCAGGGGAATGATGGGATCAGAGCCGTCGAGCTGAGTCGGGCGGGCGAGAGCCATGAGCCGGTCGAGATCGACGGCGCCTTCCACCGCATCCGCCAGACGCTCCAGCCGTGCGTCGAGTTCCTCGGTCTCGCCTGCCTGGACGAGGCCGAGATGGCGCTCCGGCAGGGTGAGGTCCGCGTTGCGCATGAGTGCGCCGAGAACAGGCAGGCCGATGCGGGCCATGCCGTCCTCCACCAGCCTGCGATGCCGTTCGCTCGCGACCTTGTTCAGCACCACCCCGGCCACGTCGATCCGCGGATCGAAGCGGGCGCAGCCGAGGGCGACGGCGGCGGCCGATTGCGCATGTCCCGACACGTCCAGAACCAGGATCACCGGCCAGCCGAGGAGAGCGGCGATGTCGGCGCTCGCGCCCGTGCGGCCGATCTCCTGTCGGATGCCGTCGAAGAGGCCCATGGAGCCTTCCCCGATCACGAGATCCGCATTGCTGGCGGCTTGCGATGCAATCGCCCCGAGCAGGGGTCGGTTCATGGCAAAGCTATCGAGATTGAAGCTTGGGGCGCCGGTGGCGGCTTCGTGAAAGGCCGGGTCGATGTAGTCGGGGCCGCATTTCACGCCGCGCACGTTGAGGCCCCGGCGGGCGAGCGCCCGCTGGAGGCCGAGTACGATGGTCGTCTTGCCTGAACCTGAGCGGGGCGCGGCGACGAGCAGGCCGGGGCCGAGGCTCACTGGGCGGCCTCGCTGCCGAACTCGAGGAGGTGATTGGCGATGGCCGATCGGAAGGCTGCGATGGCGCCGATGGCCACGATGGCGGGCGAGCGGATGAGCCCATCCTCCGCGAGCTTCGGCAGGGTCGCGAGCGTTCCCTCCACGACGCTTTCCTTCGCGGTCGTCGCGCCATGGACCACGAGCGCCGGCGTGTCGCCTGCGAGTCCGCCTTCCATGAGGCCCTGCACGATGGAGGGAAGGTTCGACACCGCCATGTAGAGCACGATGGGCGCGCCCGTGCGGGCCAGCGACGCCCATTCGATCTCCGCATCCGGGGCAGGGTGGCCGGTGGCCAGGATCACCGCGTGGTTCGTCTTGCGCATGGTCGCCGGCACGCCGTGGATGGCGAGCGAAGCAAGGCCGCTCGACACGCCCGGGATGATGCGGAAGGGGATTCCCGCCTCGGACAGAGCCAGCGCTTCCTCGCCGCCGCGCCCGAAGATGAAGGGGTCGCCTCCTTTGAGCCGCAGCACCCGCTTGCCTTCACGGGCGAGCTGGACCAGCCGCTCGCAGATGTCCCGCTGAACCGCCGAAGGCTTGCCGCCGCGCTTGCCGGCAAATTCCAGGGCAGCACCTTCCCGAGCGAAGGAAAGAACGGCCGGATCGATGAGGGCGTCGTAAACAATGACATCCGCCTTCGCGAGGGCGTTCAGGGCATGGATCGTGAGCAGGCCGGGATCGCCCGGGCCCGCGCCGACGAGCCAGACCGTGCCGGGCGCGAAGGGCGGCGTGAGACGGGAGAGGGCGGTCATGCGGGTCTCCCAGCGTGACTGGCCATCCCGAGATGGCTGTTGGAATTCATGGGGACGTTGTAAGAGAGCTTATGGACGAGAGTAAACCCGCTGGAACCTTGCGCCGTGGCTGGACCACGGGCGCCTGCGCCACGGCGGCGGCCAGGGCGGCCTATCTGGGATGGCAGACGGGTGAATGTCCCGATCCCGTCGAGATCGTGCTGCCCGGTGGTGCACGGCCGGCCTTCTCCCTGGCGCTCACGGAGACCATCGAAGGCGGCATGCGGGTCGGCATCGTCAAGGATGCGGGCGACGATCCGGATGTGACCCATGGCGCGCTGGTGATCGCAACCGTTCGGGCGGGTGCGCCGGGCTCCGGCGTGTCGTTCCGGGCCGGCGAGGGCGTCGGCACCGTCACCCGCGCAGGCCTGCCCCTGCCGCTGGGAGAGCCCGCCATCAATCCGGTGCCGCGCCAGATGATTCGCGACAATCTGGAGGAGGCGGCGCGCAGCATCGGAGGTCCAACGGATATCGAGGTGGAAATCTCCATCCCGGGCGGTGAGGCCATTGCCCAGAAGACCCTCAACCCGCGCCTCGGCATCCTGGGCGGCTTGTCGATCCTCGGCACCACAGGCGTGGTGGTGCCCTATTCCTGCGCTGCCTGGATCCACAGCATCTATCGCGGCATCGATGTCGCCCGTGCCGGCGGTCTCGACCATGTGGCGGGCGCCACGGGATCGACCTCCGAGAAGGCCGTGCAGGCGCTCTACAACCTGCCGGATCATGCCCTCATCGACATGGGCGATTTCGCCGGCGGCATGCTGAAATACCTGCGCCGCAATCCGGTGCCGAAGGTCACCATCGCGGGCGGCTTCGCCAAGATGACCAAGCTCGGTCAGGGCCTGCTCGACCTGCATTCGCGCTCCGGCGCGATCGATCTCGCATGGTTGTCCGAGCGCCTGCGCGAAGCCGGTGCCGAGCCCTCCGTCGCCGAGCAGGCGCGTGGCGCCAACACCGCGCTCGAAGTGCTGGAGACGGCCAAGCGTCTCAGCCTTCCGCTGGCCGACGTGGTGGCGCAGCATGCGTGGCAGACGGCCTCCAAGGCCCTGCGGGGTGCCGAGATCGCGCTCGAAATCATCGTGTTCGACCGAAACGGCCAACTCGTTGGCCGCGTGCCGTTCCATCCGGTGGCCTGACGCCGCGTGCCTCATTGGCCATCCTCGCGGGCGCTGGGGCGGAAGCGCCGGTCGTAATCGGCCGAATAGAGGGCGCTCTCGCGAAAATCCTTTGCCTCCAGGGTGCGCCCCACCAAGATCAGCGCCGTGCGTTCCAGCTTCTCGGCGCGAACCATGGCGGCGATCGTGCCGAGCGTGCCCTTGATCACCCGCTCGTCCGGCCAGGAGGCGCGCCAGACCACGGCCGTAGGACAATCGGCGCCGTATGCCGGCACAAGGTCCTCCACCACCCGCTCGATCACATGGATCGACAGGTGAATGGCAAGCGTCGCCTTGGTCTGCGCGAAGGTTGAAAGCCGCTCCGTTTCCGGCATGGCGGAAGCGCGGCCCGAGGTGCGCGTAAGCACCACCGACTGCCCGACCTCCGGCACGGTCAGCTCGCGCCCGATTGCGGCGGCGGCCGCTGCGAAGGCGGGAACGCCCGGTGTGATCGTATAGGGGATCCCAAACGCATCGAGTCGCCGCAGCTGCTCGCCCATGGCACTCCAGATCGAGAGATCGCCGGAATGGAGCCGCGCCACGTCCTCACCGCGCTCGTGCGCGCGCACGTATTCGGCCGTGATGGCTTCAAGATCGAGGGGAGCCGTGTCCACGAGCCGTGCGCCGGGTGGGCACCAGGAGAGGATTTCCGGCGGCACGATGGAGCCGGCATAGAGGCAGACAGGGCAGCGCTCGATGAGCGAGCGTCCGCGCACGGTGATGAGATCGGGAGCACCGGGACCTGCTCCGATGAAATGAACGGTCATGGGCCTGTCTCCGGACGTGCGAGGGCGCAGGTGGCGGAGGCCGAGGTTATGCGCTCCAGGATAAGTCTCGGGTGCGGCCCTGCGGCGGCAAGCGCCGCGGCTTCGGCGACCGATCCGACCCCATGCGCGGCGATGGAGCGGGCCGATTTCGTGCGAACATGCGGGGCTGATGCCGAGAGAGCGTCTTGTGCAACAGGTGTCACCGGAACATCAAGCCGACGGGCGGCTTCCGTGAAAGCGGGCAGGATCGACAGAGCCTCAACGGTCGCAAGTTTGGTCAGGTCGTCACGCGCAAGCGACGCATGCTCCAAAGCCTGCTCGACGAGCGCTACGATCTCGTCGGCCTTGACGCTATGCCTCAATCCCACACCGGCCACGATCATGGCTTCACCACCACCCATTGCATGACGGGCATCGCCGCCCGCCAGCCATGCATGCCGCCGACGGCCTCCAGACGCGAGAACGCCAAGCGCCGCATGGCACCGCCATGCTGCGCGTAGAGCGCGCCGAGCAGCGTCTCGGTCTCCAGCGTCACGGCGTTGACGACGAGGCGGCCTCCGGGTTTCAGCGCCGCCCAGGCAACATCGAAAACACCGGGCTGGGATGCGCCGCCACCGATGAAGACGGCATCCGGTGCCGGCAGGTCGGCCAGGGCCTCGGGTGCCTGACCAATGCGGATGTCCAGCGCCGTTGCGCCGAGTTCGAGAGCATTGCGCCGCGCTCGCTCGGCGCGCTCCGGGCGCTCCTCGACGCCGATGCAACGATTGCGCGGATGGCGCAGGCACCATTCGATGCCCACCGAACCTGCGCCCAGGCCGATATCCCACAACAGTTCACCGGCCTTCGGCGCAAGGGCTGCCAAGGTCAGCGCACGTATCTCCGCCTTGGTGAGCTGACCGTCATTCTCGAACCAAGAGTCGGGAAGACCGGGCGTGAGGGGAACGACACGCGCATCACGTGATGCCGCGACCTCGATCGCGACAGTGTTGAGCGGATCAAGATCGGCAATATTGAACGTGTCTGCAATCGCATGGCGGATGCGTTCGCGCGGGCCGCCCATAGCTTCCAGCACGGAGATGGTCGAGGCGCCCATGCCGCGCGCTTCCAGCAACTCCGCGAGCTTGCCCGGGGTCGAACCGTCCCACGACAGGATCAGAATGCGGGCACCCGGCTGCAGGTCGGGAATGATCCGCTCCAGCGCCCGGCCATGCAGGCTGACGCACTCGCAATCCGGCAGCGACCATCCCAGGCGCGCAGCCGCGAGGCTGAAGGCGGAGGGCTGCGGATGGCAGATAATCTCGTCCGCCGGAACGAGACGGGCGAGTTCGGCCCCGACCCCATAATGGAACGGATTGCCCGTCGCCAGTACGCAGGTGGGTTGTCCCCGACGCGCCAGGATCACCGGGTAGCCTTCCGCAAAGGGGCTCGGCCAGGTCTGCGTGTCGGCGCGCAAGGGTGCCGCAAGTTCAAGGTGACGCGCGCCGCCGATCACGAACTCCGCCCGGTCGAGCGCATCCTGAGCCGCGGGAGAGAGGCCGGCGCGTCCGTTCTCGCCGATGCCGATGATGGTGAGCCAGGGAGCTTTCGTCATGCTCGACTCCGTCTCAGAATTCAGGGAAAAGGAGCGCATGCGCATTCTCATTCTGGGCGGCACGACGGAAGCCTCCGCGCTCGCAAGGCTTCTTTCCGGCCGATCCGAGTTCAGCCCGCTCCTGTCCATGGCCGGGCGCACCAGCGACCCACGGCCCCTGCCGATTCCAACCCGCATCGGTGGCTTCGGCGGCGTGGAGGGGCTTATCCGTTTCCTGGCGCAGGAACGGATCGAGGCGGTGATCGACGCAACCCATCCCTTCGCCGCTATGATGTCGCGCAGCGCTGCGGAGGCCTGTGCGAGCGCGTGCGTTCCGCTGCTCGCCCTGCGCCGTCCGCCCTGGGCTCCGCAGGAGGGTGACCGATGGATCGAAGTCGGCTCGACGGGAGAAGCGGTTCGAGCGTTGGGCGATGAGCCCCGCCGGGTCTTTCTCACCGTGGGCCGCCTCGAACTGCCGCCCTTCGCGGCCGCGCCGCAGCACACCTATCTCGTGCGCACCATCGGGCCCATTGGCGATGCACTGCCGGTTCCGAACGTCATCGCCATCCAGGATCGCGCACCTTTCAATGAGGCGGCCGAGCGGGCACTGATGGAACGCGAGCGCGTCGAGATTGTCGTGACGAAGAATTCCGGTGGGGCTGCGACCTACCCGAAGATCGCGGCGGCGCGGGCTCTCGGAGTGCCCGTCATCGTCGTGGCACGGCCGGAGAAGCCTCGCGGCATCGAGGAGGTTGCGAGCGCGGACGCCGCCCTGGAGTGGCTCGAGCGCCGTCACGGCCGCACCCCGTAAAAGCGCGGCGTGTAGACATAAGGCATTTCGCCATCGGGCCGCTCTATGAGCTTGGTGGTGCTGGCGCCGATGATCACGATTGTGGACATGTCCGCCATCGACGCCTCCACCTCGGAAAGCGGAACAATCCTGATTTGCTCGTCCGGTCGCATGACGGCCCGCGCGAGAATGATCGGCGTGTCGGGGCCACGCGTCTCCGCCACGATCTTGAATGCCGCGCCGAGCTGCCAAGGCCGGGCTGAGGAGATCGGGTTGTAGAGCGCCACCACGAAATCGGCGCTGAGCGCCGCGCGAAGTCGCGCCTCGACCACCTCCCAGGGCTTCAGATTGTCCGACAGCGACATGGCGCAGAAATCACCGCCGAGCGGCGCGCCCACGCGGGCCGCTGCCGCGAGCATCGCCGTGATGCCGGGCTCGACGCGGATGTCGAGGCTGCGCCACGCCGGATCACCGCCGTCGACGGCCTCGAACACGGCCGCCGCCATGGCGAACACGCCGGGATCTCCCCCGGACACCACGGCCACGCGAGCTCCCTTCGCCGCAAGCTCCAGTGCGAAGCGCGCACGGTCGAGTTCGACCCGATTATCCGAGGTGTGCCGCTGCTGGCCGGGCCGCTCCGGCACGCGGTCCACATAGGGGCCATAGCCGACGAGGTCGGTGGCCGTGGCGAGCGCCTCGGCGGCTGCGGGCGTCAGGAAGCGCGGATCGCCGGGGCCGAGGCCCACAATCGTGAGCAGGCCCGTCATACGCGCCTCCCTTGCCCCGGCACGATGATGAGCGAGAAATAGGGAGCGTCGAAAACTTCGGGTAGTTCGTGCAGTGGGATAATCTTTTCCTGCGCCATGGTGGCGCGCTCCACATAGATCGCGCGCTCCAGGAGGCCTGCGGTGGCGAGTGCTGCCCGCACCTTCGGCAGGTTGCGTCCCAGCTTCATCACCACGGCGGCGTCGGTGCCCGACAGTTGTCGCGTCAGCTCCATCTCGGGCAGCGTCCCCGGCACCACTGTGAGCACGTCGTCGCCCCAGGTGATCGGCGCGCCAGCGCGGGTCCAGGCGCCCGACATGCCGGAGACGGCGGGCACGACTTCCGTCGGCACCTTGTCCTTGAGGCGCCACCAGAGATGCATGAAGGAGCCGTAGAAGAAGGGGTCGCCCTCGCAGAGGACCGCGACCGTGCGGCCGGCCTCGATCTCGGCGAGAAGCCGTGATGCTGCTTCCTCGTAGAAGGGGTTAAGAGCGGCGGCGTAATCCGGGTGGTCGGCGGGAATTTCGGTGGTCACGGGGTAGACGAGTGCGATCTCCCGCTCAGGGTCTGCGCCAACGATGGCATCGGCGATGGTGCGCCCATTGCCGCGCCGTCCGCGTTTGCAGAAATGAGCCAGCCGATCAGCCGTTTCCAGCACCTTGCGGGCACGCACGGTCATGTAATCGGGATTGCCGGGGCCTAGTCCTAAGCCGAAGAAGCGGATGGTGTCGTTCGCCATAACCACCTCACTCCACCGGGTTCGCGAGCGCATTGACCGCTGCCGCCGCCATGGCGCTGCCGCCGCGCCGTCCGTGCACCACGAGGTGGGGCACGCGTCCGTCGCGGGCGAGCGCCTCCTTGGATTCTGCCGCCCCAATGAACCCGACCGGAATGCCGATCACGGCAGCAGGCTTCGGTGCGCCGGCGTCAAGCATCTCGAGCAGGTGAAACAGCGCGGTGGGCGCATTGCCGAACACCACGAGGGCGCCTTCGAGGCGCTCGCGCCAGAGCTCCATAGCGGCGGCCGAGCGGGTGCTGCCGAGTTCCGCCGCGAGCACTGGGACGCGCGGATCATCCAGGGTGCAGATCACCTCGTTACCTGCCGGCAGCCGCGCGCGGGTGATGCCGTTCGCCACCATCTTGGCGTCGCACAGGATCGGCGCGCCGCGTTTGAGGGCGGATTCAGCCGCTTCAGCGAAGTCGGGGGAGAGGTCGATGTCTTTCGGCAGGTCCGTCATGCCGCAGGCATGGATCATGCGCACTGCGACACGCTCGGCGGTGCCGGAAAAGCGCGAGAGGTCCGCCTCCGCGCGAATGATCGCGAAGGAGCGGCGATAGATTTCTGCGCCCTCGCGGATGTAGTCGCGGGACGCGCTCATGGCTGACGCTCCGGGGAGGCGCGGCGCAGGCCATTTAAGGTGTTCAAGGGCGATAAACGGAGCATGATCTCGTCAATGGAGAGATGAAGGAAAGAGGCGTCGCGGGTGGATCCGTTCGGGACGACGTCGTAGCCGCCATCGCTACGGCCGACCAGCGTGAGATCCGCCTTGCCGGGATGGGCGCACCCTTTCGGGCAGCCCGAGACATGAAGCGTTGCGCCTTGTCGAAGCAGATCCCCACAGGACTCCGCAATGCGCAGGGCGTCAGCAGGAGCGGATGTCAGCGCGCTGCCGCAATCCGGTCTACCAGGGCAGGCCATCAAACACAGGCGAATGTCGTCCGCCTCGGTGATGAAGCCGGCACGGCCCGCCTCGTCGATTAATGCGGAGACGTGCTCGCTTGCGATCATCGGCAGCAGGATGCCCCGCGTGACGGACAGGCGAATTTCGCCGCTGCCGAAGCGTTCGCTCCAGTTGGCTACTTGAACCAACTGCTCGGCGCGGCAGCGGCCGAAGGGCAGGGCGAGGAGAACGGCCTGCCCGTTGCCGTGAGATATGACACCAGCTCGTGGAGCCGCCGGTCGCCGTTCCGGCGCTGCGGCTGGATGGAGGTCTGCGCGTGCGACCAGCTCTCGAATCAAATCGGGCTCAAGATCGCGCAGACGCCGCGCCTCGCTCATGCCCTTGCGTCGCAGATTGCAGAAGTCCGAGAGGATTGAGTGAACGGCATCCGGCGTACGGGTGAGATCAGAAGTCCCCATCCAGTGCAGGCCACTGGAAGAGGGCATCCCGAATGCGATGCTCCTATCACCCAATGCGACGAGATGAAGATCGGCCCCGAGTTCATCGAGGGGCATCGTGCCTCCGCCATCGATGGCGACAAAGAACTTGGCTGGCAGGCCCTTGATGGCGCCCGCCGCATTCTCGATGTGCCGTGCCAGAGCGATGGTGTCGAACTGATCGCGTGGATCAAGACCGGCGAGGGGCGACAGCACCGTCAGGCGGTTCGGACCATCACCCTCGGGCTCGGCGAGGCCTTCACGCTCAAGAAGGGCGAGCAGGGCGGGATAGGTGGCCTCGCTCACGCCGCGGATCTGCAGGTTGCCGCGGGCCGTGATGTCGAGATGGCCGTTGCCGTGCTCGCGCGCCGCCTGCGCCACGAGGCATGCTTGATCGGCTGAAAGCCTGCCGCCGAACGGATGTAGGCGCACGAGCAGGCCGTCGCCGGTGGCCATCGGGCGGCGCACGCCCGGGCACCAGCCTCGGCGCTTGATATGGCCTTGCGCGCTCATTCGGCGGCCTCCTTCCGGTCATCCTCGAACAGGGCTGCAACGGAATTGAGGCGGCTCTCCCACAGGCCCCGCCGGCGCGCATCGGCCAACCGGTCCCGGATCGCCTGCGCGGCGGCCGGGTTGGCAGCCGAAATCTGCTGCCAGATCGGCTCATCAGCGATCAGGGCTGTGAACACGAGATCGAGAGAGGCGGAGGAAACGGCGTTCGTGGTTGCCGCGAAGGTGAAGAGCGCATCGATCCCTTGGGCGATCTCGGCCGCGCCACGCCAGCCATGACGCAGCTGGCCCGCGATCCAGTGCGGATTCGTCAGGCGGCCGCGCACGAGGCGGTCGATGTCTTCCACGAGGATTCGGGCTTTGGGTGCTTGCGGGCGGCTTGTGTCGAGGCTGTAGACGGCAGGCGTCGTGCCCAAGGCCTCCGCGGCCGCCGCGAAGCCTCCGATCGCATCGGCGGCGGAATCGCCGTCGAGGATGTCGCGCTCGGCCACATCACTCACATGCACGAAGGCTTCCGCCCGTTCCACACGCTGCGGGAAGCTCTCGTCGGTGCGCGCCTCGCCGCCACTGCCGAAGGCATGAGATGTGCCGGAGAGGTAGGTGCGGCCAAGATCGTTCTTGGTCGACCATTCACCCTCGAGCGCCCGCGATGAGACCCCAGCGCCGTAGGTGCCGGGCGCAGAGCCGAACACGCGGGAGAGCGCCTCGCCGCGCCGGTGCGCGGCGGCAAGCTCGTTCCACTCGTCATCCTCGTTGAGCGCCGCGACCGCACGGGCTGCCTGGTCGAGCAGGGCGAGCTGGTCCGGGAAGGTGTCGCGGAAGGCGCCGGACACACGGATCGTCACGTCCGCACGGGGCCGGTCGAGAAGCGGCTGCGGCACGATCTCGAAGCCGGTCACGCGGGTGGAGGCATGGTCCCAGGTCGGGCGAACGCCCATGAGGGCGAGCGCATGGGCGATGTCCTCGCCGCCGGAGCGCAGCGTCGGCGAGGCCCAGAGATCCATCACGATGCGACGCGGCCAGTCGCCCTGCTCCTGCAGGTGGCGGCGCACCACTTCGGCCGCCGCGCGCTGCCCAAGTTCGGTGGCGGCGCGGGTGGGGATCGCGCGCGGATCGAGTGTCGCGAGGTTGCGGCCCGTGGGCAGCACGTCCGTCTGCCCACGCGAGGGGGAACCGGACGGGCCGGGGACGACGAAGCGTCCGTCCAGAGCGCGTAGCAATCCCTCGCACTCACCGGCTGCGCAGGCCTCGAAACCATCGAGCGTGCCGCCGAAAACGTGCAAGCCGTCGCGGACCGTCACCTCGCCGAGATCGCACAGGTGAGCATCGAGACGGGTGAGCGCCTCGTCCATCGGCATAAGTTCATCGACACCGCAGGCGGCAGCGAGACCGCTCGCTTGAGCGCGCTCAAGAATTTCCGTTGCCACTAGCTCCGCGCGTCCGGGATGTAGCACCTGGGCCGAGGAAAACTCTTCCACGAGCTCACGCAGCGCCGCAGCCTCGCCGTTTAGGCCAGCTTCGCCGGTCGGGGGCGTGAGATGCCCGATGGTGACAGCGCTGATCCTGCGCTTCGCTGGGGCTGCCTCGCCGGGATCGTCAACGATGAAGGGGTAGATCACCGGCACTGTACCGATAGCGAGGCGCGGCCAACATTGCGTGGAGAGCGCCACCGCCTTGCCGGGCAGCCATTCGGTGGTGCCGTGGGTGCCGAGATGCACGAGGGCGTGGATATTTTCCAGAGCCTTCAGGCCGACATAGAACGCGAGGTAGCCGTGGCTCGGGGGGCATTCGGGATCGTGGTAGAAGCCCTTGCGATCGTGTCCGTGACCACGATCCGGTTGCAAGGCGACAAGCACGTTGCCGGCGCGCACGGCGCGGAAGCGGAAAGCGCCGTGCGACAAGGCAGGATCGTTTTGGGCGCTGCCCCAGCGCTCATCAATGGCATCACGCTGTTTGCTCGGCAGCG
Source organism: Microvirga arabica (assembly GCF_016811235.1). Classification (GTDB taxonomy): domain Bacteria; phylum Pseudomonadota; class Alphaproteobacteria; order Rhizobiales; family Beijerinckiaceae; genus Microvirga; species Microvirga arabica. The sequence continues at coordinate 42,160 of NZ_JAFBID010000056.1, forward strand.
TATCGAGCCATGTGCGGTAAGCGGCAAGAGGAACCTCGAAGGTCTCCTCGCCTTCCGTGAGTCGCGGCATGAGGTCGTCTGCCGTGAAATCCCGTTCGGCCGCGTAGCCCGCGTCGCGCAGCAGATCGAGGATCGCGCAGGCGCTGGCCGGTGTGTCGAGCCCGACCGCAAAACCGGCGCGGCCGCCGCGTGCCGGGTAATCGGAGAGAACCAGCGCCAGCCGCCGCTCACGGCGTGGCGTGCGGGCGAGGCGCACCCAGGCAGCGGCCATGTCGGCCACGGCGTTGATCCCGGCTTCATCCGGCGCCTGCACCCGGCGGGAGAAGGCGAGGGCCGGATCGGCGGGCTCCTCGGCCTTGAACGATACGGGACCTGCAGCAATGCGGCCGTCGAACTCAGGGAGAGCGATCTGCATGGCGAGATCGGCGGCGGAGAGGCCGCGCGGCGAGGCCTCCCAGGCGTCTTTCGTACTGCCGACGGGGATCGCCTGCAAGATCGGGCAGTCGGCTTCGTCGAGCACGAAGCTCTCATCGTCTCGCGCCGAGAAAGCCGTTGTCGTGACGATGATGTCGGGACGGCGCGCCTGGATCGCGCATCGAACGACCGCCACGGCTTCCGGGTCTTTCAGGCTCGATACCGCGAGCACGAGGGTTTCGATGCCGCGTTCGCGGAGCGCTGCCGACAGATTCTCGACGGCCTGTGTGTCGCCTGAGAGAACGGCGGAGCGATAAACGAGAAGATAGGCGAGGGGGCGGTCACCGGAGAGGTGTGCGAGAGCGGCCTCAGGGTCGACGATGCCGCCGCCTCCGATCCCACAGACCTCATCCTGAGGAGCAGACGAAGTCTGCGTCTCGAAGGATCCAGTGCTCTCTGGAACCTCCTTCGAGACGCCGCTGCCGCGGCTCCTCAGGATGAGGTCGGAGAA
>NZ_JAFBID010000057.1 GCF_016811235.1 Microvirga arabica
AGATCGCGCAAGCGTTGGCGCCCGGAGCGCACGCGCTGCTGCTGTTGGACCAAGCGGGCTGGCATGTCTCGCGCAAATTGAAGGTGCCCTCCAACATCACGCTTCTGCCGCTGCCGGCGAAAGCGCCCGAGTTGAACCCGGTCGAGAACATCTGGCAGTACATGAGAGAGAACTGGCTCTCCAACCGGATCTTCACGTCCTACCCGGACATCCTCGATCATTGCTGTGCGGCTTGGAACAAACTCGTAGACCAACCTTGGACCATCATGTCCATCGGTGTGCGCGACTGGGCCCATGCATGAGCATCAGCGCCGGTTGGTATCAGCTCTTACGATCTTCAGGGCGGCGAGTGTGTGGACGTGGCGGACAGCGACTGAGGCTGCGCCACTCCGACAGCGGAAGATACGGTCATCCGCCACCTCTTAACAGGACGATCTGCTGGGGCTCGTGAGCTCCCCACCGCGTCATAGATCGGTATAGCCCTTCTGCCGCTGGGTCTCGGCCCAGCCCTCCAGCGCACGAGCAGCTTCCGCCTCAGTTGGGAAGATGTCGACCTTCTCCTGACCCTTTGAACCAATGGCGCCCCAGTTCCGGACCATCCGGATGGTACCGAACAAGTCGCGTTCAATCATCAGGCTGAAGAACCGTGCCCTACCCTGCTCCGGGTCGTGTTGTTAGGGCACAAGGTGGTGCCGGATGGGCGAGCGAGCGTCAGGCATCCGACCAGCAGACCTTACTCAGGTCTGCCCTTCTACAACGTACGCTCCATCTCGGCCATCATCGCCGCCTCGATGTCGTCGAGGTTGACTTGGGCGGCCCGGCCACCTTCTTGAGCTGAGCCAGCCAGAGCCTTGTTGACCGCTCGCTGCTTGGCGGCGGGACGCTTGACTGGCACTCTCGGCTGAACCGGCAAGCGGTTCTCCAGGGTGTCAAGCAGGCTGTTGAGCGCCTCATCGGACAGGGGAGCATCCTGGTATTGTTCGACGCCTCTCAGGGCAATCGCCTGATTGCTGTAGCGGGCCTCTGTTGTGATCTCAGGGCCAAACCACGCAAGCGGGTGGAATTCCCTGCCCTCGGACTCGCCGTCGAACTCCACCGTCACGAAGTGCAGATCACGAGGGCGGTTGAACTGGTCGATGAGGGCATCACGGTCACCGATCCGGAGCATTGTGCGGGTGTAGTCGACCTCGCCGGCACAAACATCGAGCAGCGCATGGGCGTGGCCCACCGGCACCTCGGTTTGTTCCTCTGTCTCACCGTGCGGACCCATCGTCCGGAGGATCAGCAGACCCCTGTTCTCCTCGAGCCGAACCCAGGAGGTGCGATCCCGCTGTTCCGGGAAGAAGCCTTCGATCTGACGCAGACCGCCCCTTTCCCGCTGGATGAGGCGGGCCAGGGACGAAGCGAGGAGAAATCGGCGGCGGATGGTCATGAAACCCTGAAAATGAAAGAAGTTGAAGAAGGCCTTTATTCGTATATGGCGGAGGCAGGACGAGGCAACCCAGAAAGGCGCAATATAGTTTCTGTTAAGCCGCCGGCGCCGGACCTTTCCTTGCGGATCTTGCGCTGTGTCAGGTACCGGCGATTGTGGAGAAACACAGGGTCAGCGCCTTCGCTACGCATATTAGACCCAGCGACGATGCTCGCAAGAGGAATGATATGGTAATGCAAGGAGCCCTTGCTCCGAGGCTCGAAGAAAGCAATCTGGCTGCCCGGGCTCTCCGCCAAGGCACCTGTGATCGGGCATCGTCAACTTAACGACTTGAGACAGGTTCACCCCTTCAGGAGCATCGGATCAGGCACTCGCGGCGCCTATCACCTCGCTCCAGACTCGAAAGGCGTGAGCTCGGGACGCACGATGATCAGCTGCATTGGTGTTGGCAGGACGGCGGAAGAGGCTAGCAACCTGATCATGGACGGATAGGAAGCGTTGGGCCTGCCCGGCTGACTTGAAGCGCTTCATAATGCGCTCGGGTCGTCGGGTCGGCTGGTGAGAGTTCTCGGCTCAATTGTTCAACCCTTTATGTTGGCGATGCTCCACACCCGGCATGACCACTCTCTTCGCGGCGGCATAGCTGGCCAGTTTGTCCGTGACCATCACGCGCGGTGCGATGCCTTGCTTCTTGAGCAGCTTGCGCAATAGCCGCTTGGCCGCCTGGGCATTGCGCCGGCTCTGAACCAGGAAGTCGAGCACAACCCCGTGCTGGTCCACGGCCCGCCACAGCCAGTGCTCCTGGCCGGCGATGCTGATCACAATCTCGCCCAGGTGCCACTTGTCTCCGGGTGCTGGGAGACGCCGGCGGATCTGGTTGGCAAAATCCTGGCCGAACTTGAGCGCCCATTGCCGGACCGTCTCGTGGCTGACCAGGATACCGCGGGCGGCCAGCATCTCCTCCACCATGCGCAGGCTCAGCGGAAACTGGAAGTACAGCCAGACAGCATGGCTGATCACTTCGGCCGGAAAGCCGTGGCGGGCATAGTGAGGATGACGGGTGTTCTTTATCCCTCACATATGCCTCGATCCAGTCACCCCCTGGTTAAGCTGACGGTGCCTCTCTGCGAATTTCCCCCTCCGCTCAATAGGTTGCGCGTCCACCCGAGACATCGAAGACGCCGCCGGTCGTGAAGGAACACTCCTTGCTCGCAAGCCAGCAGATCAGGGCCGTCACCTCTTCCACCGTTCCGAAACGTCCGATGGGGATCTTCGAGAGCATGTAGTCGATATGCGCCTGAGTCATCTGGTCGAAGATCGGCGTCCGGACGGCAGCCGGCGTGACGCAGTTCACAGTGATGTTATTTTTCGCTAACTCCTTGCCAAGGGATTTCGTCAGGCCGATCACGGCAGCCTTAGAGGCGCTATATGCCGAGGCATTCGGATTGCCCTCCTTGCCAGCGACGGAGGCCACATTGACGATGCGGCCGTAACCACCTGCAATCATCGAAGGAACCACTGCGCGGTTGCAATAGAACAGCCCGTTCAGGTTCACATCGATCACCTGACGCCAGGCATCAACGGGATACTCCGCGACCGTGGTGTTCGGCCCCGTAATACCGGCGCTCGCAACGAGGATGTCGATGCCGCCGAGAGCCGCTAGAGTTTCATCGCGCGCCCTCTCGACAGCTTGCGGGTCGGTGATATCGACCCGTATCGTTGTGACACTCGCTCCAATACTGTCCCCAGCCAGGGCAAGAGCGTCCTCGCTCATGTCCCAAACGGCGACCTGGGCCCCTTCGAAGGCCAGCCTGGCGCATACGCCAAGGCCGATGCCCGACGCTCCACCGGTGACAATTGCCTTACGTCCTTTGAACCGCCTGCTGCTGCTCATACCTCTCTCCCCTGCACCGGCTCAAGCTTCGAACCAACCGCCCAATCCGTCGTCGATGTAGATGACTTCATCGAAGCTCTTCTCCGCTTGGAAGTCTAAGCTCTCAGACAACTAAGAAAATATTCAGAATCTGGCGCGCGAAGGGAAGGCTTGAGTTCAACCTGAACTCGTCGGTGATCCTATGTTGCACGGGGCGCTCGCTTCATTGCGGAAAGCAGAACTTGGCGTCAGTGAACCGGCTTGAACTGGGCGCTTGATCTTACTCTGATACTCCTAGAATATTCCATGCCATAAAAATGTAAGCGCACGTCAGATGCGCAGCCGATGATAGCGGGAATACGGAGGAAGTGAATGCTTCGACGCCGACCTTCCGTCGCGGCGCATATTGCGCCTGCTGCCCAACCACATGGGCTCTCTTGCTTTCTGTCTGGCAGCATAGCCGGTCCAACGACCAACGATGAGCGGGCATTCCATGGCTTCTGTTGAGATCAGGGATGTCAGAAAAGCCTACGGCTCGCAACAAGTCATCCACGGTGTCTCAATCGACATCCAGGATGGCGAGTTCGTCATCCTGGTAGGTCCGTCGGGCTGCGGAAAATCCACGCTCCTGAGGATGGTAGCAGGATTGGAGAACATCACGGGCGGAGAAATCCGCATCGGCCCGAGGGTGGTGAACAATGTGGCTCCCAAAGAGCGCGATATTGCTATGGTGTTCCAGAACTATGCACTCTACCCGCATATGACGGTTGCCGACAACATGGCCTTCTCGCTCATGCTCAAGAAGGCGCCGAAGGTGGAGATCGCAGGGAAGGTCAACCACGCCGCCGAGATCCTGGGCCTCACTCCTCTGCTCGATCGCTATCCGCGCCAGCTCTCCGGCGGCCAGCGACAGCGCGTGGCCATGGGCCGGGCCATCGTGCGCGATCCTCAAGTGTTTCTGTTCGACGAGCCGCTCTCCAACCTCGACGCCAAGCTGCGCGTCTCCATGCGCGGTGAAATCAAGGCTCTGCACCAGCGGCTCAAGACCACCACGATCTATGTCACGCACGACCAGATCGAGGCCATGACCATGGCCGACAAGATTGTGGTGATGCACGACGGCATCGTGGAGCAGATGGGTGCCCCGCTCGACCTCTACGACCGCCCGGTAAACCTCTTTGTCGCGGGCTTCATCGGCTCCCCTGCCATGAATGTGCTGCAGGGCACAATCGACTCCTCGGGCGTCAGGGTCGGCAATATGGTTTTGCCGGTTCAAAGCGCCCCCGCCGCCTCCGTCGGCCGGCCTGCCTATTATGGCATCCGCCCGGAGCATTTCCAGCTCAGAAGTGATGGCATGCCCGTCGAGGTAATCGTCGTCGAGCCTACAGGCTCCGAGACGCAGGTGGTTGCAAGAGCGGGACACGAGGAGATCACCTGCGTTTTCCGCGAGCGCATCAGCGCCCGGCCGGGGGAGACTATCCTTGTCGCGCCCGATCCTGCCCTTGTGCATCTCTTCGACAGGGACAGCGGACGGCGCATCAACTGACTTCAAGCGCGCAGCCACACCGGGACAGCCGCGCCGCTCGACATATATCCCGGACATGCGGAGGAAACCACGATGACCCTATCCAGACGTGATCTGCTTATCGGGACCGCCACAGTCGCAGTCGGCGGGGCCAGCGCCCCGCTCCTTGGCTCCCTGCCCGCTTTCGCGCAGGCCACAGAACCTCAGTACAAGCCTGAGCAAGGCGCATCACTTCGCGTGTTGCGCTGGGCGCCTTTCGTGAAGGGCGACGAGGATCAATGGATCGCCAATACCCAGAAGTTCACGCAAGCTACCGGCGTCGACGTGCGCATAGACAAGGAAAGCTGGGAGGATATCCGGCCCAAGGCAGCTGTTGCAGCCAACGTAGGCTCCGGCCCCGACATTATGCTGGTTTGGTTTGATGATCCACACCAGTATCCTGAAAAGCTCTTGCCCGTCACAGACCTCGCCAACTATCTCGGCAACAAGTACGGCGGCTGGTACGATGGCCTCCAAGGCTATGCCAAGCGTGGCGACCAGTTCGTCGCCCTGCCGCTCGCAGCCATCGGCAACGGCATCATCTATCGCGAGAGCATGCTGAAGGCGGCGGGCTTCCAAGAGATGCCGAAAGATACGGCAGGCTTCCTTGAACTCGCCAAAGCGCTGAAAGCCAAGGCGAAGCCCATGGGGTTCGCTCTCGGCAAGGCAGTGGGCGACGGCAACAACTTCGCCCACTGGATCGTCTGGAGCCATGGCGGCAAGATGGTGGACGAGAATGGCAAGGTCGTCATCAACTCGCCTGAGACCATCAAGGCGCTTCAATACGCCCGCGAACTCTACCAGCAGTTCATTCCGGGCACCGAAGCTTGGCTTGACATCAACAACAATCGCGCCTTCCTGGCCGGTGACGTCGGTCTCACGGCCAACGGTGTGTCGCTCTACTATTCGGCGAAGACCGACCCCAAGCTCGCCGAAATGGCAGCAGACATGCGCTCCGCCAACATGCCGATCGGCCCGATCGGGCGTCCCATGGAGTTGCACCAGACCACATCGTCCGTGATCTTCCAGCACACCAAGTTCCCACAGGCAGCCAAGGCGTACCTGAAGTTCATGTACGAGCAGCCGCAGATGTCGGAATGGATAAGGGCTTCCAGCGCCTATTGCTGCCAGCCACTTAAGGCTTATGCGGACAACCCGGTCTGGACCTCGGACCCTCTGCATGCACCCTATGCTAAGGCCTCGGAAACCCTGGTGCCCAACGGCTATGCCGGCCCGCTCGGCTATGCCTCGGCGGCGACGATGGCCGACTACGTGATGGTCGACATGGTGGCGGAAGCAGCCTCCGGCCAGCGCTCGCCGGAAGAAGCGGCCAAGCGCGCGGAAACCCGCGCCAACCGCTACTACCGCCTCTAATACTTATAAATTGCCCCTTCCTCACCCGAGGGAGGGGCACGGCCGGTTCAAGGATCCGTCAATGGCTGATGCTGCCGTACAAGACCGCGTTCTCCTGCCACCGGAGCCGAAGGCTTCCCTGCTGCAGAGTCGCGGCATGGTCGGCTTTCTGTTCATGCTGCCTGCCCTCGCCTTCCTGCTCATCTTCCTGACCTATCCGCTTGGGCTCGGGGTCTGGCTCGGCTTTACGGATACACGCATCGGACGCGACGGCGTCTGGATCGGCCTGGAGAATTATCAACTCCTGTGGGACGACTCCCTCTTCTGGCTCTCCGTTTTCAACACCCTGCTTTATACGATTACCGCCTCGATCCTGAAATTCGCTTTAGGTCTTTGGCTTGCGCTCATTCTCAACGAGCACCTGCCGTTCAAATCCTTTTTCCGGGCGGTCCTCCTGCTGCCCTGGGTGGTTCCTACGGTGCTCTCGGCGATTGCATTCTGGTGGATCTACGATTCCCAGTTTTCAGTGATCTCCTGGGGGATGATTGAACTCGGGATCATCGATATGCCGATCAACTTCCTCGGTGATATGGAGAACGCGCGTGCCTCCGTCATTGCCGCGAATGTCTGGCGCGGTATTCCCTTCGTCGCCATTACGCTTCTGGCGGGGCTTCAAACCATTTCACCCTCCCTGCACGAGGCGGCGACACTCGATGGCGCCACCGGGTGGCAGCGGTTTCGCTACATCACCCTGCCGATGCTCTCGCCGCTGATTGCGGTGGTGATGACCTTCTCGGTGCTGTTCACCTTCACCGACTTCCAGCTGATCTATGTGCTGACCCGTGGTGGGCCGTTGAATGCCACGCACTTGATGGCAACACTCTCGTTCCAGCGGGCCATCCCCGGCGGCCAACTCGGCGAGGGTGCTGCCATCGCCGTCGCCATGATCCCATTCCTGCTCGCAGCGATCCTGTTCAGCTATTTCGGCCTGCAGCGCCGCAAGTGGCAGCAGGGCGGCGCAGATTAACACAGGGAGTTCGAGTTCATGGATGTGGTTACCAACGCGGTTCCCCGCGGTACCGCAGCGCCGGACGAGAGCGTCGGAATGAGCTATCTTGACCGCCTGCCCAGGCGCGTCGTGGTCGTCTACCTGCCTCTTGCGGTTTTTACCTTCGTGCTGCTCTTTCCGTTCTACTGGATGACGGTGACGGCTCTGAAGCCCAATCACGAGATGACAGATTTCAACAATTACAGCCCGTTCTGGCCGTCTAGTCCGACCCTGCAGCACATCTATTATCTGCTGTTTGAAACCTCGTATCCAGGCTGGCTATGGAATACGATGCTGGTGGCGCTGGGCTCCACCATCCTTTCGCTCGCGGCTTCAGTCTTCGCGGCCTACGCTATCGAGCGCGTCCGCTTTGCAGGATCCCGCTGGACAGGTTTGGCGATCTTCTTGGCTTATCTGGTGCCGCCGTCGATCCTGTTCATCCCGCTGGCGGTGATGACCTTTAAGTTCGGGATTTATGACAGCAAGCTTGCCCTGATCTTCACTTATCCGACCTTCCTCATACCCTTCTGCACTTGGCTGCTGATGGGCTATTTCCGGTCAATTCCTTACGAGCTCGAAGAATGCGCCCTCGTAGACGGAGCCTCACGCTGGCAGATCCTGACGAAGATCATGCTTCCGCTGTCCGTTCCGGGGCTGATTTCCGCCGGCATCTTCGCCTTCACCCTGTCTTGGAACGAGTTCATCTACGCGCTAACCTTCATCCAGTCGTCGGAGAACAAGACTGTTCCTGTGGGTGTACTGACCGAACTTGTGCGCGGCGACGTCTATGAATGGGGAGCGCTGATGGCGGGAGCTCTGCTTGGCTCCCTGCCGGTGGTGCTGCTCTACTCATTCTTCGTGGACTACTACGTCGCCTCCATGACAGGCGCGGTGAAGGAGTAGCAAAAGCGAGTTCCGGCGACTCTGTCGCAAATCCGCAATGACAATAGAGAAAGGGTTATTCACCCACGACTCTCACGGCGCCAGTCTGTTACTGAGACGGCTTGGATGAAGTTGAAAGATCGACTGATGCACGTGCTAAGGCCGCACCAACTTAAGGTTAAGTGGCGCGGATGGATTTGGGGGCACAAGGATCTGTCGAGCATCAAATTGTGGATCATTTTCAGGAGCCTGCCATCTCAACCCGTTTACCTGATCGTCAAGAAGAACTGCCCCAGAACGCTTAAGAGCGGCCCCACAAAACCTCATGCTCTCTTTGACGGCGGGAAAGCTTTTCGGGAGCCCCTCAATGACGCTTATCGCAAGGCTGGGCCTGACTCATGGCAGAGGCAGCAGAAGTTCCTTATCCTTGCTCATGTAGCACGCTCGGCCGGGCGGCCAGTTACTCCCTGAGGGTTTGTGGCCCACTCTCCGGGCAGTTTCAGTCCGCTGCCAGTCACAATGCACCGGCTTCCTGCTCTGTCCACCGGAACTTGGTTCTCCAGGGTACGAGCAGCGTCCCTTCTGCCGGGTGATCGCCTTTGGAGAGTCGACGACAAGCCGAAGCTGTTGATCGTCGCTCCCATGTCGGGCCACTACGCCACGCTCCTGGGCGGCACGGTGGCGGCCTTCCTCGGCAGCCATCAGGTGTTCATCACCGACTGATGCAGTGCCAAGCAAGTGCCGCTCGCGGACGGCGCGTTCGATCTCTCCGATTACATCGACTACCGCATGGCCATGTTTGAGGAACTCGGGCCCGACCTGCATGTGATGGCCGTCTGCCAGCCAGCGGTGCCCGTCCTGGCGGCCCTTGCCCCGATGGAAGCCCAGCACCATCCGCAGGTGCCTCGTTCGGCATTTTTGCTGGGGCCCATCGACACCCGCCGCGCCCAGACGGCCGTCACTGCCTTCGCCCAGGAGCACGACCACCTGGTTTGGGAGCAACTGCATTCATCCCGTGCCCCTGCACTACCCAGGCCGCGGGCGTCTGGTGTATCCCGGCTTCCTGCAGCTGTCCGGGTTCATGGCCGTGAACCCGGACCGGCATCTCTCGGACCATTGGGAGACATTCAGCCGACCTAGAGCCGAGAGACCTAACCGCCCGTCAGGCCGGACCGCCAGCTCTGGGATACCCGTAAGCCCTTCCAGTGTTCCAGAACACCGGAGTTACCCAATCCGGGCGACTAGGGTCAACGTGGTCACCAAGCCGTGGTGTTGCCGCGGTTGAGTATCGGTGACATTCTTCCTGAACAACTTGCGTCCGACAAACGGGCCTACGCGGAGGGGCCTATGATCACGCTGCTTCTCAGGAGGATCTGATGGATTTGGATCGACGCCACTTTATCACCGGCATGACTGCTGTTGCAGGCCTCGCCGCCGCTCCAGTTCTCGCCCAACCGATGCGTCCACAGGAGCCCCAGCGTTATCCGGACCCAGCCTGGAAAATCCTCGATAAGCGCTTCAACAAGTACATGATCGGAAACGCTCCGTTACAGCGCGAGTGGACCGGCTCCCTCTGGGCGGAAGGATCCGCGTGGAATGGCGTGGGTCGCTATGTGGTGTTCTCTGATATCCCCAACGACCGGCAGATGCGCTGGGACGAGGTGACTGGCGCAGTCACTCCGCTGCGCGTCCCAGCAAATTTCTCGAATGGTAACACATTCGACTTTGAGGGCCGACAGATTTCCTGCGAACACTCAACAGCTCGTGTTGTCAGGTACAACTGGCAAGGTGAGCCCGAGGTGCTGGCAGAGTCCTTTGAGGGCAAGCGGCTGAATGCGCCCAATGACGCTGTTGTGCATCCGGCCGATGGCGGCATTATCTTTACCGATCCGGGCTATGGCAGTCACTGGTGGTACGAGGGCGGCGTTCGCGAACTAGAGCTTCCGACCAGCGTCTATCACATCGATCCCCGATCCCGCACGCTTACGAAGCTTACGGACGAGATCTTCAAGCCTAACGGGCTCTGCTTTTCGCCAGACTACAGAAAGCTTTATGTCGCTGACACGGCAGCCACTCATCACCCGGAGCCAGCTCGGATTATTGTTTGGGACGTGGTCGACAACGGTCGCAAGCTGACGAACCGGCAGGTATTCGCGACCTCGGAAAAAGGCTTCCATGATGGCATCCGCGCCGATGTGGACGGCAACATCTGGGCGGCGACTGCATTTGGTGGTGAAGGCATCGATGGTATCCACGTCTATATGCCAGATGGCACAAAGATTGGCCAGATCCTGATGCCGGAGGCATGTGCCAATCTAACCTTCGCAGGCAAGCAGCGGAACCGGCTTTTCATCTGTGGCAGCCAGTCCGTCTACACGCTCTACACGGCTGCTCAAGGAGCGCACCGCTCATAATTCTACATGAAACGGGCCTGAGCAAGCCGCTTGGGCCTCTTACTCCCAAAGGACCAAACCTTTGTGCTCGCTGGCTGACGCGAGACCACTAAGATCGAGCTGGCACGTCTATAGTGCTGACGGTACCGCCGCGTGGACCCAGCCGTCAGAGTTATCGCTGCCTCTGATGCGGCGCCAATTACCGAATTCGGCAATGATCTCGACGGAAAGTCCTTGCCGTTGATAGATCCAGCGGATCGGATACTGGGTGCCAGACCTGACCCGAACATTGGTCTTCTGCTGCTTGAGCGAGCCAAAGCGCGGAAGCATCGGTTGAGTGGCATTGCCGGACTTGCCATAGGTATTCGAGGCTGCAGCGCCCCACAAACAGCATAGAATGACCGGTACGATCTGCAATCCAGCAGCGGACATGCTCACCGGCATCCCTGGTGGGCCTTTTTCATGACCGCGGTGAAGCCCTTGAGAGAGAAGCTATAGGTCGTCTTGTTGCCACGCTGTGAGGTTGCTTCAACGATCGCGATACGCCCCTTCTCAAGGGCGCGGGAGAATTCGGCCCCGCGTTCGGTGCTACGCAGCCAGGCATAGTTGCCGCGCGGGATCATCGTAAAACGTCTGCCGTCTATCGCGATGCGGATCGCCGTCGGCGACGACACCTTCGATGGCAGCGAGGGCGAGGACACGCTGGAAATCTATGGCTCGGGCGCGGCCGAGCTTATGATGATCAACTCGCTCGGCAAGAATGGCTTCGTCTTCTTCCGCGACGTTGGCGACATCACTGTCAACTTGCTCTTTGCGGAGCGGGTTGAGGCGAATGGGCTGGCGGCAACGACATCATCGACGGTTCGGCGCAAACTAATACCGAGGTCGCCCTCTACCTCGCGGGTGGTGCAGGCGATGACAGCTCAACGGGCAGCGCTGAACCTGATACCTTCATCTTCAGTGCCGACACTGCCAACCGGGTGGTCGAGAGGCTGTGTCGCAAATCTGTAGTGGAGGCTAGGGAATGGTTGAGGCGGCGTCTTGGCTTCGGGCAGCGAGCCTCTCAAACTGCTCGACGAGTGAGGTCTGCGGATTCCGGGCGTAGATCGCCTGCTGCTTGCGCATCATGTGCACCATCTCGATCCCGCCCAGGATCACACGAGCGCTGTTCATCGTCTTGATCCCGAGCATTGGCCGCACTCGCCTCTTGATGGCACGATGATCCTTCTGAATGCGATTGTTTAAGTAGGCACTTTGTCGGATCCGGATCGGCTTCAGTTTGCGTCGTGAGTGATCCTCCAGCCGGTTCATCGCATCACAAGACAGGATCGCCTCGCGGTTGGTCTGGCTGCCGTCGATAACGATGCGCTCGGGCCGGCCATGCCGCTTCAGGGCCTTGCGCAGGAACCGCTTCGCAGCAGCCAGATTCCGCCGTTCACTGAACCAGAACTCGACTGTGTCACCATTGCTTTCGATGGCGCGATAGAGATAGCGCCACTGGCCTCGAACCTTGATATACGTTTCGTCCATATGCCACTTTCCGGTGACGGCTCGCTTGCTTGAACTGAGCCGCTCCAGCAGTTCGGGTGAGTAGCGAATGACCCATCTGTGGATGGTCGCATGGTCGACCGAGATGCCACGCTCGGCCATCATCTCTTCCAAGTTCCGGAGGCTCAGGCCATAGGCCAGATTCCACCGGACACACAGCAGGATCACTGAGCGGTCGAAATGACGGCCTTTGAACATGATAAACCTCTCGAGCTGGCCGGAGGCATAGACAGAATTAAGTTGTGATGGGTTGCGACAGTTCCATCCGTCCTGGTCCACAGCCCGCCACATCCGGTGCTTCTTACCTGCAATTCCGATCACCACTTCATCTAAATGCCATACGTCGTTGGGGCTGGGCGGCTTTCCGCGCAGCCGACGGGCATACTCGGGACCGAACTTCTTTCCCCATCGCCGGATTGTCTCGTACGAAACAACAATGCCCCGCTCGAGCAGCATCTCCTCGACCAGCCGGAGGCTCAGCGGAAGTCGGAAATACAGCCAGACTGCATGAGCAATGATCTGGGACGGGAACCAATGGCGCTTGTAGCTGACGGGATGGGTCATGCCACGGCACTTAAGCCATAAACTTCTGGCCAAACGTTACCGTGACATCCCCATCAGCGGTTCGCTTTCGCTCGCCTCTGCGGATCGTACCTGACAGGACTGAGGTCCCGCCTATAGCTGCAACGCTCACCACGGCCGCCCTTGACGGCCGCAGCTTGCAGGGGTTTGAGGCCGGCATCTGACTGCAGACCTCGAGGAGCCGACCCTCATCTCTTGTACAGCTCCACATCTCCTCCTTCAGAAATGTGTTCGTGACACACCGTCAAGGTGCCATTTGTCTCCGGGTGCGGACAGACGGCGGCAGATCTGTCTGGCGAAGCTCTGGCCGAATTTCAGCGTCCACAGCCGCACCGTCTCGTGGCTAACTAGGATGCCGCGAGCCGGCAGCATATCCTCCACCATCCGGAGGCTGAGCGGGAAGCGAAAACAGAGCCAGATGGTACGGCTGATCACTTCAGCCGGGAAGCGGTGATGGGCATAGCGAGTGCGACGGGTCGACCGCATCCCTCATGTATGCCTCGATCCGGTCACCCACCGGTTAACCTGACGGTGCCAGGTGCCCACTATCCGGGTGACGGCACGGGATTTCCATTGATGCGGTCGGCCAGATTTTTGATCCTCGGGAAAGACGCGGCTATCGTCACGACCATGTCATCGCTCTTTGTGATGTCATCAGCCCTGTTCTGGGCCCCTTGACCCACTTTGGAGGACAGTCGAATGCGAAAAATTGCAGCTGTGAGCTTTGTTGCCGTCCTGGCGCTATGTTCTTCCCTCACCGTCCATGCCCTTGAGCAGGATAAGGCAGACCGGATCAAGACCCTCGTTGACACCGGCATGCAGTATTACTGGTCCGGCGGGGATGTGAAGAAGGCTGAAGCGGAGGTTTTCAAAGGCATCACGCTTCATGGCCGCTACGATGTAGTGGAGAAGGCGTTCGCTGAGGCCTCTACACTCGCCCCTCACCGGCTCGATTTCCGCTATGCCGTAGCATCGTCGCAAATCCTGCAGAAGAACCTTGCTGGCGCCCGCGCCACCTATGAGGACATCCTGGCAAAGGATCCGACCGCGTTCTCCGCCCAAGCCTGGTTGGCTGCCCTGGCCCGCATCGAAGAGAACCAGAGTCAGACCACCCTTGCCGAACAGGCCATGGCGGGCCTCGACCGGGAGCGCGCTGAGGCCTATCGCCAGCGTTTTGTGCGAGCTGAAGCCATCATAGCGGAGCGGCCGAATGTGGACGTGCCGACCGTTCCCGGTAAGGTCATGATTGTGGCACTGGGTTACGCCCTAGCCAAGGACGGAACTGCCGAAAAGCCGCTTCTTGACCGGCTGGAGGTGGCGCTGAAGGCGGCGCAGGCCAATCCGACGGCTCGTATCATGGTCACAGGCGGGCAGCCTCAAGCAGGAGTGACGGAAGGCGACGTGATGACCAAGTGGCTGGTCGAGAAGGGGATCGACCGCGACCGCATCCTGATCGAGGACAAGTCCAAGGATACCGTGGGCAACGTTCTGAACGTGGCGAACCTTCTGAAGCGCCATACCGCCGACACAGCCATTCTGGTGACCAGTGCGAGCCACATGCGGCGGGCGCGGACCCTTCTTGAGGACGCCTTCCGCCAGTATGATCTTGAGACCCGGATCGTTCCCGTGGTGGCCCTTGACGCCCCCTCTGTGGAAGAGGCCGCGAAGGTGTCCAAGGATGAGCGGATGGTGATCTACCGCGACCTGATGCGGGTTTCAGGCCTCTGGGCCTATCCGGGCATCCAGCAGTAGGGCCGGCAAGTGTCTGGAGTTGTTACGGTTTGACGAACCGGGGGCCAGAGGCCTCTCCTGATAGCAAGTCGCCGGAGCGCAACTTCCCATGCGCTCCGGCGTTTGATATATTCCCAGGAAGGCGCAGGTGTTGCGAGCACCTACGTCTCCCCCTGTTTTACAGGGTTTGACCCGAAGGGTCAGGTCGTTAGATCATCCACGGAAGGGCGAGTGTGAGGGTAAAACTCCACTCGCTCTTTTCGTTTTTGACCTGCAGGGAAAAGATGATCAATCTTTCCTCCCTGGGAATGCCCCAACCGGCCGCGTGGCGGCAGTCGCGGGGTGCGTGATGAGCGCACCGCTTCGGGGACGAACAAATCCATCCGCAAAGCGCTGCCCTCATCATCTGTGTAGGAGCCAGGGCCCTACAAGTTGGTAAATTCACATAGAGGCGGATGGGAATGCTGGCATCGGCCAGCCATCATTCGGCAAAGTGCTTCCATAAAGCTCCTTGCAGCCCGCCCTACCCGGATCAAAGCACACGCCCTGCTGAATACACTCAGCGCCCATGCCCTTTCTCATCCAGGATCTCTCCCCCCAAGCCTGGCAGATTGCGCCGCGGCTAGGAATTTCCTACAGTCCTGCCGCAACGCCCGCCGGATCGTGACCGCTCTCTGACCGAAAGATCGACGAAGAGATTCGGAGCAGCGGCGGAAGGACTCAACAGCCGGACGAGGGCAGCGGATATGGTGGCATCGATCGTACGGCTCGAAGGCGAGCAAAGGGTCAATACCTATACGAACAGTACGCAATCTTCGCAAAGCATCACGGCGTTGGCTGACGGCGGCTGGGTGGTCACCTGGCAATCCAATGGTCAGGACGGCGGTGGCTTTGGCGTCTACCAGCAGCGTTACGATGCGGACGGCTCGCTCAGCGGCGGCGAACGGCAGGTCAATACCTATACGACAAGCTGGCAAGTGAGGCCGAGCGTCACGGCACTGAAGGATGGCGGCTGGCTGGTCACCTGGGAATCCAATCATCAAGATGGCTCCCTCGGCAGCATCCACCAACAACGTTACAATGCTGACGGTTCGCTTAACGGCGCTGAACGGCAGGTCAACACCTATACGGCCAATAGCCAATATGATCCAAGCGTCACAGCGTTGGCCGACGGCGGCTGGGTGGTCACTTGGAGTTCCACCCAGGACGGCTCTGGCTTTGGCATCTACCAGCAGCGCTATAACCTTGATGGCTCGCTCGGCGGTAGCGAACAGCAGGTCAACACCTATACGACCAGCCTCCAGTATGAACCGAGCGTCACGGCACTGAAGGATGGCGGCTGGGTAGTCACCTGGAGCTCCAATGGTCAGGATGGCTCGAGCTATGGGGTCTACCAGCAGCGTTACAATGCTGACGGTTCGCTCAGCGGCACTGAACGGCAGGTCAACACCCATACGACCGACCAGCAAGACACTCCGAGCGTCACGGCGCTGGCGGACGGCGGTTGGGTCGTGACCTGGAGCTCCTTAGGTCAGGACGGCTCTGGCTTTGGCATCTACCAGCAGCGTTACAATGCCGACGGCTCGCTTAACGGCAGTGAACAGAGGGTCAACACCTATACGGCCGGCGCGCAACACGCTCCAAGCGTCACGGCGCTGGCGGACGGCGGCTGGGTGGTCACCTGGCATTCCGCCCAGGACGGCTCTGGCTTTGGCATCTACCAGCAGCGCTACAACGCCAATGGCTCGCTCAACGGCAGCGAACAGCGGGTCAACTCCCATACGATAAACACGCAAGACGAGCCGAGCGTGACGGCGCTGGCGGACGGCAGCTGGGTGGTCACCTGGGAATCCTTCCTGCAGGATGGCTCCGATGATGGCATCTATCAGCAGCGCTACACGCCTGTGACCGCCTTTGGCGAAGGCAGAGAGAGCGGAGCAGGATCGGCGGATAACGAAGTCTTTAAGGTCAGGGCCGGCGGCCTCAGCGCCGGCGATAGCCTGGAGGCCGGTGCGGGAACCGACACTCTCACGATGATCGAGACTGGGACACTGGACCTCACCGCACCGGATCTGTTGACCGGCATCGAGATCGTTCAGGGCTCCAGCGGCAATGACGTGATCATCACGAATGCTACTCGCATAACGGACATCATTGGGTTTCAGGGCGGCGGCGGATCCGACGCGTTGCACCTGCAGGCCGGAAGTTATGATCTGACCAGCAAGTTCGTCGCCGGCATCGAGGCCATCACGCTGCTCGGCACCGGCTTGATTACCTTCGCTGACAAGGTCACGGCGCTGCTGGCCCATAGTCAGACCTCCGATGGCACGCTGATCCTCACGGGCGACAGCTTCACGTTGGCCCAGCGCACTCAGCTCTACCACCAGGGCATCCGTAGCGTAACGGATGCCGATGGCACTCATATCCTCCAGCCCGCCGTGACCACACTGAGCCAGGCGGCGGTGCAGGAGAATGTCGCGGCCGGAACCACGGTCGGGGTTCTCTCGGCCAGCGATCCCAATCCTGGCGACGGCCTGCGCTTCGAGATGATCGACGGCGCAGGCGGAAGGTTTGCCCTCTCGGGGAACCAGCTTGTGGTTGTCAACGGCCAGCTGCTCGACTACGAGCAGAGCTCTGCGCACCAGATCGTAGTGCGGGTCACGGATGAGGGCGGGATCAGCTTCGATAAGACCTTTATGATATCGATCGGCGATGTTCCGGTGGAGACGATCAGGGGCACGTCTGGCCACAACGTCCTCACGGGCGGTGCGGGACAGGACCGTCTCTTCGGCGGCTTGGGCAAGGACACCCTGACCGGCGGCGGCGGCCAAGATGTGTTTGTGTTCGACACCAAGCCTAACACCAAGACGAACCTCGATCGGATCACCGATTTCAACGTGAGGGACTGGTCTGCCTCCTGAAAAGTGATCCTCCCTGAAGTATGGCTTTTGAGCCGAAGGAGGACTGCAGATGGGCAAGAAGAGGCACACGGCCGAGGAGATCGTTTCCAAGTTGCGGCAGGTTGACGTACTGACCGCACAAGGTCGGACGGTGGCGGAAGCCATCCGGCAGATCGGCGTGACGGAGGTCACGTACTACAGGTGGCGTAATGAGTACGGCGGGCTGAAGTCTGACCAGGTGAAGCGGCTCAAAGAGCTGGAGATGGAGAATGCCCGGCTGCGCCGAGCCGTCTCGGATCTCACCCTGGAGAAGTTGATCCTCAAGGAGGCTGCCTCGGGAAACTGGTAAGCCCCGCCCGCCGCCGCGCCTGTGTAGATCACGTGACGAGCAAGTTTGGCGTTTCAGAGCGGCTGGCCTGCCGGGTTCTGGGTCAGCACCGCTCCACGTAAGCCGCAAGATCCGCAAGCAGCCCGAGGATGAGGCGGCTTTGACGGCCGACATCATCGCCCTGGCCACCCAGTACGGCCGCTACGGCTATCGTCGGATCGCGGCTCTGCTGCGGGAGGCAGGCTGGCTCGTGAACAAGAAGCGGGTGGAGCGGATCTGGCGGAGGGAGGGGCTGAAAGTGCCACAGAAGCAACCCAAGAAAGGTCGGCTCTGGCTCAACGATGGTTCGTGCATCCGGCTGCGGCCGGAGTATCCCAACCATGTCTGGAGCTACGACTTCGTCGAGGACCGCACACATGACGGGCGCAAGTTCCGCATGCTCAACATCATTGACGAGTTTACGCGGGAATGCCTGGCCATCCGGGTGAACCGGAAGCTGAAAGCCGTCGATGTGATCGACGTGCTGTCGGACCTGTTCATCCTGCGTGGCATCCCAGGTCACATTCGTTCCGATAACGGCAGCGAATTCGTGGCCAAAGCGGTGCGCGAGTGGATTACGGCTGTGGGAGCCAGGACGGCTTACATCGAGCCGGGCAGCCCATGGGAGAACGGCTATTGCGAGAGCTTCAACTCGAAGCTTCGGGATGAACTGCTGAAAGGAGAAATCTTCTACACCTTGGACGAGGCGCAGGTGATCATCGAGAGCTGGCGCCGGCACTACAACACGGTGCGCCCGCACTCATCATTGGGCTACCGGCCACCCGCACCAGAGGTTCTGATCACTTCTTCCAAGCTGGCGCCCAGACCAACCCTGAATTAACATCACACCCGGATCACCCGCATGGGGCAGGCCAGAACGTAATGAACCAACTTATCGTGCAGTTTGCCGCCCCAGGCGTTGAGACACATAACCTTCAAAACGGGCTCCTGAATCTTCAGATCCGATCATTCCCTTCACAATACGTGGGAGGACGTGGGTTGACATAAGACGACCGCGCCACGTGACGGACTGCGTATATGTCCAATGTTAACGCTGCACGTGAGGAAATCCCGCTCCATCTCGTAATTGATGGATCTTAGTTCTGGTACGTCGCTAATGGGAGAATGGATTGGTCTCCTGAAACGCGGCCCTTGCCGCATCCTCCAGAGCGCGCATCGCCAGAAGGTACGGCCCGGGCCCGTGGCTGATCCGTGCCACACCCAAGTCCACAAGCCTCGCGGTGAGCGGCGTTTTCTTCCCGACCATGATGTTCACCGGGAGCGGTGAGCCTTCGACGAGGCGACCAATGAGTCTCTCGTCGACCAATCCTGGGACGAATAGACCGTCAGCACCCGCCTCGGCATAGATCCGACCACGCTCGAGTGCCGCCTCCACCATACTCTCGTCGTGATGCTCAGGTCCGGACTGGAAGAAGATGTCCGTGCGAGCGTTCAGGAAGGCCGGGATCCCGAGTGCGTCGGCCGCGGCTCTGGCGGCTTGGAGACGGGCCGCTTGGTCGGAAGCCTCGCGGAGTGCCCCATTCTCCGGGAAGCTGTCTGCGAGATTGCAGCCGATGGCTCCTGCCTGCAAGGCGCCCGAGACGGTCTTTCCAACGGCCGAGGGATCAGCCCCATAGCCGCTCTCGAGATCAACTGTCACCGGAACCTCAGTTGCCTGGACGATCCGTTGTAGGTTCGAGAGGCAAAGGTCGAGGGCCATCTTTTCACCATCTGTGAAGCCGTATGCGGCTGCGACTGACCAGCTCCCGGTTCCGAGCGCCTGGGCACCGCTGGTGCCCACCGCCTTGGCGGAGCCGGCGTCCCAGACATTGAACAGGATGAGCGGGCGACCAGGGACATGGAGCGACCGGAAGACCTGGGCTTGGTTAGACTGGTTCAATGTGTTTTCCTCACGGATTGGGATATGTCGGAGCGGTTCTGTACCTGTTCTGAGGCGGTTGTTACTCGCACGTCCCTCGTGCCAACGGAGCGGTCGTTCACGCACCAACAAGTGGAGCCGAACGTGGACGAGCAGCACCCCACAAGCTTTTGGGCTTGCGGCCTGATCAAGTGCCTTACCGGCTTAGCGACACATCGGCTTGGGAAAAGTTGCTCTTGTTGCTGCTCCTAGGGCGCTTCTGCAAAGGGGTTTCATGTTGGGCGTGATCTTCCTATCTGAGGCAGGTGAAACGTTACGAGTTGACGGACCGGCAGTGGCGGCGTCTTGAGCCGCTTCTGCCGCCCGAGCGGCCGCAAACAGGGCGGCCCAACCACCATCACCGCACCATCTTGAACGGCATTCTGTGGGTCCTGCGCACGGGCGCGCCCTGGCGCGATCTGCCCGAGCGCTTTGGTCCGGTCGGCACCGTCTCCAGCCGGTTCTACCGCTGGCGCCAGTCCGGTCTGTGGCAGGCGATCCTCTCCGCCCTGCAGGCCAAGGCGGATGCCCGGGGTGAGATCGGCTGGGACCTGCACTTCGTGGATGCCACCGTTGTCCGGGCGCATCAGCACGCCGCCGGCGCTCGCCGGATCGGCGCTATCGGGGGGGTAAGGTTCAGGACGAGGCTCTGGGCCGCTCCCAGGGTGGGTTCTCGACCAAGCTGCACCTGCGCGCCGAAGGCAGTGGCAAGCCGATTGTCGCCGTGCTCACGGCAGGCGAGCGCCACGAGCAGATTGCCCTGGAGGACCTGCTGGATGGCGGGGCGGTCCGCCGCCCGGGACGAGGGCGTCCGCGCCTGCGGCCGCGGCGGTTGGCTGGCGACAAGGGCTACTCCAGTCCGACTGCCCGCCGCCGGTTGCGCCGGCGCCGGATCTCCCCCGTGATCCCCACCCGCAGGAACGAGCGCTCGCAGCCGGGTTTTGATCGTGAGGCTTATCGGGAGCGCAACAAGGTCGAGCGCCTGATCAACCGTCTCAAGCAGTTCCGCCGCGTTGCCACACGATACGAGAAGCGCGCCACCAACTATCTCGCGATGGTCACCCTCGCCATGATTATGCTCTGGCTATAGCCCTTTGCAGACGCGCCCTAGAAAGTTGGATGTGTGTCCAACGCCATAAGCTGTCGAAATTCCTGGGACCACAAAGGGCATCACGAGGGATAGCACGAATGGGCTCACATCCCTGCGTAGCGAGATGTGCGTTCCTCAGCCAGTGAAATCCCACGCCTGCGGCAGCCAGCGATAGCCGCTTCCGGTTCGATAGAGACGTCCGAGCCCGGGGAACGGGAAGTGAAAGCCAAAGAGAAGCAGGTTGTCCGCTGCCGCGCGGTCGAACAACCGGTTGCGCGTCTGCCGTGCCGCCTCCCCGTCAATGTCCACACCGGGCATCCAACCCTGATCGATGTTGAGCAAGGGATGATAGGCGAGATCCGCCGTCACCATGAGTTGGTCGCCGCCTGACGCAATCAGCAGAGCTGACATACCCGGCGTGTGCCCATGGGCCGGGACGGTCATAATGCCGGGTAGGACCTCGCGCCCAGGCTGATAGCGGATCACGTTGCCGGCAACAGCCTCCAAGCTAATCTTGATGTTCCGGATGAAGCGCTCCTGAAAATCGCGGGGCATCGGCAGGTGGCTGAGATCAGGCTCATTGATGTAGAAGAACTGCCAGTCCGGTTCCGGAACATAGACCCCAGCCTTCGGGAAGGCTGCCGTTCCATCCTGATTGCGGAGATTGCCTACGTGGTCGGGATGTGTGTGGGTGATAACGATCGCTTCGATGTCGCCAGGTGCAAGCCCCAAGTCCGCCAATCGGCTGATCAAGCGGCCACCGTTCGGTCCCATTGCCAGGTTCGCACCGGGATCGATAAGGATCCTGCGGCTGCCCTGCTCAAGCAGCATGGCGTTGAGCTGAAGAGGAAACTGGCTCTGCGAGAGGTGAGCGGCGCCTAAGACGGCATCAAGTTCAGCCTGCTCGGCATCCCTTGCATAGATCCTGATGTTCCCGGCGATCGTGCCATCACTGATGATCGTGGCCCGGATGTCGCCGATGTGGAACCGGTATGTGCCCGTGTTAATGCCTGCGGAGACGGCGACCCGACACGGGGCTTGTGGAGCCTGTGCAGCGGCGCGGCTCACACCGAGCCCTGTGACGGCCCCGATGCCTGCTCCGGTGAGGAGTAATCTGCGGCGAGAAAGAATGCTGGTCATGACAAGAGCTCCAAAAGAGATAGAAGTGAGGACGTGCAGTTCCTTGCGGAGCCCTTGAGGTCTCCGTTCGTCGAAAGCTGCGAGTTGGCAGATGTGGGGCTTGGCTGCGCAGAGGCTCAGGCGATCACGAAGTCGTATCGCCCAAGGCGTTCGGAGGCGATCTTCTCGATCTCGAGCAGGAGCTGTGGGGTGAACTGGTAGTCGCGCTCATTGCCCGGCTCGCCAGGGAAGAAGAGCTGCGTTGTCAGAACCCGCCCTCCAGGACGCTGCACCTTGAAATGGATGTGGCGTGTGCGGCCGGTGTACAGTCCTGGGATGATGGTGGTGAACGACCAGCGGCCTCCCCCATCCGTTCTCTGATAACCCCGCAGGCGATTGCCGGTATTATCGTACTGCCCGTTTCCATCGGCCTGCCACAGCTCCACGACGGCATCAAGGATAGGGCGGCAGGAACGATCAACCACATGGCCGCCGATCCTCAGGCGCACGCCGCCTGACAGCTCGGATGTGAGATCACTCCGGAGCGGGCTCTGCGGCTTGTAGAACGGTCCTTCCGTCGATGACGGGGTGATCTCGTGATCATCGCCGCAGGCTGGCGTGAGCGGCACCGGGAAGGCGGATGTCTGCGCAGAAAGGTGGCGGGCTAACAGAAAGGTCAGTGCAGGTGTTGCAAAGAACCCAGCGACAAGATCACGTCGAGTGACGCTCATGTGACACTCCTCAGGACTGGAGATCCGCTGCTCATGGAGAAGAAGGTGTCACATACTGAACATGCCGATAAGCTGCACAATCCTGAATGATCTGATTAGGCTCGCTTAACAATGAAGAGCATCGACATTGGTGATCTTGAGGTGTTTGCCGCCATTGCCCGCAGCGGCAGTTTCCGCAAAGCAGCGACTGTGCGAGGGGTTTCAGCCTCCGCCCTGAGCCAGACGATGCGGCTGCTCGAGGAGAGGCTGGGTGTTCGTCTCCTGAACCGGACGACCCGGAGCATCGCCCTCACCCAAGCGGGCGAGCGCCTCCTGGGGCGCCTTGTCCCTGCGCTCGATCAGGTCCAGGAGGCGGTGGACGAGATCAACAGCTTCCGGCAGACACCAAGCGGCACGGTTCGGATCAATGCACCCGCGCCGGCGGTGGAGCATATTCTCGCGCCGCTCATCAACCCGTTCCTGAAAGAATATCCGGAAATCAGCCTTGAGATCATCAGCGATGCTGCCAAGGTTGATATTGTCGCGGAAGGTTTTGACGCCGGGGTACGCTTTGGCAAGCAACTCGCCCGCGACATGATCGCTGTGCCACTCGGACCGTCTCTGCGTTACGTCGTCGTGGGATCCCCGGATTATCTCGCGAAGTATGGGGCTCCGCAGAATCCGGCGGATCTCCTGACGCATGTCTGCATCCGTCAACGTTTTCCCGGCGGGACGATCTTCACCTGGGAGTTTGAGAAAGCGCGCAAGAAGGAGACGATCACGCCGGAAGGTCGTCTGACCCTGAACGACGCCCGCCATATCACGCAGGCCGCCGTGGATGGGCTTGGCCTGGCGCGGGTCCTGGAGGATTTCGTCCGACCGTTACTTTCCGATCACCGGCTTGTGGAGGTCCTCGCCGATTGGAGCCCGCGAATCCCCAGTTGGTACCTCTACTACCCGAGCCGTCGCCACACGCCGGTGGCCCTTCGCGTCTTCCTCGACTTTATACGCAGAAACAGTCACTCGAACCCGGCCAATGCAGACCAAGCGATCCCAAACCAGATGTCCTGAAGGTCGGCTTGGGGTCAAAGTGTAACGTTGAGCGCTCCAAACGATGGTCCGCTTGTCACGCCTTTGCGGAAGTTCCGCGTTCTTCCGGAACGTGCCACAAGCGGGCGTTTAGCCAATGAGCGTGGCGCTCGGCCGATTGTCGCGCAGGAGTATAAGTCACTCAGCTGCTGCCTCTTTCCTCCGCAGCTCTGTCTGATGCACGGCTGGGCCAGTATCCGGCTAGACTGGTCCCATCCCGGGGGCCCCATCCCTGCTGGCTCGCCTCGTCGTAAACCGAGAGAGTACGCTCGGCGACAGGAAGTGCGAGGCCCAGCTCGGCGCCCTCCGCAAGCATGGTTCGAAGATCCTTCCGGAAGGAGTCGATGTCGAAAGTCACCGGTTGCGGCGCGTCCCCACGCATGCCCTTTGCGATCATGGCTCCACGCGCTTTAAGAATGTTAGCGCCGCCGGACGTGTCCGAGAAGAGGTCGACAATCCGCTCCGGTTCGATGCCAAGATGACGGCAGAGAGAATAGGCTTCCCCGAGCGCTTGGTAATAGACGACCAGGGGAAGGTTCACGGCAAGCTTCAGGCTCGCCCCTGCGCCAACCGGGCCAGCATGCTCGAAGCGACGGCATAACTGTTCAATGATCGGGCGTGCGCGGGCGACATCCTCGGGGGTCCCACCGACGAGGCCGATCAACCGCCCTTCACGAGCCGGACCTGTTGATCCGCTCACCGGGCATTCCACGTAGGCCGCACCCTTTGCTTTGACCCGTCCGGCTAAGGTTCGCTGGGTTCTGGGCTGAACCGTGCTCATCTCGATGAAGAGCCTCGCGGTTAGGTCAGCGGACAGAATGCCTCGATCGCCATTGAACACCTCATCCAAGGCGTTTTCGTCCAAAAGGCACGTGATGATCGTCTCAGCCTGTTCGACAACCGCAGCCGGAGATTCCCCAAGAGCTGCGCCAGCCTCAACAAGGCTCTCAGCTTTTCCAGGCGTGCGGTTCCAGATCACGAGGTCGTGGCCGCAACTCTGAAGTCGGGATGCAAGAGCAGCGCCCATGCGTCCAAGCCCTATGACACCAATCCTCATCAACGTCTCCTGATCTTCGCCCTAGCTGATAAGCCCCTGCCGGAGAGGCAACATGACAAAGCGGTGCCGCCTCTCGATCCTGCCGCGGGGGAAAAGCTAGACTTGGCCGTTCCAGCTCCTGACTAGTTGCTCCTGCTCGCCAAGGCCTTCGATGCCCAGTCGAACGCGATTGCCGGAACGCAGGTAGACTGGCGGCTTCATGCCCATGCCGACGCCCGGCGGTGTCCCGGTCGCGATCACATCTCCAGGTTGGAGGCTCATGAACTGGCTCAGGTAGCTCACCAGGAACGCAGCCCCGTAGACCATAGTCTCCGTGCTGCCGTTCTGGTAGCGGTTGCCATCCACCTCGAGCCACATGCCCAGGTTCTGCGGATTGGGGATTTCGTCTCGTGTAACGAGCCAGGGGCCGATCGGGCCGAAGGTGTCCGCGCTCTTGCCCTTGGTCCATTGTCCTGAGCGTTCGATCTGGAAAGAGCGCTCTGAGACGTCGTTGACAACGCAGTAGCCTGCGACATGCTCGAGCGCCTGTGCCTCGTCCACGTACTTGGCGGTTTTGCCGATCACGATGCCGAGTTCGACCTCCCAGTCAGTCTTCTCGGAACCACGCGGCATCTCGATGCCGTCGTTCGGCCCGCAGATCGCACTGGTCGCCTTCATGAAGATGATGGGTTCGGGCGGGACGGCCATGCCGGACTCGGCTGCATGGTCGGAATAGTTGAGGCCAATGCAGATGAACTTGCCGACCTGCCCGACGCAGGGGCCGATGCGCGGATCGCCTTCGACGCGCGGGAGCGTGGAAGGATCGATGCTGCGCAGCCGCTCGAGGCTGCCGGACGACAGCGCCTCGCCGGTAATATCAGGAACGATGCTGGAGATGTCGCGGATGTTGCCATCGCGGTCGAGAACGCCGGGTTTTTCCTGGCCGGGTGGGCCGTAGCGCAGCAGCTTCATGGGGCTTCCTTGCTCTTTGAACTTTTGAAGGTGAACGTGGTCAATTGTAGCTCAAGACGCGGTCCGTTTAGCCGCGTCCCAATCCTGTTAGCTGGGCATGGACGGATCGAACCGAACCTTCGGCGATGGTTGGATCTGATCCTCGATGTGCCTGAGCGTCGTCTGGTAGTGCTCGACGAGCCGCTCGACGGCCAAGTCAGCCTTGCGATCGAGCACGGCCTCCATGAGCCCACGGTGCTCCTCTAGGGTATTGCGGTAGCGTTTTGAGGAGGCCACGGAGATGAAGCGGTATCTCTGGGCCTGATCCATCAGATCCTTGCAGATGCCGATCAGAATCGAGGAGCCGCAGGCAGCGATGAGGGCAAGATGATAGGCCCGATGCCGCTCCTCCCAAGCCGGGTTGGTGCTGGTATCTTCCTCGGACAGCTTCCATGGTGTGCGGGAGAGGTGATGGAAGCATACGACAATCCGCTCCTCCCAGGCTTGATCACCATTCCTGATAGCCTCTTCGAGGGCCTTACCTTCAAGCCAGCACCGGGTCTTCACCAACTCGCGCCAGCCCTCGATGCTTACTGGGGGCACGAAGAAGCCACGCTGGTCTTTTCGCTCGACCAGCCCTTCGGAGGAGAGACGGTTGAGAGCCTCCCGGACCGGGTTGAGACCGGCGCCATACCGGTCGGAAACGAAGTCGATCAGGAGCTTTCGTCCTGGCTGCAACTCGCCGTTCAGAATATCCTGGCGAAGCCTCTCGTAGACGGAGGTTGCCGCAGTTATCTTTTCGATCTTGTTCATGACGCAACCTGCGCAGGTTTTGGTTCAGAGCCGAATGTCCCGGCGGACGGAGGTCAACCGCCGGGACATCGTCTTACCTGTTATTGCGCAAGAGTCTCCTCTGTGACGCTCTCCTTGTGCCAGAAGACGAACCGGCGCTGGGCCCAGGCCACGATCCAGAACGTCGCCAGTCCGAGCAGACTGAGGTAGATGATCAGCGAGAACACGCGCGGGGTGTTGAGCTGGGCGGCCGCCACGCGGATCAGCTCACCAAAACCCTTGCCGCCGCCCAGGAACTCGCCCACCACCGCGCCGACGACGACGAGCACCGCAGCATTCTTCAGACCCGAGAAGAAATGGGGCATTCCGATGGGGAGCTTCAGCTGCACTAACGTCTGCCAACGGCTTGCTCCCATGGTCTTGAACAGCATGCGGGTATTCTGGTCGGCAGCATGAAGGCCTGCCGCCGTTCCGACGATGACTGGGAAGAAGGCGATGAACGCGGCGAGCGCCACCTTGGATGCGATGCCGAATCCCAGCCATGACACGAAGAGAGGTGCAAACGCGACCTTGGGCATGGTGTTGATGGCCACGAGATAAGGCATGACGGCCCGCTCACCGAACGCGGTCTCGCCCACGAGAACTCCGAGAGCGAAGCCGAGCACGACAGCGATCACGAAACCGAGGAGAACCTCCTGCGTCGTGATCCAAAGTGCCATGAGCATGTAATCGCCCGTCAGCAGGTTCCGCCCGACGACGAACAGATCCTCAATCGTCTCCAGGGGAGACGGAAGAATGATCGGTGAGACGAGTTCGATCAGATAGACGATCTGCCACACGACCAGAAAGCCGATCAGCAGAGCCAGCATAGACACCCAACGCGGGACCCGGTCGATCCAGGAAACGCGCTCCGCCCAAACGGTTTGCTCGGGAATTGCGGGGGCCAAGACTTGTGCTTGGGTCATTGGAACGCTCCCTTGTCGAGGTGACTGCGGATGCGGTGGACAAGCGCGCCGAAACGCGGATCGGTCATCATGTCCAGGGTTCTCGGTCTGGGTAGATCGACCGTGATAGCCTCGACGAATCGCCCTGGGCGAGGCGACATCACGTACACCACATCGGAGAGGATCACTGCCTCGGGAATCGAGTGGGTCACAAGAAATGTCGTGGCATTGCGCTCAAGGCAGATCCTCTGCAGCTCCATGTTCATGAAGTCGCGGCTCAATTCGTCGAGTGCGCTGAACGGCTCGTCGAGCAACAGGACAGCGGGCTCCGTAATCAGCATCCGACAGATCGCCGCACGCTGCGCCATGCCTCCGGAGAGCTCGCCCGGATAGACGTTCTCGAAACCTTTCAGGCCGACGAGATCCAGGAGCTGGCGCGCCTGATCATGCTTGGCGCGGGCTGCCCCCTTGCCGTCGCGAATCTCGATCGGGAGGACGATGTTTTCCAGGGTGGTCCGCCACGGGAACAGGGTCGCCTGCTGGAACATCATGCCGATGTCCCGGCGCGGCCCCATCACCGATTTACCTTCGAGTACCACGCTGCCCGATGACGGCGGCTGCAGACCCGCCATGATCTTGAGCAGGGTGGATTTCCCGCACCCGCTCGGTCCGATGACGGATGAGAAGGTGCCCTCCCGCAGCACCAGATCCACCATGTCGAGAGCTTGCACATTGCGTCTGACGAAAGTCTTGCTCACGCCTCGCAGTTCGTACACCGGTCGGCCCATGAGGCCGACCGGAGCAACAGCTTCTCCAGCCATCGAGACTACCGCCATCACTTCGAACCCTTGTTCCAGGCGTCGACGAACTGATTGGTGTATGCAGCCTTCAGATCCGGGAGCGGGCTCTTGAGGACACCTGAGGCCACGGCGCTCTTGTGCCAGAGTTCCCAATGCTCCGGCGGCTGGTAGCCCCAGCCCTTCGACTTGTCGAACGGCGTGATCCGCTCCTTCACCTGCTCGAACAGGGCAGCCGACAACTTGGTATCCTCGCCCTCCTGTGGGTTTCCAGCCTTCGTGTGCTGCAGGACCTTGTCCCTGTTCTCAGGCTTGAGTCCAAACTCTGTCGCCTGAACGAGGACACGGCCGAATTTCTCGACAGCCTGTGGGTTCTGGTCGATGAAAGATTTCATCGCCGCATAGCCATTGCCGAAGTAGGACAGATACTGCTCGGGCGTGATCTCCCGCAGATCGATCCCTCTTGTTTCCATGATGGCCGCATCGCTGACGGCCGCCGCATAGGCCTTGATGTCGCCGCGCAGGAAAGCTGCTGCGGCAAGACCACCATCACCAACAGGCAGGAACGTGAAATCCTTGCCTTCGTTCATCTTCTGATCGGTGAGGATCGCGCGGGTGAAACCAACCTCTGCGCCATCGGCCGTGCCGACGCCGATCACGGCTCCTTTGAGATCGGCTGGCGTTTTGATTGCCGACTTCTCGGGGACGACGACGCCGAAAACCGATTTCGCAAAGTGATTGTAGATGAAGACTACATCGACGCCGCGGGCGCGTGCGGCGAGAACCGGCGCTGGCCCAGGCTGCCCGATTTGCGCCTGACCGGCGGACATGGCCTGCAGAACCTGAGAGGAGCCGTCGACAGCCTCGACACTCACATTGAGCCCCTCTTTCTCGAACATCTTCTCACCGATTGCGACGTAGAGCGGGAAGTTGTTCACGGCCGACGGATTCGGAAGGACCACCGTTATCTTCGTGGGCGCATTCTGCGCGCTGGCGACGCTCATTGCCCAGGGAACAAGGGCAAGCGTTACAGCTAATCCAAGAGCTTTGCTCATCTTCATCGACGTTTCCTCTCCTGCATTCTGCTGCTCATTGGCAGTGCCAGCGTTTGGTGCGGCACCTAATGATGTACGCGTTGGTTCAGCATGTCAAAAAAATGTATGATCTATTTTCCTTTCTTTAATCACTGCAGTTACGCTTATATCTTGTGCAAGGCACAAAATACGCCAAAAAATCTTGTACTTCTGTTGTGCGTTGCGGAATTTGCAACGATTTATTATAAGTTTTACGTGGCATTACTATACGAAAGTACAGCTCGCGTGCGACATATAAAATACATTTTATGTCTAGCTAGACGACAATATCGGTACTGCAGGTCGGCACCCGGATTCGGGTGCAATTCTTGGAGGAAGACAGCAATGGACGCAGGTTCCTGTGTGATAGCGCCCCCGGCTCGCGCTTTTCTGCCGGTGGCTGGAACGAGTCAGATATTCCCGGTGCGCAGGATCTACTGCGTCGGCAGGAACTATGTCGCCCACGTGCGCGAGATGGGAGGCGACGAGTCCCGGGATCCGCCTATCTTCTTCCAGAAGCCAACCGACAGCATCGTTCAGGATGGGAGTTCAATTCCCTACCCTCCCATGACAGGTAATTACCATTACGAGTTGGAACTGGTTGTCGCGATCAAGAAAGGCGGAAGGGACATCCCAGTCGCCGATGCGCTTGATCATATCTATGGCTATGGCATAGGCCTCGACATGACCCGTCGCGATCTTCAGATGGATCTCGGCAAGAGTGGTCTGCCCTGGGAGGCTGGAAAGGCCTTCGACGAGTCGTGTCCCTGCAGCCCCCTTCACCCTGTTGAGCAGGTCGGGCACATCTCAGAAGGCTCCATCTGTCTCACCGTGGATGGCGAGACGAAGCAGGATTCGGACCTCAGACTCATGATCTGGAAAGTGCCGGAAATCATCGCGAACCTGTCCAAGTATTTCATGCTGCAGCCAGGCGACATCATCCTGACCGGAACCCCTGCTGGCGTTGGCCCGGTAGTGCCTGGCAATAAACTCGTGGGCAGCATCGATAGGCTGGGAA
Source organism: Microvirga arabica (assembly GCF_016811235.1). GTDB lineage: Bacteria > Pseudomonadota > Alphaproteobacteria > Rhizobiales > Beijerinckiaceae > Microvirga > Microvirga arabica. The sequence continues at coordinate 30,211 of NZ_JAFBID010000057.1, forward strand.
AGCTGACAGTGCGGGTCAGTGGTTAACGCAGCCTCCTTGGTGCAATGAGTATCCAAGCACGGGCGAACAGCGGCCGGTGCTTGGATACAATAACAATGCCCCGCATCTTGTATGTTAACGGCATTCCCCAAAGAAGAACAAGGGGACCGTAAATGTCCTGCGCTGAATGTCCGCAGAGGGTCATCTTCTGCCGATTCCCAATCATTTGCGAAAGTCTGGTTCATTTGGGTCAGCTGTCCTCCGACTATTTTCTCAGATCTGCCGATTGACGACTTTCCCCGCACACAGGCCGATTTTTTCAGACTCTGCATTAGGTTACCTGCTGGTTGGTTAGACCGATGGGTAATTCCTAATGCAACTGCCCTCCCGCTCGAACCGGAAGTCGACGTGGACGGCGAACTCCCGGTCGATCGTCTGCCGACTCAGCAATTCGGGGCAGCCTGACTAATCGGCGCCTGCTCCGGCTCCTCGGTTTCCATCCGGGATGGGTCGAGCGTAAACAGTTCCTGCGGGCGGTTGACCCCTCTCAAGGCGTAACGGCCAACGGAAACGAGGCATTCCTGCTCGGCCGTCGAAGCAGCCGCGAAGAAGGCAGAGGAGACCAGAACATCTCGTTCCACGGAGCGACAGAGGGCGGCGATCCGGCTCACCTCGTTCACGGCTGGGCCGACCACCGTAAAGTCGAGGCGATCCTGGCTGCCGATATTGCCGTAGAAGACCTCGCCAATGTGAAGGCCGAGATAAGCATCGGCCACCGGCAAGTTGCCGACTAGGCGGTCGCGGTTGAGCACTCGGATCCTAGACTGCATCAGCTGCTCTGCCTTAAGAGCGCACCGGCAGGCCTGGCCCGGATCCTCTTCCTTGAAGATAGCAAGAGTGCCGTCCCCGATCAGCTTGAGAACATCACCACCGGCGTCACAGATCGACGAGATGATGGCTTCCGAGTAGTCGTTCAGGAAAGGAATGATCTGCTCCGGATCGGCTGTCTCGGTGATGTGGGTGAAGCTGCGCAGGTCGCTAAACCAGAGAACCGCCTGGATCCGGTCGGTGACGCCACGGGCGATGCGCCCTTTCAGAACGAGGCTGCCGGCATCACGCCCAAGGTAGGTTTCGACAAGTGTCTTGGCGATGCGTGCAAGCGAGGCGCATTTCAGGGCGAGCATCAGGGGCGATGCAAGCTCGCGGACAAGCGACAGCTGCTCGTCTGTAAAGCCGGCCTCGATGTCTGTCGTCCAAGATGAGTAGAAGGAGTCCATCTCCCCGATGATACCCTCGGCCTCGAAACGATGAATCAAAACGAGATAATCCGTCTGCCCCTCTGCGCGCAGATCCGCCAAGACGGAGAAGTCCTCGACATGACCCGGCCCTATCCGCCGCCGCAGGAAGTTCTCTCCGCTCATCAGGAGATGATAATACGTGCTCCGGCGCCAGTTGGCGGCGGCCTCGCCCCCGACATTCGTGCGGCCATACTCGACCATGTGGTCCAGATCGCCCTGATCATCACGGCGCCAGCGGAAAACGCGTCCCTCATGAATCGGATGCAGCGTGTCGATGACGATGTTTACGCGCGCGACCGGCATGCCTCCGGCCGCAAGGCGATGGCAGAAGCCGTGAAGGAGCTCCAGCTCTGTCATGCCGGTCAGCCCGGCCTCCGTGACCCATCTGACGATGTCTGCTGCCTTGCCGCTATCCATGGCACGGTTCCCCTTCGTCCCGAGTCTACCGGTAGCCATCGACTACCGCAAACGGAGTGGTCAGTCATCTCCGCACGCGGATCAAGAGGCTCCTCGTCGTTTTGCCTATTCTGCCGGAGAAGACTGAGATCCCGCTGGCTCAGACCGCTTTACCGTCACGTAGAAGACAGGCGTGAGGAACAGGCCGAATAGGGTCGCGCCCAGCATGTCGGCGAACACGGCCGTGCCTAGGGCCTGTCTCATCTCAGCTCCAGGCCGATGGCGATCAGGAGTCGACTTTTCACGCTCGGTCGACTGATTGTCATCTTTTACGCACCGAGGTGGTCCGAATCCAGACGTCCGAGGAGTGCCGGGACAGTGCATAGAAACCCGGTCGGGAGCACTGGAGCTCGACCGGATTGCCTCGGATATAAAGGGTTCTGTTTCACTTGCCTTCTCTGTAAAACAGCATTCCGCCATGATGAAGGACGCCCTCAATGAACTCGCCGTCGGCCGTGAAGCCCGTATCGTCCCAGTAGTTGATTTTGGTGCCGCGGATCTCGTAGCGGCCCTGATAGGCGCTCTTGCGAATGCTCCGAGCTTGCACGGGCCCTGACAGAGCTCGGAATCGAGGCAGACCCGAACTCGTATGCACCGTCCTTGAAGATGGCGGCCTGATCGATGGCACCGGCCCTGATCACGGCTAAGGACGGCACCTTTAGGGAACCCACGTTCGGCTGCTGCGTTCCTATGCCGGTCAAGCTTCGGACGTAGCGACTATGACGACCTCAACGGATGTAAAAAAACTCATCAGAGAGGCTCAGGCGGCTAGGGTGCGAGCTCACCTTCTTTTTCGGCTGGAAAAGTGGCGCAAGGCTCGTCTCGCCTTGCAGAAGGCCGCGTAGGCAGAGCGCTGTCCAGCGTTGCTAGTGGTGCGAGTTTGAAGTTGATTTGCAGTTTGGCGATGCTGGGAGCAGTCTGAGAGCCTCTCCTTTGGGAGGCTGCCATGACCCGTGGACCCAAGCCGGCTGCGTTATTCCTCTCGCCAGCAGAACTGGAGACCCTGCAGAGCCTTGTTCGCCGGCGAAGCACCCATCAGGATATCGCGACGCGGGCACGGATCGTGCTCGCTTGTGCCGATCCTCGCGCCACCAACACCGCTATTGCCCAACGGCTCGGCGTCAGCCGGCAGAGTGTCGTCACCTGGCGTCAGCGCTTCCTGGCCCACCGCCTGGACGGCTTAAGCGATGCTCCCCGCTCCGGTGCACCACGTCGGGTGGGCGATGATGAGATCGAGCGCCTCATTGCTCTGACCCTAGAGACCCAACCGGCTGACGCCACGCACTGGTCTACCCGTAGCATGGCCAAGAACGTGGGGCTGAGCCAGACCATGGTGTCGCGCGTCTGGCGCGCCTTCGGGCTGCAGCCGCATCGGCAGGAGACCTTCAAGCTGTCGCGGGATCCTGCCTTTGTTGACAAGGTCCGGGATGTGGTCGCGCTTTACCTCAATCCACCTGACCGGGCGCTGGTGCTGTGCGTGGACGAGAAACCGCAGATCCAGGCGGTTGAGGGCACGACGCCGGTGCTGCCGATGCGCCCAGGACAGGCCGAGCGCCGCAGCCATGATTACAGGCGCCATGGCACCACCGACCTGTTTGCGGCCTTGAACGTGAAGACCGGCAGCGTGATTGGCGCCTGCACGAAGCGGCATCGCAGCCAAGAGTTCCGCGCCTTTCTGGATCAGGTCGAGGCGTCGGTCCCGGCGGATCTGGACGTGCATCTGGTGCTCGACAATGCCTCCAGCCACAAGACGCGTCTGGTGCATGACTGGCTGGTGAAGCGACCCCGCTGGCATCTGCACTTCACCCCGACCAGTGCCTCATGGCTCAACCTGGTGGAAGGCTGGTTCTTGATCCTGACCCGCCGCTGCCTGCAGCGCGGCACCTTTGTCAGCACCGATAGCCTGAAGGCTGCAATCCAAGACTACATCGAGCAGACCAACCGGGATCCTAAACCGTTCGTGTGGACCAAGTCCGCCGACGAGATCCTGGCCAGCATCAAACGCTTCTGCCAACGCACTTTAAACTCACACCACTAGTCTTCTCGAAATTGCCACGATCACTTCCCAAGGCAAGGCGAAGATTCCTTTGCCCGGAGGTGCTCATGAGTTTCGATGGCCACGAACGGCCGTTCCCGTCGTGGTTCCCATACTTTTTCGTTGGGCTGATTGTAGCAGGCGGCCTTGCCTATTACGCGTTGCACTAGCGCCTGCCGGCGCGGACATCCAGGAGCTGCTGCATGAGAGTTCTCAGAGTCTCGACAGCCTCTGGACCGCGCAAGGCAACAATCCCGCGCTCGAGGGTTTTGCCGTTTTCGTCCTTCTTGCCGTTGAAGAACTCCTCGCGCTAGACCTTGGACATCTTCAGAATAGCACGGGCTTCGCATTCACGCTGCCACTCCTCCGACCAGGTGTTGACCGGTTGGCCAGTCAGTTCGGAGATAGCGGTGGTGTCACGAGAGTATGTACTCATGCCGAATGGTTCACCTGGAAATATGCATAAAGCGTTGATGGATCAAAAAAGACCGGGCTGGTGGGCCCGGTCCTGGTAGCACAACAGAAGTGGTAGCTTCCAGCTCTATGCAGCTTTCACACCGGACAGGAAGGTTGAAACCTCGCGACTGAGGTCGTTGGAGTGGCGAGAAAGCTCCTGAGCCGCGCCTAGGACCTGCGAGGCCGCAGCGCCCGTCTCCCCTGCCCCGTGCTGGACGTCCACGATGCTCCCGGTCACCTGCTCAGTACCGCGGGCAGCCTCCTGAACATTGCGGGCGATCTCCGCGGTGGCCGCGCCCTGCTCCTCCATTGCTGCGGCAATGGAAGTGGAGATCTGGCTCATCTCGGTGATCGTGCGGGCGATCTCCTGGATCGCCGCTACCGTCTGCTGGGTCGCCTGCTGCACTGAGCCGATCTGCTGTGAGATCTCGTCAGTCGCTTTGGCCGTCTGGGTCGCCAGCTCCTTCACCTCGGAGGCCACAACCGCAAAGCCCTTACCGGCTTCACCCGCGCGCGCCGCTTCAATTGTGGCGTTCAGTGCCAGCAGGTTAGTCTGCCCTGCAATGGTGTTGATCAGCTGCACCACGTTGCCAATCTTGTCGGCGCTTGCGGCAAGCTCCTGGACCGTATGGCTGGTGCGCTGAGTGCCCTGGACTGCCTTATCTGCCACCTGCGAGGACTGTGCCACCTGAGAGGCTATCTCACGGATGGAGATAGACAGTTCCTCGGTGGCGGCGGCAACCGTCTGAACGTTGGCCGATGTCTGCTGGGCAGCGGAGGAGACGGTCACCGACTGCTGAGTGGTCTGGCCGGCCACCTGGGTCATCGACTGAGCGGTGGCTTCCATTTCCGTCGCGGCGGACGACAGGCCCTGGGTCAGGGACGACACGTTCTGCTCGAAGCGCTTGGTGAGGTTATCCAGCACTTCGGCGCGACGCATCTTGGCCTGGTTCTCAACCTCCTGCTCGGCGGCGAGGCGGCGGGCTTCAACGGCGTTGTCCTTGAACACCTGTAGCGAGCGGGCCAGTTCACCCACCTCGTCCTTGCGGTCTGTGCCGGTAACATCAACGGCAAGATCCCCATTTGCAAGACGGACCATTGCTCCTGTCATGGCGCCCATGGGACGGGCGACCGCGAACACAACGATGGAGCCCAGAAGCGCAATGGCAAAGAGGATGCCCACCACGGAGGAGGCCATGAGTGTCATGGCGGTCGACGACGCGAGGGCCTCCGCCTCCTCAGCGGCGACATCAAGGCCCTTCTGATTGGCTTCGATGCGTTCGGTGAGAAGATCGCGAACTTTGCGGCGTGCGTCACGGCCTTCTCCATTGGAGATTTCGAGTGCAAAAGAATCCTGATCCCTGACGGCGTAACTGACGCTGGCGTCCATCAGAGTGAAGTACTTGCTGAGCTCCGTTTTCAGGCTCTCGTTGATGGCACGGCGCTCTGGGGAGCCGGAGAGCGCAATCAGCTCGTCCGCGTGTTGGAGCGCAAGCTTCTTGTACTGCTGGTACATTGCTTCACCGCTCTTGAGCCGATCAGAAGCCTCGGACGAGACCAGGATTAGGTTTTTTTCCTGGATAGTTGCTTCGTTGACTTCGGCATTGATCTTCAAAATCGTGGTCAGGCGGGCGGTTTCGATGTCAGCCAGTTCCTTGGTGTCGGCCGACATGGCGGACAGGCCGCGCTCAGCCATGATCACCAAACCAATTGTGACGGCCATAAAGACGGCGGCCGGAATAGCGAGTTTTACAATCAGCTTCAGATTATCAAGAAAACGCATTGTCCAACAATGACCTGCCCGCATCGCCGCGGGAGGCGCGCGCCACTTTAGCGCACAGATTACCAGGTGAAGAACCACTTAGCTGACGAAGCTTACGTAATGCTTGATTGGAAGAGCTATAAACTTTGCTTATATGCGGAAAACTCTTTGCAGCCGATGCAGACAGTTCAGAATCGAAACAACCGGCCTCCGCTATGAGAGGCCGGTCTTCTTCATGTCGGTTTGCAGGATAAGTTTATCCGGAGATCATGCCGCTTTCACGCCATGTAGGAACGTGCTGACCTCGCGGCTGAGATCGTTGGAGTGGCGTGCTAGCTCCTGAGCGGCTCCCAAAACCTGGGAGGCTGCGGTTTCCGTCTCCCCTGCCCCGTTCTGAACATTCCGAATGCTACCCGTTACCTGCTCTGTGCCGCGGGCGGCTTCCTGGACGCTGCGGGCGATCTCGGCTGTGGCCGAGCCCTGCTGCTCCATCGCGGCCGAGATCGAAGTCGAGATCTGCGACATCTCGGAAATCGTGCGCGCTATCTCCTGGATGGCTTCCACCGTCTGCTGGGTGGCCTGCTGCACCGAACCGATCTGCTGAGAGATCTCCTCGGTCGCTTTGGCAGTCTGGGTAGCCAAGTCCTTCACCTCGGATGCCACGACGGCAAAGCCCTTGCCGGCCTCACCGGCGCGGGCCGCCTCGATGGTGGCGTTGAGGGCCAGTAGGTTCGTTTGACCGGCGATGGTGTTGATCAGCTGAACCACGTTACCGATCTTCTCCGCACTAGCTGCGAGCTCCTGGACCGTTGCGCTCGTGCGCTGGGTGCCGGCCACGGCCTTCTCCGCCACTTGCGAGGATTGGCTCACCTGGGAGGCAATTTCACGGATTGAGGCGGACAGCTCTTCCGTCGCAGCCGCGACGGTCTGCACATTGGCCGATGTCTGGTGCGCAGCTGACGAAACGGTAACCGACTGATGGGTCGTCTGGTTCGCCACGGAGGTCATGGTTTGAGCAGTTGCTTCCATCTCGGTCGCTGCCGCTGACAAGCTCTGCGTCAGGGAAGAGACGTTTACCTCAAAGTGCTTGGTGAGCTGGTCGAGAGCCTCAGCGCGCCGGGTCTTAGCGTCAGCCTCAAGAGCTGCTTGTTCGTCTGCAAGCTTCTTGGCGATCATGGCATCTTTGAAGACTTGAACGGAGCCAGCCATCTGGCCAATCTCGTCGCGACGTCCGGTGCTCTCTACCGCCACACTGAGGTCACCGCTGGCTAGGGACCGCATATTAGCGACCAGCTGTTGGATCGGCTTGGAGATGCTCCGGCCGAGACCGAAGGCAATGCCCATCAGGATCAAGGCAGACACACCCACGAATGCGAGGAACACATTCCGGTAGGTGGCGTTGATGGCTGCGAGGTCATCGATATACATGCCCGCTGCCACAACCCATTCCCACTGCGGAACGGACACGGCATACACCGTCTTCGGAGACGGCACGGTCTCACCGAGCTTCGGCCAGAGGAAGTTCACAAACCCGCCGCCTCTCTTGCCTGCCTCAACCTGCTCGCGGGTTACATAGGTGCCGTTTGCGTCTTTGACGTCCGAGAGGTTCTTGCCTTCGGTCGCCTTGTTGGGGTGCATGATTACGAAGTTGGTATAGTCAAGCACAACGAAGTAGTCGTTCCCGTTATAGCGCATTGTGCGCAGGGTGTCGGCAGCACGCTTCTTTGCCTCCTCGACCGTCAGTTCACCTTTCTTTGCGCGCTCTTCGTACCCTGCGATCAGGGTAGTGGCGGTTTGGGCAAGGCTCTTCAACTCCGCCTGCTTCCGCTCAAGCAAGATACTCGAGATCGTGAGTGATCCGTATATGGACAGTGCAATCAAGGCGAGAATGCTTGCCGCAATACCTGCGTAAAATCTGCCTGTAACGCCGGAGAACGCTCGCATCAGTGGGTTGCGAGTATTAGAAATCGAGTGTGACATTTCCTCTGTTTTGGCCCGCCCGCATCACCGCGGGAAGCGCACGCCCCCTTAGCGCGCATAAATCGGGCCTTTACTCCTTAGAGTGCACACCTTGTCTGGAGCTGTTCTAGAAATCGTAAATTCGGGGAGCCCCGGCTCTCCCCCGCTGCCCGCTGTCACAAGGAAATGCATCGTAAAGAACTATATTGCAAAATTCGAACTTGATCAGCACATCTGCGACCTTTGGCTGACTTGATCCATCGGCCAATGCTCAAGCGATACAGCTACCATTAACGTATCACTCGCCCCAGAAGAAGCCATGAACCTCGACGCTCGTACCCTCGCATTCGATTTCATTTTGACTTTGGTCATCCTGGGCGGGTTGCTCTTCTTCTTTTGGAACCATAACCGGAAGATCAGTGCTCTCGCCTGGTGGAGTGCCACCTTTGTCCTGAATGCGATCGGCATCGGATTGGTCAATCTCGCCCCTGGGCTGCCAGTTCATCCAAAGCTGATGCTGGCGAACGGCTTGGTCGCACTTGGCTATGGGGCTCTTTATACCGGCGCCAGGATCTTCAACGAACGGCCGATCTCCCGACTAGCGCTTGTCGTTGGCCCAGCGCTCTGGATGCTGTCCTATCCGCTGTTCCACGACAACATCGGAGCGCGGGTCACGGTCATCTCACTGATCACCGGTGGCTATGCGGCTTTGTCCGCTTGGGAGCTCTGGAAGCACAATCCTCACCGGCTGACTTCCCAGAGCGCCGCTGTGGCTCTCCTCCTGGTGCTCACCGCCTTCAGCCTGTTTCGCGCCGTCGCAGGCTTGCCGATGGGCTCGATGTTCAGGGTTGATGCCCTCGTCAGAAGCTGGTCGTCGGAGATGGCCCTGTTCCTGATCGTCTATGTCCCGGCGCTCGCCTTTGTGTTCTTAGGCATGGCCAAGGAGCGCATCGAGGCTGGTTACCGCGATGTGGAGGAGGCCCTCCGGGAGAGCGAGGAGCATTATCGCTACTCTGTGGAACTCAGCCCGCAGATCCCCTGGACGTCGGATCCGGACGGCAACCTGCTGCAAGTCTCGCCGCGCTGGCACAGCCTGACCGGCCTCCCGATCGAGCAAACGCGGGGCTGGAAGTGGATGGCGGCCATTCATCCTGACGATGTGCCCCTGGTCCAGGAAAAGGCGAGCCGGTCATTGAAGACAGGTAAGCCCTATGTGTCCGAGTTCCGGGTGAGGCTTGTGGATGGCACCTACCGCTGGTTTCGCGGTCACGCGTCGGCTCGCCTTGGCCGGGACGGAGCAGTCCTGCGCTGGTACGGGATGATCGAGGACATTCATGAGAGGAAACTTGCCCGGGATAGACTGCATTGGGCAGCCTACCATGATGACCTGACCGGCCTGCCCAACAGACGGTTCTTCTACGAGCAGGTTCAACGGGCCCTCGACCAAGCAACCAAGGCTCAGACCAAGGTTGGGCTGCTGCTGATGGATCTCGATCACCTCAAGCTGGTCAACGACCGGCTCGGCCATGATGCCGGAGATGCGCTCCTGCGGGAGTTTGCCAGGCGCCTGCAATCACTGGCCGGGGACAGGTACGCGGTTGCGCGCCTGGGCGGCGACGAGTTCGGCTTGCTTCTGCCAGAGGTCGAGCACGAGGACGAAGTCGTTGCGATTGCGCGGCTCATCCTGAACCGGATGCAGAACCCGCATCCGGAGGATGACCCAGCCCATGATTGCCGCACCAGTATCGGACTGGTTGTCTCTCTAGGCTTTGCCATGAGAGTTGAGGATCTGCAGAAACAGGCGGATCTGGCGCTCTACCAGAGCAAGGCGGCCGGTCGCGGCATGCACATGATGTATAATCCCACCATGAGCGAAGTAGCCCAGAAGGTGGCATCCGCTCTTGAGACTGCCGGTAGGCTTCTCTCCTCGGATTGGGTCAGGCCATTCTACCAGCCCAAGATCTCGCTTGATTCGGAGGAGCCGGTTGGCTTCGAGGCCTTGTTGCGGTGGGAGCATCCACGACTGGGCATTCAGTATCCCGGTCCAATCTCGCCGGCCTTCGATGATACGGAACTAGGCTCTGCCCTCGGCGCCCGCATGCGCTCTCTGATCTTCAAGGACATGAGGCAGTGGCTCGATGCCGGACTAACGTTCGGCCGAGTGGCCGTTAACGTCTCCGCTGCCGAGTTCCGCCACGGAGATTATGCCGAGTGTGTTCTAGCCGAGCTCAAGGGATTCGGCATCCCGACCTCCTGCCTAGAGGTGGAGGTCACCGAAAGTGTGTTCCTTGATCGCAATGCCGGGAACGTGGAGCAAGCGCTCCAGGTCTTGAGCGCTGCCGGTGTGACCATTGCTCTTGATGATTTTGGCACCGGCTATGCCTCGCTTACTCACCTGAAGCGGTTCCCGGTTCACGTGATCAAGATCGATCGCTCGTTTATCAGGGACATCGAGTGGGATGCCGGGGACGCGGCTATCGTGAAGGCCCTGCTGGGGCTGGGGAAGAGTCTCCACATCGAAGTTGTCGCTGAAGGCGTGGAAACTGCGGCACAATTGGAGTTCCTGAAACGGAATGGCTGCAGGCTGGTGCAGGGACACTATTTTGCCCAGGCACTCCCCGCAAGCGAAGTTCCGCAACTGATGGGAACATAGGCCTCAACTGCTCCTACTCGTCCCCTGTCACCGCCACCGTGTCGATCTTTGGCATCTCCGAGGGCGCTGGGGAGAGGTTCAGCCGGATGAGGACCTCGTAGACAGATTGCGGACGACAGCGATCCTTCTGCGCGGCACATCGCTCGAAGTGGTGCAGATACTCGCCACAGCGAGAGGGGCGCTGAAACGGGGGCAGTTCGGAGCAGTAGGCATAGGCCTGCTGGATGATAGCGGCAGAATCGGAGGAGGTTACCGCTTCCTGCTGGAAAATGTCGGTGATCTTCTGATGGGTAATGATAACCGAGGCAGGGCCGAGAAGGATGGCAAGAGCTATAAAGCCATGGTGGATGTTCCGCATCGGCTTACCTGAAGCCGTTATAGTTAAGGCCAAGTTAATCGAATTCTGGCCTTTATGAAGGCAGGCCGTTTGGAAACGAAGCAAAACCGACGCAGTTTGTCGCCGGACCTTTGCTGAAACAGCCGCGTGCACTAAGTCCTGAACGGCGGGTCCGGCCTTGAACAGAGAGGCCTCCACGAACCACAAAAACCGGCCCCAGCTCTTCCTCACCTCCTCCTTACCAGAACTGACCCTCATGACCGATCAACTACGTCACCTGACGCCGCCTGCTCACCCAAGCACGAGGGTTGTGTCGCAAGCCTGGAGAGGGGACAAGAAAGGGACAACCACTCGCTAGCGCGTTCAGGCCGCGAGTAGCTCG
>NZ_JAFBID010000058.1 GCF_016811235.1 Microvirga arabica
TGAACACCGCGTCCCCCCTCACTGTCGCCTCGACGTTGTAGCCGGAACTCTGAAACAAAAAGTTTGCGACACATCCCTTCATAGTGCTGTGCGCCGTCCGACAGAAAAACCTCAGCCCGAAAGTGGCGCCGCTCCTTGCCCTCGCGCGGCGCGAGCTCGGGGAACGCAAAGCTCGGCACGCGATAGCTGCGCATGGCCACTTGATAACAAAACTCATCATGTGGGCCGTGCGGAACAATGATCTTGACACTATCGGCTTCGCGCGACCTGAGCCTCCAAGCCTCGCTCCCGCAGTTGTACAGCCACGGCCTCAAGGGCTGGCTTGACGCTCTGGTCGAGGAAGGCATTCACCTCGTCACGGCCATGAAAGCGGATGATGCGGTTCAGGCTCCGCTGCCAATTGCCACCAACGGTGACCTGGGGACCTGGACGATACGCCGAGATGCCCAAGCGCTCAGCCGGATGCACGCGCTCGTTCTGCAAGGCCCGCAGCAACCCGTAGCACAGGACAACCATAATGACTGCGAACGGCAACGCACCGGCGATGGCGGCTGTCTGCAACGACTGGAGCCCACCGGCAACGAGGAGGACGGCGGCAACAACGCCCGCTGCCAGTGCCCAGAACACCCGCTGCCACACGGGCGGCTCTTCCGACCCACCCGAGGCGATGATGGAAATCACCAGCGCTCCCGAGTCGGCGGAGGTCACGAAGAAGGTAACGATGAGCAGCATTGCCACAAGCGATGTAAGCGTTGACAGCGGCAGCGCCTCCAGGAGCACGAAGAGAGCCACGGGCATGTTGTCCGTGACGATTTGGGCAATGGGAGCAATGCCATTCATCTGCATCCACAGGGCCGTGTCGCCGAAGACCGTCATCCAGAGGAAGGTGAAAAGAACCGGGACAAGAAGCACGCCCATGACGAACTCGCGAATGGTGCGTCCGCGGGAGATGCGGGCGATGAACATGCCGACGAAAGGCGACCAGGAGATCCACCAGCCCCAGTAGAACAGGGTCCAGCTACCAAGCCACTCATTCGGCTCATAGGCATAGGTCCGAAAGGTCAGACGCACGACGTCACTGAGATACGCGCCGATGTTCTGCATCAGGGCCCGGAGGAGGAAGAGAGTCGGACCGGCGATGAGAACAAAGCCAAGAATGAGGATGGCCAGAATGACGTTGAGCTCGCTGAGGCGGCGGATGCCGACGTCAAGGCCAAGAACTACTGAGACTGTGGCAAGGGCCGTGATGCCGGCAATGAGCGCGAGTTGGATGCCGACAGTTGAGGGCAACCCGAAGAGATGCTCAAGCCCGGCATTGACTTGCAGCACGCCCAGTCCGAGCGAGGTCGCGACCCCGAACATGGTCCCGAACATCGCGAAGATGTCGACGGCGTTCCCGACCGAACCATGGATGCGCTCTCCCAGAACCGGGTAGAGCGCCGAGCGGACCGTGAGAGGCAGGTTGTGGCGGAACGAAAAGTAGGCCAGGGCCAAGCCGACCACGATGTAGACGGCCCAGGCATACATGCCCCAATGGAAGAAGGTGATCACCATGGATTGGCGCGCGGCGTCCAGCGTGTTGCCGGGACCCACGGGCGGCGCCGTATAATGGAAGATCGGTTCAGCCACGCCGAAGAACATGAGGCCGATCCCCATTCCTGCGCTGAACAGCATCGCAAACCATGACACATAGCTGTAGTCGGGCTCGGCATCGTCCGAGCCGAGTTTGACCTCGCCATAGCGGCTCAGCATGAGAAAGAGAGCAAAGCCGAGAAACCCCGCCACTGCGGCGATGTAGAACCAGCCGAATCCTTCGACGATGGATTGCTGCACAGCTGTGAAGGAGGCGCTGGCAACTTCGGGCCGGATAGCGCCGAACGCCACGAACACTGCGATGAGGCCTGCCGAGATGAGAAAGACAGGCCTGTTGATGTGGGGCGTTGGCTGCTCAATATCCGGCCGTGGCATCGCCGTCTTTCCTATGACCGCTTGCGCCCACCTCCTCCCGATAATCCTTGATGGTTGGATAAGGTCCACCCGGGCCAGCATCTTGCTTTCGGAGCATCCTACCGTCCTTGGCGTCTCAAACACGAACGGTTACGCTAGTCGCGAGGTCGGGTCATCAACTGGAAGCGTAATGGCATCTGCCTTTCTGATTGGGCTGATGCTCGAAGGTGAAGGCATGGCGGAACCGACAGGCAAGCACTCCATGTCAGAAATCCATCAGGCCTCCTGGCGGCAAAGGTTGGGTAGCCCCGGCCTGGAGCGGGATTGGGATTATCTCCGACGGCTCCTGCTCACGCTGGTGGTCCTGGGGCTCGCCTATTTCCTTTGGCGCATCTCAGGAATTCTGCTGCTTCTGTTCGCCGCGGTTCTGCTGGCTGTTCTTCTCAGAGCATTTGCGGACCTCATCGCGCGGCACACCCCTATTCCGGAGCAGTGGACCCTAACCGCGGCTATCCTCATCGTTGCGATTTTGGCGGCGGCATTTCTGGTCCTGTTTGGGTCCCAGATCTGGGGGCAGATTGCTCAGGTGTTCGAGAGGCTGCCCGACGCCATTGATGCTGTTGGCAGTCGGATCGGCATCAGCAACGCCAGCGAGGAGCTTGAGAGCACTATCTCTTCGAATCTGGGGCCCGGTGTCCTGTCCCGGGCGGCAGGTCTCGGCTACACCGTTGCCGGAGCCTTGGCCGATCTGGCGCTGGCGGTCATCGCGTCGATCTACCTTGCCGCCGATCCGCGCCTATACCGTCGTGGGGTCGCCAAGCTCCTGCCCCCGAGCCAGCACGCACGCATCTTTGACGCTATGGACGTGACTGGCAAGGCGCTGCGGCTCTGGTTTGCCGGGCAGCTCGTCACAATGGTGCTGGTGGGCCTCGCATCGGGCTTGGCGTATTGGTGGATCGGCCTGCCGTCTCCTGTGGCACTAGCCACCATCGCCGCCGTCACCAACTTTGTGCCGTTTGTTGGCCCCATCCTGGGTGCCATTCCGGCCCTTGTCTTTGCGCTCACCATGGATTTGCAGAGCCTGCTGTGGACCGTGGGATGGATATTGACGATCCAGCAGATCGAGGGAAACGTCATCACGCCGTTTATCCAGAAGCGGGCGGTAGCAATACCGCCCGTGGTGGTGCTGTTCGCCATTGGGGTGTTCGGACTGTTGTTCGGTTTGCCCGGCATCTTCCTTGCGGTGCCGCTGGCGGTCGCCATCACCGTTCTCGTCAAGAAACTCTGGGTCCGCCAAACCTTGGGTGAGGACACCAGCGTTCCAGGTGAGGAGACACCAAGTGATGACGCTATGCCCAAGGCAAAATGAGCCTGCACAAGCTCATCAATGTAGATTTGAGAACTCGGGATCGTCAGGGGCTCGCCTGTAGAGTTGGTGACGACCCCGTTAGTTAATCTCATATCGGTCATTGGATCGCAGCGCCGGCTTCCTGAGCTGCGTCCAAACAGGAGCACAACACAAAGTACTGAGATGCTGCAGAACCTTGTCCAGGCCTGTCCGTTTGCTTGGCTGGTGTCCAAGCCGCCCTGTTCGAAGGAGACAGACGATGCTGAAGATGAAGCTTGCAGCAGGCCTTGCCGCAGCCGCCCTGCTGGCCGGACCGAGTTTTGCCCAAACCACGGCTCCGACCCAGCCTGCCGGTCCTGGTCAGGTGATGACCCAGATGCCACAAGACCTGATGCGCGGGTCACAGCTGATGGGCATCGACGTGTACGGGGCCGACAACCAGAAGATCGGCGACATCGATGAGGTGCTCGTGGACCGTCAGGGCAAGATCCACGGTCTCGTCGTAGGCGTCGGCGGCTTCCTGGGCATCGGCCAGAAGGATGTGGCCATTCCGTTCGATCAGGTGCAGTGGATGTCGAACCAAGAGGTTCAGGCCTCCTCCGGGACCGCCACTCAAGGCAACTCCGGCACGAACACGGCCGGCGGCGTGACCGTGCCCAGCACAGCCACAAGCCGGACGAACCAGCCGGCGACCACCGGCAGCACCGCGGCCGGCACCACCGGCTCGCCCGGAGCAGCCGGAACCCTAGGCGGCGCAGGTACCGGGGGCACAACCGCCGGAACCGGCACGGCAGCGGCTGGCACCGACCCCAACATGCCGGCCCGCGCCATGGTGAAGATGACCAAGGCCGACCTGCAGAACGCTCCCGAGTTCCGCTACGCCAACGATCAGAACCGCGCCAGCGCCGCTGGCAACACCACCCCGCCGCCCCGGAACGTGAACACTCCCGGCAACACCCCGCCGAACGCTCCACAGCAGTAGGAGGTCCGGGAGGATCCCGGGGCGGATCCCCAGGGCACCTGCAATCCCTCCTACAGGGTTGGCCTCAAATGAGGGGTGCCGTTGCGGCGCCCCTCGTCTCCGCCTCGCCGCCTTTATCGGGCCGGGCGAATTGGACAAAGCCGGGCAGCGCCGGGAAACGCACTCTCTCCTGATGAGTTGAGCACTTAGACCGGTGCCGACACGGTCCTCCGGGTTGATCCAGGCGTTGACGGGCACAGCACTCAGCCGGGCTACGAGCGCCATACCCAATTCCATGTCACCGGCGCGGCTCCAGATGGGACGCTACATTGAACATCGTACTGCTCCCGATACTGCCGCTTCTGGCAGCCATCTTCCCTCCGTTGGCAATCCGGTCGGGGCGCTCCCTGTGCGCAGTGTCAGCTGCGATTTTCACGGTCGCCGCGCTCCTCATCCTGGCAGCTGCTGCGCCGGCGATTTACCGGGGCGAGCTTGTTCAAGCAACCTACGAGTGGCTGCCGCAGTTCGGCCTGTCATTCAGCGTGTTCCTGGATGGACTGGGGTTCTTCTTCGCGGCGATGATCCTCGGCATCGGCCTGCTGATCATCATCTACTCTCGCTACTATTTAAGCGAGAAAGACCCAATGGGGCGTTTCTATGCCTACCTTCTCCTGTTCCAGGGGGCCATGGTGGGCGTTGTCATCAGCAACAACATTCTTCTGCTGGTTGTGTTTTGGGAACTCACGAGCCTGAGTTCCTTCCTGTTGATCGGCTACTGGCGCGCCCTTCCTGAGGGACGCCAGGGCGCGCGCATGGCGCTGGTCGTGACCGGCGGCGGCGGCCTCCTGCTGCTTGCAGGTCTCCTCCTCCTCGGCCAGATCGCGGGATCCTACGAGCTGACCGAGATCCTACAGCGGGGCGATGTGATCAAGGCCTCGCCGCTCTACCTTCCAATGCTGCTTCTCGTCCTGGGTGGCGCCTTCACCAAATCGGCCCAGTTCCCGTTTCACTTCTGGCTGCCGCACGCCATGGCGGCTCCGACGCCGGTGTCGGCCTATCTGCACTCAGCCACCATGGTGAAGGCAGGCGTGTTCCTCATGGCCCGCCTGTGGCCCGCGCTTGCGGGAACGGAAGCTTGGTTCCTCATCGTTTCCATGACCGGGCTGATCACTATGCTGATCGGAGCCTGGATTGCCCTGTTCAAGGATGACCTGAAGGCGATCCTCGCCTATTCCACCGTCAGCCATCTTGGCCTGATGACCATGCTGCTGGGGTTGGGCACGCCGATGGCCGCGGTGGTGGCCGTCTTCCACATCCTCAACCATGCCACTTTCAAGGCGGCGCTGTTCATGAGCGCGGGCATCGTGGACCACGAGGCGGGCACGCGCGACGTCCGGCGCCTCGGCGGCCTCCTGCATCTGATGCCGATCAGCGCCACCCTCGCCCTCATCGCGGCCGGGTCCATGGCGGGCCTGCCGCTGCTCAACGGCTTCCTGTCGAAGGAAATGATGCTGGAGGAGGTTGTGCACACGCCCTATGCGGGCAACCCCTGGATCATGCCGACCCTGGCCACTGTCGGCGCCCTACTCTCGGTCGCCTATTCGGTCCGGCTTGCCATCGCGACTTACCTGGGTCCGGTCCGGACAGACTACCCGCACCACCCCCACGATCCCCCGCTCGGGCTCTGGCTCCCCGTCGCGACCCTGGTTGTTCCGGTGATCGCCATTGGCCTTCTGCCGGCGGTGATCGCCGGCCCTGTGGTGGAACGGACTGCCCTCGCTGTCATCGGCGGTCAGGCTCTGCCGTCCTACTATCTCGCCCTCTGGCACGGCTTCACTCCCGCCCTGATGATGAGCGTCGTGGCGCTCGCCGGCGGAGCGGCGCTTCTGATGGCGTACAAGCCGCTGGACCGCCTCCGCCTCGCCATGCCGCGCCCGGAGGCAAAGCGGATCTTCGACCGGGTGCTCGACAGCGCCGCCCGTGGGGCCAGGATCGTAGTCGCGGCGCTCCATACCGAGTCGCTGCCCCGCTACTTCGCGACGATCATTGTGGCCCTCATCATCGTCGGCGGCGCCGGGTTCATGACGGGAACCCACGCGGCGGGAACCAGGGCTCCCCTGCCCGTCAACGGGCCGGCGCTGGTCATCTGGGCCACTCTCCTGGCCACCAGCGTGGCGGTTGTGGTGCTGCACCCCAACCGCCTCCTCACGCTCCTTCTGACCAGCCTCGTGGGGCTCGGCGTGTCGATTGCCTTCATTCAGTTCTCGGCCCCGGATCTCGCGCTGACGCAGATCTCGGTCGAGGTGGTCATGACGATCCTGCTGCTGCTGGCCCTCAATCTCCTGCCCCGCACGACACCCAGGGAAACTGGCTGGCTCCGTCGTGCGTGGGACGGCGTCATCGCCAGTGTGGCAGGCCTCGGCCTAGCGGGCCTCGCTTACGCCGTGATGACGCGGGACTTCCAGCCCATCTCCGAATACCACCTGGCGCAGTCCAAGCCCGGCGGCGGCGGCACGAACGTTGTCAACGTGATCCTCGTCGACTTCCGCGGCTTCGACACATTCGGCGAGATCATCGTGCTGTGCATCGCGGCTCTCGCCATCTACGCCCTGCTCGACAGCTCGCTCCGGGGTGCCGCCGCGCGCCGTCTGGCCTCTATGCGCCAGGGCGAGGAGGCTGCGGACGCCCACCCGCTCATGCTCGTCGTGGTCACCCGCGTGCTCCTGCCGCTTGCCCTGACGGTCGGCGCCTTCATCTTCCTGCGTGGCCACAACCAGCCTGGCGGCGGCTTCGTTGCCGGGCTCGTGGTTGCCATCGCGCTCCTGATGCAGGCGATGGCAAGCGGCTATGTCTGGACCGCGGAGCGCCTGCGCCTGAACGCCCACACGATGCTCGGCCTCGGGGTGCTGCTGGCGGGTCTCACAGGCCTCGGCTCTCTCCTGTTCGGCCGTCCCTTCCTGACCAGCACCTTCGGCTACGTCCATCTTCCCGTCATCGGCGAGTTCGAGCTCGCCTCGGCGATGGCGTTCGACACCGGTGTCTTCTTCGCGGTGGTCGGAACCGTTCTGCTGTCGCTTGCCCAGATCGCACGGGTGGAGGCCCGCGCCGAACGCAAGCCGGTGCCTGCAGGTCCGTCCGACATTCAGCTGCGTCACCCAGCCGCCGCCGTTGCGCCCCCAGCCACCGTCCTTGGAAAGGAGCCCTGACCATGGAGATCCTCGTTGCAAGCGCCATTGGGGTGCTGAGCGCCGCCGGCATCTACCTGATCCTGCGCGGGCGCAGCTTTCCGGTCATCATCGGCATGACGTTTCTCTCCTATGGGGTGAATGTCTTCCTCTTCGCCATGGGACGGCTGGCCGTCGACAGGCCGCCAATCATCGCGTCCGACACGACGGTCTACGCGGACCCGCTCCCGCAGGCCCTGGTGCTGACCGCCATCGTGATCTCGTTCGGCATGACGGCCCTGATCGTGGTGCTGGCACTGCGCGGGTTCCTTGAGACGGGATCGGACCGGGTGGACGAGGGCATCCCGAAGCTGCCCGAGCCTGTTGACGAGCGGCTGACCTCATGAGCGGCTGGATCATCGCCCCCATCATCATCCCGGCCATGGCGGCGGCGCTGCTGCTGCTGCTCCGGCGGTCCCCGAACCTGCAGCGTCAGGTGTCGCTGGCGGCAACCGCTCTCCTGTGCCTGGCCAGCATCAGGCTTTTCATGCTCGCCATTGAGGGTGACGTTCTGTCCTACAGGCTCGGAGACTGGCCGGCACCGTTCGGGATCGTCCTCGTGCTGGACCGGCTGTCCGCCACGATGGTCCTGCTCTCGGGCATTCTGGCGTCAGCCGTGATGCTTCACGCCATCCGGGGATGGGACGAGAAGGGACACCATTTCCATCCTCTCTTCCAGTTCCAGCTCATGGGCATCAATGGGGCTTTTCTGACCGGGGACGTGTTCAACCTGTTCGTTTTCTTCGAGGTGATGCTGATCGCCTCCTACGGGCTGCTTCTCCACGGCGGCGGACCACGCCGCCTCGGCGCAGGTTTCCAGTATGTGGCGATCAACCTCCTCGGCTCGACGCTGTTTCTCTTCGCCGTCGGTATCATCTACGGCGTAACCGGCACGCTCAACATGGCGGACCTGGCTGGGAAGGTCAGCCAGGTGGCCGCCGGCGATGTCGCGCTGCTGCGCACCGGCGCCCTGCTGCTGTTCCTGGTGTTCGCCCTGAAGGCCGCGCTGGTTCCCCTGCATTGGTGGTTACCCACCGCCTATGCCGCAGCCCCTGCCCCCGTCGCAGCCCTCTTTGCCATCATGACCAAGGTAGGCGCTTACGCCATCATTCGTGTGTTCACGCTCGTCTTCGGGGCAGAGGGAGGGGCTGCCGCATCCATCGCGGCGCCCTGGATCCTACCGGCTGCGTTGGCGACGCTTGCGATTGGCGCCATCGGCGTCCTGGCGAGCCGCGTGCTGGTCGACCTTGTTTGCTTCGCAGTGGTCTGGTCAATGGGCTCTCTTCTTGTTGCCGTGTCTCTCTTCGACGAGCGAAGCCTGACCGCTGCCCTCTACTACACCCTGCACTCGACTTTGATCGGAGGAGCCCTGTTCCTGCTCAGTGACCTGATCGCCTCCCGGCGGGGGCGCTCGCGCGACGATCTTGAGCCCAGCCCTGTCATGGCGAATGCTGCGGTGCTGGGCGGCCTGTTCTTTCTCGCTGCCATTGCCATGAGCGGCCTGCCGCCCCTGTCCGGATTCATCGGCAAGCTGATGATCCTCGATGCGACCCGCACCTCCGGTGCGGCCGGATGGATCTGGGGCATCGTGCTTGCAACAAGCCTGTTAGTCATCATCGGCTTCAGTCGGGCTGGCACGATGCTGTTCTGGAAGAGCGAGGCTGTAGCGGGCACCCTTGAGCCTCCAGCTCCCGCTCGCGCCGCCTCCCTAGCGCCAGCGGCGATTCTCATTGTCGGAACCGCCCTGCTCTCGCTTGGTGCCGGCCCGGTGACCCGACACCTGGAAGCAACGGCGCAGCAGCTCGTGACGCCGCAATCCTATGTGGATGCGGTTCTGGGCCGACCGGCTCAGGCGCAACGGGCAACGGAGGTGCGGTGATGGCCCGGCTTTTTCCGCAACCGATCCTCAGCATCGTTATCGCGCTCGTCTGGGTGCTGCTCGTGAACGACATCTCGGCCGGTGCCGTGGCGCTCGGCATCCTTCTCGGCTGGGGGATCCCGAAGCTGACGAGCCGCTACTGGCCAGACAAGCCACGTATCCGGCGGCCTTTCGCGGTCCTGGAGTACTTCGGCATCGTGCTGAAGGACATCGCCGTTTCGAACGTTCAGGTGGCCTATTGGGTTCTGTTCCGGCGCGGCGACACGCTCCGGTCCCAGTACGTCACCGTTCCGCTCGACCTGACCACGGCAGAGGCCATCACAGCCTTGGCGGGAACTATCACATTGACCCCGGGCACCGTCAGCGCAGACCTCTCCGCCGACGGACGCTCGCTGCTTGTCCATTGCTTGGAGACCACCGATCCCGCCGCGACCGTCGCCCAGATCAAGGAGCGCTACGAGCGCCGCCTCAAGGAGATCTTCGAATGATCGACATCGCCTGCATCATCGCCACCGCGACCATCGCAGTCGCAAGCCTTCTGACCCTTTACCGCCTGACGCGCGGCCCTGGCGTGCTCGACCGGATTCTGGCTCTCGATACCTTGGTGATCAATACCATCGGGCTGATCGTGGTCATTGGTCTGTGGTTTCGCACGACGATGTACTTCGAGACGGCCCTCCTCTTCGCCATGGTCGGCTTCGTGACCACCGTCGCCCTGTGCAAATACCTCCTGCGCGGCAACATCATTGAATGAGAAGCCTCATGGTCATCGTGGAAGTCGTCATCTCCCTTCTCGTCCTCGTCGGCTCGTTCTTTCTCTTCGTCGGCTCACTGGGGCTCGCCAAATTGCCGGATCTGATGCGGCGCCTTCACGGTCCGACGAAAGCGACTACTCTCGGCATTGGCTCGATGTTGATCGCGTCCATGCTGTATTTCTGGGCGGTCGAGGGAAATCCATCGATTCACGAGCTCCTGATCACCCTGTTTCTGTTCCTGACCGCACCTGTGACCGCACAGATGATTGCCAAGGCTCATATCCTTCGCGAGACCCGGGAACGGAAAGCGCTCCCCGACACCGGCCGATCTGTTGGCTGGGCTACGCTCGATCCTGCGGAGGCCGATGAGCGTTCGGAAGTCACGCGGACGATCTCAACTCCATAACGGCCGCCACATGAGGCACGGGTCACATCCTTTTTGCTGCTGATGAATAGAAAAGAGGTCACATGCAGCCTGGAACTGTCCCGAGGATCACGCAGAAATTCGGGCTTGGGCATCATCCTGGAACGGTGGCCTGCCTCCTTCTGGGCGGCCAAGCCCAACCTGCTACGATTGCGATGTCATTCGAAATCACGGCTGCTCACGCCATGCGGCTGACGGCAGTCGCTCCAGTTGATCCTTTCACTCCCCCGCCACGCCCTACCTTCAGTCACAGCTTGCGGTCTTTGGTCGAGGATATTGACCCCGTAGCCATGCACCAATCCGCAAGGTCAGCGATTGAGGAGTTCGAAGCTCACGGCCATGACAATAGGCTCCGGGTAAGCCGGGTTGTTGGCGGATCAGACATTCGGGAGTTGACCGCGAAGGCGGCTGAGTCCGACCTTGTGCTCGTTCCCGCCAATGTGGGAATGGATGGAGGCTGGGCGGAGGGCTGGAGCGAGGTCGCAGAGTTTCTCGTGCGGCGCAGCGACGTCGCTATTCTCCGGGTTTCGCGCAAACCGCTCAACGTCAGGAAAGTTGTTTTCGTCCTTTCCAGCACGGAAAGGTGCTCACAGCTGGCGCGTGGATATTTGGAGCTCGGTCTCTGGCCAGAAGCCAGCATTTCGATCCTGCCCATCGGAGAATATCGTCCGGGTGTGGCGGAGAACGTCAGGGAGCAGCTTGACCTGCTTCGTACCCGATCCCGTAATGCAGCGCTTCTCCCGCCGATTGATCTCGACTTTGAGGCAGCCGATCTGGAGCAGGTCCTGTCGCCGTTCCAGGCTGCTGTGATGGGGCATCTGTCCTACAGGGCGGGCTGGTTCGACTCGGTGAGATCGGACCCATTTGAAGTCGTCGCCTCGCGTGCTCCTGTGGTTCTTGTCCCTTGAAAGCGGTCCTGCCGTTCAATCGCGGCGACCTGCGGGCCTGAATAGTTGGAGTGAGGCCGTTATGCTGCTGACGGCTTGGGAGCCTGCTCATGCAGCGCGGTGGACGCAGCCCGGGCCCGTGGACCTGCTTGGCCGTCCTGGCTCGTCGCCAGCACTGCCGGCGCGCAGCAGAACGCCCTCGTCCAGACTGGCTTGATCCCAAACCTCAATGGGCTGACGGAGGTGGATGACGACGACCGCATGGTCCAGCCCTGGAACATCTCGGTGGACCGTGTCGAGGACATGGATCTGTCCTCGCCTCCGGCACAGAAAATCGCTGAGATCGAAGAGTTGTTGCAGCCCCCCTCTGGCCGGATAACAGCCTCGGTGGTGGAAATCGATGTACCCGGCGCTGATGAGCGGGAAGTGGTTGTCGGCGTCGATCAGGTGAACCTGCAAGGTGAGCGTCTGACCACGGGCCTGACGGCAGACCAGCTCCGGACCATGCCGAATTGAAAGCAGTAGTGCCAAAGCCCCGACACTCAGGAGGTTCAGGCACGGTCGTCAATACCGAAAGCCGCTGGTCGCAAGTGGTATGGCGAATGCAGCCGAAGGGGCTATGACGTCCTGCTCCCCGGTACTCCTCAATCGCGCGATCCGTAAACCTCACTGGCAGCACGGGTCGATCAGCTAAGCTCTCTCTCTACCTGCGTCCGATATCGCCGAATAAACTGGAGCAGGGTTGAATAGGTATTCGGCCAGTACCATCCATGACGGATGGAGAAGCGAATTGAACTCACAAACGCAATCGGCCAGGTACTTCAGCAGGTTACAAACGCGCCAGCACAGGACATTCACATCGAGGGCAAGCCCCTGCGGGGCGGCATCGAGGCTTCTGGTGTCACCCTGGTGACGGTGCGCTACCGCAGCCATTCCCACCGTCAGCAGATGTTCCGGCTCGTCGCGAAGCAGCTGACGGGCCGCCCTGCGCGTGAGGCTGCGGTTTATCAAGGTCTTGTGGCCGCGCACGCTCGAAACCTGGCTCCCGGGCTTCTGGCGGTCGAGGAGTCCGGACCCGGCAACGTTCTCCTGCTGATCGAGGCCGTTCGCCGGACGACCTCTTGGCCGTGGCGCAGCCTCAAGGCGGGAGAGGAGCTTCTGGTCCGCTTGGCGGAACTCCATGCGGACGCCGCGGGGGCGGCGGCGCTTGTTCCCGAATGGGACTATGAGGAAGACCTCCAGGCTGTCGCAGAGCAGACACGGGAGGCCCTGGAAAATTGCCGGAGCGACCCCGACCTGGCGATCCTGGTGCGAGACCTGCCGGCTCTCGACCGGGTGGTTCGCGCCCTTCCTGCCCTCAGGAGGCAGTTGCTGTCTGAACGCCCGTTCGGCTCTCGGCCCATTCATGGCGATCTCCACCCCGGCAACGTCCTCATGGGTCGGCGGCACGGGCAGGATAAGCCGATCCTCCTCGACTGGGGCCGGGCGCGTGTCGCCTCGCCGCTGGAGGATGTCAGCTCGTGGCTGCAGGCGGTCGGCTATTGGGAGCCGGAGGGCCGGCGGCGTCACGACACGTTGCTCGCCTCCTACCTGTCGGCGATGGGCATGGACCGGAGGCTGACCCCTTCGGTGCGGGCAGTATACTGGATGGCTGCGGCGTCGAACGCTTTGTCAGGTGCCCTGCTCCATCATCTGCGCATCGCAAGGAACGGCTGTCAGTCCTCGCGGCAGCGCGCCGCCGCGGCCAGGGCTGCCCAGGACGCGCTCCGCGTTGTCCGCCGGGCGGATGCGTGGTGGCGATGAAGTGGCTGCTCTGAAGCAATCACCCACGCCACCAGAAGCAGTTAGCGGGTGCTGTGCCACACGCTCGTTAGGGGAAGTGAAGCTTCCGGGTGAGGCCACGTCGGAGCCGCTGGGGCCATCGCGAACGCGTTTGTGGAGGTGGCCAACAAAACGAAGTCGAACCGCAACCACGTTCCAACTCGCGACCCGGAGCTTGTAGGGATAGCTCCGGAGCAAATTCTCTCCCCCTTTTCGGGCCGCGGTGGTGAGTGTCCGAGCTGCCGCGCCAGCTGGTTCGAATCAGTCAAATCTGACTTGTTCAAGATTGCCGCCTCACGCTTTCCAATGCCTCTTGTCTTTTGAGGGCTGCTCCTGCCGCCCGATGGCAGCCCACCGGCGTGCCGAACAATACGAATCGCGAACCGTTGTCTTGCGGACCGCTCGGGAGCTCGATAATGCAGCACAATGGACGCAGCCCGGTTCTCTGGGCCACGGGGGCCCTCATCCTGCTGATGGGAATTGGCCTCGGCGTCGGCGGCGTCTGGCTCGCCGTAATCATCAATGATCCGCTCTATGCTGTTGATCTTGCGCTCTCTGATATTGGGCTCGTCTATGTATTCGAACCCCTGGTGCGCGAGTATCTGCGAGTAGAGCGTTTGATCCAAGTTTTACCGGAAGCGTCCATTGAGGAGCCTGGCCTATTTCTTTACTTCCCGCGGCGAGCCTCTCTGTCGCCGAAGCTGCGAGCGTTCATTGATACGGCGAAGGCCGTACTCAGGCCTGATGCGATGGGCCCAGCCGCTTAAGTCATGGAGTTCGTCCCGCTATGTGTGAACGCTGCAACTGCAGCAGCTGAAGACTGCTCAACAGCCAATTCGGCCTTGAGCCAGTCACGGAAGGCTGCAGCGGCTCGCGTCATTGGTGCCGACCGAGCCGTCACGAACCAGTAGGATATGCCCGTGTCGTAGCGGTCGGGAAAAGGCGCCACGAGACGCCCCATGGCGATGGCATCGCAGGCGAGCGTCTCCCAGCCGAGGAATACGCCCTGGCCTGCCACCGCCGCATCCAGGCAGAGCGACGCGTCCGAGAAGACGGGCCCATCCCCGAGGATGGACTCGTCGAGCCCGTTGGGTCCGAGCCACGCGTTCCAGCCGAACATGGGCGTTGGCTCCCGGATGATCGGCACAGCGGCGAGGTCGCGCGGGTGGCGCAGGCGTTCCCCTATTGCCGCGCTGCACACGGGGAAGATGAGCTGGTCGAGCAGCTTCTCGGCCTTCACATTCGGCCAGCCGCCGCGGCCAACCCGGATGCATACATCCACGTCCGAGGAGCCGGGGTCGACCAGGGAGACGTCCGCGTCGATGCGGATGCGGATGTCGGGATGCTGCTCCCGGAAGCGCTGCAGGCGCCAGACCAGCCACTTGCTGGCGAAGACCGGCGCGACCGATACGGTTAGCACCCCCTCGCGCCGCCGCTCAGCGAGTGTCAGCCCGGTCGAGATCTCGGCAAAGCCCGCGCTCAGGTAGCGCAGCACGTCCTGCCCGAAGGCGGTGGGCCTGAGGCCCTTCGGGTGCCGCTCGAACAGAGGGCGGCCGAACTGCTCCTCGGCCTTCAGGATCTGCTGGCTCACCGCCCCGACCGTGACGCCGAGCTCCTCGGCCGCGGCGCGCAGGTTGCCGAGACGCCCGGCCGCTTCGAGTGCGCGCAGGCCATTGAGATGAAAGCGGTTCAGGTTTCGCATATAGCTTTTCTAAAGCCAGCAGCAGAAAAACGCCATTCCTTCGCGGCCGGGGAAGGTTCAGGATTTGTGCATGATGAACCTACTGTCGCGGCTCACACACTGTTTTCTTCGGCCGTCAACCGACTGGGAGGCTATAGCACGCCTTGAGTGCCAGCAGGATCCCCTATCCCATCCGGCCCTACAGCGGATGTCTCTCGAACAACTCGCAGACCTTCCATTCGAGCGCGGAGCATCCTTGTATCAGGTTCCACCTGCGAACCGGGCCGAACCTGCATATGGCTCCAGTTGACAATTTCCGGCTCCGAACTGCCGTTCTCATACGCTTCGGTCTGCAAACCCGCACGAAGCATAAGCGAGAGGCGCCATGACCCGCAGAGCTGTACTTGTTCGCGCCCCATCCAATCTAGGCCTGCGCCCATTAGCGCCGCAGCACGAGCCAGGAACGTGGAGAGCTCCTCATGCGCTGACAGAGGCAGGCTTGGTCGATGCGCTGTCACCCTTGCGTATCATTGATCTTGAGCGACCGATCTCCCGGCGCGACCCAGAAGCCGGGTCGGCACTCCGCAACGGAGCGGCCATCAGAGACTTCAATCTGCGGCTCGCCGACGTCGTCGCAGGCCTGAAGGACGACATCTCGGCCTTTCCAGTGGTTGTCGGCGGCGACTGCTCGATCCTGCTTGGCGCCTTGGCAGGATGTCGCCGCCACGGGCCGCTGTCGCTTGTACACGTCGATGGCCATAGCGATTTCCGCCATCCTGGCAACTACAACGCGGCAGAAGTCTTGGGTGCCGTGGCCGGTATGGACCTCGCATTAGCGACCGGACGAGGGGAAGCGCTCCTAACGGAGTGGCCCATGGTGACCTCCCCCCTCGTGCCTGATGAGCAGGTCGTACAGATCGGAGAGCGGGAAAGCCGTAATGCTGACTTCCCATGGCCCGATATCAATGGCACTTCAATCACCCGGCTCGACGTGTTTGCAGCACGTGACCTTGGAATTGCGGAGGTGGCTACCCGCACATATGCTACGCTCCAGCAGCAGCCGGGGTGGCCCTTCTGGATTCATTGGGACCTCGATGTCCTCGATCAGCTCGTGATGCCAGCCGTCGACTCTCCGGGCAGCCCCGGCATCGACGAGGAAGATCTTGTTACTCTCCTGCGGGTGCTGGTGAAGGATCAACACTGTGCTGGAATGACGATGACCATCTTCGACCCTGATCTTGACCCGGAGGGCCTATACGCAGCGAGGATCGTTTCCTTGGTTCGAAAGGTGTTTCAGACGTAAAGTGATAGTCTCGTGGACAGGCAAAGAGCCTATCAACGTGCCTGAAAGAGGCGACTCTCAAGATGGACCTTTTTAGTGGGCCGGATCAACTCCGGCCCGCTGAGTAGGGCCACGCGCGTTTCTTTCGGACTAGGCGGCATCAGATATGGTCTGAATGGAGAGAAGGCGCTCAACCAATGTGTCGATCGATGCCTCGGCTCTCGCAAGCGATGCCTGAAGCCGATCATCGGCGAACTCATCATACTCGGCAGCAACCGACGTAAAGTCCGCGATGCCTAGATACCTGAACGCTGTCTGTACGCTGGCTTCGACGTAATTGAGATGGTGGATGCGTTCACCCTCATCATAACCGAAATCACCGCGCGAGCTGAGCACGACAAGTCTCTTTTTGTACTCAGCCAAGAGCGGCCAGTAAGGATCCCCTGGACGTGAGCGGTCGAAGCCGGAGGTGCGCCCGACCCGCACGATGTTGTCTATGTAAGCCTTGAACTGGGCTGGTGGACCAAAGTTGTACATCGGCACGCCGGCCACGATCAGGTCTGCCTCGATCAACTCGTCGACAAGAGTGTCGCTTTCGGTGAGCACCTCCTGCATCCAGGGCTCGCGCTGTTCTGGTTTCGTAAAGGCGGCGTGGATCCATCGGCCCGTCACCGGCTGCGGTGGGTTCTGCCCAACGTCCCGGTAGATGATTCGATCTGTAGGCCGCGCCGCTGCCCAGCAGTCAATAAAGCGGGCTGTGAGCCGGCGCGTGTGCGAGCTGAACCGGTCATGATCCGAACGTCCCGAACGCGCGCTGGCATCGATATGGAGAAGGGTCGTCATTGTGTTTCTCCCAGTATGAAATCATCCTTCGCCTTGGCCGTGGAGTTGCCCTATCTGATGAACTGTGCTCATCTTTGGAGTGTTGGCGTTCTGGCGAAGGCGTTGGGAGAACATGCCGCTCAGCCGGTCGCAAGACAAAATCGAATTCCTCACTCGTCAGGTGAGATGAGTTCAGCCGTGAGAAATCATGAGGAGACTACCACCGCTTGCGACGCTGCGTGCTTTTGAGGCTGCAGCTCATCACCTGAGCTTCAAACGGGCGGCCGACGAGCTTCCCGTGACACCGACCGCGATCAGTCACCAAATCCGACTGCTCGAGGAGACGCTTGGACAGCGGCTTTTCGAGCGCAGGTGATGTCACGGTAACTTTTGGTCAGGGGCTTCTGGCTTAAGAGCCGCAGCATGACCAAGCCTATCAGCTACAAGCGCCATCGGTTCCCATCCCAGATCATTGCTCATGCGGTCTGGTTGTACTTCCGGTTTCCTCTGAGCCTCCGGCTGATTGAGGAAATGCTGCTGGAGCGCGGCGTTGTCGTGTCCTACGAGACCGTCCGCCGATGGGCACTGAAGTTTGGACCGGACTACGCCCGCGGCCTGAAGCGCAAGACACCAAACCGCCGCGACATCTGGCATCTCGATGAGGTCGTGGTCACTATCGCCGGCAAGAAGCACTGGCTCTGGCGAGCCGTGGACCAGGATGGCTATGTCCTTGATGAGATCGTCCAGACCCGCCGCAACACTAAAGCGGCCAAGCGCTTGCTGACGCGCCTTCTGAAGAAGCAGGGCTGCTCGCCGCGGCGGATGATCACCGACAAACTACGCTCCTACACCGCTGCCCGGCGTCAGGTCATGCCAGGCGTCGAACACCGATCGCACAAGGGGCTCAACAACCGAGCAGAGAATTCACATCTGCCCTTGCGCCAACGAGAGCGGATCATGCAGGGCTTTCGATCGCCGGGAGGTCTGCAGAGGTTCACCACGATCTTCTCAGCCGTCCGCAACCTCTTCATTCCACCCCGTTCCCGCCGCTCCGCCCTTGCCACGCATCTGCATCGCCTTACCGCGATGGCAGAATGGAAAGCTGTGGTCGGCGTCGCCGCTTGAACCAACTTCGGCGCAAATCAGGTCTCATTGCGTCCGTGGACAGATAACGTGACAAGCCCGCTCAAACTGCTCGGCGAGGGATAGCTGCGAACTGTGGGAATATTTCGCCTGTGCCTTGCGCAGCATGTGCACAATCTCGATGCCGCCCAAGATCGTCCGAGCGGATGCCATTGGCTTGAAACCCAACATGGGGCGCACTCGCCGCTTGATAGCCCGATGGTCCTGCTCGATGAGCTGAGGTAGGCGCTTTGCCGGATGCGGGTCGGCTTGACCTTCTGTCGTGGTCGGTCCTGTAGCCGGTTCGTCGTATTGCAGGACAGGATCGCTTCCCAATTGGTCTGGCTGCCGTCGATGGCAATCCGCTCATGCGTACCGTGTCGCTTAAGGGCTCTGCGTAAGAACTGCTTGGCCGCAGTGAGGTTGCGCTTCTCGTTGAACCAGAACTCGACCGTATCGCCGTCGCTGTCGATGGCGCAGTAGAAATACATCAAGCGCCCGCGTGCTTTGATGTACGTCTGGTCCATGTGCCACCTTCCGGTGACGACTCTCTTGCGCCGATCGAACTGCTCGAGCAGTTCAGGCGAATAGCGCACGATCTATCTGTGAATGGTCGCGTGATCGACCGAGATATCACGCTCGGCCATCATCTCCTCCAAATTCCGGAGGCTCAGGCCGTAAGCGAGATACCACCGGATACAGAGCAAGGATCACCGAGCGATCAACATGGCGGCCCTTGAACGTCATAAACCTCTGGAGTTGGCCGGAGACATAGATCGAACTAAGTTACTGATGGGTTTGCGACGGTTCCCAAAAATTTACGTTGAGCAGGATCTCCGCGCCATCAAACGCCGCGTGGGTCCAATGCTCGGCTTCAATTCCGCTGGCAGTGCCCGCGTGATCCTAGGTGGCCTCGAGTTAATCCATATGATGCGCAAACAGCAGGCGAATTAAGCCTGCAATCAGCAGCTATCGCTCGTGGGCCAATTTGAGCGAATCGCTGCATGAGCGCGGAACGAAGACCTACCATTCTCTCATCCCTACTCCGGATTTGCGACAGAACCTCTCCGAGCGCTGTAGCTCGATCACGCTTTCCTGACGGGCTTCTACGACTTAAATTGCCTCAGCATGGACGACGCCAGAGAGAAGGCCGGGTCGGCAAACCTGGCCTTCGAAAATTGTTACTCCCTACGAACCGTGGGGATTAATGGGCGGATCTGCTTGCTCCCTGCCCGTACCTACCGGCGGCGGGGTCGGATGGATCCATACGCAGATGCCGGTTGAGCTGACTGTTCGGGCTCGCGAAGTCTTTCGAATGCCTGCTTATTGGCCAGACCTTCAGCTCGTAGTCGCTCCCAGCTGCCATCCCGCTGCATGCGTTCGATTTCGCGGCTGACTCGATCGCGGTCTGTGCCGGAGCCCTGGACCCCGCCGGAGCTCTGGGCGAACGCAATACTGGGAAGAAGAACGAAAGCTAAAGAGACGAAAAGTTTCTTTGTCATCACATTCTCCATTGACCGGTTCAAGGCCGGCAGTGGTGCGCACGGCGACGCCCGTGCCGACCTGGAATATGGTTAGGCTCAGCTGGTTTACACGTGCGCTAGCGCACAGATGGAAGCGTCAAGAATGCAAGTGCGTTTCGAATCACTAGGCTCAAGAATTTTTTAGTTCTACCAACAATGGATGCTGTGTGATCACTTGGCTCTCGGCGGACCGCCGTTACCGGTACCGGTGATCTTTCCCGTCGTCTTTTCTGCTTCCACCGACGATGTGACGCCTGATCGGGAGCATACGGCAAGATGGCAGCATCTAGAGGCCGAGGCCATCAACCAAGGTGAGTGGTCTAGCCGCTTCGAGTCCTAATCAGCATTCAACTGGACCAATTGAATGAGGTTGCCAGAGGTGTCGTCGAGCACGGCCATGCGGACAGGGCCAGCATCCATTGGCTTCTGGGTAAATGAGAAGCCCAGTGACCGAAGCCGCTCATGTTCAGAATCGAGATTAGCAACCTTGAATGAGGTTGCCGGAATGCCGTCCTCGACAAGCGCGGTTTTGTAAGGTGGGACGGCAGGGTGGGCGCCCGGCTCGTGAAGCAGCTCAGTGCCGCCTGGGTCCTCCGGCGACACGACGGTTAGCCAGCGATGCTCCCCGACAGGCACATCGTTCTTCATTGTGAACCCGAGTACACGCGTGGAGAAGTCCAGCGCCTTCGCCTGGTCATCAACAAGAACACTGGTCACATAGATCCTCATCTCGTTCTCCTTCCTAGAGGTGATGGCGAAGCCACAGGTCCACCGCCTCTCGCAACAGACCGGGGTCGAGAGAGTGGAGCTTGGTTCGGCCCGACCATTCGACACTCACAAGGCCCGCTCTCTGCAGCACGTCGAGGTGCTGCGTGACCGCCTGGCGCGAGAGCGTCATCCCATTCTCCGCAAAGAAGTGGGCACAGATTTCGAACAACGATTGGTCTGGACGCTCCCGCAGGCGATCTATGATCCTGCGGCGGGCCGGGTCGCCAAGCGCCTTGAAGATACGGTCGAGTTCATCGTCAATCACGGAGGCCAATATGCAATAGAAATATTGCATCTCAAGGCGCGATCGACGACTGCTGCACAATAGTCCAGGCGACTTATCTACCCCTAGATCCCCGGTGATCGAGTGCCCCCACGCTCGCGCAAGTCGTGGTTCAAGCATGTGGGAGAACCTGTCTACGTGAGATTGTCATCGACTCAGCAAAACCAACTTGAGCGCATCAAACCGCACTTCCCGCATCCCACGGAGTGCCGCACATGTGCGACTACCACATGATCGGACGCACCACCTATTCTATCCGCGACGGTTTGAGTTGGCAGGGCCTACCCGAACTTTATGGGCTGTCATTCGTATTCACCCGGATCTTTGGGAGCCTCGTTAGCGAAAGCCGGACGCCCACGCGGCTCAGTATCGAAGGGACGTTGCTAGATCCCGCTCCTCGACCTAAAAGCCTCGCCGAAGCCTCGCGATCGGATAAAGAAAAAGGCCGCTGTTAGCAGCGGCCTGAGGTGGGACCAGGGTCCTTCCAGAGGGAACGACGCGAGCGGGAGGTATGATCGCGTCTTCCATGAAATGGTGACGTTTGCCTGCACTCGTCACCCTGCTCATTGCTAAGCTGCTATGCATCCAGCGCAACCATCGTGCCTTGAATTCGACGAAACTCGTCAGAATCGCAAAGGCGACGCCAGCAGCCGTCCACCGGTACCGTCAGCCGGCAAGGATTGCCATTCGTAGCTGACATCCATCAGCTTGCTGCATCCTGCGCCACTGCGCTCAAGAGCCTGCTGCTTTGTTGATGTGCGGTCACTGTTACTGCGCATCGATGGGACAATGATCAAACTGTCAGAGTCATTCTGCTGCGTGGAGACTAGGTTCGGCAGCAGTGCGCATCCGTGAGCCCGCAAGGGTCTTCTGGCCGAAGAGCACGGTCATAAAAGCCAGGATGGCAGAAACCACTGAGACCCAGAAGCCGTTGGTTGGGCCATAGGTGTCGACGACCCATCCTGTAACAAAGGAGCCCAGCGCCATACCGATCCCAATGCCGGTCATCACCCACGTGATGCCCTCCGTGAGCATAGCTGCCGGAACCCGCTGCTCGATGAGGCCAAAGGCCGTGATAAACGTAGGCGAGATGGCGATGCCGCTGAGGAAGACCGCCAAGGCGAGCATCGGCACCGTACTTACGAACGGGAGCGGCCAGGCCGTCACAGCCAGAACAGCTAGTGCAATGGCGAGTTGGCGCTGAAGAGCCATCTTCAGGTTCAGTGCGCCGATGATCAGGCCCACCAAGAACGAACCGACTGCATACACGCCAATCACCAAACTGGCGGCACCAGGCTGGCCGAGATGTTCAGTGATGGCGACCGCGCTCACTTCGGCCGTTGCGAACGTCGCTCCAACGAACACCAAGGCGAGGGTAACAATCTGAACCGGCCGCAGCCAAATGGCGGAGCCGCCTGAGACTTCACTACTCGACCGCACCTTGGGTTCGGTTGAGCGTTGGACAACGAACGCCGTAGCGCCGAGCACCAGCAGAAGGGTGCTAACCAGTAGGCCTGCCTCTGGGAACAGAGTAACGCTGAGGCCGACCGATAGCGAGGCGCCCGCGATGTAGACTAACTCGTCAGCGGCGGATTCAAAGGCAAAGGCGGTGTTCAGCTCCGGTCGATCGCGAAAAAGGTCACTCCAGCGGGCTCGTACCATGGCTGGGAAGCTGGGCATCAGCGCAGCGAGGAGAGCCGATGCGAACAGGGTCCAGACTGGCCAACTCTGGTTAGCCGCCAAGATCAGCAGGACAAAAGCGATAGCCGCAATGGCTGTAGTCGGGACCAAGATGCGTGCCTGCCCCAGACGATCTACCGCCCGCGAGATCTGTGGGGAGATCAGGGCGTTGCCAAGCGCAAAGACGGCTGAGACGGCGCCGGCAAGCCAATATTCCCCTTGTGTCTGGGACAGCATGGCAACAATGCCGATCGGAGCCATGGCAATCGGCATGCGCGCCAGAAAGCCCGCGGCCGCAAATCCACTGGCACCGGGCGCTCGGAAGATCTCTGCATAGGGATTGGACATCTGCACATCCTCTAGGTTGGGCAAACCGCCACCCGAAGCTTTACATACGTGGCGTATGCCAATTAACTAGTGGCATACGCCACGTATGTCAATTGACATGCGCACCGTATGTGAGTAAATGGAGGAATGGTTCGCAGATCGCGTCACGACATGATCCTGGAAACCCGCGCCAAGCTCATGGCCGCGGGACGCAAGGCCTTTGCTGAATTGGGGTACGCGGATGCGTCAATGGACGACTTCACCGCCGAGGCAGGACTCACGCGCGGGGCTCTCTACCATCACTTCGGTGACAAGAAGGGCCTATTCCAGGCCGTAGTCTCTCAGATCGATACAGAGATGGCCGAACGCCTCAGGCAGCGTGCCGCTCGGGCTCCCAGCCGCTGGGAAGGCTTCGTCGAAGAAGGCATTGGCTACATCGAGATGGCGCTTGAGCCCGAGATCCAGCGCATTGTTTTACGTGACGGCCCAGCGGTGCTTGGAGATCCCTCATCATGGCCTAGCGCCGATGGCTGCATTGCAGCGATGAAGGCAAGCCTGGAGGCACTGCAGGCAGAAGGGGTGGTCGGCGGCATCGATGCTGAGGCGACGGCACGGATGATCACTGGAGCTTCGTGCTATGCTGCTCAGTGGATCGCCAATTCTAATGACCCACTTGGAGCCTCACGCAGGGCCACC
Source organism: Microvirga arabica (assembly GCF_016811235.1). Lineage (GTDB taxonomy): Bacteria > Pseudomonadota > Alphaproteobacteria > Rhizobiales > Beijerinckiaceae > Microvirga > Microvirga arabica. The sequence continues at coordinate 23,431 of NZ_JAFBID010000058.1, forward strand.
GCGGCCTATCGCCGTCTTCTCGAAGGATTGCTCCAGCCTGCATACACGATGGTGTGACGAATTCCGTAGCGTGCTCATTCCCCTACCTGGCGCGAGAACATGCCTGCGAATGCAAGGACTAGGCACCGTCAAGGACGATGTTTCGCGCCTGATTATGGAGGATGTGACCTGAAGATCTGCCGGTGATGTCACATTAACCCGACGGCATCGTCAACTTAACGGGTTGGGACGGGTCCGCGCATCCGAGATGGTCAGATCAGAAGCCAGCGGCCACGCCAGTCACCTCAGCCCAGACCTGAAAAGCCCTAGTCCGAGCTTGGCGATCATCTGCAGCCTTGGTGTTTGCAGGACGGCGGAAGAGGTTTGCCACCTGATCCTAGATTGAGCGGAAGCGCTGCGCCTGTCCGGCTGATTTGTAGCGTTTCATGATCCGCTCACGTCATCGAGTCGGCTGATGAGACTTCTCCGCTCGATTGTTTAGGCCTTTGTGCTGCCGATGCTCGACGCCAGGCATCACAGTTCTCTTGGCAACGGCGTAACTGGGCAATTTTTCGGTGATCATCACGCGCGGGGCGACGCCTTGTTTCTTGAGCAGCTTGCGCAGCAAACGCTTGGCTGCTTTGGTATTGCGGTGGCTCTGGACCAGGATGTCGAGCACGGCCCCGTGCTGATCCACAACTCGCCAGAGCCAATGCTTCCGGCCGGCGATGCTGATCACGACCTGATCAAGATGCCACTCGTCTCCGGTTGCCGGAAGACGCCTGCGGATCTGGTTGGCAAAGCTCTGGCCGAACCTGAGCGCCCACTGCCGGATCGTCTCATGGCTGACCTCAATGCCGCGGGCGGCCAGCATCTCCTCGACCATGCGCAGGCTGAGTGGAAACCGAAAGTATAACTACACGGCATGGCTGATCACTTCAGCCGGAAAGCAGTGAAGGGCATAGCGAGGATGACGGGCCTTCTTCATCCCTCACATATGCCTCGATCCGGTCACCCCCGGGTTAACTTGATGTCGTGGATGGCGCCCTCCACCAGCGTCAGACGTGCCAGAATGGGCATGTTGGAGAACCGAAGAGAGCCACTCATCATGCCTGAGATTGTCACGATCGGCCTTGATATCGCGAAGAATGTCTTCCAGGTGCATGCGGTGGACAGGAGTGGACGGATCGTCCTGCGCAAAGCGCTGCGTCGCAGCCAGATCCAGAGCTTCTTCAGCGCCCTTCCGCCTTGCCTGATCGAGATGGAGGCGTGCGCGACGGCTCATCACTGGGCCCGCACACTCATGGCCTTCGGGCACGCGGTCCGCTTGATCCCGCCCGCCTATGTCAAACCCTATCTGCGCCGACAGAAGAACGATGCCGCGGACGCGGCTGCGATCTGCGAGGCCGTTACACGGCCGTCGATGCGCTTTGTCCCGGTCAAGAGCCCACAACAGCAGAGCACCCTCATGCTGCATGGAGCCCGCGATCTCCTGACCGGGCAGCGGACCGCCCTGATCAATGCCCTGCGCGGTCACTGCGCCGAGCTGGGCATCGTGGTGGCGCAGGGCGCTCGCAACACGCGCCAACTGATTGCCCTTATCCATGATGACACCAGTCCCGATCTCCCCGTCACCGCTCGGATCGCACTCCAGCCTCTGGCAGCGATGCTGATCGGGATCGAGGCGCAGATTGCCAAGCTCGACAAGGCCATTCTGGCAGCTCATCGCAGCAATCCGGTGAGCCTCAGGCTTGCCACTATCCCCGGGATTGGCCCGATTGTCGCCTCCTGTCTCTCGGCCAGTGTTCCAGACGCCGGCCTGTTCCAAGGAAGTCGGGAGTTTGCCGCCTATCTCGGCCTCGTGCCCCGGCAACACTCAACCGGCGGCAAGGCGCGGTTGGGCTCCATCTCCAAGATGGGCAACCGGCACCTGCGCAAGCTGCTGGTCGTTGGAGCACACGCGGCGCTCTACAGCATGAAGTCGGGCAAGACCCGGACGGCCCTGGCGGAAGGGACCCGGAGCCTCCTGGCCAAGAAATCGTTCAAGGTGGTTGCCGTGGCCCTGGCCAACAAGATGGCGCGGATCGCCTGGGCAGTGATAGCCAGGAGCACGGCTTACGAGCCCGGGAGCACGGGAGCGGCCGGCCGGCGGCCTCATAGACGGAGAGCTCAGACTATTCGCCCTTAGGGCAACCCAGTTGGCACGGTGACGATGAGATGATGTGAAGCCAAAGCGGACATGGACCGCCGGAACTGGACAACCCGTGGCATCGTCTTGCGACAGTCAAGCGCGATAACTTGAGAGGGACCAGCTCCAGGGTAAAACATCAGGGCCAGCGGTTATGACATACCGCGTTCAAAGGCCGGAGACATGACTGCACCCGCCCCGCTAGGCCGAAACGTCAACAACAATCACATTGCCAAACGGGCGCCATCCAGACATGACGGTGCTCTCCAGCCAACGGCGAGATCGTTCAGTGCCGCACGCTTGGCGGTCGCCTCCTGGATCTTGTTTTCACCGCAGGAGCGGCTCAAGGCGAGCGATCAGAGCTCGTCTAAAGATCTGCCTCCGCGAATATCCCGCCGATCCAGTCGAGAAACACACGCAATCTCGGGGTCGTATGGCGGTTTTGCGGATAAAGGGCAGATAGCGGCGTCGGTGTCGGTGGACAGTCCGACAACACCTCCACCAGGCTCCCGTTGTCCAGATCTTGTTTCAGACGGTATCGCGGCGCTTGGATCAGGCCGAACCCCATTCGGGCGAGCTCGGCCATCGTGTCGGAATTGTTGACCGTAATCCTGCACGGCAGGCTGATGTACCGGACCCTGCTGTCAGCCATGAATTCCAATGGCATGACTTGCCCGGTCCGAGACGACACGAACCCGACAGTCGTGTGCCTATCAAGATCGTTTAGCGATCGAGGGATGCCGTGTCGTTCCAAATAGGCCGGGCTGGCGCACGTGATCTCTCTGATCGTGCCAAGGCGGCGCATGATCAGGCCACTGTCATCCGCCTCCCCCGCGCGGATCACGCAGTCCACACCCTCGCGAACGAGATCGACCAATCTGTCACCCTGCCCGAGTTGTAAATCGAGCATGGGATAGCGGTCGAGGAACTCCTGCAGTCGCGGCAGAAGGAAGGTCCGTGTCAGCAGGCCATGAGCATCGACCCGCAGCAGCCCCCGGGGCTGGGCATCGCGAAACACATTCTCGGCTTCGTCAACCTCCGCCAGGATCGCAAGGCATCTCTCATAGAACGCCTTGCCGTCCAGGGTCGGCGTCACGTGGCGTGTGGTTCGCTCAAGAAGCCGTACGCCGAGATCCTTCTCGAGCTGTTTGATCCCCTCGGTCGCTGTCGAGCGGGCAAGCGTCAGGTCGGCGGCGGCCGCCGCGAAGCTGCGGCGTTCCACCACGCGAACGAAGAGCTGCATGCGGTCAAGGCGATCCATGCGATTGTTCAGCATGGCCGAACTGTGATGTCAATTCTTCAGTAATTGTTTAGGACAGACCATGGGTCTACATCCACCCCATCCAGAGGTAGGAGCATGTCATGACCACCCAGGCCCAGCGGGTCGCCATCATCACAGGAGCCTCAAGGGGCATCGGAGCGGCCATCGCTCGACAGCTGGCTCGTGACGGCATAGCCATCATCGTCAATTACGCAACGAACCCAGAGGCTGCGGACCAGGTCGTATCGGCCATTTCCGCCGAGGGAGGCACGGCCTTGGCCGTCCAGGCCGATATCGGCAGCCCGAAGGGAATGACTAACCTATTCGATGCGGCAGAAGGCGCCTTTGGCGGCGTCGACATCCTCGTCAACAACGCGGCCGTGATGACGCTCTCGCCCCTCATCGAGGTCGACGATGAGGGCTTCCAGGTGCAGGTCGACACCAATCTCGGTGGCGTCTTCCGCGGCCTGCGGGAGGCGGGACGACGTCTAAGGGATGGTGGGCGTATCGTCAGCTTCTCGTCGAGCGTCGTCGGGCTTTACCAGCCGACTTATGGTGTCTACGCGGCCACGAAGGCTGCCGTCGAGGCGCTAACCCACGTCTTTGCCAAGGAGCTTGGGCCGCGCAGGATCACGGTCAATGCGGTCGCTCCTGGCCCAGTGGAAACCGACCTGTTCCTGACAGGCAAGTCGGACGAGCAGGTGAAGGCCATTGTCGGGATGAATCCCATGCGGCGGCTTGGTCAGCCGGAGGACATCGCGTCCGTCGTGGCCTTCCTGGTGAGCCCCGAGGGCGGCTGGATCAACGGGCAGACGGTACGTGCCAATGGCGGCGTGATCTGACGAGGCGCCATGAAGAGGACACTGTGACCTGAAGCTCCTTTACCTTCTAGGAGTTCACTGGCTGGACCTCTTCTGCATCAACACAACTCAACCATGAAAGGACAACGCAATGCCGTTTGTGAACATCAAGACCCCTGAAGGCGCCCTGAGCAGGACCCAGAAAGAGGAGATCGTGCATCGGACGACGGATATGCTGGTCGAGTATTTCTCTGAGGCGGCACGGCCTCACACGATGGTGCTCATTGAAGAAGTGAAGGATGGAGGCTATGGGCGCGCTGATGAGATCTTCATAATCCCGCAGGACTATCGAGCCAACGAAGAGTGATGACTGAGCACTACGTCAGCCCACGTGGTCGAGGCACGTGCGCTTTGTCTGCTGCGGGTCAAAGGGTAACGAACAGCAGATGGAATGAAGGTCTGCTCGCCGCCTCATGAGCAGACCGAAGCGTTTCTTCAGCCTCGTGCCAAATCTTGCCCTCAGGACCACCCAACCTAATTGAAGAACCTATTTCGACGAAGGGATTGCTCATGCACAGCATTGTATTCGAAAGGTTCGGCGCTCCGGCCGAGGTGTTGACCCTTGTCGAGCGTGAGCGGCCTGCGCCCGGGCCGGGGCAGGCGCTGCTCCGGATGATCCTGTCCCCTATCCACAATCATGACCTGATGACCGTGGCTGGCACCTATGGCATCAAGCCCCCGCTGCCGGCGATCGGCGGTACGGAGGCGCTCGGCGTGGTGGAAAAACTCGGCGCCGGGGTCGAGAACCTCCAAGTCGGGCAGCGCGTGATCGGCGGCGCCCAGCAGACCTGGGCCGACTATTACTTGGTCGATGCAAGGTACGCACGCCCCGTGCCCGATGGCATTGATGATGAGACAGCTTGTCAGCTCATCGCCATGCCACTCAGCGCCAAGATGGTGCTGGCCGACCTTGGCCTTCAGCGCGGCGACTGGCTCGTGCAGAACAGTGCCAATGGCGCGGTCGGACGCCTTCTGTCGCGCTTTGGCGCGGAAAAGGACGTCAACGTGCTCAGCCTTGTTCGGCGCGACGCGGCGGTCGCCGAACTTGCCGCCGCCGGCATCACTAACGTGGTGTCAACCGAGCAGCCCGGCTGGGAAGCGCGCGCTCGCGATCTTGTCGGTGATGGATCGATCCGCGCCGGGCTCGACTCCGTGGGCGGGGACGGCCCCGCGCAACTTGCTCGCCTAGTGGCTGACGGCGGCGAGATCGTCATCTTTGGCGCCCTGAGCGGCCAACCAATCCGCATCGAGCCGTCTGTCGCGATCTTCCAACAGATCACCATTCGGGGTTTCTGGGGTGCCAAGCCGCGCCTTGCACCCGACATGATCGGCCGTCTGCTCGAGGAAGTCGTCGCCGAGGCTGCCAGTGGCAAGCTTACGCTTTCGGTCGACGCCGCCCTCCCGCTTGATCGGATCGCCGACGCCGTGCGCGCCAGCACTGAACCCGGTCGCAAGGGCAAGGTTGTCCTACGCAAGCGGTGATCAGGCTTGCAGAAGCAACCAGGAGCCGAGCCTGCGTGCCGATGGACAGCCCCTCAACACTTTCTTCGCCACCAAATGCCACCGCCCCGGGCATCGCGCTCAAGGGCCAGATCGTTGTCATCGGTGCCGGTCAGGCTGGGCTCTCGGCGGCCTACCATCTCAAGAGGCTGGGATTGGCGCCGCACAAGGGTTTCGTGGTGCTCGACCAGTCTCCAGGACCGGGGGGCGCCTGGCAGGACCGCTGGCCCTCGCTGACCTTGAGCACGGTCAACCGCATCCACGACCTGCCGGGGATGCCCTTTTCCGAGGTGATCGGCACAGGCAGCCCTGAGGTGCGGGCGAGCGTCGCCGTCCCAGAGTACTTCGCGGCCTACGAGAAGCGGTTCGAACTGCCGGTCTATCGCCCGGTGACGGTGAAGGTCGTCTGCGACAGGCACGATCACTTCAGGGTCGAGACGGATCGGATCCAGGTCTCCGCACGCGGGCTCATCAACGCCACGGGAACCTGGGACAGCCCCTACGTTCCCGACATACCCGGAGCCGGGCGGTTCAAGGGCAGGCAACTGCACACGAAGGATTACCGCACCGCCCAGGAATTCTCGGGCCGGCATGTCATCGTCGTGGGAGCTGGCATCTCGGCGATCCAGTTGCTCGATGAGGTGTCTCGCGTTACCACGACTACCTGGGTGACCCGGAGGGAGCCCGAATTCCGGGATGGTCCGTTCGACGAGAAGGTCGGGCGCGTTGCCGTGGCGATTGTGGAGGACCGGGTGCGCCGTGGCTTGCCGCCTGCGTCCGTTGTCTCGGTGACCGGGATCCCCGTCACTCCCGCCGTTACGGCGATGCGGGCACGCGGGGTGCTGACCCGGCGCCCCATGTTCAGCGAGATCACGGAGGACGGGGTTCTCTGGTCAGATGGGACCGCGCTCCGCGCCGACGTGATCCTCTGGTGCACCGGCTTTCGCAGCTCCCTCGATCACCTGGCACCACTCATGCTGCGCGAGCCTGGAGGAGGCATCGTCATGACTGGACGGTTGGCGACGCAGGTCGCGAAGGACCCGAGGGTGCATCTGGTGGGGTACGGTCCGTCCGCCTCCACCATCGGGGCCAACCGGGCCGGCCGGGCCGCTGCGGAGGAACTCATGGCGTTCCTTGAACTCGGGTAAGGGTGGACCATCAGGAATCCGCCCGCCCTGCGAGGCCGTCAGCCATTTCGCGCACGCGGGAAGGTCTGAATTGGGTCAGACATTCGCATTCAGGCCCTCACTGAACGTCAGCTCTCGAGCGCCGAAGCAGACAAAGCGCCTACGTCTCAGGAGTGCCATAAGCAGTCGTTCCCTCACGCCCATCTGTTGGCAGCAATTGGACCGTTCAGTCACTCCGGCAGAGGAACCGTCAAACCGACCTTGACGCGGTCCATGGCGACGAAGGTGCGGAACCGCTTCACGTTGTTGTTGCCGAAGAACAGGCGCCGCGTCAGAGCCTCATAGGCTGCCATCGTCGGCACTATGACCACCAGCACGAAGTCCGCCTCTCCGGTGACATAGTAGCACTGCTGCACCTCCGGAACCGAGGCGAACTCCCGCTTGGCGGCATCGACTAGCTCTGCCGTCTCGCTGATCACCTCGACCTCGACGAAGATGGTGATGGCCTGCCCCACCTGGGCCGGGTCCACGATTGCGACATTGGTCTGGATGACCCCGGCCTCCTCCATCCGCCGGATGCGGCGCTGCACGGCAGGAGCAGACAGACTGACGGTCTCACCGATCACCCGCTGCGGGGTTGTATTGTCCCGCTGGAGGGTATTCAGGATCGCGAGATCGAAGCTGTCGAGGGTGATCGACGACGAAGGCTTGGGCACCATGGGCCACTCATACGACAAAATCTTGCATTTATCGGGCCCAAATAGAGCGCCTTTCTCACGGCAACTGCAATATCTTCTCGCCATCCCGCAGTGAAGGATGGCGATGTTCCTACCCAACCAGCACCCCGACTACCGCAAGCCCCTTGCTCCGGTCGATGCCGAGACCCTCGGCGTACCGGCCGCTGAAGAGGTCGAACGTTATCTCATCTATCGGGACAACCATGCCCCGACGCCCTTACACACCCTGCCGGTCCTGGCCGCCGAACTCGGCGTGAATACGGTTCATATCAAGGATGAGGGATTCCGGCTTGGCCTCGGCAGCTTCAAGGCGCTAGGTGGCTCCTATGCGGTCATCCGGCTTGTGCTGGAGGAAGCCAGCCGCCAGCTCGGACGCGCAATCGATCTCGCTGAACTGCATGCGCCCGAGGTCCGTGCCGTCACTGCTGGCATGACAGTCGCTTGTGCCACGGATGGCAATCATGGACGCTCAGTGGCGCAGGGCGCCCAACTCGTCGGAGCCAGGTCTGCCATCTTCGTGCACTCCGGCGTCAGCGACGAGCGCGTGGCGGCCATCGCCCGCTTCGGCGCCGAAATGATCCGGGTTGAGGGCACCTATGACGACTCGGTCGCGGAGGCGGCGCGTGTCGCGGCCGAGAAGGGCTGGATCGTGGTCTCCGACACCTCGTGGCCGGGCTACGAGCGAATTCCCAGCCTGGTCATGCAGGGCTACACCGCCATGGTGCGCGAGGCCCTGCGCCAGCTTCCTTCTCCGCCAACGCATGTATTCGTCCAAGCCGGCGTCGGCGGCGTTGCGGCCGCCGTGGCAGGGCATCTCGCTCTCGCCCTCGGGGATCAGCGGCCGGTCTTCGTCGTGGTCGATCCGGCACGGGCTGCCTGCCTCTTCGAGAGCGCGCGGGCCGGACGCCCGGTCAAGATCGAGCACGGCGAGCCGACCGTCATGGCAATGCTCGAATGCTACGAGCCGTCACTGGTTGCCTGGCGGGTGCTGTCCCGCGTTGCCGATGCCTTCATGATCGTCGCCGACGAGGATGCGGTCGCGGTAATGAACCGCCTCGCCCGACCGGCCGGACGTGATCCGGCCATCGTGGCGGGCGAGAGCGGCGGCGCAGGTCTTGCCGGTCTCATGCGAGCCGTCGCGGATCCTGAGATCAGGGCAGCGCTCGACCTGAATGAGGCCTCCCGCGTCTTCATCATCAACACCGAAGGCGCAACCGATCCCGAACGCTACGAAGAACTGGTCGGCATGCGGCCTGACGCCGTCACAAACAGCACCAGAAGGGCAGACGCATGACCACGCTGTCGATCAACGCGGAGCGCCTGCTCGGCCGGCTGTGCGACCTCGGGCAGATCGGCCGGGATGGGGATGGCAGGCTCGTGCGGCTTGCCGGATCTGACAGCGACAAGGCCGGACGCGATGCCGTCGTTGCCTGGATCCGCAGCGCAGGCGTGGAGGTCACAGTTGACCGCATCGGCAACATCTTCGGCATCTGGCGAACCGCCGACAACGCTGACGAGGCTCCGATCCTGCTCGGCTCGCACATCGATACCGTCATAGATGCCGGCATCTATGACGGCTGCTATGGCGTGCTCTCCGGACTGGAGGTGATCGAAACCCTCAAGGCTGCTGGATACGCTCCCGCACGGCCCGTCGCCGTCGCCGCCTTCACCAACGAGGAGGGCGTGCGCTATGCCCCCGACATGATGGGCTCGCTCGTCTATGCCGGGGGACTCCCGGTCGAGGAAGCGCTGGCGACGGTTGGCACCGACGGCGCGGTTCTCGGCGCGGAGCTGGAGCGGATCGGCTATGCCGGCTCTGAGGAGCCGAGCCTTATCAGGCCGCACGCCTATGTCGAGCTGCATATCGAGCAGGGGCCGGTGCTGGAGCGCGAGGGCGTGCCCATTGGCGCAGTCGAGAACCTTCAAGGGATTTCCTGGCAGCGCATCACCATCAAGGGAGAGGCCAACCACGCCGGCACGACACCGATGTCGATGCGCCGGGACGCCGGCCATGCCGCGGCCCGCGTGGTCACCTTCCTGCGTGACCGGGCCCGCAACGCGAACACACCCACCGTCGCCACGGTCGGGTGCATGAGCTTCGAGCCGAACGCGATCAACGTCATTCCCTCACGCGCGACCTTCACGGTCGACCTGCGCGATCCGGACGAACAGCGCCTCCAGACGGAGGAAGCAGTTCTTGCCGCTTACTTGGAGGAACTCGCAGCCGCCGAGGAGGTCACGATCTCGGTTGAGAGGCTGGCACGGTTCGAGCCGGTGACCTTCGACCGGGGGATCGTGGAGCTGGTGGAGGAGGCCTCACGCAAGCGCGGGCTGGCCTCGAAGCGCATGACCTCGGGCGCGGGGCACGATGCCCAGATGATCGCCCGGATCGCGCCCTCAGCGATGATCTTCGTGCCAAGCCTCGACGGCATTAGCCACAATCCGCGCGAGCACACGCCGGATGCCGACCTCGTCGCCGGCGCCAATATCCTGCTCGACGTGACGGCCACTCTCGCAGCCCGATAAGGAGACACCGATGGCCCTGGATCTGGACGCCCTCGCTCAAGAGATGACCGCTTGGCGGCGCGACCTGCACGCGCATCCCGAGTTCGGCTTCGAGGAGAGGCGCACCAGCGCCTTCGTGGCCGCGAAACTGCGGGAGTTCGGCCTCGACGAAGTGGCCGAAGGCATAGGCGGCACCGGCGTCGTCGGCACGCTGAAACGCGGCAGCGGCAACCGGGCGATTGCACTCCGGGCCGACATGGACGCCCTGCGCATCAACGAACAGGGCACGTCGGAGTACCGCTCGCAGAATCCCGGCACGATGCATGCGTGCGGCCATGACGGTCACACCGCCATGCTCCTTGGAGCCGCCAAGCTCCTCGCCGAGGAAGGCGGGTTCGACGGCATCGTGCGCTTCGTCTTCCAGCCCGCCGAAGAATGGGGCAAGGGCGCGCTCGCCATGCTGGCGGATGGTCTGATGGAGCGCTTCCCGTTCGAGGAGATCTACGGTCTGCACAACATGCCGGGCTTGTCCGTCGGGCACTTCCAGACGCGCGTGGGGCCGATCATGTCGGCGGAGGACAATTTCGAGATTGTCCTGAAAGGCGTCGGCGGGCATGCAGCCCGCCCACACTGGGGCAACGAGGTGCTGGTCGCTGCCTGTGCGACGGTCATGAACCTCCAGACCATCGTGTCCCGTCGCCTGAGCCCGACTGACATAGGCGTGGTGTCGGTGACCGAGCTGATCACCGACGGCACCCGCAACGCACTGCCCGGGCTGGCCCGCATCCTCGGCGATGCCCGCAGCTTCCGGCCGGAGGTCAGTGCCGAGATCGAGAAGCAGATGAGCATCATCGCCGAGGGTACGGCACTGACCTACAACATTGCCGCTGAGATGACCTACACGCGCGAGTTCGTACCGCTCCTGAACGATGCCGCCCTGGTGGACGAAGCGTTCGCTGCCGCTCGAACCGTGTTCGAGCCGGAGCATGTCTCGACGGCCGATGAACCGACGACGGGGTCTGAGGACTTCGCCCGCTTCCTGGAGCACGTGCCCGGCTGCTTCGTGTTCGTCGGCAACGGCAAGGATTCGGCGCCCCTGCACAACCCATCCTATGACTTCAACGATGACGGGCTGCTCTATGGGGCACGCTTCCATGCCGCCATCATCCGACAGCGGTTGCCATCGGCCTGATCGCCACGGATCAAGAATATCGTAAGGGAGGAACAGCAGCTTAAAGAGCTGCCCTTCCGGATTAGCGGACTTCGCAGCTTTCTAGCGTCGGAAGACAAGGCTGAGATTATTAGCGGGCATCGAGATCCGCTCGACAAGCGTCAGCCCATACCTTCCGGCGAGCCCCGCCACCTCCTCGAGGTCCCGGATACCCCAATCGGGATTCCGGCGTCTGAGATCGGCATCGAAGGCTTCATTGCTTGGCGCCGTGTGGATACCGTTCTCCTTGTACGCTCCGTAGAGGTAGAGCACGCCGTCGGGCGAGAGAGACCGTCCTGCCCCGGCCATCAGCCCTTGCGTCGCCTGCCAGGGGCTGATGTGGACCATGTTGATGGCCACAATGGCGTCCACCTGCTCGACAGGCCATTCGGGAGAAGCGGCATCGAGGCGAAGCGGCGCGAGGAGGTTCGGCAGGCCAGAGATGGCCCGATGAGCAGTGATGCTTCTCAGGGCCTCCTCATCCTGATCCGATGGCTGCCATATGAGGTGCGGCAACGCAGCCGCGAAGTGCACCGCGTGCTCGCCCGTGCCGCTGGCGATCTCGAGAATCGTGCCAGTCGGCGGCAGAACTCTGCGCAATACGGCCAAGATCGGATCGCGGTTGCGGGCCACTGAAGGTGCAACTCGTGCAACCTGGGAAGACGATGTCGTTGTCATGAAGGCGTATACCTCATTATGCGGTGCCTGTGCTGTCATGCCGTCGGGGGAAGCCGTCGACAGGACAGACAACGCCACTCTGCGGACAATCAGTTGGAAGACCCGATCCTTTCGAGCGTGTCTGTCACAGCACGTCTCGCGGCCTCCACCGCCCCTGCCATAAAACCCGGTTCCGTTGTGCTAGTTTCGCTGCCGGCCAAGGTGAGGCGCCGTTGCCACGCTCCCGTGACCCAGGCGGAACCCTCTGCTGAGGGGTGACCGCCGAATCCTCTGTCTGCCGATGTTGCGGTCAGCGGGTCCTTTGACCAGTCCTTGTAGAGCGTGGCTCGCGGTTGGAGCGCCTGCGGTCCGAAAATTCGGGCCAACTGCTCGATGCAGGCCTGGGTGACCACGGCCTCGCCAACCGCCGAACGCTGATCCGGTCCCATACCAAGGAAGCCGAATAGCCCCGGCTTCCCGGATGAGGTCGTCGCATCGTGGATTTCCATCAAGGGCCCAACCACGCTCTGCGCCGTTCCCGACAACCCGGCCTCGCGCCAGAACGGGCGATCGTAGAGGGCGAAAAACTTCGCATGCGGGGCCATCCAGGTCGGCGTGCTACGCCAGCGATCGGCCGTCGATGGCTCCAATGCAGGCGTGAATTGCACTGTCGCTTCGAGGAGACGCGGCGGCACCGCCGTGACCACTTGGCTGGCGTGGATTTCCGCCTCCCCGCCACCGGGGAGGCCAATGGTCAGCCGCACCCCGTCCTCTGCGAGCACCATCCGGGTCACATGAGCCTCGCACCGGATGCAATCCTCAGGCAGGCTGGTCATAAGCGCGCGAACCATCGCGGACGTGCCGCCAACCAGTCGGATCGACTGTGGGTCCTGCCTTGGCCCTGCATGGCGGAGCGGACCCTCGCGCGAAAAGCGCTCGAAGACGACATCACCTTCACTGAACTGGGTGAAACCGGACAGTCCGAGTTCGTCGACTAGGGCGCCTATCGCTGGCTGCATCTTCGGCCAGATCCAGGAGGCGCCGAGGTCAAACCCGTCCTCGCTCGGACGACCTCTCTCATCGACCGACAGAATACGCCCGCCGACGCGGTCGCGAGCCTCCAGGATCTGAACCGCAACACCTGCGGCGTGAAGCAGATGGGCAGCGTAAAGACCGGATAGGCCAGCTCCGATGATCGCAACCGTGGCATCGGTAGACTTCATACAGGCTTCCTCTTGCTGGCTTGGGTCCCGAGCGCCAAAGCGCCCTGCCCTCCCGCATACCGAGTTCTGCCCATGAGCAAAAATGGTAAGATCTCATACATCGATAAGTAGGAGTCATGAATGCTGGACTACCAACACCTTGCCATTCTCAGGGAAGTCGACCGTTCAGGCAGCGTGACTGCGGCAGCCGAGCGGCTCAATGTCAGCCAGTCGGCCCTATCGCATATGATCCGCAAGGTCGAGGAACGCTATGGGGTCAAGCTCTGGGTGAAGCAGGGGCGTGGCCTGCGCTTCACGCAGGCCGGGGAGTATCTGCTCAGCCTTGCCCAGCGCGTCCTGCCCCAGATGGAACATGCCGAGCGGGTTCTCACTGACTTTGCCCAAGGGCGGCGCGGCGCCCTGCGCGCCGGGATGGAGTGCCACCCGTGCCAGCGCTGGCTGATGCGGCTTACCCCGCACTACTTGGCTGCATGGCCGGACGTGGACCTGGATGTCCGCACGGCCTTCCGCTTCGATGGCGTTGCCGCGCTGCTTGGCCACGAGATCGACCTGCTGATCACCCCGGACCCGATTGATCTGGCGGGGCTCCTGTTCACGCCTGTCATCAATTACGAGCTCGTGCTCGTCGTGCATGAGGAACACCGTCTGGCCCAACGCGATTGGGCCACCCCGCCGGACCTCCTCGACGAGGTGTTGATCACCGTTCCGGTCAGCATCGAGCGGCTCGACATCTACACGCAGTTTCTCGTGCCCGGTCAGTGTCGCCCGCGACAGCACAGGACAGTTGAAACCACCGACCTGATGCTGCAACTGGTCGCTGCCCGACGGGGTGTTTCGGTCCTGCCAGATTGGCTTGTACGCGAGGAGGGAGCGCAGCTTCCCATCCGCGCCGTAAGGCTTGGGAAGGGCGGGATCAACAAGAGCATCAATCTCGGCGTCCGCCGCGGCGAGGAAGGGATTGCCTACATCGCTGGCTTCCTATCCCTTGCACAGGAACTAGAGGCTAAAGCTGACCCAGCGGCCGACTGGAGCTAGTGACCCTCGCATGACGGCGCGGGAGCTTACGTCCGGAAAGGGTCACCCAAAAAAGTTCCCGGCGTCGTTGGAACGTCCGGTTGCGTGAGGATTGCTGCCCTTGGGACAATATCTCAGGAGTGCCATCTGCGGACATTCGCAACCTGACAACGATCATTGTTGAGCTACATCCAGCATTGTTCACGTTGGCGTTTCCCTAACCTAGACCGCTAGGATAAAAGATACTTACGTCCTGGTGAACCTGCTGCATTCATGGTGAAGCAATTCCATTGTGAATGTTATACAAGGGCAATCGGCTCTCCGTCCCTTGCCCCTAGCAAGCTATCTGTCGACCATTAATCTGTTCTGCAATCCGCCAGATGTATACTCTACAGCAATGGGTAAACTGACGAATAGGATCCGAACAATGCGGTGGGAGAAGAGATACCCCGCAGCGGATTTAGGTTTTACGAGATGCAGTTGAAGAATAGCCCCGCCTCTATCCAATCCCGTAGCGCGGCGGGAGCTTTAGAAGTTATCCTAAACGGCATTGTGCAACCGGTCATCGTTAAGGACCGTGCTCATCGTTTCGTATTTCTGAACGATGCCGCATGCGTCCTGATCGGACGCTCCCCTGAGGAACTGATAGGTGGGGTGGATCACGACTTCGTTCCAAAGGAGCAAGCTGACGCCTTTTGGGCGCTTGATGACGAGGTATTGGCGACCGGTCAGGACCGCCAGGTCGAAGAGCACATCACCGCGGTGGATGGTACCATTCGTATCCTTAGCACCCACAAACGCCTCGTTGCTCTCCCAGGCACGGCTGGGGAGGAACTCTTCATCGTCGCGGTCATCTCCGACATTACGGAGCTCCGGCGGTCCGAAGCGGTGCTGCGCGAGAGCGAAGAGCACTATCGTCACTCCGTCGAGCTGAACCCTCAGATTCCCTGGACGGCCGATCCGCAGGGCAACATTATCAGCGTCTCGTCGCGCTGGCATGAGCTCACGGGGATGCCCGTGGAAGAAGGGTTGGGCCGCGGGTGGATCGCCGCCCTTCACCCGGACGACCTGCCGCCGACCCAGCAAAGCTGGTTGCGTTCGGTTACGAGCGGTAAGCCGTTCGATACAGAGTACCGCCTGCGCCTACGCGACGGGAACTATCGATGGTTCCGGGCTCGCGCCACAGCACGGCACAGCGAAGATGGCACCATCCTCCGCTGGTACGGCACGCTGGAGGACATCCACGAGAGCAGGCTGGCCACGCAAGCGCTTCGGGAGCGGGAACGCCAGCTTGCGACCGTGTTCGGCCAGACCATGGTCGGCATCCTGCACCGGGGTTTGAACAACGAGGTGCTGATGGTCAACCAGCGCTTCTGCGATCTTGTCGGGCGAACCCGGGAAGAGCTCCACGGCCTTTCGATGAAGGATTTCACGCATCCGGAGGACTTCCCGCGGAACCTGGCCGTGTGGGAGGAACACCGGAAGCATGGCACGCCATTTCAGATCGAGAAACGATACGTCCGGCCGGATGGTAAAGCGGTCTGGTGTGCGGTTCATGTCTCGTTTGTTTACGATGAAAGCGGCAAGGTGATCTCCACCATCACGGTGGCGCAGGACATCGATGAACGCAAACGGGCAGAGGAGCAGTCCCGCGAGAGCCAGGAAAACTTCCGCTATCTGGTGGAGCTGAACCCGCAGATCCCCTGGATTGCGGACCCGGACGGGCAAACCATTGAGATCAGCTCCCGCTGGCTCGCCTTGACGGGACTGTCCCGTGAGGAGGTGCTCGCCGAGGATGGCTGGGCCAGAGCCGTGCATCCCGATGATGTGGAATCGGCAACGCGGAATTGGGCTCATTCCGTCGCCACAGGCGAGCCGCTTGATGACGAGTTCCGCCTGCGCGTGGCCGACGGGAGCTATCGCTGGTTTCGCGCACGGGCGAGCGCCCGGTGTGACGAGACCGGCGCCATCGTTCGATGGTACGGGGCTGAGGAGGACATCCATGACAGGAAGCTTGCGGAGGAGCACCTCCGTTGGGCCGCGTATCATGATCCGCTGACTGGTCTGCCTAACCGGAGACTTTTCCAGGAGCGGCTCCGGCAGGCGCTCGACCGGGCTGCCACATCGCACCGAAGTGTCGGCTTACTGATCGTCGATCTGGACGACTTTAAGCAGATCAATGACCGGTTCGGCCACGATGCCGGGGATGCGGTTCTGAAGGCGTTTGCCCAGCGGCTCCAGGGCACAGCGTCAGATCCCGACGACGTGGCCCGCCTCGGCGGGGACGAGTTTGCCATCATCCTGCCTGATGTGGCGAGTGAGGCGGACGTCGCCCGCGTTGCGAGCCACGTCATTGCCCAAGTCAGCAAGCCGTTGAGCGGGAGCAATATCGGACGGGACTACCGCGCGAGTGTCGGAGGGGCCATCACCTCCGGCCCCGGCATGGAACTTGATGAGCTTCTGAAACAGGCAGATCTCGCCCTCTATAGCGGCAAGGCTGCCGGACCGGGCCTGTTCAGGATGTTCGAACCCGCCATCCGGGAAGGAATCCAGCAAGCCGCTTCGGCTCTGCGGCTGGCCCAAAAGGCGCTCGAACTCGACTGGATCGTTCCGTTCTACCAACCGAAAGTCACGCTGGGCACCGGTGCCATTGCGGGCTTCGAGGCGTTGCTGCGGTGGCACCACCCCCGCCTGGGGCCGCAGCCTCCCAGCGCCCTCGCCTCTGCCTTCGATGATCCGAGGCTTGGCGTCGCCATCGGCGAGCGGATGCTTGCCTCTGTCCTGAGGGACTTGCGCTCGTGGCTCGACACGGGTCTCGATGTCGGAACAATCGCCATCAACGCCTCAGCCAGTGAATTCCTCAGTGGCGACTATGCCGAGCGGGTGCTCCATCAACTCCGGTTGGCCGGTTTGCCGGCAAGCCGCCTTGAGATAGAGGTAACCGAGACGGTGCTTGTTGGGCGCGACGCAGCAAACGTGGAGCACACCTTGCAGACCTTGAGTGCTGCGGGGATCAAGATCGCTCTTGACGATTTCGGAACAGGCTACGCGTCTTTGACACACCTGAATAAGTTTCCTGTCAACGTCCTGAAGCTGGATCGGTCATTTGTTGGCAGCTTTGAGAAGGAGCCCGGCAATGCAGCGATAGTCCAGGCAGTCCTCGATCTCGGCCGGAAACTGGCGATCACGGTGGTTGCCGAGGGCATCGAAACGTCGGCACAAGCTGCCTTTCTGCGAGACCACGGGTGCGATCTAGGCCAAGGCTACTTCTTCGGAAGGCCGATGGCGGCCGACGCCGTTTCTCCATTCATAGGGACGTGGTCGGCCCGACTGAACGAGGGCGCTGACGAGTTGTCACGCGGAGGGGTAGTGCTCAACAATCGGCCGGAGGCGAATGCCGCAAGAATCGATGTCGGCGGATCCGCAGATCGTCAAGCCTGAGTGTCAACAGGAGCGCTGGAACAGACCACGGCCTCCTCCGTGTCCAGCGGGACTATGCCGCTGCGGCCAGTGGGTCAGGTACCGGGGCT
>NZ_JAFBID010000059.1 GCF_016811235.1 Microvirga arabica
TCCATACTGAGGCCGGATAGATTGATGCGAACCGTCTCTCATCCAACCAGAAACAGCCCTCTTGCAACGCACGGCCGATCCATAGATTTTTGTTTGATCCTAACGTAATCGGGCCCGGTTTGACAGTCCAGGAGTGAGTGCCGGCCTACCTTCTAGATTCGACTGAAGAGTTCTTTGTGCGGCTCTGCGCATATGAAAAAGCCCGGCAAGAGCCGGGCCTTTTCATGGATCGCTATGATCAGTTGGCGCTTCGCGTGCCACGTTCGAGAACCAAGCCTGCGGCGGTTCGGGCTGTGAAACCCTTCCAATAGGTATGCTCGGGCTTGAAGGTGCCATCCTTGTTGGCCGCAAAGACCCCTTCGCTTGCCCGCTCCACGGGCACGTCCATATAGGTGCCGAGTTCCTGATCCGCCTTCACGTAGCGCCCCAGGAAGGCGGTAGCGAAATGCTGCGTGATGTTGTTCATGCGGACCGTGTCCCACACCGGATCGGCATAGTGGTTGAAGGGCGTCGAGGCTCCACCCTCGGCCGTCTGCCAGCTCTCGACCGGTGCCGGGATGGGGGCTGCGGCGTTGTGGTTGGCGTTTTCGAAGGTCAGCATATACCGGTCCGCGTTGACAGTGCCGGTGTAGAGCGCGCGCACGCCCTTTTCATAGCCCGAGACATCATCCTTGCTGCCGGCGATGTAGAGAATCGGTGTCGTGATTCCGGTAAGCCCCTCCTGATTCCAGAAGCCACGCTGCATGCCCCAGGGGGCGATGGCGACGACCGCCTTGATCCGCTCGTCCCGCAGCTTCTTGTGGGTCTCAGATCCAGCCAGGTGCACGGACAGCATGCCCGCCGGCACGCCAGAGTCGTAGGCAACAGCTTCCTTGGTGACGCCGGCTCCGGCGGTAATCACCGCCCCGTATCCGCCCATCGAATAGCCGATCAGGCCAGTCCGTGAGGTATCGACCAGCCCATTTAGGAAATGCCCGCTCTCCTTCGACATCTGATCGATCGCATTGAGCACAAAAACCTGGTCGAGGGGCCGGTTGATCAGGGTCGACCCGAACTTGCCCTGATCGTTGTAGGTGGAATCCGCATGATCGATGGCGGCCACCGCATAGCCCTTGGTCGCGAGATTTTCCGCCAGATGGCTGAGAAGAAAGCGACTGCCCGGATAGCCATGACTGATGATCACCAGCGGATAGGGGCTGCCGGCCGCCCGCTTGGGCTGGGCGTCGCGCACCGCTTTGCCATGGAGCGTGACCTGGGTTTTGCCGTCACGAAGGAACACGCCGGGATAGGCGCCTGACTGCTTCCCGTCCGTCTCCGCCGGGTACCAGACTTCCAGGGTGAGCTTGCGGTCGTAGCGCGGAGGCTCCTGACCGGCGGTCGCCTTCAGGACGTCGATCTGGTTCTTATTGATGACCTCGACCGTGCGGACGCCGATGGCGTGCTCGCCGTGCTTGGCGAGCGCCGGCGCGTCGGGACGGATCAGGTCAATGTGGTTGTGATGGGTCATGTCCTGCGCGGATGAGGGAGAGGAAATGGCAAACAGGATCAGGGTCGCCAAAGCTGCACTTCTCACGAGGGTTCCTCCTGTGTGATTTGGGTAATTGGTAGGCACCAACCGGCACGTCGTTTCCGGAGCGCTGATATCCATTGCCCTGTGACACGATGAAGACGTCTCAGGCCGAATCCGCGCCTGTCTGTGGTGCAAAGAACTTGAACTGGCCGTTGATCAGGGCCTCCAATCCGGCCTTTGAGCCGTCCGCATAGTACCATTGTCTGAAGGCGGCCGAGCGCGAGTAGAGGCCCACGTCGACCTCCGCCATCCGGCATTGCATGTCGGAGACGCTGCTGAACCCTTTCTCGAGGGCCATCTTCTCCGGGCTCCGGATTTGACCTGTCTTGGGACCGAGGATGGGCGGCATTGGCGCCGGAGGATGAGAGGCAAAGTCACGTCCCAGGATATCCAAGACTCGTATGATCGGGTTCTGAGTCAGCGGGTAGAGCACGGGACCATCTCTGCAGACTTTTATTCAGGCCATATTAGCCGGGTATAATGTCTCATCTAGCGGGGTCTGGGCCGAAATTAAGGGAGAGTTAACAACGAAAACGCGGCCTCGACGAGAAGCATTGTTTCATCTGCGGACGAGGCAGGACAGCGGCGCCATGATCGCCTATCGTTTCCGGCAGTTTAGGAAACGACAGGGGCAGACATGAGCATCGAGGATCTCAAGGCCAAGGTTGCGCGTGAGTTCGGGACACCGGCGGTGGTTGTCGACCTGGATGTCGTCGAGCGCAACATCGCCAGGGTGCAGGGGCTGTGCGATGCCGCCGGCGTGGCCAACCGGCCCCACATTAAGACGCATAAGAGCCCTGTCATCGCATCCATGCAACGGGACGGCGGCGCTCGTGGCATCACCTGCCAGAAGATTGGCGAAGCGGAGGTCATGGCCGAGGCCGGGCACGACGACATCCTGGTCGCCTACAATATCCTGGGTGAGGAAAAGCTCGGCCGCCTCGGCAGTCTCCTGTCCCGGGCGAGGGTAACCGTCGCAGCCGACAATCCCACGGTGGTGGCAGGCCTGCCGGAAGCCGCCGCCATAGCCGGACGTGAGCTGCCTGTGGTGGTGGAGTGCGATACCGGGCGCAAGCGGGCTGGCGTCGAGACGGTTGCGGAGGCGGTCGCCTTGGCGAAGGACATTGCATCGCGCCCAGGGCTCTCGTTCGCCGGGTTCATGCTGTACCCGCCCGAGAACGCCATGGCAGAGACACAGGCTTTCCTCGATGCTGCCTCAGCCGGTGTCCGCGAGCTGGGTCTTGAGCCGCAGATCGTGTCTTCCGGCGGGACGCCCAACCTCCTGAGCCTGGGCAAGATCGAAGGCGTGACCGAGCACCGGGCCGGAACTTCGGTGTTCAACGACCGCATGATGCTGGCAGCCGGTGTCGCGCAGCTGCAGGATTGCGCGCTCACCGTTTATGCCACCGTTGTGAGCCGGGCGGGGCCGGAAAGGGGCATTCTCGATTCCGGATCGAAAACCCTGACGAGCGACACAGGCGGGCTGGAGGGGCATGGACTCATTCTCGAGCATCCCCAGGCGAAGATTGCCCGCTTTGCCGAAGAGCACGGGTTCCTGGATCTGTCGGCCTGCAACGATCGCCCGAATATCGGCGACGTGGTTCGGATCATTCCCAACCACGTCTGCGTCGTGGTCAACATGGTCGATCGCCTGGTTGCCGTGCGCGGTCACGACATCATCGGCGAACTGCCTGTCGCAGCTCGCGGGCGCCTGGCGTGACGGGTTAACTCGAGCACAGAGTATCGCGTGCGGACAGGGTGAACCCTAGTGGGGGTGTCGGCTCCTAAGGGGTTCGCCCCCACTTGAATGGTCATGCCTCCCGGTCATTTACATGGGTTAAGTCGAACGCCGCAGGTGAATGGCGGCAAACGGGAGGCTGCCCCAGATGAGCGACGAGCCCAAGATCAAGCCTTATCCAGGTCCTGCAGGCGGTTGGGGATCCGTTCGTTCCGTCGAAAGTATTCTGGCCAAGGAAGGGCGTCTCGTCAGCGGCAACGCCATCATGCTCAAGCAGAACAAGCCTGACGGTTATGCCTGCGTTAGCTGTGCCTGGGCAAAGCCGGCCGATCCGCATCCTTTCGAATATTGCGAGAACGGCGCCAAGGCGACCGCCTGGGAACTCACCACGAAGCGGGTGACGCCGGAGTTCTTCGCCAAGCATACCCTGTCCGAACTGCGGACATGGTCGGATCACGATCTCGAGGAAGCCGGTCGCCTGACCCACCCGATGCGCTACGACAATGCTTCCGATACCTACGTTCCTGTCAGCTGGGAGGAGGCTTTCAAGGAGATCGGGCAGGAGCTGAAGACCTTCGATCCCCGTCAGGTGGTGCTCTATGCATCCGGCCGCGCCTCGCTCGAGACATCCTACATGTGGGCGCTCTTCGCCCGGCTCTACGGCACCAACAACCTGCCGGATTCCTCCAACATGTGCCACGAGAGCACCTCTGTGGCGCTGCCGGAGAGCATCGGCGTTTCGGTCGGCACGGTGATCCTCGACGATTTCGAACAGACCGACTGCATCCTGTTCTTCGGGCAGAATGTCGGCACCAATTCCCCGCGCATGCTGCATCCGCTGCAGGAGGCCTCCAGGCGCGGCGTGCCCATCATCACCTTCAATCCGTTGAAGGAGCGTGGGCTCGAGCGCTTCACCAACCCGCAGGCGCCGACCGAGATGCTGACCGGAGCGGAAACCCGCATCTCCTCGCAGTATCATCAGGTGAAGATCGGCGGCGACATTGCGGCCCTCATGGGGCTGGCGAAGATCCTGATCGAAGCGGACGACAAGGCGCGGGCCACGGGAGGCAAGCCGGTGCTCGACCATGCCTTCATCGCCGAGCACACGCACGGCTTCGAGGAGTTCGGGCAGGCCGCCCGGCAGGCCCAATGGCCCGAGCTGGAGCGCCGCTCAGGCCTTTCGCGCTCGACGCTGGAAGCCGCAGCGACGGCCTATGCCCGTGCGAATGCCGTCATCGGCATTTACGGCATGGGGCTCACCCAGCACAAGGCCGGGGTCGAGAACGTCCAGATGCTCGTCAACCTGCTGCTCCTGCGCGGCAATATCGGTCGGCCTGGGGCAGGCATCTGCCCGGTGCGCGGCCATTCCAATGTGCAGGGGCAGCGCACGGTCGGCATTGCGGAGAAGCCCGAACTCGTGCCCCTCGACAAGCTCAAGGAGCAGTACGGCTTCGAGCCGCCGCGCTGGAAAGGCATGACCACGGTGGAGGCCTGCCAAGGCATCATGAATGGCGAGGTCAAAGCCTTCGTGGCGCTCGGCGGAAATTTCGTGCGAGCAGCTCCCGAGACGTCGGCTCTGGAGCAGGCATGGACGCGCCTGCGCCTGTCGGTGCAGATATCGACCAAGCTCAATCGCAATCACCTCATTCCAGGCGAAGTTACCTATATTCTCCCGTGCCTCGGGCGGATCGAGATCGATGAGCAGGCGACTGGACCTCAGGCCGTTTCGGTCGAGGATTCCACCGCCTGCATCCATGGCTCCAACGGCATCGCCAAGCCCGCAAGCCCTGATCTCCTCTCCGAGCCACGGATCGTCGCTGAACTGGCGAAGGCGACTCTTCCACCCAATCCTAAAGTCCCGTGGGATGATTGGGTGGCGGATTACGCCCGCGTCCGGGACGCAATTGAGGAGACCTATCCGGAGGATTTCCGCGGTTTCAACGAGCGCATGTGGAAGCCCGGAGGCTTCCACCGCCCGATCGCAGCGCGAGAGCGCCGCTGGAAGACCAAGACTGGCAAGGCCAACTTCGTCGTGCCGCAGAGCCTTGAGGCCGATCTTGGCATCGCCGAGAACGATCGCGACGTCTTCAAGCTTATGACGGTGCGCTCCAACGACCAGTTCAACACGACGGTCTATGGCTATTACGACCGGTTCAGGGGCGTCAGGGGCACCCGCATGGTGCTGTTCATGAACCGGAATGACATCGCCCGCCTGAGCCTCCAGGAGGGGGACATGGTCACCCTTACGACGGCCGTCGATGATGGCATCGTGCGTCAGGTGAGCGGATTGCGGGTCACGCCGTATGAGATCCCTGAGGGATGCTGCGCAGCCTATTACCCCGAGTGCAATCCCCTGATCCCGGTCTGGCATCACGCCGACAAAAGCAAGGTACCGGCGGCGAAATCGATCCCGATCCGCATCGTGCTTCGGCAGAAGCAGTTACCCGAGGCTGCGGAATGAACGTTCACCTGCAACCGGTGATCCGTCTGCCCCGAACCAGCGTCGCCAAGGGTGCATGTGCCGCCGGCGATCGCCTGTTGCCGGAAGAAACGCCCATTGCACTCACCTACGACGGTTCGACCCATGCCGTGATGATGGCAAGCCCCGCCGACTTAGAGGACTTCGCCCTCGGCTTCAGCCTGTCGGAGGGGATCGTTGCCGGGCCAGATGATCTTCTCTCGACCGAGATCGTCCAGCACGAACTCGGTTTCGAGATCAGGATGTGGCTCTCGGAAACCTGCCGCGGGGCTTACCGAACCAGGCGGCGGGCTATGGCTGGACCGGTTGGCTGCGGGCTGTGTGGGCTGGAATCCTTGGAAGAGGCGGTTCGGCCAGCGCCGAGAGTGTCCGGCACTCTTCAGTTGACCCCAAGCGCCGTTGCGACCGCCATGGCTGACCTGTCCGAGGCGCAGCGGCTCAACCGGGAGGTCCGTGCCATCCACGCGGCAGGTCTCTGGAGGCCAGGGCAGGGTCTGGTCGCGATCCGGGAAGACGTCGGCCGGCATAATGCGCTGGATAAGCTCGCCGGAGCTCTCGCGAGAGCCCATGAGACTTGCCGCTCCAGCATGGTGCTTCTGACGAGTCGCGTATCGGTGGAGATGGTGCAGAAGGCGGCCCGTATGAGTGCTCCGATCCTTGCCGCGATTTCTGTCCCCACGGCGCTCGCCGTCAGGGTCGCGGAGAGCAGCGGGATCACACTGGTGGCTGTAGCCCGGGGAGAGTCTTTCGAGGTCTTCACCCATCCCGAGCGCGTCCAGGGTCTCTGACATCGGGTGAGAGGCGCCTCACGGGCCTCAGGGAACGATCCAGCGTCGAACCGATTGTCCAACAGCGAAGCTTCACTTTGGGCGCCGAGCCTGACACAACGAAGGGTGCGCGACACTCGCTTCCTCGGAGCAGCAAGTAACTTCGCCGAAGGTGCTGGTATGGCACCCTCGGCGGAATATGCGGAATTCAAGCGGCGATCGTCAGAAGATGAAGTCGCTGCCACTGAGATAGTATCCGTCGACATGCTTGAGGATCATCACCTCGGCCCTGTGCCAGATGATGGCATCATCGCCGGCCTGCCGGATCGCAAGATCGGACAGGCGGTCGACTCCGAAGAGAATACTGACATTGCCCTTGTCCTCACCGTCACGGAAGTCAGTGAACATCTCGTAGCCGGAGCGCTCGGAGACGAAAATGTCTTTCCCGAGCCGCCAGTCATCCGATCCTTGCCCTTGCCGCCCATGACGGCATCGTTTCCGCCGCGACCCTTGAGGGCGCCTCGACCGTTGGCGCTCTTGAGCAGGTTGTCGCTGGAGTTCCTAGTCAAGCGGTTGTCGGGTTTGTCTCCAGTGCCATTGCGATGCCTGGAGCCGGCGAGGGCAAGATCATCGGCATTCTCACCCAAGGAGTAGCTGGCGGCCTTTGCCGCATTGACGGCTTGGCCCTGGCAAGTATGGGGCCCTACCGTCTTAGCTGACCGGCGCTATACTCATGTCCCCCTGTTCGGAAAGACGCGGCCCAAACTGGGACGTGCTGATGATCGGCCGGCCGGTGATGAGTTCTGCGCAACGGCTTCCGAGCATCATTGCGGGCGCATTCGTGTTGCCTGCATTGATGTTGGGCATGGCCGAGAGGTCGCAAACCCGCAGGTTTTCAACTCCTCGTACGCGTAACCTGGAATCGAGAACGGCCCTTTCATCACTGGCCTTACCCATCCGGCAGGTTCCGCTCGGGTGGTAGTTCGTTTTTACGAAGCGGCGGCAATGTTTCATGATTGCTTCGTCGCTGAGATCGCCAGGATCAGGAATCGATACACGATCGATCCGCTCTGCAAGAGGAGTGGTCTGGAAAGCTCGGATGAAGAAGCGTTGACCGTCGATCATCGCCTGAGCGTCGTCAGGATGGCTGAGCAGATTGGGTGAGACCAGCGGCATGTCGTCCGGATTGGCTGAGCGCAAGCGAACATAGCCACGGGACTTGGGCTTCACGACGACCGTGGTGATCGTCAGGCCGTATGTGTCCTCGACGAGGTTGAGGGTGTCCCGGTCCAGATACACGATGGGAACGCAGAAAGCCTGGATTGTGGGCTCCGCTTCTGGATCGGCCGGGTTCACGAAGGCGCCGGCCTCGACACCGGCCGAGAGGATCGGGCCGGAGCCGAACAGCCGGAAGTGGATGCCGTTGAGCAACATGCGCCAGCCGACGCCCTGCTTGTAATAGCCATATGGCCCATTCGCCTTGGCGATGAGCGGCACCTCGGGATGATCAATGAGATTTTCACCGACGCCAGGAAGATCGGCAATGCAGTCGATGCCGTGCTGCCGCAGCTGATCGGCCGGGCCGATGCCCGAGAGCATGAGGAGTTGCGGCGTGACGAGGGCGCCGGACGCCAAGATCACCTCGCCTTCGGCGTAGACTTGGTGGTCCACACCCTTCGCATCGCGATAGGTGACGCCGACGGCACGCCCATTCTCGATCTCGATCTTTCTCACCCGTGACTGCAGGCGGATGACGAGGTTCGGGTTATTGGCGAGCGGTGCAAGGAAAGCATAAGCCGCACTGCTGCGCCGGCCACGCCGGTTCATGAACTGGTAGAAACCGACGCCGCGCTGTCTCGGGCCATTGAAGTCGGGATTGAAGGGCTCACCCAAGGCCTGAACGGCCTGCACGAACCAGCGTGACATATCGTTGATGTGGCCGGGATCCGACACAAGCAGCGGTCCATCGGCACCATGCAACTCGTTGTAGAACCTGTTGTTGCCTTCCATTGTACGGAAGTGGGGCAGAACATCGGCCCAGCTCCAGCCGGGGTAATCGTTTTCCCCATGCAGCGCCTCGTGCCACTCGTCGTAGTCGGACGGGCGGCCCCGCATATAGACCTGCGCATTGACCGACGAGCCTCCGCCGAGAACATTGGCCTGCGGAATGTCGTGCACGCGCCCGTCCAGATGCTCCTGCGGCACCGTATGGTGATAACGCATGTACTTGCTGCCGTTGATCATCTTGAAGATGCCTGGCGGCATGTCGAGAAGCGGATGGCGATGGGAATAGCCACCCTCGAGGAGCAGAACGCGCCTGCCTTCATTGACGAGGCGCGCGGCCGCGACGGAGCCCGAGGAACCGCCGCCGACGACGATGTAGTCGAAACGCTCTTTCATTCCTGCATCCTGCTTCAAACGCGCCGGAGGATCCTCGATGCCTCAGGCCCTGATCTTGTCGAGACCCTTCCAATCGAACCCTATGCCGTGTCCGGGGCGATCCGGTGCCAGCGCGAAGCCATCCTGGATCTTCAAGGGCTCGGCGATATAGCGTTCGAGCCCGAAACCATGGGCTTCCAGGTAGGAGCGGTTCGGACAGGCGGCGAGGAGATGCACGGTCACATCATGGGCGCCATGGCTGGTGACCGGCAGATTAAAGGCTTCCGCCAGATGGGCGATCTTCATGAAAGGCGTGACGCCTCCGCAATTGGTCACGTCGGGTTCCGGATAGGTCACAGCGCCGCCGGCCACATAGAGCTTGAACTCCCACAGGGTGCGGAGATTTTCGCCAGCCGCGATGGGCAGCCCACCCTCGCGAACGATGCGGGCATGGCCAGCTGGATCGTCGGGAATGGTCGGCTCCTCGAGCCAGGTGAGATCGAAGGGCAGGAGCGCGCGTGCCGCCCGGATGGCACCGTCGACGCTCCACTTCATGTTTGCATCGACCATCAGGGGGAAGCCCGCACCCAGATGCTCGCGCATGGCCTTCACACGCTCGACATCCTCGAACAGATTGGCGCGCCCGACTTTCATCTTGATGGCGCGGAACCCTTTTCCGAGATTATCGTCCGTCTGGCGCAGGAGACTGTCGAGAGGCAGATCAAGATCGATGCCGCCGGCATAGCAGGGCACCTTGGGATCGAAGCCGCCGAGCGCCTTCCAGAGCGGGAGATTGGCGCGCTTGGCCTTGAGATCCCACAGGGCCATGTCGAAGGCCGAGAGCGCCAGGACTGTCGGGCCGCCCCGGCCGCCGTAATGGAGAGCCCACCAGGCCTTGTGCCAGAGGCGCTCGATCTCGTCGGCCTCTTCGCCGTCCATGATCTCTGGCAATTCACGGGCGAGGATCGTGTCGATGGCAGCACCGTTGCGGCCGACCGTGAAGGTATAGCCGACGCCCTCGGCTCCGTCCGCATCGTGGATGCGCACCGTGTTGAGCTCGAAAGCGCGCATCTCGCCATGCATGGAGTCGGTCAGAACGGTCGGCAGCGGGATGCGGTAGAATCCGGGTTCGATGGAGGTGATCCGGGGCATGGTTGTCCTTCACTTGCTCGATGGAATGCGGAGCCGTCAGGCGGCCTCTTCCGTGCGCATGCTCAGTCGGGCCTGAATGGCGACGACGAGCAGCAGGAACGCGCCACGGATCACAGACTGCCAGTAGGCCGACAGGCTGATCCAACCGAGGCCGTTCTCGAAATTCAGGATGTTGAAGATCAGGCCGAGCAGGAGCACGCCGGCGAGGGTCGAGCCAACGGAGCCGACGCCGCCGGTCAGGAGCGTGCCGCCGACGACCACGGCCGCGATGGCGAACAGCTCCCAGCCGACACCTTCTATGGGTTGCCCCGCCCCGAACTGCGCCGCAAGGATGACGCCTGCGAGGCCCGCGAGCCCTCCGCTCGCCAAATACACAAGCGCTTTTACCCGTTGAGCCGGCAGCCCCATAAGACGAGCCGCATCCTCGTTGCCGCCGATCGCTAAGACGGTGCGCCCGAACGAGGTGAAGTTGAGAACGAGAGAGCCGAGAAGAAAGGCGATCAGCGCGATCCAGGCCGGAATGGGAAAGCCAAGGAGGTCGCCCTGTCCGAGTTCGACGAAACCGGTCTCATAAGACACCGAGACCGACTGGTTGTTGGCCAGCAACAGCGCGCAGCCGCTCGCAGCCAGCATCGTGGCCAGCGTGGCGATGAAGGGCAGGATGTTGAGCCTCGTGACGATGAAGGCATTGCAGGCGCCGACCGCCAGCCCTGCCGCCAGGCCGCCGAGCAATCCTGGCACCACGCCGTAGGGGGAGAGCAGGGCAGCCACGACACTGCCGAGCGCCGCCGTCGACCCCACCGAGAGATCGATGCCGCCTGTGATGATGACGAAGCACATCCCGAGCGCCACCAGGGCGAACATGCTGTTGTAGCGCAGAACCGAGAGCACGTTGAAGGCGCCGAGGAAGTTCTCGTACCGCAGCCAGCCGAACAGGATCAGGGCAACCAGGGCGAGAAGCACCCCGTAGCGCCCGATCCCTTGAAACACCTTGAGCGAGATGGTGTTCATCGGAAACCTCACCGCTGGCTCTGTCGCTGCAGCCAGACGGCCAGCACGATGATGGCGGCTTTCGCCACGAGGGCGGCTGCATCTGGAACGCCGTTCGCTAGCAGCGTGTAGCGGACGAGTTGAATGATAAGCGCTCCAACCAGGGTGCCGATCACCGTGGCCCGCCCGCCGGTGAGGAGCGTTCCCCCGACAGCCACCGCCGCAATGGCATCAAGCTCCATTCCGAGGCCGACGAGATTGGCGTCTGCGGCGGAGTTGCGGGCGATGACGATAAGCCCGGCGATGCCGGACAGTAGTCCGCTGATGAGATAGACCCGCTGTTTGACGAAAGCGACCGGAATGCCGGAAAGGCGGGCGGCCCTCTCATTGCCGCCGATTGCGAGGATCTGCCGACCGAAAACGGTGCGCCTGAGCATCCAGGCTGCCGCGGCCACGATGACGATCATCAGGATGGCTTGGAACGGGATTCCAAAGACGCGCCCAAGTCCGATGAACTGAAAGCTCGGCAGATTGAAGACCTGCAGATTGCCGTTGGTGAAGACTTGGGCGATTCCACGTCCGGCAATGAAAAGTACAAGGGTTGCGATGATCGGCTGGATGCTAAGCCGCGTCACGAGCCAGCCGTTGAACCAGCCGAGTGCCGCAGCGATGAGAACCGGCACCACGAAGGCCAGTGCGATGCCGATGGCAGGGTGGGGCAGGGGAAAGAGCTTGCCGAGGAAGATCAGGGGTGCAATCGCGCCTGCGATGGCCATGAGAGCGCCCACAGAGAGATCGATGCCGCCCGTGGCGATGACGAGGGTCATCCCGACACCGACGATCACGATGGCGCAGACCTGCGTGAGGTTGACGTTGAAGGTCTGCCAGGTGGCGAAGTTCGGCGTGATCGCGAGGTTGACCAGGATCAGGAGCACCAGGGCGATCCAGGACCCGTAGCGCGTCAGGATGTTTCTGACACCGAAACGGGGTGCTCTCTGGGCCGCCGGAGGCAGAGTGGTTGCCGTGTCAGACATCCACCGTCTCCCGGGTGTCCTCATGCCCGTGTGCCATGGCGGCCATGACGCTCTGCTCGTTCACCGCGTCGCCCTTCAACTCGGCTGCGGTGCGGCCGTCCCGGAGGACGAAGATGCGGCTAGCCGCCTCCACGACCTCCTCCAGTTCCGACGAGATCATCAGGACGCCGAGGCCCTGTCCGGCCAGTTCCCGGATCAGGCCGAGGATCTCGGCCTTGGCGCCGACATCGATGCCGCGGGTGGGCTCGTCGAGGATGAGGAGCCTGGGGTTCATGCACAGCCAGCGGGCGAGAAGCACCTTCTGCTGGTTTCCACCGGAAAGTTCGCGGATTCGTTGTTCCGGTCCGGCGCAACGGATGCCGAGCCGCTTGATGAAGCTGTCGACGATCTGGCGGCTGCGGGCCTCGTCCACGATGCCGCGCCGGGCCAGCTGCGGCATGAGTGCGAGCGTCAGGTTCTCGCGCACCGACATGTCGGGAATGATGCCCTCAAGCTTGCGATCCTCGGAGCAGAAGCCCATGCCGGCCCGAATAGCATCCGATGGTGCTGAGATCGCATTCTCGCGTCCACTGAAGCCAATGGTGCCGCGATCGGCCTTGTCGGCTCCAAAAACGGCTCGGGCCGATTCCGTGCGCCCTGCACCGAGGAGCCCGGCAAGACCGACGATTTCTCCAGGCCGAACCTCGAAGCTCACATCATGAACCTTGCGGCCTACCGCAAGGTTCTGGACCTTCAGCACAGGCTCGCGCGCCTCGCCTGATGCATTGGCCGAGTCAAGTCCATCATGCAGCACTTGCGACAACTCGCGCCCGAGCATGGAGGTCACGAGATCGAGCCGGGATAGCTGGTCCATCGGGGCGACCTGTATGGTGCGACCGTCCCGCATAATGGTCACGCGGTCACAGACGGCGTAGAGTTCATCGAGCTTATGGCTCACGAAGATCACCGATACGCCAGCCTCCTTGAGCTGACGGATCACGCCAAACAGAACCTCGACCTCCCGCTCGTCGAGAGAGGAAGTGGGCTCGTCCATGATGACCAGCTTGGCCTTAAAACCGATCGCGCGCGCGATGGCAACCATCTGCTGCACAGCCGTGGGATAGGTCATGATCGGACGGCGCACGTCGATATCGATGTTGAACCGGGCAAGAAGAGCCCGCGCCTCCGCATGCATGGCAGACCAGTCGAGAAGGCCGAAGCGGCGCTTCTCACGGCCGAGACAGATGTTCTCCGTCACAGACCGGTAAGGCACCAGGTTGATCTCCTGGTAGATCGTGCTGATGCCGGAGCGCTGCGCTTCCTGTGGTGAGGAGAATTCTACCGGCCTGCCGTCGAACAGGATCTCGCCGGCATCTTTTCTGTAGTAGCCGGTCAGGATCTTGATCATCGTGGACTTGCCGGCGCCGTTCTGCCCGATCAGCGCATGAACCTCGCCCTTGTCCACCACGAGCTCGGCCGAGCGCAGGGCCGGTATGCCGGCGAAGCGCTTGTCGATGCCATGCATTGATAGAAGCGGCGCCATGGAAGCTCCGTTCAAGGGTTGAGCCGTGCAAGAAAGGCGCTGCCGGGTCGTATGGGCAGCGCCTTTTGATCTCAGTAGGCGTCCGCTATGAGCTGGGTCGCGTTCGACTTGTCGAAGAAGCGGTCGGTGTTCACCACCCAGGGCTCGATCTGCTCGCCCTTGGCGTAGCGGGCCAGGGTCTCGAACGCTTTCGGGCCAAACTTGGGATTGCACTCCACGGTGGCGAGCATCTTGCCGTCGATGATGGCCTGGAGCGCATCGCGCGTGCCGTCGATCGAGACGACAATCACGTCCTTGCCAGGCTTCTTGCCGGCCGCTTCAAGCGCCGCAATGGCGCCGATGGCCATCTCGTCGTTGTGGGCGTAGATGGCCGTCGCATCGGGATGAGCCTGCAGCAGCGTTTCGGCCACCTGGCGGCCCTTGTCGCGGGCGAAGTCGCCGGACTGGGAGGCCACGACCTTCATGCCGGAATGAGCCTTGATGTAGTCCTCAAAACCTTTGCGGCGATCATTGGCCGGCGAGGAGCCCGTGGTGCCCTCAAGCTGAATGATCTTGGCGTTGCCATTCATTGCTTTGGTCAAAGCTTCGGCGGCACGCTTTCCTTCATCCACAAAGTCCGAGCCGATGAAGGTGACGTAGTCGCGGCCAGCCTTGGCGAGACTCTGGTCCACGTTGCGATCAAGGAGAACAACCGGAATGCCGGCGCGCTTCGCCGCCATGACGGCCGGGATCAGGGGCTTCTCCTCACGGGGAGCCAGGAAGATCAGGTCGACGCCCTGGGCAATCATCGAATTAACGTCGGCGACCTGCTTGGCGGCGGAACCGGCAGCATCGGTGTAGACGAGCTGATGACCGAGCTTGGCGGCCTCTGCCTTCATGCTCTCCGTCTGCGCGATGCGCCACGGGTTGTTCGACTCAGTCTGCGCGAAGCCAACCTTGTACTTCTCTTTCTGCTTCAGCTTGGGCAGCTCCTGCGCGGACACGCCGCCAAGTCCCAGACCAACGGCAGCAACACCCGTCGCGAGGGCAAGGAAAGTCCTTCTCAGCATCATCTTCCTCCATCAAGTTTTTTATGCCCCTTTTCGGGGTTCTTGAGCTATTTCCGCAGCCCTTATGGCTGCGGGTCGTCACCAACGGACGTAAGTTGTCTGCTTCCGCAGGTATCCGTCGAAACCGTACTTTCCGTCCTCTCCGCCGAGCCCGGAATGCTTCCAGCCGCTGTGGAAGCCTTGAACCAGCTCGCCGCAGGGGCGGTTGATATAGAGTTCACCGAAGGCGAGCTCCCGCGAGAGCCGCATCACTCGGCGAAGATCGTTGGTATAGACATAGGCTGATAAGCCGTAGCTGCTGTCGTTGGCGAAGCTCAGCGCCTGCTCGAAATTGTCGACCGTCATGACCGGGGCAACCGGACCGAAGATCTCCCGCTGCATGACGGAAGCCTTGTTGGTATCGACCCGCAGGACCGTCGGCTCGAACCAATGACCGCGGGAGAAGTCGCCTTCCGTCAAACGTCGCCCGCCGGCAAGAACTTCTGCGCCGGCTGCGATGGCGTCGTTGACGATCTCCTCGACCTTGTCGACCTCAGGCCGGTTCACCTTCGGCCCCATGTCGGGGTTGGTCATGGGATCGGCGAGGCGCATCTGCTTCACGCGGCTCACGAACTTGTCGAGGAACGGTTCCGCGATGGCCTTGTGCAGATACATACGCTCGTTGCAGGTGCAGATCTGTCCGCAATTGGTGAAGCGCGACACGATGGCTGCTTCCACGGCCGCTTCGATATCCGCATCGTCGAGAACGATGAACGGCGCCTTGCCGCCGAGTTCGAGGCGCACGACCTTCAGCTCATGAGCGCCTGCCGCATAGATCTCGCGCCCGGCGCGGACGCTGCCTGTCATGGTGATCATGGCGCTGATCGGCGAGCGCACCAGCGCATCACCGACCGTGCGACCGTCACCGGTCACCACATTGAGCACGCCCTTCGGAATTCCGACCTCATGGGCGAGCCGGGCGATTTCGAGCGCCGACAGGGGTGTCGATTCGTGCCCCTTCACCACCATGGTGTTGCCAGCCACAAGGGCAGGGCCGATCTTGCGGGCGGCCAAAGCCGCCGGGTAGTTCCACGCGGTCAAGCCGACAACAACACCAAAGGGAACACGGCGGATCCAGACCTCCTCGTTCTGGAAATCTGACGGGAGAATATCGCCTTCGATGCGGCGCGCGCTCTCGGCGGCGAAGGTCAGGAAGGTGATGACAGCGTCGATCTCGCCTTCCGCCTGATTCAGGGGCTTGCCCTGTTCCAGCACCACGATGCGGGCGAGGCGAGCCTTGTCTCGTTGTACGGCTGCAGCAAGGTCGCTCACATAGCCGGCACGGACGATGGGCGGCAGGGCAGCCCAGGCTGGCTGGGCGCGACGCGCTGCCTCCAGGGCATCGTTTGCATCTTCCGCTGTTCCCGCCGGGACGGAGGCGAAG
Source organism: Microvirga arabica (assembly GCF_016811235.1). GTDB lineage: Bacteria > Pseudomonadota > Alphaproteobacteria > Rhizobiales > Beijerinckiaceae > Microvirga > Microvirga arabica. Next base: position 16,104 of record NZ_JAFBID010000059.1, read on the forward strand.
ACAACTTCGTTGGCGGGATTCTCGACCTCGGACCGTCCTTGTGATCGGCCCTCAGTCCAAGCCCCGTCTATATACATCTGATAATGCGTCACAGCCTCCTGGCGGCCAACCTGAACCGAAGTTGTCATGGCCGGCCCTCGCCAAATCCCCTCCGGGGGAACCGCGGGTCAGAGTTCGACAGAGGGGTGCCTTGGGTTGGCGTCACCAGTCTCTCTCCCTGTTTGCTCAAGCGGAGCAATGTCAAACCAAATGTCAGTTTCTGATCTATTTGGTTCGACCGAAAATAGGATGGTCAGACAGTCGTGAGCTGTCAAGGCCCATCGGTTCTAACATCTCAGCGTCGATGCTTCGGTTTTGCGGTTCGATTCAGGCGGATCTTTGGCGGCCGAGTCGCATGCTAATGGATTTTGGTCGGACCATATGCTAGGCTCAGCTGCCTGCAGATTAGCTCTGGCGGAGGCTGAAGTTGCGCCAACTGCTGAATGTTACGCACGAGGGGACCATGGACCATAGCGAGAGGCTGCATGGCCACGTCACGACAGGGGTAGGGACTCGACGGTCTGATGCGGTCGCAGCCGAACTGGTGCGGATGATCGAGACGGGCGGTCTCCAGGAAGGTGAGCGCCTTCCGGCCGAGCGCGATCTGATGCAGAGGTACGGCGTGAGTCGGGCGGCCGTTCGGGAGGCGATCGTATCGCTCGCCAACCGCGGGCTCGTTGAAACGCGCCTTGGGCACCGTCCCATCGTGCGTAAGCCCGATTACGAGATCGCCGTCGACAAGGTGGGCAATCTCGTCGGTCATCTCATGATTGACCGGAAGGGGGTCTGGAACCTCTTCGAGACCCGGATCTTCATGGAGACCGCGCTGGCGCGCTGGGCCGCCAAGCACGCGCGGCGTGACGACCTTGAAGAACTCAGAGCGGCGCTTGACGCCAATCGGGAGGCAATCGGAAATCCGGTGCTGTTCGATGAAACTGACGCTGCTTTTCACGCGGTGCTCTATCGAATTCCGGGCAATCCAATCTACCCGGCGATCCACAAGGCTTACGTGGATTGGTTGACTCAGCATTGGCGTTCGATGAAACGCGGTGCAGGCATCGATCAGATGAACTGCGCCGGGCACGAGGCCGTTCTCGAAGCCATCGAGGCACGCGACCCGGACAACGCGGAGGAAGCCATGCGCCGTCATCTCGTGGCTGCATGGGAGTTCGTGCGATCAACCTTTCCGTCGGATAGCTGAACCGACCCTTGTTGCATCGGAGAACGGCTGCGATAGTTGCAGCGATGCGACGGTCATCACGGCGTCACAGAAGCGTCGCTAGGGACCTGTCCAGGAGGAGAGACCATGAACTATCTTGCACTGCTCGGATCCGTCACTGCCATTCTGCCTGCGATGATCGGATCGTCCCTGGCTCAGGAAAAGACCCTGACGGGCGCGCCTACCATCGTGGTCGCCCATCGTGGCGCCAGCGGCTATCTGCCTGAACATACCCTCGAGGCTTACAAGATGGCCATCGACATGGGAGCGGATTACATCGAGCCCGATCTCGTCGTGACAAAGGATGGCGTGCTGATCGCCCGGCACGAGCCCATGCTGAGCGGCACGACAGATGTCGCGAACCGGCCCGAGTTCGCATCCCGCAAGACAACACGCAAGGTCGACGGTGTCGACACGACCGATTGGTTCGCGGGCGACTTCACCCTTGCCGAGATCAAGCAGCTTCGCGCCAAGCAGGCCATGTCCGACCGCGATCAGTCGAAGAACGGCCAGTTCCAGGTTCCGACCTTGCAGGAGGTGATCGACCTCGCCAAGAAGGAAGGCGCCGCAAGGGGGAAGCCCGTCGGCATCGCTCCGGAGACCAAACACTCGACCTTCCATACCGCCCTCGGGCTTCCGCTGGAAGACCGGCTGGTAACAGTCCTGAAGGAGGCCGGCTGGGCCGACGCATCCGCTCCGGTGGTCATCCAGAGCTTCGAGGTGGCGAACCTGAAATATCTGAACTCGCGAATCGACGTGAAGCTGGCGCAGCTGCTCGACGCGGAGGACGTGGATAAGGACGGCAACATCGTGCTCAACGCGCCCTATGCCCAGCCCTATGATTTCGTCGTGGTCGGCGACAAGCGCACCTACACGGATCTGCTGACGAAGGAAGGCCTAGCCGAGGTCAAGTCCTACGCCGACATTCTGGCGCCGTGGAAGCCCTACATCCTCCCGACCAAGCAGGTTGACCAGAACAACGACGGCAAGGCGGACGATCTCAATGGTGACGGCAAGGCGGACGAGCAGGATCGTGTTCTCGCCGAACCGTCCAGCGTCGTGAAGGACGCCCATGCCGCGGGCCTCCAAGTCTTTACGTGGACCTTCCGCAATGAGCCCAAGCGCCTGGCCTCGACCTTTAAGGGTGATCCGGCGGCCGAGTACAAGGCGTTCTACGCTCTCGGCGTCGACGGCCTCTTCAGCGACTTCCCCGATACGGCCGTGAAGGCTCGCTGATCGTCAGGATCTTCTGACAAGCCCGGCATCGCAGGGTGCCGGGTTTTTGCATGTTCAGCACCTTACTGGCACACGTCCACCCATTCGGCGCTGACAAGATCGGCCATGCGCTGCGGATCGATGCGCACGGCCGTATGGATCGAGCCCGCAGCAGGGACGACCTCCTGGAATGCTTTCAGCGAGATGTCGCAATAGACGGGTAGGGGCGTTGCCAGGCCGAAGGGGCAGACACCACCAACGGGATGGCCGGTCAGCGCATGGACCTGCTCCGCATCCAGCATCGACGCCTTGCCGCCGAACGTCGCCTTCACCTTCTTGTTGTCCAGCCGCGCAGTGCCGCTCGTGACTATGAGGAAGCTTTTCTCGCCGACGCGCAGGGACAGGGTCTTGGCGATTTTCTCCGGGTCTACGCCATGAGCCTCCGCCGCCTGCGCAACGGTGGCGGTGCTCGATTCCATTTCGATGATCTCTAGATCCGGTGCATTCTGGGCGAGAAATGCGCGAACGGATTCAAGGCTCATGGCCAGTGGACTCCCTTCTGAATGGCGGAGATGTGAGGGCACGTCTCAACAACGGGCGCCCCACACAGGTGTGAGAACGGTCCGCATGATAGCCGCCACCCTGCCGCGGGTGCAAACCGCTCCTAGCGCTCGCCCTCTGGATAGTCCGCGCCACGGCTCGTTTCGGCCCAGGCTTCGATCTCGGCCAGGGTTTCCTTCAGCTTGTTCCGAACGCCTTCAAGGGCGATGGAGCCCAGGACCAGATGCTTAGGCGGGTTCTCAGACTCGACCGCCTTTACGATGGCCTCTACGGCGCGCACCGGATCGCCCGGCTGCTTGCCACTGTAGCTGGCGGTAGCCTCAAGCCGGGCTCCGACGGTATTCTGGTAATCGGCAATCATTGGACGCCGCTGCTGCAGGGATCGACCGGCCCAGTCGGTTCGGAATGGACCAGGCTCGACGCAGGTCACCTTGATGCCGAGCGGCGCCACCTCCCTTGAGAGCGAGTCGGACAGACCCTCCACCGCGTGCTTGGTCGCCGCGTAGTAACCGGATCCCTCGAAGCCGATGAAGCCTGCCTGGGACGAAATGTTGACGATGTGCCCACGACGGCGGGCCCGCATGCCGGGCAGCACGGCGCGGGTCATTGCGGCCAAGCCGAACACATTGGTGTCGAACTGGGCACGGATTTCGGCTTCGTCGCCTTCCTCGATGGAGGATTGGTAGCCATAGCCGGCATTGTTCACCAGCACATCGATGGAGCCGAAGCGGTCCTCGGCCGCTTTCACGGCCGCAGCGATCTGATCGGGCTTGTTGACGTCGAGCGACAGAGCGAGCGCGCTATCCTCATGTCTCTGGGTCAAATCCTGCACCCTGCCGACGTCGCGGGCCGTGACGACTGCGCGCCAACCCCGGCGCAATACGATCTGAGCGAGCTCCCGCCCGAATCCGGTGGAGCAACCTGTGATGAACCAGACGGGATTGTCGTTCAGTGGCATGCGAGATCTCCTCTGCTCGGACAGATGCGGCAAGGGCATATAGGGCCGGATCATTGAGGGTGAACCGGCTCCTTAAACACGATTTTCCAGCGAAGCTAAGCCTTCTGAAAGTCGACGAGAGGCTCGTCATAGATCCCCGTGAGGAGCCTGCGGTCTCCTCTGACGACACCGCGATACATTCCCGAACAGTTGAAGGGCAGGGACACGTTGCCGGCGCGGTCCACGGCAATGATGCCGCCCGAGCCGCCTGCCGGAGCGAGCATGTCGATCACGACCGCACGCGATGCCTCGTCCAGGCTCTGGCCGGCATAGCGCATGCGGGAGGCGATCTCGTGCGCCGCCGCATAGCGGATGAAGATCTCTCCATGTCCCGTCGCCGACACGGCGCAGGTCTCGTTGTCCGCCCATGTTCCCGCGCCGATGACGGGGCTGTCGCCAACCCGCCCTGGGGATTTCGCCGTCATGCCGCCCGTGGAGGTGGCCGCCGCGAGATTGCCGTGCCGGTCGCAGGCCACCGCCCCGACCGTGCCGTGCTTGCGCGACTCGTCTTGATCGTCCGCCCCGCTCTGGCGCATCGCAAGCGTCTCCTGCAGGGCCCGCCAGCGCTGTTCCGTGTAGAAGTAGGAAGTCTCTTCGAAGGCCAGGCCCTGTCGGCGGCAGAATTCCATGGCGCTTTCGCCGATGAGCAGCACGTGGCCGGAATGCTCCATCACGGCCCGGGCGGCGAGAACCGGATTGCGCGGTCCGCAGATGCCGGCAACGGCTCCCGCGGAGCGGTCGCGCCCGTCCATGACGGCCGCGTCCATTTCCTGCTTGCCGGCCGAGGTGTAGACGGCGCCACGTCCGGCATTGAACAGCGGCTCGTCTTCGAGAGCCATCACGGCGGCGGTGGCAGCATCAAGCGCGCTGCCCCCGTCGGCGAGAACGGCGCGTCCCGCCTCGAGGGCGCGGCGCAGACCGGCGTGGTAGGCGGCCTCCCGTTCCGGGGTCATTTTGCTGCGTAGGATCGTTCCTGCGCCGCCGTGGATGGCGAGCGCGAAGTCGTTGCCGGATGTGGTGCTGCTGGTCATGAGGTCACGGGTCCGATGAGAGAAAGTGTATCGGTCAGCGCGGGCCGGTAGTGTCCCGAGCGGCCGGTCATGGTGCCGGCGGCGACGAGCGCATCGAGTACGGCCTCCTGGGTAGAATCGGCCATGGCCTCGAAGAGCAGATCGATGCGATCCTCGTTAAGGATGCGGATATCGACCAGGGCCGCCTTCTCATCATGCGAGAGAACATTGGCGGTGGTGAAGCCGAGCGCGATGTCGCCGCTGCCATGACCCCAAAAGGTCCCGAGGCGCGCCAGCCCAACACCGGAGCGGCGGATGACGCGCTTGAGCTGCCGGTCGCTCAGCGGAATATCCGTGGCCGCGATGATGATGATCGAGCCCTTCTCCGTGGCGGGTCTCTCCCTCTCAGCCTCGGGAGGTGCGACGACTCTGCCGCCAGGAAGGCGCAGATCGCCGGCTCGTCCAAAATTGGAGAGAACGAGTACCCCGAGGTGAAAACTCTGGCCGTCGAGATCGAGGCGCCGGGACGATGTGCCGATGCCACCCTTGAAGCCGAAGGTGCTCATGCCACAGCCGGCACCCACGGAGCCGACATCGAAACGGGAGGAGGCGTTCGCCAGAGCAGCGCGCGCATCCCCCTCGGTGACGGCGAGCGTCTGAATGTCGTTGAGATAGCCGTCGTTACACTCGAACACGACCGGATTTACCGTGGCGGTCTCCCGGCCGATATCCGAGTTGTGCTCAATCGCATGGCGCACCAGGGCTGTGCAGCAGGTGCCGACCGTGAGGGTGTTGGTCAGAAGGATGGGAGTCTCGATCGTGCCCAACTCCTCTACCTGCATGAGGCCGGCGCTCTTTCCAAACCCGTTCAGCACATGAACGGCCGCCATCGGCTTCTCGCGATAGAGGTTGCCGCCATGGGGAACGACGGCCGTCACACCAGTGCGGATCTCCCCATGCACGAGAGTGCGATGGCCGACACGAACACCCGGCACGTCCGCAATGCTGTTCAACTCGCCTGTCGGCAGGGTACCGCAGGCCAAGCCGGCATCGCGGGCGCGGGCAGTGTGTTGCATCAGAGGCCTTGCTCCTTCACGAAAGCAGCAATTTCCGCATGGGTTGCCACCCAAACGTCGGAGCGTCGGGTGACTTCCTCCAGGAGCTTTTCCAGAATCCAGATGCGCGAGCGGTAGCCGGTCACATGGGGGTGCATGGTGAGAAGAAAGAGACCGCCTTCCTCATAGGCCCGCTCGAACTCTCGGAAGAAGATATCGTAGACGGCAGTCGGCGGGGTATGCGGGCGAAGGCCGTTGAAGCGGTGCATGTTGAAATAGACCGCGTCGTCCCGAATCCATTCGACGGGCAGCTCCACGATGCCGGTAGGCTCGCCCTGCTCGAGCAACTCGTAAGGGTCATCGTCGGCCATGAGGGATGAATCGTAGAGGAGGCCGAGCTCGCGCTCAATTCGCAACGTGCTCGGGCTGAAATCCCAGGAAGGAGTGCGCAAGCCGACCGGACGCACACCCGTGATCCGCTCCAGGGTGTCCGTTGCGCGGAACATCAGGTCCCGTTCGATCTCGTACGGCAGCTGGCTGTTGAGTTCATGGATCCAACCGTGAATGCCAATCTCGTGACCCTCTGCCACGACTCGCCGCTGCTCGTCCTCATAAAGCAGCGCGGCGACGGCCGGGACGAAAAACGTTGCCTTGGCATCATACTTGGCGAGAGCGCTCAGGATGCGCGGCACGCCTTGGCGGTTGCCATATTGGCCCTGGGACATGCGACCGATGGATTTTCCGCCATCACGCAACTCATTCGTCTCATGGTCGGAGTCAAACGAGAGAGCGACTGCGCAGCGGGCGCCGTTCTTCCATCGGGTAGGCTTCAACGAGCGGCCGGCGCGCACATAGTCCACCTTGTTGCGCCAGGTTTGCTCATCCCACGCCCAGGGCTGGCTGCTCATGTCGTCCATGGTGCTCTCGATTCCTTGTCTGACGTAATCTAAGTGTCGGCGATAATTCAGGAGCGTCCGCCATCGACAGAGATGATCTGCCCCGAGACCCAGGCGGCTGCGTCGGAGGCCAGGAACATCACGGCGTTGGCAATATCCTGCGGATAGCCCAAGCGGCGCGTGTGAATGCTCTCCACCAAGCGCGCCTGACCCTCCGGGCCATAGCTCTCCCACTGGCGCTGCGTGGCAGGGTTCGAGAGCACGAAACCGGGCGCCACGCTGTTCACAGTGATGCCGAAGGGGCCGAGTTCGAAGCTAAGCTGCTTTGTCAGCCCGACGAGCGCATGCTTGGATGCCGTATAGGCCTGAATGCCGGTGAGGCTCGGGCGCAGCCCGGCGCCGGACGAGATGTTGACGATGCGCCCGAACTGCCCGCGCTTCATATGCGGAGCTGCAGCCTGCGAGCACCAGAAGGCGCCATGCACATTAGCCTCGAACAAAACCAGCCAATCCTGCTCGCTCACTTCCTCAATAGGCCTTGCCACCTGGCCTCGGACGCCTCCAGCGCAGTTGACGAGAATATCGATTCCGCCAAGCATCTCCGCCATGTCGGCGAAGACGCTGGCGACAGCGGCGCGATCCGCAAGGTCGAGGGTGCGGGTTGCTTTGGCGCCGGACTCGGCAGCTACGCGCAGACCTGCCTCGTTAAGATCGAGGGCCCATACATGGGCGCCCTCAGCCGCAAGGGACTGGACGATGCTGCGCCCGATGCCCTGTGCGGCACCGGTGACGGCAACACGGCGGTTCGTGAAGTCGAGTTTCATAGCGTCAACATTTCGTCGAGGGTGGACCAGGATTGCTCACGGCGGCCGTCCTCGATGTCATGGATCAGGGCGACAAGCTTATTGATGGCAGGCGTAGAGATGCTCGCCTCCTGACCGAGGGCGCCGATGATGGCAATTTGCGCATCGACCTCAGTCTTGCGCTTGCGCACGGCGAGATCGCGCCAGATGCCGGAATGGGTCTTCGCCGTGTGCCGGTTGAACTCCGCCATGTCGGCAACGGAGCGCCTTGCTGCAGCCTCGTCTGCCCCCGGCATGAAGGCACCGGGATCGAAGCCGTTAAAGCCCAGGGGCTTCACGCCACGGGCTTTCGCCACCGCCATAACCTCCTGGCCGAGGCGGTGATAGACTGCGAAGTGACGCTCCGACGCCAGGTTCTCCGACATGGAGGCATTTGTCAGCGCAGTCGCGAAGAGCAGGGAGCCGTAGCCGAGCTTGCCCCAGAGATAGCCCCAGATGTTGTCTGTGAGCACCGCCTTGGGCTCGAAGATCGAGAGCAGGCGGTGATAGTCGCGCACCGCGTCGGTGGTCTGTCCGTCGAGCCCGCCGACCGCAACGGCGGCGCGGTTGCCGAATAGGATCCGGCCGGGCTCCAGCCAATCAGCTCCGAAGTTAACGAAGCATCCGATCGTGCGCTCGGCGCCGATCTCCTCGGCGATGACGATCTCGTTCAAACCGTTCTGGGCAGAGAGCACGGTGCCGTCCTCCGCCAGAAGCGGCTTCAAGGCGCGCACTGCATCGCGGGTATGATGGGCCTTGACCGCGAGGATGATGCGCTTGAACTGTCCGGTGACTTCACTCGGCAGGGCTGCCTTTACGGGCTGGCGGAAGGTTTCCACAGGACCTTCGATCAAGAGCCCGTCGTGCTTCATCGCTTCCACATGCGGCTCGACGATATCCACGAGCAGCACATCCTCGCCGGCACGGGCGAAATAGGCCCCAAGGGTGCCGCCGATGGCTCCGGCGCCCCAGATCAGGATCGTATTTTCGTTCATCACCAGTTCTCGATCAGCGCGCGGGTCTCGTCGATGGCTACAGACCAGATGGCGTTCATATCCTCGTCGGAGCGCTGGAAGTACCCACCGAAATTGCCGTCCTGCAGGATTTCGCGCACGCCTTCGGGGCCGAAGGTCCGCATACGCTCAAGATCGACCATTGGTTTCTGATGGGACGGCTGCTCGATGCCGGGGAGGCGCGTCCAGGGGAAGTTCTCCATCCAGGAGGCATGCGACGCGACCGGATCGATCTCCTTCACCTTCTCGAAGGTACGAGGGGCATTCCACCAGTTGTGGAATTTCACGCGGCACTCGGGATTCTCGCCCATCCACTCGATGGCTGCCGTATGGCCCGGCGTATTGCCGCCATGGCCATTGACGAAGAGGATGCGGCGGAAGCCCGTGCGTTTCAGAGAATCGAGAATATCCGTGATGATCCGAAGGTAGGTCTCGGCCTTTAGCGAAATCGTGCCGGGATAAGCCATGAAGTAGGGCGTGATGCCATAGGCCTGAACCGGAAAGACCGGGACGCCGGTCGGTGCCGCGGCTTCAGAAGCCACACGCTCGGCCAGGATGCTGTCGACGGAAAGGCTTAGGTAGGCGTGCTGCTCGGTGCAGCCCAGCGGGACGACGGCGCGATCATCCGTCTTCAGGTATTGTTCCACCTGAAGCCAGTTCATCTCACTGATTTTCATGAAGGCACTTCCTCTTGAGACACGATAGACGAGCGCAGACGCTCGATCACAGGCAGCAGTGTGGCGCGGATTGCATGCGGGTCCGGCACATAGCGGAATTCCAGGGCCTGTCGACCAGGTGGCAGGAGCTTTCTTACTGTCGACTCGGCGCCACTGGCGTAGATCGCCACGTCAATCTGGGTGAGAAAGGCCGCGAGATCGGGGGCCGTGATCAGCCGGACATTGACGGCAGACACATGAGGCGCAAACCGCAGGACGCCGGGCTTCATCAAAGCGGCGAATTCGGGAAAGACGGACACGAGGCCGACCCGCGCCATAGGATCCAGCATCGCGAGCTGAGCCCGTGTCTCCTCAGCGGGGATGAAGCTCAGGCCGACGACCGGGATGCCGTTTGGCACGAGATGCTCGACTTCGCCGCGGCGGTGCGCCAGCGTCACGCAGATGTCGCAGGGTAGGGGAAACGCTTCCCCTGCATGCAGGGAATCCACCGTCGTGACGACGATGGTATCGTCAGATCCAAGATGGTCTTGAATCCGGTTGGCGTATTGCTGGGTCGTCTCAATGAAGTTGCCCACCATAGCCAGCCGCAGCGGTCGTGTCGGTGCCGGGCCGCGCGCTGCGCGCGCATTCACCAGAGACGACACAACTGATGGAGGAAGTCCCAGCTGCTCCGCCTCGTTGAAGAGCATCTCGACGCGGCGCTGGATCTTGCGGATTGCAAGTGAACGCAGGCCGTCGCTGTTGTGCCCGTCCCCCACATAGGTGCCAGCCCCTGGCTTTGCTTCGAGAAGGCCAGACTCGCGAAGCTCCCTGTAGACGGTTGCGACAGTCATGTGCGCGATGCCGGCTCGCTCCGCCAGCTCGCGCACGGAGGGCAATCGCTGGCCGGTCGGCAACTCGCCCAGCGCAATTCCGAACTCGATCAACCCACGCAACTGCGTGCCAAGCGGAACCGGGAGCGTGCGGTCGAGTGCCCCCGCGAGGTTTGCAAGGATGCGCTCATCGGGGGTCTGTTCCGTGTCACTATAACGGCTGCCCTCATAAGCGTCAGGTACTGGTTGGAGTTTAGGCAAGGTGCTGTTGACTTTTCTTGTTCGGGTGACCTACCGTTCTAATCGATAAGAACACCTTGGACGAAAAGCCAGGGTCTTAGCAAGAGGGGAAGTGAATTGAAACAAAACTTCAAGCTGGGTGGAACACTCGCAGCGGCTCTCGTCCTTAGCACCGCTCTCAGCGGCGGTGTATCGGCGCAGACACTCACCATGGGTCTGCGGGCCGGTCCGGACTCCATCGACCCGCATTGGTCGACCCTGGGCAGCCAGGCAGAGGCTCTGCGTCATATCTTTGATACCGTCGTCATGTCCGACGAGAACCTGGGCCTGAAGCCTGGTCTTGCGACCTCGTGGAAGCCGATCGACGACACGACTTGGGAATTCAAAATCCGTGAAGGCGTAAAATTTCACGACGGATCGGAGCTCACTGCCGAGGACGTGAAGTTCTCCATCGACCGTATTCCAGTCGTGACCGGCCCAATGAGCATGACCATCTACACGAAGCAGGTTGCGGAGACGAAGGTCGCCGACAAGTACACCCTGCACGTTAAGACCAAGGCTCCGGCCCCGACTCTGCCGAACGACTTCATCCGACTCTTCGTGGTATCGAAGAATGTCGGCATGGAAGCCCGCAACGAGCAGTTCAACTCGGGCAAGGCTGCCATCGGTACCGGTCCGTACAAGTTCGTATCGTGGGAGCCAAAAGGCGACCTCGTCCTCGAGCGCAACGACAACTATTGGGGTGGCAAGCAGCCCTGGCAGAAGGTTGTTCGCAAGGAAATCCCGAGTGATCCGGCCCGCATGGCGGCGATGAAATCCGGTCAGGTGGATCTCGTCAACTACGTGCCGGCCACCGACTATGCCGCGATGCAGAAGGACAAGTCGGTCGACACTTTCGTTGCCGACTCGGTTTACTTCCTGAACCTCACGCCCAACGTGAAGGAGACCTTGCCGAAGAAGGTCAAGGTCGATGGCAAGGAGATCGATGCCAACCCGCTGCGCGATCCCAAGGTCCGCGAGGCCATGGATCTCGCTATTGATCGCAAGACGCTCGTGCGCGTCGTGCTTGAAGGTCTTGGACGCCCTGCCAACCAGCTGATGCCGGCCAGCTTCTTCGGCGGCAACAAGAGCCTGCCGGAGAAGCCCTACGACCTTGCCAAGGCGAAGCAGCTTCTGGCGGATGCGGGTTACCCGAAGGGCTTTGAGATCGACTTCCACTGCACGAACAATCGCCTTCCGGGCGATGCGGCGGTATGCGAGGCCCTTTCGCAGATGTGGGCGCGCGCCGGCCTGAAGGTGAACGCCAATGCCCTCAACGGCACAGTGTTCTTCCCGGCTCAGCAGAAGGGTGAGTTCTCCCTCTGGATGAGCGGCTGGGGCACACTGACCGGCGAGGCGAGCTACACCTATGGCTCGCTCGTGCATACGGCAGACCCGCAGGTTGGTCTCGGGGCCTTCAACAAGCAGGGCTATTCCAACCCCGAAGTGGATAAGCTGCTGCAGGAAGGCGCTCGGACCATGGACGATACGAAGCGTCGCGCCCTCTTCGAGAAGGTGACGGAAATCTCCATGAATGATCGCGCCCTGATCCCGACCGTGCAGATCCAGACGGTCTGGGCAGCCAAGAAGGGGATGCTGACCATCCCATCTCGAGTCGATCAGGAGACCCTGGCCTACGAGATCAAGCCGAAGAGCTGATCCTGACAATGTCAGCCGGAGAGATCCGGCTGATCTCTTCCGGAGGGAAAGAGCTTTCCCTCCGGCTTTTTCATTGGTGATGTTCGTGGAGTGCCGGGCGGCAGTCCCCTGGCTTCCCAGGTTCAAGTCCAGTCACGAGACAGTATGATCGGTTTTCTCATTCAACGCGTCCTGCAGGCACTCATGGTTGTGATCGCCATGTCGATCATCGTGTTCCTGGGCGTCTATGCCATCGGAAACCCGATCGACGTGATGATCGATCCGGCCTCCGATCAGGCGCTTCGCGAGGCGCTGATCCAGCGCTACGGCTTCGATCGCCCCTTGTTCGAGCAGTATTTCATTTTCATGAACAACATGCTCCATGGGGACTTGGGCGAGTCCTTCATCTACCGGCTTCCGGTGCTCAACCTGATCCTGTCGCGCCTGCCGGCGACGCTGGAACTTGCGCTGACGGCCATGCTGATTGCTACCTGCCTTGGCATCCCGCTCGGCCTATGGGCCGGCTACAAGCCGGATTCGCTCTCCGCCAAGGCCATCATGGGCTTCTCGGTGCTCGGCTTCAGCGTGCCGAGCTTCTGGGTCGGGCTGCTGCTCATCATGGTGTTCGCCGTCGAGCTTGGCTGGCTGCCCTCCGGAGGGCGTGGACCGACGACGGAAGTGCTTGGCATGAACCTGTCGATCACCTCGTTGGAAGGCTGGAGCCACATCCTCCTGCCAGCGCTGAATCTTGCCTTGTTCAAGCTCGGTCTCCTCATTCGCCTGACGCGTGCAGGCACTGTCGAGGTGATGAGCTCCGACTACGTGCGTTTCGCCCGTGCGCAGGGCCTCTCCGAGGGCAGGGTCGTGGGGTTGCATGTGCTGAAGAACATCTCAATTCCGATTGTGACGGTTTTCGGGCTTGAGCTCGGCTCGACCCTTGCCTTCGCTGTGGTGACGGAAACGGTCTTCAACTGGCCTGGCATGGGCAAGCTGATCATCGATTCCATTACAGTGCTCGACCGTCCCGTGATGGTCGCCTATCTCATCCTCGTGGTGTTCCTCTTCGTCATGATCAATCTCGTGGTCGATCTAATTTACGGCCAGCTCGATCCGCGCATTCGCGTGAAGGCCGCGTCATGAGCAGTTCTCCCGCACTTCCTCTGCCTGCCGAGACGACCTGGAGCCGGTTCTCGAACTTCTGGTCCGACTTCCGTCAGAGCCCTGTGGCCGTTGCCGCCCTGATCGTGGTGGTCGTCGTGGTTCTCATGGCTGTTCTTGCGCCCTTCGTGGCTCCGCAGGACCCGTACAATCAGGAGGCTCTCGACCTGTTCGATGCACGGCTTGAGCCCGGTGAGACCGGCTCCGGTGGCTATGTCCATTGGCTCGGCACCGATGCCGCCGGCCGTGACATCTTTTCCGCCATTCTCTACGGCTTGCGCACAAGCCTGATCGTTGGCGTGATGGCCGGCACTTTGGCGCTTATCCTCGGCACCACTGTTGGCCTCATCGCAGCCTATTATGGCGGCCGCGTCGAGGCTCTCATCATGCGTGTGATCGACCTTCAGCTCTCTCTTCCGGCAATTCTTCTGGCGCTGGTTCTCGTCGCGTTGCTGGGACAGGGGCTCATGCAGCTCGTTGCTGCTCTGGTCGCGGCGCAATATGCCTATTTCGCTCGCACCACCCACGGTGCGGCGAGCGCCGAGCGGCGCAAGGACTACATCGAGGCCGCCCTGTCGACCCCGCTTCCGGCGCGCCACGTGCTGTTCCGCCATCTGCTCCCCAATGCGCTGCCGCCTCTGATCGTGGTGGCGACCGTGCAGGTGGCGAATTCCATTGCGCTCGAAGCGACACTATCCTTCTTAGGGCTTGGTCTGCCGATCACTCAGCCTTCGCTGGGCTCGTTGATCTCCAACGGCTTCCAGTTTCTGCTGTCGGGCCGCTATTGGATCTCAATTTACCCGGGCATTGCCCTGATGCTGACGGTCGTTGCCATCAACCTTGTGGGCGATCAGGTTCGCAGCGTTCTGAATCCGAGGAACAGCCGATGAGCGAGACTGTTCTTCGCGTCAACAATCTCCAGACACAGTTCCAGACACGAGCCGGCGTTCTGAAGGCGGTCGATGGCGTCAGCTTCGAGGTCGGCCGCGGTCGCATTCTCGGTCTTGTCGGCGAATCCGGTTCCGGCAAGAGCGTCACGGGTTATTCGATCCTCGGTCTGATCGAGCCGCCCGGCAAGATTGCAGGCGGCGAGGTTCTCCTGAACGGCAAGGACATCACCCGCCTCAAGGGCGATGCCATGCGTCAGGTCAGGGGTGCTCAGATCGCCATGGTCTTCCAAGACCCGATGATGACCCTCAACCCGGTCCTCAAGATTGGCACGCAGATGATCGCGGCCGTGCGGGCGCACGCCAGGGTCTCTCGCAAGGCTGCCCGTGCCAAGGCACGCAATGCTCTCGCCAAGGTCGGCATTCCGAGCCCCGAGGAGCGCCTCGAGGCTTATCCGCATCAGCTCTCAGGCGGCATGCGTCAGCGTGTGGCCATTGCGATTGCGCTCCTGCACAGCCCGGCGGTCATCATTGCCGATGAGCCGACTACGGCGCTCGACGTCTCCATCCAAGGACAGATCCTTGCCGAAGTCCGGCGCCTTGCGGACGAGACCGGCACCGCCTTCGTGTGGGTCACGCACGACTTAGCCGTTGTGTCGAGCCTCGCCGACGACATCTGCGTCATGTACGCAGGACGCGTGGTTGAAAGCGGTCCGGCTGCGGATGTCATCGCATCGCCCCGCCATCCCTACACGGCAGGCCTCTTGGCCTCCGTGCCGGCCGAGCATGAGCCCGGCACGAAGCTGCCGCAGGTTCCCGGATCGACCCCGTCGCTTGCCAATCTCCCGCAAGGCTGCGCCTTCGCGCCTCGGTGCGCCAAGGCGGGGCCTGCCTGTACCACCACTCCGCCTGTCCAGCATTTCGAGGACGGACGCACCGCCCTCTGTCATTACCCGATCGAGCCCATTTCATGCCAGCCGCTCTCCTTGACATCGACCACGTATCGAAGCGCTTCGTAAAGCATCCCAATCTCGGGGAGCGGATCGCAGGTCTTCTCGGCGCAGGCCGGTCGACCGAAATCGTGCGTGCGGTGACGGACGTCAGCCTCAGTGTTGGTAAAGGCGAAGTTGTGGGCCTTGTCGGCGAATCCGGCTGCGGAAAGTCGACGCTTGGGCGGATGATCGCCGGAATCTATACGCCAAGCGACGGCAAGATCCTGTTCGGCAATGCGCCCGTGGCCAAAGAGCAGGGGCGGCGCACGCAGAAGCTGACGACGCGCGTTCAGATGATCCACCAGGATCCGTTTGCCAGCCTCAACCCGCGCATCAGGATCGGTGACACGGTGGCCGAGGGGCCGGTCGCGCACAACATCGTCAAAGGCCGCGAAGCGGATTCCTACGTGGCCGATATGCTTGGGCGCGTGGGCCTCGATCCGAGCTATCGTAGGCGTTTTCCGCACCAGTTCTCCGGCGGTCAGCGGCAGCGCATCGCCATTGCGCGTGCGCTTGCCATGAAGCCGGATCTCCTTGTGCTCGACGAGCCGGTGGCCTCTCTGGACGTTTCGATCCAGGCTCAGGTGCTCAACCTGTTCATGGATCTACGCCGGGATCTTGACCTGACAGGCATCTTCATCAGCCATGATCTCGGCGTGGTGCGCCACGTCTCGGATCGCGTCGCGATCATGTATCTCGGCCGCATTGTCGAATTGGCTCCTACGACTGAGCTTTATGCTCAGCCGAACCATCCCTACACCCGAGCCCTCTTCGAGAGCGTTCCAAGGGTGGGCGTGGGCCGAAAGAACTTCCGCCCTATCGCGGGCGAAATTCCATCTCCGCTCAATCCGCCGAGCGGGTGCCACTTCCACCCCCGTTGCCCGTTCGCCGGTCCACGCTGCAAGCGGGAGGCTCCGCCTCTGGCTGCCATCGGACCCGGCCGCTTCTCCGCCTGCCATCTCAACACTGGCGGCACCGAATAAGATCAGAGATCGACATGACCCAGCAAGCCTCCTTTGCGGCGCTCCAGGAGCGCATCGCCGCCGTCAACGACGTGCTGAACGCAACCTCCCTGCTCACTTGGGATTCGCGGACGATGATGCCGGCCGGCGGTGCGGAAACCCGCGGTCATCAGATTGCGACCCTGACCCGCATCGCACGCGACCTTCTTCTCGCATCCGAGACCGAGAAGGCGCTTGAGGAGGCCGAGCGGGCTGTCGATGCTCTGCCGGCGGATGCAGCCGAGCGGCGTATGGTCGAGCAGACGCGGCATGCGGTAGAGCATCACCGGAGCGTGCCGGCAGCCCTGATTCAGGAACGGGCGGCCCTTCGCACCGTGGCGCAGTCAGCTTGGATCGAGGCGCGGTCGAAGAGCGAGTTCTCGATCTACGAGCCTCATCTGTCAAAAACCGTCGAACTCTCCCGTGCCTATGCCGATTGCATCGGCTGGTCCGAGCATCCCTACGACGCCATGGTGTCGATCTATGAGCCCGGCGAAACGGCAGCGAGCCTCAAGGGGCTGTTCTCGAAGCTGCGTGATGGATTGCTGCCGATTCTCGACGCAGCCCGTTCCCGGCCGCAGCCGCGATCGGATTTCCTGTTTCGCGACTTTCCCGAGGAGGGGCAGCGCGCCTTCGGCTTGAGCCTCGCCGAGAAGCTGGGTTACGATCTGCAGCGCGGGCGCCTCGATACAACCGTTCATCCGTTCGAGGTGTCGTTCACCCGCAACGACGTGCGGATCACCACCCGCTACAACCGCAACTACCTTCCCGCCTCCATGTTCGGCACCGCTCACGAGGTCGGGCACGGGCTCTACGAGCAGGGCGTCGATCCTGCCTATACCCGCACGACCCTGGCGACGGATCTCGTTGGGCTCTACGCGGTCGGCGGCACCAGCTTCGGTGCCCACGAGTCCCAGTCTCGCCTCTGGGAAAACCATATCGTCCGCAGCCGCAGGTTCTGGGAACGGCACTACCCGGACCTGCAGCGGTACTTCCCGGATCAACTCGGTGATGTGAGCGCCGAGGAGTTCTATCGCGCCGTCACGCGCGTGGAGCCCGGCTTCATCCGCGTCGAGGCGGATGAGCTGACTTACGATTTCCACATCATGCTGCGCGTCGATATTGAATGCGCGTTGATGGACGGTTCGCTGCCGGTGTCAGATCTCCCCGATGCTTGGAACGCCGCGATCAAGCGCGACCTCGGCCTGATCGTTCCGAACGACGCTAAGGGCGTGCTGCAGGACGTCCATTGGTCGACGGGCTATATCGGCTCGTTCCCGACTTACACCATTGGCAACGTCATGGGTGCGCAGGTGATGGAAACGCTGCGGAAGCAGAATCCGTCCGTCGATGCTTCCATCGATGCGGGTGAATACGGTGTCCTTGCCGAGGAACTTCGTACCAGGATCTGGCAGCACGGACGCCGGTTCATGCGTGACGAATTGCTAGAACGTGAAACAGGCAGGCGCCTCGATCCGGCACCTTATCTCGCTTACCTCTACGATAAGTACGCACAATAGGACTAAAGCATCGAACCTGTGGAGGAAGGCACAGGCTGCAACACCCTGCATTGACATATCTCAACAAGCATTCTTGAGGCTAATGTCAAGATAATCCTGGTCATTTTCCTGATTGGGTAGGCTGCAGTTAACCAGCAAGGCAATATTGTGGTGAAAGTCACAATATAAATCCTCTGGGGCCTTAGTGCGTTAAACAAAGTTACATTTCCTGTGAAGATCATGGCGTTAGTTGCCGTCGTGATCTTCTCCACCGCTGCCACGATGTGGTTCGCTGCATCCCGCCAGATCTGGTCCGACCTGCAATCCCAGCAGCAGGAAAAGGCAGAGCAATATCTGCGTAGCCTGTCCCTCGTGTACGCAGCCCGCATGACGGGGGCAAATGTCAAACTCGAGAATGGCCGGGTCTCCCGTATTGAGAGTCCATTTCTTGCCGAGTTCAAGGACTTCTCGGTTGTCGATGACTCTGTATCGTATGTCGGCGGAAATGCCACCATCTTCACCTTCGATGCGGCGCAGGACAAGTTCATCCGCAGAGTGACGACCGTCAAAAAGGAGAATGGCGAGAGAGCCGTCGGTACGGCATTGGCTCCCGAAAGTCCTGCGCAGGGCTTCGTTCGCCGCGGAGAAGCCTATTACGGCCCAACCATTCTCTTTGGTGCGCAGTTTTATACGGCGTATCAGCCGACCTTCGATGCTGCTGGCAAAGTCAACGGCATTCTCTATGTCGGTGTTCCGGTTGCAGATCTGCACAACTCGTACTCGACGACCATGACGACAATGAGCATTGCCGCAGGGATCATCGCAGTGCTGGCCTGCCTGGGAGCTGTATTGATCGCCATGCGGCTGTTCCGCCCTCTCAAGGAGATCACCCTGCGCGTTGAAAAGCTTGCTGACGGTGATTTCGAGAGCCCGATCCACTATCAGGTGCGCGGTGATGAAATCGGTGCAGTGGCGAAGTCGCTCCAAGTCTTCAAAAATGCTTTAATTGCACAGAAGCAAGCGGATGCTCTCTCTGTGCAGGAGTACGAAGCCAGGGCGCAACGCTCCCGGGCACTCGACTCTCTGACACAGAGCTTCGAAACGAAGGTTCTGACACTGACCCATAGCCTGTCGGTTGCAGCTGCCGGACTGGAGGCAACTGCCGAGTCGATGACCGCTGTTGCCGACAAGGCCACGCAGCAATCCGTGGGGGTAGCTTCTGCGTCGCAACAAACCTCTGCCAACGTCCAGACCGTGGCAGCGGCTACCGAAGAGCTTTCAATCTCCATTCGTGAGATTGCCTCACAGGTTGTTCAGTCCTCGCATATTGCCGAGCGCGCCGTGAGCGACGCACAGCGGACGAACAGCATTGTGCAGATGCTCGCCGGGTCGGCGGAGAGGATCGGCCATGTCGTGCAGCTCATCAACAGCATCGCGAGCCAGACCAATCTGCTGGCGCTCAATGCCACCATCGAGGCGGCAAGGGCAGGGGAGGCCGGCAAGGGCTTCGCCGTCGTGGCCGCCGAGGTGAAGGAGCTGGCTACCCAAACGTCGAAGGCGACGGAAGAGATCTCGGCTCAGATTTCAAGCGTTCAGCAGGTCACCGGCGAGGCCGTTCAGGCCATTCAGGCGATTGCCGGCACGATCGGTGAGATGTCGCAGATCTCGATTGCCATCGCAGCCGCGATGGAAGAGCAGGGAGCCGCTACTGCCGAGATCTCCCGTAATGTGCAGGAGGCGGCACGGGGCACCGAGGTTGTCACAGGAAGCATAGGCGAGGTTCGTCAGGCTGCCGGTGAAACTGAACTTGCGGCTACTGAGGTGCTGTCGGCCGCTCAGGAGCTGGCTCGTCACTCCGCGAACCTAGGGCGGGAGGTCGACGAGTTCTTGTCAGACGTGAAGGCCGCCTGATCGTTTCGATCGATGGTACAACGACAGCCGCAGAGGGCTTCCTCTGCGGCTTTTTCATTTTGAGCACGGCTACTCGCTGGCAGCCTCGTGCCAGAATTGCAGGCTGCAGCCATTGACTATGCCACCTCCTGCCTCGTGAATGTCTAGAATCGATGTGTGGTACGCCCGGGCTTCCGCCGTGCCAACCAGCAGCTTCAGGCTACGGATGATTCGGGTGATCCGCAGGTGGTTATGATCATGTGAAGTGAGCCACCAAGATGTGCTTCGGTAGAAGCGGAGCATGCGTTCCGCTGCCATCTTAAGCGTCTCTACCGAGTGTGGATCGGCTCTGATCGCTTCGATCTCGGACTGCGTCAGAACGGGCGAGTGCGGCTGCGCAGCGCTGGGCGTGGGCAGCGGAAACATCCATTGGATGTAGTCGTGAATTGCCTCCAGCTCGCTATCGGAGAAGCCGAGCACATCAGCTGCCAGGCGCCCGCGACTGTCCCGTCCCACACCCGCAAGGAAGTCGTGCAGGGGCCCCGCCGCTGGTTCAGCCATTGCGACATCTCCTATCAGCTTCTGCAGATTGAAGATGGTTCATGGCTCAAGTGAGGAGGCTTGCGGCGAAGCGAGCGCAGACAAGCAGCAGGAAGATGCCGAAAGCCACCTCAAGCCGACGCTTCGAGAGGCGGTGCGCAAGGCGTGCGCCCACGGGCGCCATCCAGGTGCTGGTGGGGATGAACAGCACTAAGCCGAGAAGAGAGACATAGCCCAGCGCCAAGGGCAGCTGGAAGGCGGTCACGTCGGGATAATCGGCCATGTGCGGCCACCCGGCATAGATGTAGCCGATGGCGCCGGGGATTGAGATGAGAATGCCGAGGCCTGACGAGGTTGCCACCGCCTGATGGATCGGACGGTTGTAGAACGTCATGAACAGGTTGGAGAGCTGACCGCCCCCGATGCCCATCAGGGCCGAGAGAATGCCGATGAGCCAGCCATAGGCGATCATGATGGGCTTTGCGGGCATATCGAGACCGAAGCGCCATGTGTCTTTCCCGAAGAGCAGGCGTATGGCCGAGAGTCCGGCCACGACCACGAACACCGCCTTGAACAGGTCGGCTGGGGCATAGCGGGCGATAACGCTGCCGATCACCACACCGAGCACAACGGGCACAGCCCAAACGCGCAGGATCGTCATGTCGACCGCGCCCTTGGCCTTATGCGCGGAGAAGGATCGCAGGGAGGTGGGGATGATGATGGCCAGCGACGTGCCGACGCAGAGCGGCATGCGCACCTCTTCAGGCACGTCCAGAATCCGGAACAGTTCGTAGAGGATCGGCACGGCCACGGCACCGCCGCCGACGCCGAACACGCCGGCGAGCAGTCCCGTAATGGCCCCAGCCGCCAGAAGCGCCACGACGAGCCACGCCAGATCGAAGAGGGGTATACCGAACATCCGAAGGTCCACCTTGGAAAGCAGAACGGCCGTAGGATCTTTCCGACCCTACGGCAGGTGAGAGAGGTGCAGAAAAGCTCTAAGACGCGCTTCCGGCAAGCCGCTCCTGGTACTCGCGCGCCCGCTGATCGATCCAGGACCGGTCGGTGACGCCGCCGGGGTTGGCGCGGGTCGCCATAGCATCCATGAAGGCCAGGAAGCGCTCGTGGGCAACGCTATACAGGCGACGCAACTCGTCCAGCGGTTCAGCATGATCATCGACGCGTAGATCGAGCATGGGGTAAGGCTCATCGCGCCAAACCTTGAGCGCAGCAGACTGCTTGCCGCGTTTGTCGCCGCCCTCGGCCTGTCCCGCATCGAGTGCCGCTAGCAACCGGTCGGCGAATGGCAGGTCCACGAGGCGCTTGTAGGTGTCGAGGGTGGCCTGGATCACCGCTGGTCCGGCCAGCATATTGCCGGCTACGGATACGTTCTCATCCGTGAGATGTCCGCACCAGTCGACGCAGTCACGCCCGGTATGGGCGGCGGTCCTGCCGTCCCGGTCGATCACATGAAGCTGACGCGATTCCCGTCCAGGGTCCTGCGCAGTTAGGATCGCCACGATCTCTTCTGCACTGCGGCCTTCCGCCAGAAATCTCATACCGTCCGTTCCATAGAGCGGATTGACGAGCGCCTGCGTGGCGAGAGCGCCGATCTTGGCCGTGCCATGGGGGCAGAGCGCTCCCACGGCAAAGAACTTGGTGGTGACGGCAACCCCGAACGAGCCGGTTTCGGGATCCTTGGCGATGATCGACCAGGTCATGATCTGTGTTCCTCAGCGTCCGACCGCATAGGCCTGCATGAGACGGGGCGTGGCGGCGCCGTGCAGCAGGCCGTCCTTGTCGCGGCTCGCTGCCACAAGGCGTCCGACTGTCCAGGCAGGCGCCACCTCGACCTCGTGACCACGGGCGCGCAGATCGTCGAGAACCTCGGCGCCGTAGGTCTCCTCGGCCATGAGGTGGCCGGGCTTCTGCTCGCGCGGGTAGAACGAGGAGGGGAAGTGCGCCGTGTGCGACATCGGCAGGTCGATGGATTCCTGCAGGTTCAGCCCGTGATGGGCATGGCGCAGGAAGAGCAGCATCTGCCACTGCTCCTGCTGGTCGCCGCCGGGGGAACCGAACACCATGTAGGGATCGCCGTCCTTCTCCGCGAGAGTCGGCGTCAGCGTGGTTCGCGGGCGCTTGCCTGGCGCAAGGCTCGCGGGCAGGTTCTCCTCCAGCCAGAACATCTGGGCACGGGAGTTGAGCATGAAGCCGAGTTCAGGGATGACCGGGGAGGACTGTAGCCAACCGCCGGAGGGCATGGCCGCGATCATGTTGCCGAAGCGGTCGACAACGTCGATATGCACGGTATCGCCGCGCCGGGCCGAGCGCATCGATGCCAACGTCGGCTCACCACCGGAAACCTTCTTGTCCGTGGTGGAGAGTTCGCGCAGCGCCTTCAGGGTACGCTCGACCTGGGCCTCGTAGCCGTCGACACGACCGGGGCGCAGTTCCAGGGAGGCTTTGTCGGTGATCAGCTTGCGGCGCTCGTCGTTGTAAGCGTCCGACAGCAACGTCTGGATCGGCACGTCGATGAAGTCGGGATCCCCGTAATAGGCCTCGCGGTCGGCGAAGGCGAGCTTCATTGCCTCCACGACCGTGTGGACGAACTCGCCGCTGGTTGGACCCATGGCGGCCAAGTCGAAGCCTTTCAGCAGCGCCAGCGTCTGCAGGAAGACGGGGCCCTGGCCCCACGGCCTGATCTTGTTGACCCGGAAGTTGTGGTACTCGTAGGTCTGCGGAGCATCATAGGATGCCTGCCATTTCGCCATGTCGTCGGCAGTAAGCACGCCCTTATGGCGCGAGCCGCTCTGGTCCATCACCTCCGTCTTACGCACGAAGGCGTCGACGGCCTCAGCCACAAAGCCCTTGTAGAAGGCGCTGCGCGCGCCCTCGATCTGCGCCTCGCGGTCGCTTCCCTTGGCTTCCGCTTCGCGGATGATGCGCTTCCAGGTATCGGCAAGCTGCGGGTTGCGGAAGAGCTGACGGGGTTTCGGAACCTCGCCGCCGGGCAGAAACACGGCTGCGGTAGTCGGCCATTCTGTCTCGAAGAACTCTTTCAGGCCCTTGATGGTGTCGGCAACCCGCGGCAGCAATGGATGTCCCTGCTCGGCATAGTAGATGGCAGGCTCCAGCACTTCTCTGAGCGAGAGAAGTCCATGATCTCGCAGCAGGAGCATCCAAGCATCGAAGGCGCCGGGCACCACGGTGGCGAGCATGCCATTGCCAGGAATAAGCTTCAGACCTTCACGCTTGTAATGGTCGATGGTGGCACCGTTCGGTGCCGTGCCCTGGCCGCAGAGCACCTCAACCTTCTTGGTCTTGGCGGAGTAGAACACGGCCGGGACTTCACCGGACGGGCCGACCAGATGCGGCTCGACCACTTGGAGCACGAAGGCGGAGGCGACGCAGGCGTCGAAGGCGTTGCCGCCCTTTTCCAGCATCGCCATGCCCGCGGCAGAAGCCAGCCAATGGGTCGATGTGACGATACCGAAGGTGCCGAGGATCTCGGGTCGTGTCGTGAACATGTCGTTTATCCGATATTGCGTGTTTTACTGTTCGCGGGGATCGAGCGCGTCGCGCAGACCATCGCCGAGAAGATTGAAGCCGAGCACGATCAGGAAAATCGCGGAGCCGGGGAAGATCGACATCCAGGGCGCCTGCTCCATGAAGTTCTTGGCCGTGTTGAGCATGGAGCCCCAGGAGGGGTTCGGCGGCTGCTGTCCCAACCCAAGGAAGGAGAGGCTCGCCTCCGCAATGATTGCCGTGGCGATGGTCAGCGTGCCCTGGACCAGGATCGGCGGCAGCACGTTGGGAAGAACGTAGCGCACCATGATCCAGAAGTCGGGAAGACCGATGGCTCGCGCGCCCTCCACGTAATCCTCGGCCTTCACAGTCAGCACCTGTCCGCGGGTCAGGCGGATAAAGATCGGCATGGCGGACAAACCGATGGCGATCATTGCATTGGTCAGGCTGGGTCCGAGGAAGGCTGCAAGCGCGATGGCGAAGATGAGGAAGGGGATCGCCAGCATGGCATCTGTGGCGCGGGAGATCGCGGCATCGATCCAGCCGCCGAAATAGCCGGCGATGAGGCCGAAGGGAACGCCGAGAACGATGGCGATGAAAACCGACACGACGCCGGCCATGATCGAGGCGCGCGCACCCCAAAGCATGCGCGAGAGCATGTCGCGTCCGAGTTCGTCGGTGCCGAACCAGAAAAGCTCAGACGGCGGTTTGCGGATGCTCGTGAAGCTCGGCTTGATCGGGTCGTAGGGAGCCAAGTAAGGCCCGACAAGAGCAGCCAGAACGAAGAACAGAACGATGGCTCCGCCGGCCACGGCGCTCTTGTTCTTCAGGA
>NZ_JAFBID010000005.1 GCF_016811235.1 Microvirga arabica
GGGCCTTGGTTTTGAGTCACGTCAGCCACTAGGAGCCGGCCGAATTTTCGACGTTGAAGGGCTGCTTCGGGTCAAAACCGGCCCATAAGCATGTCTGTGTGAAGGTCAACTCGTCCCCACATTGCAGACGTTCGTCGGCCCATCGCGACTTGAGGCGAGATTGCCGCGGATTGTACGAAGTTCGTCTGCTGTTACCCGTGGCGTTACCCGAAGGAAATAGGGGCGTGGAGCCGCAGATACAGGAAAGTTTTAAAACCCTTGCCGGTTAAGGGTTTAAGGTGGTGAGCGCGCTGGGACTCGAACCCAGGACCCTCTGATTAAAAGTCAGAGCGTCTTACTACGTTCGCATCGGCGTACCGGCGTCGGGATCGCCTGCCGATCTTCTTCGCAACAATCTCCCGTAGTGTGATCTGGCCCGGCTGAAGAGCCGCGGTCATGATCGGAAGCTTACGGAGTGCATTTAGTTTGCGCGCGAGCCGCGTCTCGTCCCGGTAGCGCTCGTCCGTCTCACTGACGCCGCCATGGCCCATGATGTCCTGACGCCATTCGATCATAACCTTCGCATCGATCAGGGCGTCGTTCCCGAAATGACGGATCGAGTGAAACGTCTTCCCCTGCCCGCTCGCATCAGGAAGAGCCCTTGCAAGCGCCGGCGCCCAATCGTCGTGGAGCTGGTCTCCCAGAGGAGCGGTTCCGCTCGCGGGGAGCAGGTCCGGGAACAGGAGGTCGTAACCGAGCCGGTGGACGGCCTCGATGTAGTCGCGCAGGCCGAGGCGCAAGAGCTCGGGATGAATCGGGAGCTTGCGCTTCGACTGGGTGTTCTTGAGGCGGCGGTACTTGTTCGGACGCACCTCGAAATACGGAATCGCACCCTCGAAGTGGACGTCCGCAACCATGAGCCCGCAGATCTCCTCCCGGCGCATCAGCGAGTAGGTGGCGATCAGGGGAGCCCAGTAGAGCCCATCGTGCACGACCACCGTCCCCGGCTCAAGCCTTGCCCCCTCCCCGCGGCAGCCGCGCCAGACCGGCAGGTCAAAGACTGTCGTCAGATCAGCCGCCGTGAACGCCGCCCGGTCGTCGCGGTCTCGCCCCTTCTTTCGGGCCCGCAGGGTCGTCAGGTTGAGCGCCTCCGCAGGCCGGAGTCCCCGACCGGATGCGAAGTCGATCAGGTTGCCCAGATGCGTCAGGTGCCGATTGATGGTGGGGCCCTCAAGGCCGCGCTGCCCCTCGGGCAGCGTCTTCGCCGCCGCGAGCAGCTCCTTGAGCGGGCGGCTCGCGTCACGGGACGACTTTCCGTAGCTCTTCGGCATGGCCAGAAGGGTATCCACGTAGGCTGCCACATCGGCCTGCTTGAGCCGGGTCAGGTCGTCGTGCCCAACGACCTTCACCAGCAGACCGGCGGTCTGGCGCATCTGGCGACAGGTTTTGTCGGTCCACTCCCTGAGCTGGAGCTTGGTCGCACACAACTTGTCGGCCAGGTCAGCGATGCTGGCCTGCACGGCAGCTTTCTGCTCCGGCTCGGCGTTAGCGGCTGAAGGCCGCTTTCGGAAGCGGCGAGACTTGATCGGGAACGGCTGTCGGGAGTGGCGCCGGCGCTGCTGGCTCGGTACCGAAAGCCGTTGCGACATCCTCGGGAAACCCCGCACCCCATTTCGCGGCGGAATGGAACAGGGCGGCCGCCATACCACGATAGAACGCGTTTTCGGTCTGAGCGAGGGCCATGGCGGTCGGGTCGACGTTGGGAGCATGCTCCGCGATCAAACCCTGCAGGCGCACAGACTTTGGGGGAACGACGCCCTGCCGGCGATAGAGATCCAGAATGGTCTTGACCTCACCCGCCTCGGAAGGGTCGAGGCCGCAGGAGCGCAGCCAGTCGGCATCGAGGGGGCCATCAGCGACCCGTCCACACTCCGCGAGAAGGCGATAGACCGCGCCGCTAATCCGGTCCGCATGCTCTCCGCTCATCGGCTCAGGGGCATCGAGCGCCCGGTCTGCCGTGGCGACGAGCTCGAGCTTCGCGGCATGGCGGCGGGCAACAGCGACGAGGATCGCCCTCGCCTCGTCAGCGGTCAGGCGGCCGCGCCGCATCTCGTCGAACACGACTTCGCTCATCGCGGTCAGCTCTGCTCCGATCCGGCGCGCCTCGGTCCAACGGGTCGACTGCAGGCTGATCTGCAGGACCCGCCGTCCGTTCGCGCCGCAAGCCGGAAGCCGGCGCCGCCAGCAATATACCGCACCGCGACGCATAAGATGAGAACCGACCGGCATGTGTAACACCCATGTGTGACAGGGATGTGCAGCAGTGCGGAGCGCCTCGCCCAAAATCGGGAGAAAAGCTTTCGGTTTCAGGAACTTAGCATGGGATGGCTGGGGCGCCAGGATTCGAACCTGGGAATGGCGGTACCAAAAACCGCTGCCTTACCGCTTGGCGACGCCCCAATAGGTGTGGCGTGTACATAGTCGGCCCAAACGCGGCTGGCAACAGCGTTTTGCGGATAGCCCGATCCGGACAGGAAAGGCGCAAATCTCCCCTTGCGGCGCTCCCCCCTCGCCGCTATAAGACCGGCCTCCCGGGAATTTCTCGGTGTCGGAGTGTAGCGCAGTCTGGTAGCGCACCACGTTCGGGACGTGGGGGTCGCAGGTTCAAATCCTGCCACTCCGACCATTCAAACCCTTGATCCGTAACGGTTTGAATGGTCGCCCGCCCCGGCCAAGTTTTTCCCGACCAAAGATTCGACCAAACAATCCTTCAAAGATCGAAGGTTTGATCACCCCGTCCTTCGCTTTCGCCCGCGCCCGTCCATGGCCGCCCTCGCCCCTTCCATGTGGGCCGGGCTGTGGTGGCCGTAGCGCCGCTCCAGGACCTCGACCGACATCCCGAGGTAGCCGGCGAGCTCCCAGACGTCGACGCCTTCCTGCATGCCCCACGTGGCGGCCGTGTGCCGGAGGGTGTGGCGCACCACGTCGTCCCCCAGGCCGAGCTCGTGCACCAGGTTCGAGAACGCCCGCTGGGTGGTCCCGACCGGCTTGCCCCGCCACTCGACCACGTACCTCTGCCCGAGCACATGGTGCCAGCGCCACAGGTGCGCCACGAGCCGGTCCGGCAGCCGCACCGTCGGGTACTTCTTGTTCCGGGCCTCGGTCTTCCCCAGGGCCTTGCGGTGGAAGATCGCCACCCGCTGGCCGCCCTCCTCCTTGAGCTCGACCCACGGCTTGCCGATCTCGGGGATGAACGACGCCGAGCAGATCGCCCCCGACCGGGTGCCCGTGCGCAGTCCGACCAGGATGAAGCGTGCGACGTGCCTCGCGCAGAGCTTGTCGGTCTCGTGCCCCTTCTGGACCTCGACCTTCCGCCAGGCGTGCAGCACCAGCCGGGCGGCCTCGGCCTTGGTGAGCCAGCGCTCCCGGCCCTGGGACTTCTCGGGCAACGTGACCTTGACCATCTCGCGCGTGAGCCCGTCGGAGATCGCCAGGTTCACCGCCGCCCGGAGGTCCTCCAGCTCCCGCCTGGCGCCGCCCTCGGTCACGACCCTGGCCTTGACCGGGCGCGAGTGGCCGCGGCGGGCGGGCTTGCCGTCCTTGCCCGAGCCCAGGCGGGCGTGCGACTTCCACGGCGTGCCGACGCGGCTCGCGACGTATTGCGCGCAGGTCACGCTGTCGATGTCCGACAGGGTGCGGTCGCCCCACCATTCCAGCAGCACGACGGCCCGCTGCGCGACCTCCTCGAACCTCGCGACCTTGCCCTTCTTCGCGTCGAGGTAGCGCGAGATCACGTCGGCGATGGCGACCTTGTGCGCGGGCTGGTTCTTAAGTGTCTGCGGCTTGTGGAGCGAGGCTCTGTACTCGGCTAGCGCTTCGAGAGCTCTGTCGCTTTCATCAGGGCCGCAGCCAGTGCTGGAGATCTGCTCCCCTTTGTGCATGACGATCCAGACGCCCCCGCGCTCGATGCCGTCGGTGCCGATGCGCTCGCCCCGGAGCCAGATGTATGGCGTGCCCCGTCCTGTGCTTCCGAGGGTGCGGGGCTTCTTGCGCTTGCTGGCGCGCTTGGGCTTGGGTTCGGGCGGCAACGCTCTCTCCATTCGGCGATCAGGTTCTTCGTGACGTAGATGAGACGGCCATGCCGCTCGGGGCGCAGGTCGCCGCGGGCGATGGCGGCCCGGAGCATGGGCACGGTCATGCGCCCGCCGAACTCGGGCAGGTGCTGCGCGATCTCCAACGGCAGCGGCTCGTCGGGTCCGGCATCTTCAGCTTCGTGGATCGCGCCGTAGAGCGGTGCGAGGTCGATTTCTTCGACGATGAGGTGGTATGTCATGCGCACGAGACTCGCGCAGTCGCATGAATCCCGTCAAGAATCCCGAGGCCCGATGGTAAAGAAAACAGGCCGATTTTGTTTACCATGGGCGCAGTTTCCAGGGAGCCCAGGGATAAGTCTAACCTGTTGATTGCAGCTGCGAATCCTGTGTGGCATCCTTTGTGGTTCAATTCGGAAAGGAGGGCCCCATGGCCACGTGGTTCACGGCAGACACCCACATAGGCCATGCCGGGATCCTGTCGCCGCACATGCACTGCCAGCGCGGCGCTCACTTCCGCACGATCCAGGAGCACGACGAGGCCCTGGTCGCCAACTGGAACGCGGTCGTCGGCGAGGACGACGAGGTCTGGCACCTCGGCGACTTCGCCTACAAGACCAGCTATGAGCACGCCAGGTCGGTGTTCAACCGGCTCAACGGGCGCAAGAGGTTGGTGCGCGGCAACCACGAGAAGCTCGGGGTCAGGCTGGGTTGGGAGAGCCAGCACGACTTCGCGGAGGTCGCCGTCGACGGCCGGCACCTGGTGCTGTTCCATTATGGGATGCGCGTGTGGCCCAGGCAGCGCCGCGGCGCCCTTCACTTGTATGGCCATTCGCACGGCGCCCTGCCCGGTTGCCGCCAGAGCCTGGACGTCGGCGTCGACGCCTGGGGTTTCCGGCCCGTCGGCCTGGCCGAGATCCTGGCCCGCATGGCCACCCTGCCACCGGCGTACCAGGAGGGCCGGGACGACGAGGACGAGGCCGCGTAATCGAATCGTCAATTCACGGGCGCCGCATAATCGAATTGCGGCGCCCGTAATCGTTTTGCACCGTAAGCGATCAGAGACACGGGCCGCCTTGGATAAGTGGATTGAGACACCCGTAAGCGATTTGAGACGTTCCCTATCCGTTCTATATGCCTGGGCATGGCGATCTTCTGGATGCGAACGAGCGAGGCTTGGCCGGACGCCTCGTGGCTGGAGACGAGTTTCACCTGCTTCGACGAGGACAAGCCTGGGCGCGAGGGCGACGGGCCCTGGGACACTTACATCGGGGGCGTTCACCAGGAACCGGATGGGCCCCAGGCCGGCATGTGGTCGTGGTCGGTGACCGCCACCTTCCCGGGGCCGCGGTACCCCTACGCGACCTCCGGGCGTGAGCCGACGCGGAAGGAGGCCGGGCGCCGGGTGATGGAGACGTATCAGAAGATGTGCGCCTTCTATGCTGCGAACCCTTGGCGGGGTCGGCAACCCGAGCTGGGCGACTACAGCCTTGCCATAGATGGCGAAATCTAGGCAATCTTGGCCATGCGCACGATCATCCTCTCCCTTGCCTTCCTCGCCTCTACATCAGCTCTTGCCCAGACCGCCCCGCCGACAAACTGGCGCAGCATGACTCCGCAGCAGTTGAATGCCCTGCCGAAGGAGCAGGTCGCCGGCCTGCCGTTCATCGAATTTCTGCAGAAGACGGACCCGAAGACCCGGCGCGACCAGCTCGAAGCCGTCTTGGCCGTGGCGCTGTCCAAGCTCTACTACGCGTTCGACAAGCCGCTGCACCCATTCGCCTCCTATGTCGACGCGGCCGCCCGTGAGTTCCAGGGCGACATCGGCGCACGGCAGGATGGAGTGATCAAAGCTGGCGAGTTCGAGGAGATCTCCCGCCGGGTGAACGTGGTCAACGAGGTCGCGCTGCCGACTTATGCGCCCTTCAAGCGGGACCTCTACGCGCAGGATGACTTCCTGTCCTTTGGCGGAACCTGGGTTATCGAGGGCGAGACACACGCCTTCCCGGTGAATTTCAGCCAGTACAACTGCTACCGCTCGATGAGCCGCTGCTTCACCTCGGAGGGCTACGTCCATGGCGGCAACGGCTCCGCCAGCCTCAACGTCGAGGGCGGCGACCTGAAGATTATCAAGTGGGATCGGACAGAGGTTTTGATGGAAGACGACGTGCGCTGTCGGGTATCCACGATCTCCGTAAACTTGCAGAGCAAAGAAGTCTACATGATCACCCGCAATCGGGATGCAGGCTGCGCCGAAGTCATCCCCGTACCGAAACTGGCGAAGCCCCGTATCTCGCGCCTTGTCGACGGATGGGAGGCGTCCTCTCAAGCGCATCGGGACAAGACTAAGGCCGCGCAGGCGTACTATTCAAAGCGCATGCAAGAAGCCATGAAAGTCATCAAGGACTAAGGCCCGGTGAGCACCAAGATGAAGGATGGCCCCGGCCTTTTCGGACGGTTGCTCGGCTGGCTCCGCGGAACACGGAAGCCCCTCCCCGCCGAGCAGTTCCTGGATTTCCACGCCACCCAGCGGCGCGCCGAGCCCCACAACGCCGGCATCGCCGTCATGGAGGATCTCCTCTTCGACCATCTCAACGAGGTCATGGACATCGAGGGGATGCAAGACGAGGTCGCCGACAGGGACGGCAACACCCTACCGTTGGCGGACCACGTCCGCGAGACCGGGTTCCTGGCCGGCTACATCATGGACACCGCGGCCCGCCTCGAACTTGATCCGAACGCCTTGGACAATCCCCTGCATCGCGCGATCCGCGGACAGAGCGGCACGAAGTTGGCCAAGCGCTACGCCCAGGCCTGGAACGTGATGACAGGTGAGCAACTCGACAAGGATCAGGCGATGAAGGCCGCGATCCAAGACGTCATCAGGGCGGAGGTCATCGCGCAGCACCTGGCGGCAGCGCCGCAGGATCTCGCCCCGATGCAGGACTTCATCGGGAACCGGATCGGGATCCAGCCGACGGAGCGCATCGCTACCCTGCGCGAGCTCACGAAGGAGCTCCAAGCCTTCGCCCGGAAGACCCCCGCGATGCACCGTCAGCTTGTCGCTGAAGATCCCCGGCTTCGATAGCAACAGGGATGTTCTCGTTATGATCCTGTTATCCACAGGTTTCATTCGGCAATATTTTGCAGGTGATTCGGGCATATGTTATACGGTGGCCACGAATTCCGAAGCCTACCAGAGGGAGGATAAATCATTAGAAAGGTTAGTATTTGAGTACATCCCCGGTCGACCAACTCTTCGAGCAGAGCGCCGAGCGCTCTTGGCGTGACATGACGGAGGAGGCCCTCCTCTCATTCCAGTTCACCGCCTCCGACCCCGAAAGCCTCGACGGCATTACCGAAGATCCTCCGCCATCTGACGAGGATCCCGAGATCGAATTTCGGTACGACATGGCCGGGCGAGGCGAGATGGTCAGGTGCGTCTACTGCAAGCACCCCAATCACTTCAAAGGCATCGTCGTCAAATATATGTCCGGTCGACGCCTCGTCGGACGTAACTGCGCCCTCAACCATCACGGCGTGGCATTCGAAAAAGACCTGCTCGACTTCGAGGCCGCCATCGAGCGACAGAGCCTCATCCGCCGCCGCCGCGCCCTGATGGCGGCCCGCGCCCATATCCACCAACACTTCACGGAACTCAAGGCCGATCCGGCGGTGGAAACCCACGACCGGACGATGCGGCGATGGCGCGCCGATTTCCGGGACCTGGCCCTTGCGATGGTCAACCTCGCCCGGCGCGACGAGCGTCTGACCATCTCCCGGAAGGAACGCGACGAAGCCGCGGAGAAGCTCCGGAAGCAGCGCCTCGGCGACCGGTTCGACGCGGAGCGCCAGCGCGCGAAGGCTGCCGGCGAGACATGGCAGATCTACCGGACAATCGAAGAGGATCTCGGGTCCCTCCGCGGGGCCCTTTTCTTTACCAACGGCGTCCCGGTGGCCACCCGCCTGGACGAGATCCATGCCTCCGTGCAACAGGTCCTGAAGACTCTCGCTGAGGAAGATCTGCAGTCCAAGCAGATCAGCACCGGCTTCCGGAAGCTGTCGGAACTGCGCGACGCCCTGGCTTTCGAGCTCGACCGGCTGGAGGCCCTGGCCGAGGCGTTCAGCGCCGACAACCTGGCCCGGATCGCGAAGTGGACGAATGAGCTGGCCGCCGAGGAGATCCGACTTGCGGCCGTCATGGCGAACCAGAAGCCCGGGCATATCACGGCACGCTTCACGACAGACGGCCAGTCCATTACGGACCGTGCGGGCCTGCACACGGAGACGATCTCGCTCACGACGGTGTATCGGCCAGCGCCGCGCACGCTGCTGACGATACTGAAAGAGGCGCTCGCTCTCGACTACGAGCCCTAGTCGAGAATACTGTGGGCCAGGGAAGACATCCTCCCCTGGCCGCACGTGCTCAGAATGGCTCGTCGCCCGGCCCGTAGGTCTGCGGCGTGCCGGTCATCGCCCGCTGGAACGATGCCGGGTCGAAGTCCGGGTTGATCTCCTCGATGCTGGGCGGCCGGGCATCCTCCGGGTCGAGGAAGACCTTGTCCGCATTGTCGTGGGCGAGCGCGATCCGCTGGCGCGCCATGATCGCGTCGACGTCCATGACGTTCAAAACCTCGCCCCGGAACTGGCGGGCCATATGCTGCGCCAAGGCCTCGTCGCGGGTGATCTTGACCGCCCGCAAATGCTTCGGGGTGTTCGGCGCCGGGATGATCGCGAACAGCGGTGTGGAGCGGTCCGGGATGATGGAGCCGGAGATCTCGACCGGCGGGAAGCCGTCGGCCGGCGGGAGCGCGCTGTCGCCAAGGGACAGGATCATGCCATGGATCTCGCACCCTTCCGGCACGGGCGTCCATTCGACGAAGTCCCAGGCATCCTCGTCGAGGCCGATGCGACCCTTGTTACCGCGGCGCTCGATGGCGTCGACCACGTGCTTGGGGACATAGATGTGCTTGCACCAACGCGTCCCCTGAAAGGCCAAGCTGCCGTAGATCTGTTGGTTCTTAATGTTCTGTCCTTACGTTAAATGAGGTCGCCGAGGGCGGCCGCGTCGTCGTCCGACATGGCCTCGGCCTCTGCGCGCTGGGTCTTGCGGCGATGCTCGCCCCGGAAGTACGCCGGGGTGAGCTCACGGGCGATGGCCCGTTTCCAGTGCTGCTGCTTCTCTTTCGGCCAGCCGTGATGGAGTTCGAGCAGCGCGCCGTACGCCGCGTGGACGGCCAGCGGCGGCGTGAACCAGGGCTTCAGGAACTCTGAGAATTTGTCGTCGAGCACGGCCTCCGGGTCGTAGCGGAGGATCAAGTCGATGTCCGACTTGAGCTCCGGCGCGATCTTCGCCGCGTACTTGCGGGCGGCGGTCTCGGCGCGCTTGCGCCCGGTCGCCAGCTTGCGGTCCATGGCCGCCTGCTCGCCGTCGGGAAGGCCGCGGATCTGGCGAGCCCGGCCGTTGTGGACGTCCCATCTCAGTTCACGCTCGACCAAGCGCCAAGCGCGCACGCCGGTCTCGTCGAGGACCTCCTCCAACAGGCTCAGGCGAAGGCCCCATCCGATCAGGTTGCCGGCACGCGAATGATTGAACGCCGTCGGCTTCTCGCGCATGGTGTTGCGCGTCGCCGCGAGCATGTCGAGATAGCGCTCGACCACGTCGGTGAGTGAGACGGTCTGGAGCTCCCCGAACAGCGTGATCAGGTCCTTGTTGACGTAGTGCTCCCAGCGCGGGCCGCCCTTGAACGAGCAATTCTGGATGGCCTTCTCTAGGACCTCCGGAGCGGGCGTCTGGTAGAGGTGCGAGTAGTCTCGCTTCTCGCGGCGCAAGCGTGCCATGTCAGGCCTCACGAATTGCAGGTGATAGCGGGACGGGCGGCGCCCTTCTCGGCCGTGCGCACGATGGGCTTGCCATCGCGCATTGCCCGACGGCGCTCCTCGATGAGCTTGGCGACAGGCCCGGCGAGGTCCATGACGTCGTTGAAGCACGGCGTGCAGATCTCGTCCGAAACGAGCAGGCGTCTTGGCGGTGGCCCCAGCCGTTGCGGGAGTAGCTGATGGTGATGACGATCCTCTCACGGGACGCGACCGGGACGGTGCCATGCGGGAAGCCGTTGGCCCCGATGGGCGTGTTGCACAGGACCTCGCTGTCCTTCGCAGTCGGCGTGTAGTTGCTGCCCGGCTTGAAGCAGCGGCTGATATCCTCGAAGGCCTCCCTGATGGCGCCCGCCGCGCCGTTCACGAACGCCTCCTCTGGGCTGGTGGCGGCCTTCTCGCCAGCCGGCAGCGGGAATGTCACGATCTTCGTGTGCTGCGACTGCGCGCTGGCGAGGCACTCCAGGGCATCCAGGAGCATCTCGGCGGCGTCGTTGAACTGGCGGGCGCGGGCCATGGTCTTGCTCACGACGCCCTGGATCACGGCCGTCTCGTCGGCCGAGCAGATATCATCGTTCGCGGCGTAGGGCGGCTCGGCGGCGGGCTTGGAGTGAATCTCGTAGCCGCTGTTGTAGAGGCCTTCCATGATGAGGCGGACGAGGCTGGCAGGAGCGCGCTTGGCGTCGGGGAACGTATCGCTGATCACGCTGGAGATGATGGTCTCGGGGGTCTTCACAGGATGCTCCGGTTGTCGTTGTGGTCGGTGCGCCACTCGCCCGGCGCCGGGGCTTACTCGTTGGGGACTACCAGGGAATGAGGTCGTCCTCGGGCGCTGCCTTGGGTGGCCTCATCAACACCCGCCCGTCGGGCATCCGTGCCGTGTGCGGCGTGATGTACGTGCCGTCAGGCATCTCCCTGCAGCGGACATCGGGCTGCGGCGGAGGACGGGCCGGCCTGGGCGCCTGCTGCGGCTGCGGGCGGCCCCTCAGGTGGCCGAGGCCTCCGCCCTGCCGCGGGGCTGGCGCTGCCGCCGGAGCTTGCGCGGCCGGGACGCCGGCATGTTGCCGAGGAACTCCCGGCCCAGCGGCAGCTGGAGCTGCAGCGGCTGCAGGCGCGCCAGGACCTCCTCGATGTCCATCGTGTTCGGGCAGCGCGGGGGCGGCGGCGGCATTGGCATTGGCGGGCCTGTTCAGATGCGGGTTCGGGACGTTAGGGCGCAGCGCAGGCCGAGCCCGAGCCGGCGTGGGCGCCGGGGCCTCTGCGGGCACCGGCTCAGGCGCCGCGATCTCTTCGAGGATCCGGTTGGCCGTGTCTTGGTCCTCGGGAGCGACCCAAGGCTTCTCCTCCAGCACGAGGCCCTGGGCCGCGGCTTGCTGGGCGTCGTGGACGGCATGGATGTACGCGGCGAGCGCGCTGACGAGGACGCTCACCGCGTCGACCGCGGCCCGCTCCAAAATCTGGTCGGACGTGGACCTGGCCTCGGCGAACATCACGGCGTGCGGATCGTGGGCCTGCAGCGCGGACGAGATCTCCCGGATCTTCCCACGCAGGCGGGAGATGAAGTCCCGGGCATTCTCGCCGGGCGCCTGGGCCAGACCGTCGATGATGGCGTTGAGGTCGAGCATCAGAGGGCTCCCTGGGACTGCTCGCGCAGGGCACGCTTGCGGTTGGCAATGGCGGCGCCGGACATGCCGTAGACCTGCGCGATGTCGACGTTCCGCATGCCCGCATCGAGGGCCGCTTGCAGCTCCTCGGCGGTGATCTTGCGCGCGACGCGGGCGATCCCTCCGCGGTCGCTCAAGGACGTCTTCAGGCCTAGGCGGCGGGCCCGGACCGAGACGGCGGGGAGTGTGACGCCGATCTTCTCGGCGATCTCGGTCAGGGTGAGGGTCGTGCCGGTGACGAGCGCGATGAACTCCTGGCGGGAGCAGCGCGGGTTAGGGCCTTGGTACGGCGGCCTCAGGCCGTGGCGCCTGTAAGCGGCCCGGATCTGGTAGACGGTGTAGCCCGTCTCGGCGGCGATCTCCGCCGCCTGCCGCCCCTGCGCTAGGTGCCGCTCCAGGTCGGGCTTGGTGAGCCTGCACTCTCTTCGCATCGAAAGACCTCTTGCCTCGTTAGTTAAGTACAAACTACCCGATTCGTTTTATATTTCCAGATCCTAGTGGACGACGATCCGCATTGGTGTGATACACCAATGACTAACTCAAGTATATTGAGCACCGTTCATTATAACTTACCAATTAAATCACGCGCTTAGCCCTTAAAGTTGACGGCAGCACATTGGACAAAGACATATTTACTGTGCGGTCATTTTGATTACCGGACCGTTCAAGCTATCCTCGGGCGAGGAGGATCACATGCTGAGAGAATTCGATTTCGGGGCTGACGACGTCTACCGAGTGGCCGCCGTGTACGGCCCGTACGGAGAGGAGGACCTGGTGCCGATGCGGGGGCGCCAGGTGCCCGGCTCGCACTTTGTCCGCCGGATCTTTGAGCTCGACGTCACTGACGGCATCGTCTACCGCGCCCGTCTCGGCCTGCAGGTGGCGCGGTATTTCCTGGCGCGCGGCGGCGACCTGGTGCGCATCCCCGACGCCGAGGTCGCCGATCTCGTCGACCCCGCGGGCAAGCGCATGAGAGACACCGCATGGCAGGCCAGGATGGCCGGGCTGAATGCGCGGGGCGAGCCGAAGCGGTTTGCGTTCGACAGGCCGCACGGACTCAGCGTCGGCGACATGCACGTCCTGGAGAACGGGGCCCGGGCCGTCGTCACGAAAGCCACGGCGCGCCAGGCGTGGCTCAGGCCCGCCACGCTCGACGAGATCGATGCGTACGAACAGATTGCACCGGGACCTGTTGTGGCTTGCTAACGCCCACTTAACGATGGTGTCTCCACCAACCGGAGACCCAAGAATGCGCACCCTCAAAAAGATCATCGCCGCCGTCCTCGCCGCCATGTCCGCCGGCGCCTGGAAGCTCGTCAACGGAGCCTGGGAGTTCGTCCGCGGCGTGATGGGCGCCCCGCCCGTCGTAGACCCGGCCGACGCCCCCGTCACCCACGCCGAAGCCGCCGCGGAGGCGATCCTCGCCGCGGACGAGCAGGCAAAGCGCAAGCCCGGGCACGACGGAATGGTCCGCCGCTTCCCGCTCGGCTACGCCGTGGCCATGTCGGCCCGGGGCGTCAATGAGCACCTCGCCGACGTGCCCGAGCCCGTGGCCGCGTGGGCCCTGGCCCTCACGCCGGGCGAGAAGGCGGCCGTGGCGCGGTTCCGCCCCGACGAGATCGAGGCGCACCTCAACTGCGAGCGCAACCTCCCGGGCGTCCCGGCGTACGGGCAGTCGCTGGAGCAGGCTGTCGCGATGCTGAGCCGCAACGTGGAGGAGGCCCGCAAGGACTGCGAGGTCGAGATCGTTGAGCCGCTTTATCGGACTCCCCGCTTCGCCTGATCCTTTCCCTGAAATGCGAAAGGCCCGCCGATCTGGCGGGCCTTTTCTTTTGCCGGGATGCCCGGGCTCAGTGCTGGCCGACGACCCGGGCGAGCTTGCCCTCGGCGGCCAGAGCCCGGAGCTTCATGGCCTTGAGCTCTTGTCGCAGCGCGGCCTCCCGGCGGTGCGCTTCGGCGAGCGCATGGCCGAGGCGGCAGACGGCGTCGGCCGCGCGCTGCTCGGAGATCCCTTGCAGAATGTCGGCCCGCCAGGCCGCCCGCTCGGCCTTCGTGTTCTCGATGGTCGAGTGCAGGGCGGCGGCGATGCCGAAGGCGACGGGAGCGGCTTGCATGTGGACCTCCAAGTCTAGCTTGACCGGAGCCTGACATAAGAAAACTTCAGCTGCAAACAAAGACTTAGCCCAGGGTTAAGTTTCCCCTGGCCTTTGTGCGGGGAGGCCGCGCAACGGCGTGCGGGCCAACTTTTCCCCGGGTCTTTGGCGTCCCTACGTTACTCCTATTAAGAGTAACACTTTTCCAAGCGCGCGCCGTGGGGTCCTCGGGGATCCGACGGCAGGATCCTGGGCTCCTCGCCTACAGGCCGGCGGCACCCCATAAAGAAAAATGCATGAAATCCACGCAGCCCTTGCACTTTCCTGTTGTGCCTTTCCCTGTGGGACCGACGTGGAGCAGACGTCGGATGCATGTCGGACAGACATCGCGCAGGCGTGCGCGCACGCCGTCACACGCTGGCGCGTGGCGTCACGAAATCTCAGTCATCGAAAGTGATGCGGGGGTTGCGCAGGCCGACGGCGGCGACGGCCAGGAGCCGCTGCAGCCCCCAGTCCTCGATGTCGCCGGCCCTGAGCTTGGTGCGGGCCTTGTCGTGCCTCATGCCGCGCTTGCGCATGTTAGCCGGGCGGGCGGAGGGGACGGCGTGCTCGACGGCGTGGACTGGGTCGAGCTGGATGCCGTCGAAGTGCTCGGCAATCCGCTTGGCCGTGGCCTTCGCGATCTCCGAGGCCGAGCGCTTGCCGAGCTCGCCGTCGTAAGCCTCGACGAGCTGGTCGCTGCGTACGCCCTTGGAGCGGCGCGCGCGAGACGGCGTCCACGATCTGCCGGCGGACGGCCTTCGAGAACGGCGCCGGGCGGTCGAAGACCCTCTTGGCCTCGTCGCGGGCGATGTCACGGGCGGCGAACGCGACGCCGTTCAGGGCGAACGCCAGCGCCCGGGGCAGCACGCGGCCATAACTCCCGTACAGGTTCTGCCACGACGTCATGTTGATGAGCTGGATCGAGAGCCGGTTCTGATACAGCGTCGGCGCTAGCGGTGGAGCGGGAGGTGTTGCCATGAGATCCCCGGCAGGACGTGGGTCCGGTCGGGGGATCATTCAGGGTCCGGCGGTATCGCGCGAGGTCGTATCGTCTGGGATGTCCGCCCCGAGCCGCGCCATGAGGACCTCGGTGATGCCGTCCTCCTTGAGCTTGGGATTGGCCTTCAGGATCGCCAGGGCGCGGACCATGACCCTGCGCAGGTCGGGGTGGTCGCGCAGGGCCTGGACCGCCTGGTGCGTGAAGCCTGCCGCGCCTGCGTTCACACCCGCCTCGCGCATCGCCTCGATGACGGCGTCGCCCAGCGCCCCGTCGAAGGTCCTCTTGTCGGGGCGGCCTTGGGCCTCGCGGTTGTGACGCGACGTGGCGGCCCGCTCCGCACCGCTCTTCCGCTTCGAGGACCGGCGCGGCGGGAAGGATGGCTGGGGGATCGGCTCGGGGACGGGCGTGCTGTTCATGGCCCGATTGTGGCCCGGGCAGGGAAAAGGACAAGGGGCGATTGAGCGGGGTCGAGGGCCAACGCCGTCACGCCGGAGGCCCGAAATGAGTAGGCCCGCCACCTGCTTGAGCGGGTGGACGGGCCTGGCTGTGATGAGGTGCATCAGCGAGCATCTGGATACTACCGCGCCACCAAGCCCGGGACAAGAGTCCCTATGCGTTTTTCCCGCTTAGGTCGTTGATTTTCCTGACCAAGTTCGGATTGGCCAATCCTTCGGAGTTCTCGATCTCTATGGGCCTGAACGACCCGCGTGCGAGGCTCCAGGAGGCTGCTCGGATGGACCTGCGGGAGAGTGACGAGCTCCTGGCCGAGACTGCTCGGGAGAGCCTATGATATGAGGCCCTGGGGCCATGGGTGACGAGGACATACGGCCGGCGGGTAAGGGAGGGACGAGAGACCACGGAGGAGGCCGCGAGGCAGGAGGTCTCGGAAGAAGCGGAGGGAGACCAGGAGGCACCGGAGTCCACCGGGAGACCACGGAGTCCACGCCCAAGGACCCGGAGAGAGAGACCCAGTGAACCCGGCGACTCCCCCCTCTCCCACCTGTAAGTCGCTAGAGCGATTTTCCCAAGCCTCGCAGTGAGTTACTACCCAAATTCTGGAGGCCACGGAGGAGGCGGAGGACGACGCGGAGACAGGGCCCGGAGCCGAGGTACCGGAGGTCAAGGAGAGGACCCGGAGACCTCGGAGGACCAGCGGTCCATCCATGCGAACGGCGCGAGCATCTCCTCCACAGACCACAGCGACCCCGACCCGGAGACCCCGGAGCCCTCCCCCTCTCCCACCTGTAAGTCGCTGGAGCCGTTTCCCTTTATCTCGCAAGGAGTTACCACCCGAATTTCGGCGCAGAACGCGGCCTGCATTATCGCCTTCAATTCAGCCTCGAAACGGACCGGGCAGATGAAGCTGTCGTGGACGGGCAGGCACGGGATATTCGCCTTCATGCAGGCCTTCAGGACCCGGATGGCGATCCGGCTGTCGAGGTACATCAGATCGATCCCGGCATCCGATCCGATGGCGTCGGCGATGACGGGGTTGTGGTCGACCACGGCCTGGAGGATCACCTCCGTCTCCGGCTTCCTGTGCCGCCACCACTTCCTCGGGTCGTCGCTCTTCCACCGGCTCAGGAGCGAGCCGACGGTCTCTGGGATCGTCGCGGCGTTGATGGCGGTGTTCAAGGCCGCCTTGCAGTCCCGGCGCTCAAGGCCGGGCACCCTGTACGGGTCGAACCCCTTGGGCATGGGGGCGCCCCGCTGGGCGTACAAAATCGCGGGGTGCAGGGCGACGAAGTCCAACTCCACCGTCGGCTCGCCGTTGATGAGCAGCTTCTTCCTCCATGTCCGCGGGACGTTCTGCCAGTACCCATAGAGGCGACCGCCCTTGGTGAACGAGCTCCGGGAGAAGCTGCGGTAGAGCTGCGGGTACTCGGTCGGGGCCACGACGGAGGTGATCGTCTCCCACCGCAAGTTCCGGAAGACCCGCTTCTCGAAGACCCACTGCCCGTGCCTGGTCGGCTCCATGCCGGGCAGCTCGACCGTGATCCCGCGCAGGAACACGTTGATCGACCGGATCTCCTTCTCCATCCCGATGACGGCACCGGTGCGCTTGAAAGGAACGAGCTCCTTATCCTTGTCCCGCATCCGGATCACCGACCGGATCTCAGGCTTGCGCCGGATCTGGACGCCGTCGAACGCCCGCAGGAGCTTGCCCATGGCCCAGATCCGCGACTGCTCGCCCCTCGTCCAGTTCTCCCCGCCGCCGGCGGTCCAGCCGCCGAGGTATCCGTCCTTGAGGAGCGGATCGACGGCACCCTTCACCACACAGGCATACGTGTAGCTTTGGCCGTCGTACCAGGCGCGGGACGCGTAGTGGTCCCGGTTGCGCGAGTAGGAGACGATGAGCCCCGCATCGAAGGCGACCAGGGCGGAGGCGATCACCGCCGCATAGGCCTTGATCTGGGCCTTGCGGGGCTGCTTTCCGTCAGGCAGCGGGAGACCGGCGGCGATGACGGAGGCCTCTACGGCCTTTTCGTCCAGGTCATGGTCGAAGCGGATGGGCATGTCCGGGGATCCGGCGGGGAGCGGGTCCCCCACCTCGATCCCGTCGAGGTCCTCTTCGTCCTCCACGACGTCCAGGATCTCCTGCGGCGGCAGGATCTCGTCCGAGGGCGGAAGCGGCAGTTCCTCGGGCCGCTCCTCTTCGAGGGTGATGGCGATGTCGAGATTGGACACGTAGATGTAGGTGGCGCAGGCGGCCTCGGGCTCGCTCTCGCTCTCGACCGCAGGCTCGTCGTCGACGGGCTCGGCCGCTGGAGCCTCCTCCGCCTCTGGCGACGGGACAAACTCGGGCTCGGGCTGCTGCCGGGCTGCCTTGCGCTCCTCCTCAGCCTCTTTCTGGCGCTGAAACTCAGCCGCCTTGCGCTTTACCCAGATCGGGTCCTCGCCGAGCGGCAGGGCGAAAATATCCCGATAGTCCCCGTATTCGCCGTCGGAGTTACGCTGGTCCGAATCGTCGGGCTTCTCGGGCGGGGGGCCGGCGGTGATGTACGTCGCGACCGCGCGGTGCAGGGCGCTGCGGTACTTGGGCTTGTCGGCCTGCTTCGCGGGCGCCTTGGCGGGCGGCTTGATCTTGCCCGAGGCCACGCGCTCCTTCCGCTCGGCTTCGCACTTGGCGATGAAGGCCGGCTCATGGGGCTGCCCGCCCCACTCGAACATGAACGCGGGGATGC
Organism: Microvirga arabica; assembly: GCF_016811235.1. Taxonomy (GTDB): domain Bacteria; phylum Pseudomonadota; class Alphaproteobacteria; order Rhizobiales; family Beijerinckiaceae; genus Microvirga; species Microvirga arabica. Next base: position 17,932 of record NZ_JAFBID010000005.1, read on the forward strand.
CGAATTCCACGATGCCACGCCGCACCTCGGCGCGCTGCTCTTCTGTGTACCTGAACATGTGATTGCTCGCTTCTGTTGTCGAGCGACGGGGCACCTCTACACCGCCGCTCGACCATCAGGATCCCTCCGCAGTTACCCTAGGTCAACACCCGTTTGCTGGGTTAATTAATGATATCAAATACTTAGGATGCGCGGTGCAGGTCCGGGCGGAACCCGCCTGCGAGCCTCCTGGATGCCCCTGCCGTGGGCTTGCGCGAGCCGGGACACACTGGGATAGTCCCGGCGCGGGAAAGGACTGGAAGGGCTATCCAGGAGGCTTCCGGGGCTATGTCATCTTTGGGCATCCGTTTCGCCGCAGCCTGTGGATGACGGTTACGGGGCCGTTCCTTGCAAATCGTCATCCAGCGCCCGCGAACCCCATGGAAGCCCCGTTCGCCCCATCACCGCCCCATGGGCCGAGATGGGGCGCATGGCGTGTTTTCAATGACTTAGCTCATTCGCTTGTCGAGATCCTCGCGCCCATGGCGTTGCTCATCCAAGCCCATTCCCATGCCATGGGCCCATGGGCAGACAGATCACCGCAAGGTCAGGCCAAGACGCTGCGGATGGAGGGCGAAATGGTGCCGGATCGCAGCGTTCACACCAGCCTAGGCATCGAGGTCGGACGGCACGAAAATCGACCCCACCGCCCGAGCGGCGATGCGCTGCCGTGGACTACTCCCGCATGAAGGCCTGGATCTCCTCGGGCGTGGCTTTGCCGTCCTTGTTGGCGTCGACCCTGTCGAAGATCCGCCGTGATCTTGGCGCCCTTGTTGGCCTCCATCCCGGATGGATCCCTCCGACACACGTTGCGCTTGCACATTCTTCGATACGTCGATAAGTCTCGACACATGGAATCAGAGAACGTCATCTTGGCCCTTGCAGCGCTCGCCCAGTCGACCCGCCTCGACGTGTTCCGTCTCTTGGTGAAGCATGAGCCTGATGGGATGCCCGCAGGTGACATCGCCCGCGAGTTGGCCGTCCCGCACAACACGATGTCGAGCCATCTTGGCATCTTGTCCCGGGCAGGCCTCGTCCGCTCCGAGCGCCGGAGCCGATCAATCATCTATCGTGCCGACCTCATCAGGCTCCGCGAGGTGATGACCTTCCTGCTGAGAGACTGCTGTGGCGGACACCCGGACGTGTGCGCCCCCCTCCTCGACGTCATGACGCCTTGCTGCCCTGCCAAGGAGAGCGCCGATGGCTGACCGCCCCTTCGACGTCTTGTTCCTCTGCACGGGCAACACCGCCCGCTCGGTCGTGGCGGAAGGCATCCTGCGCAAGGACGGCGCCGGACGCTTCAACGCCTTCTCGGCCGGGAGCCAGCCCAAGGGCACGGTCAACCCGTTCGCCCTCAAGGTGCTCGACAGTTTCGGCTACCCGGCCGATGGTTTCCGCTCGAAGAGTTGGGACGAGTTCTCTGGTCCCAGCGCGCCGCAGATGGACTTCATCTTCACAGTCTGCGACAGCGCCGCCGGCGAAGCCTGCCCAGTCTGGATCGGCCATCCGGCCACGGCCCACTGGGGCATCGAGGATCCCGCTGCCGCCGAGGGCTCGGACATCGACAAGGAGCGGGCCTTCGTCCAAGCCTTCAAGTTCCTCAAGAACCGAATCTCCGCCTTCCTGGCCCTGCCAGTGGCGAGCCTCGACCAAGCCGCCCTCACCCATCGTCTGAAGGAGATCGGCCGGCTGGAGAGCGCAACCTCCGGCACCGTTCTCCCCTTCGACCGCCACTCGGACTGAGACCTCATCCATGTCCGTTTTCGAACGCTACCTGACCCTCTGGGTCGCCCTCTGCATTGTCGCGGGCATCGCCCTCGGCCATGCCTTCCCCGGCTTCTTCCAGGCCGTCGGCGCGCTTGAGGTCGCCAAGGTCAACCTGCCCGTTGCCGCCCTGATCTGGCTCATGGTCATCCCCATGCTGATCAAGATCGACTTCGCCTCGCTGGGGCGGGTGCGGGAGCATTGGCGCGGCATCAGCGTGACCCTGTTCATCAACTGGGCGGTGAAGCCATTCTCGATGGCAGCCCTGGGCTGGCTTTTCATCGGCTACGTGTTCAGGCCCTACCTGCCCGCCGACCAGATCAACTCGTACATCGCTGGCTTGATCATCCTCGCGGCCGCGCCCTGCACGGCGATGGTGTTCGTGTGGAGCCATCTGACCAAGGGCGAGCCGCACTTCACGCTGAGCCAAGTGGCGCTCAACGACGTGATCATGGTGGTGGCCTTCGCACCCATCGTCGGCCTGCTGCTCGGGCTGTCGGCGATCACGGTGCCGTGGGACACGCTCCTGCTCTCGGTTGTGCTCTACATCGTCATCCCTGTGATCCTGGCCCAGTTTCTGCGTTCGCGCCTGATTGCCCAGGGCGGTGAAGCGGCCCTTGCCGGCCTGCTCCGGATCCTGCAGCCGCTCTCGCTAGTTTCGCTGCTTGCCACCCTCGTGCTGCTGTTCGGCTTCCAGGGCGAGCAGATCCTGGCGCAGCCGCTGATCATCGCCATGCTGGCGGTCCCGATCCTGATCCAGGTCTACTTCAACTCCGGGCTGGCCTACCTGCTCAACCGGATCGCGGGCGAGCAGCACTGCGTCGCCGGCCCCTCGGCCCTGATCGGCGCCAGCAACTTCTTCGAATTGGCCGTGGCCGCAGCCATAAGCCTGTTCGGGTTCAACTCGGGAGCCGCATTGGCGACCGTGGTCGGCGTCCTGATCGAGGTGCCCGTGATGCTCTCGGTGGTGTGGATCGTGAACCGCAGCCAGGGATGGTACGAGCGCGGGGCCCGGCAGGCGGCTCCTTCTGCACGGAGGATGCCCGCCGGTGAGTGACCTTCCCAACATCGATTTCTCCGTCCTCGACGTGCCGGACCTCGGCAAGCTGGAGCCACGGCGGGTGTCCACGCACCCTCCCCGCATCCTTCTGCTCTACGGCTCGCTGCGAGAGCGCTCCTACAGCCGCTTCCTCACCTTGGAGGCGGAGCGCCTGCTCCGCCACTTCGGCGCCGAGACCCGCGTATTTGACCCGCATGGCCTACCGCTGCCGGATGCCACCGCCAGCAACCATCCCAAGGTGCAGGAACTCCGCGACCTGTCGCTTTGGTCCGAGGGGCAGGTCTGGTGCAGCCCGGAACGGCATGGCGCCATGAGCGCGGTGATGAAGGCCCAGATCGACTGGATCCCGCTGTCGACGGGTGCTGTGCGTCCGACGCAAGGGCGCACGCTCGCCGTCATGCAGGTCTCCGGCGGCTCGCAGTCGTTCAACGCAGTCAACCAGCTACGGGTGCTCGGGCGCTGGATGCGGATGGTGACGATCCCGAACCAGTCTTCCGTTGCCAAGGCATTCCAGGAGTTCGACGAGGCCGGGCGGATGAAGCCCTCCTCCTACTACGACCGCGTCGTCGACGTGATGGAGGAACTGGTGAAGTTCACGCTGCTGACGCGTGACCGCTCCGACTACCTCACCGACCGCTACAGCGAGCGCAAGGAGGCGGCGGAGAAGGAAGCCAAGCGTCTCGCCGCGGAGGCAATGAGCCACGAAGTCAAGGTGGCCGAGTAGCCGACGGTCGCTTCCTGGGAGACAGATCTACAGCATGTAGCCGATATCTGATGCCCCGGTCGGGTAGGCGAACATCGTCGTCTTCAGGTCCTCGGCGGTGAGCCCGTGGCGGATCGCCAGACCGAAGAGGTTGATCACCTCGTCCACGTGAGGCCCGACGAGATGGGCTCCAATGACGAGATCCGTCTCTTCATCGACCAGCACCTTGAAGCCGTATACGGTTTCGGCGAGGCGGCGTGCCGTGTACCAATTTGGTACGAGCTGGCTCTGCACCCGGAACTTCAGGCCCTTCTCGCGCGCCTCCTGCTCGCTCAGGCCGACGCTGGCGATGGGCGGGATCGTGAAGGCGACACTCGGGATCCCACGGTAGTCGGGCCGATGCCGGCCGCCGTCCAAAATGTTGCGCACGACGACCTTGGCGTCGTGGCTCGACACAGGTGTCAGTGGCGGCCCCATCCGGGCGGCATCGCCTGCGGCATAGGCGGCCGGATTGGAGACGCTCTGGAGGAATTCGTTGAGCTTCAGGTGCCCACGCTGATCCCGCTCGACATCTGCGGCCTGAAGGTCGAGAAAGTCGACATCGGGGATACGCCCGGCGGCGTGGACCACCAGGTCGGCCTCGACTGTCACGGGTTGGCCGCCGTCGGCATTCGCCCGGGCCCGGACCAGGAAGCCGCGGTCGGTTTTCTCCACGCCCTCGACCGAAGTCCGGGTGCGCACGTCAACGCCGATCTCTCGGAACTTCTCCATCAGCCAGCCGACGAGGTCGGCATCGAAGTGAGGCAGCATGCGCTCCCCACGCTGGAGGATCGTGACCTTCGCGCCGGCGCGGGCCACAATGTGCGAAAACTCGGCGGCGATGTAGCCACCGCCGACCAGGACAATGCGCTCCGGCAGTTCCTCCAATTCGAGGAATTCCGCGTTGGTGATGAGGAACTCCTCGCCCGGGAAGCCGAGCGGCGCCGGCCGTGCTCCGGCGGCGATCAGGATATGCTGCGCTTCGAGCCGGTCCCCGCCGTCCAGCTCGACCGCGTTCGGGGCGATGAAGCGGGCCTGGGCGTGGTACGCATCGATGCCGTGCTCGGCATAGCGCTTCTCCTGTTTCTCCGGGACTGGCCCGGTGAACGTCCGCTTGAAGGCGATGAGGTCGCGCCAAACAATCCGCGCGTCGTCGGCCGCCACGCCGCGTCCCGTCATGCGCCGGACGTCGTCGATGACCTGTGCCCCGGTCACCAGCATCTTCTTGGGGTCGCAGCCGCGCAGGGCGCAGGTGCCGCCGAACGGGCGGTAGTCGGCCACCGCGACCTTCCGGCCGGCAGAGGCCATCCGGTGGCTGGCCACCATCGCGGCGGTTCCCGATCCGATCACAATCAGGTCGTAGCTCTTGGCCATGCTGGCCTCCTGTGCTTCGGGCAGCTCCGTTCAAGAGCGACGGTCCGTAACCGCGGTCACCACGCCGTCGGGGGCAATCGCTCCACGAACGATGGGGAAACAGATCTGGAGTTGCTACAGGTTCCCGCCGGGTTAAGGAGTTTCTGAGCACCGAACGACGGTCGGCGCTCACGCCGGGCGGAGAGTTGGCCCCTCAGGTCCATCCTCGATCACACGGTAAAAGCAGCCTGTCCGTCCGGTGTGGCAACAGCCACCATCGCCGCCGACTCGGACCTTGAGCCAAACGGTGTCCTGGTCGCAGTCGACCCGCAGCTCCTGGACATGCTGGATCTGGCCGCTGGTCGCGCCCTTGTGCCAGAGCTCCCGGCGGGACCGGCTCCAGTACCAGGCCTCGCCGGTCGCGATGGTCCGGTTCAGCGCCTCCGCGTTCATCCACGCCAGCATCAGGACCTCCCCCGTCACCACGTCCGTAGCGACTGCCGGGACAAGGCCATCCCCGTTGAAGGCCACCGCCAGGACGGAGCCCTCCTCAATGTTTCGCTTCGACATCCTGCCTCCTGATCCCGACTTTCACCACAACACGGTCGGGAAACTGCAAGGCACGGGATCCCGTCGTGCAACATGGGCTGCCCGGCAATTCGCGCGAGGTACCCGGAGAGGCGGCGGAAGCAGCCTTTCTCTGGTGCATCCGCCAGGACACCAGCAGAGCCGCGGTTGCGGCAACGCTGACGACGCCCAGGCTAACGGATCCGCTGAGCCACCCAAGCAGGCCTCCGACCGAGCCGACAACTGCAGCCGGCCCGAGGCAGCACATCGCGTAGAGGGGAAGCACGACGACGAAGGTGACAAGCATCGCGACCAGTTTGTCATTCACGGCAGATCCTCCGACCCGTCGTCTTGCCTTGCGGCGGCGAGGACAGGCCCGAATATCGCGCGGCCGACCTCCAGGGCCTCGTTCATGTCCAGGCGGGCTCCCGCGCGCGGGCTTGCCTGGCTGCCGAGCCAGCGTTGCAGGTGCCCGTCGGAGCAGAAGAACGCGATGGCCGGACAGCACGATGAGGCCGCGTTGTCGGTGTACGCAAAGTCGTACCAGACGACCGCCTCGGGATGGGACACGCTCCGCAGCGCCCGGCCCACATCGACGGTCGTGACGCGGATCGTCTCGCCGCAGGAACGGCATTGCGACTCGACGGTGACATCGGTGCCGTACATCGCGGCGACGCCGAGGGCGTCGATGGCACACAGGGCATTCAGGACATGGCCATCGAGCTCGACCCGGTGTCCGGTCGCCCGCTCGGTGAAGGGATAGGCCAGCCAGATGGTCTCCGTCCCGGCATCGAGACCAACGAGATCGCGCAGTTGGAGCTTGCGCAGGAGCGCGCCGACGCGGCCTCCGTCGATCCCCGTCGTGGCGGCGATCTCGTCGATGCTTGGAGGCCGCCCCTTGGCCGCGTAGAGCCGCAGGACGGTGCGCCAGACGATGTCCTCGTTCGTTTCGAGCGCGTGCGACCACTTGACGAGCAGGCCCGAACGGGCCGTCATGCGTCCGGCAAGAGCCTGTCGGGCGGCCGGCGTCGTCGCAGCCGACCAGGCCGGGCGCAACACGCCCGGCCTGATCTCCGCCGCACGCTCCCGTGCGGGGTTCACGGTGGTGGTCATGGCTCATCCTCCATGGAGCTGTCTGCCGCTATCCTGCGCAGCAGGACAGCTTCTTGACGTCCCTGTCGAAGACCTGGGCGGCGAGCTTGAGCCCCTCGACGGTGGTCAGGTACGGGAAGATTGCCTCCGCGAGATCATCAATCGTGAGCCCGCCGCGGATCGCCATGGCCGCCGTCTGGATGCTGTCCGCACCTTCGGGCGCCAGGATGTGGGCCCCGAGCAGCTTGCGGGAGCCCCGGTCCGCCACGAGCTTGATCAGGCCCCGCGTGTCGCGGGCGGCCAGCGCCCGGGGCACGTTGTCCAGCGACAGCACCGAGGTCCGCACGTCATGTCCGGCGGCGCGGGCCTGCGCCTCCGTCAACCCGACGCTCGCGACCTGCGGGTCGGTGAAGACCACCGCCGGCATGGCCGAGTTGTCATAGCGCAGGCTGTCGCCGTTCAGGGCATTCTTCACCGCGAGCTTCGCCCCGTAGGCGGCCATGTAGACGAACTGGTCCTTGCCGGTGACGTCACCGGCCGCATAGACGCCGGCCTTGCTGGTGCGCATCCGGTCGTCGACGAGAATGGCACCGGCGGGGGTCTGGGCGACACCCGCCTCCGCAAGGCCGAGGCTTTCCGTGTTGGGGGCGCGTCCGGTTGCGACCAGAATGCGCTCGGCGCGGATGGTCTGCGCAAGCCCATCCCTGACGACCGTGAGCGCGACCCCATCCTCCGTCCTGCGAACGGCGTCGTAAGCCAAACCGCCCATGACCGTGATGCCCTCGTTTGCCAGGTAGCCGGCAAGGGCCGTCCCGATCTCAGGCTCGGCCTCGGGCAGAAGGCGGCTGCGGAAGACCAGCGTCACCTCGACCCCGGCACGGGCGAAGGTCTGCGCAAGCTCGGCTCCGATGTAGCCGCCACCCACCACGATCATGGAGCGGGGCAGCTCGATCAGCGACAGCGCCGCCGTGCTGTCGAGCGCGGACACGTCCGCGATGCCCGGAATGGCAGGCAGAGCGGGCCGCGTCCCGGTCGCGATGATGATGCGGTCGGAGGCAAGGCGCCTGCCGCCGGCCTCCACGCCGCCGTCGACGAGTCGGGCCTGGCCCTCATGGTAGGCGACGTTGTTGTAGGCCGGCAGGAGGTCGGCATACTTGGCCTGGCGCAGGCTCGCGACGAGGCCGTCCTTCTGGGCGACCAGGGCCTGCCAGTCGGCGACCTGCGCACTGCCTTCAATCCCGGCAAAGCGCGAGGCTGTGTTGGCGTGGTGCACCGCCTCGGTGGCCCAGATCAGGGCCTTCGAGGGCACGCAGCCGACATTGACGCAGCTGCCGCCCAGCGTGCCGTAGCCGACAAGGGCGACCTGCGCCCCCTGCTCGGCAGCCGTGATGGCAGCGGAAAATCCGGCCGACCCGGCCCCAACCACCACCAGATCGTAGAGGTCGTTGCCGTTCTTCGCGCCCGTGGCGCAGCAGTCACTCATGATCTCAACTTTCGTGTGTTCTGGTCAGGACGTGGTTTATGAAGAGCCCTTCACGGTCGAGGGAAAGCCGGCATTGGTCGTTGCCTTGGTCAGCGCCTCGGGCGTGACCTTTTCATCGTCGAAGGTGACGGTCGCCGTCGCCATGCCGTCAGCTTCAATGACTGTGACCTGGCTGACGCCCGGAACGCGGGAGAGCGCCTTCTTCACAATCGGGGCGCAGCTCACGCAGCTCACGTTCTCCACCTCAAGCGTGACGGTCCGTGGCGCGGCCATGGCTCCGCCCGCGAGCATCAGGGCGGAGGCGGTCAGGGCGATACGAAACAAGGTCTTCATCTCAGGTCTCCTCACAGGCTGATCAACAGCGGGGCGGTGTAGGGGAAGGTGACGGCCGCCAAGACGAGCACGGCAGCCGTCCAGAGGCCGATTTTGGCGATGCGGCTCGATCCCGGGCGCGCACAGGAGCTTCCCGACGCGCAGGCCGCCTTGGGTTGGCGATAGACCCGCCAGAAGCCAAACGTCAGGAAGGCCACCGCCACGGCCACGAAGGCGGGCTGGTAGGGTGCCAGCGCGGTCAGGTTGCTAATCCATGCTCCACCCACCCCGAAACCGAACAGCGCGAGTGGCAGGACGCAGCAGGACGAGGCGCCGAGCGCGGCCAGAAGGCCTCCCACCGCCAGCAGACCTTGGCTGTCACGGGGAGCGCTCTCGCTCGCTGGCCGGCTCTCCAGGTCACGTGCCTCTGCACGGGTCGATGAACGCATCAAACAATCTCCTTTACGTCGATGGAGCCACCGTGCATCCTGTAGTGACTACAGGAGCAAGAGGATTTTTGATGGAGGCGATCACGCATTCGCGAGCTGACACGTTCCCCATCGGCGAGCTGTCACGGCTCACAGGAGTGAACATCGAGACCATCCGCTATTACGAGAGGATCGGGATGCTGCCCGCGCCACCCCGTAGTGAGGGGGGCCGAAGGGTCTATGATCAGCACCATACACGCGTACTGGCCTTCATCCGGCGTGGCCGCGAGCTCGGGTTCACTTTGGACGAGATCAAGGCACTCCTGGCGCTGGGTGGCCCGGAGCGGGCCCCGTGCGGCGAGGTTAGCGAAATTGCCACGAAGCACCTGGATGACATCCGCACGAAGATCGCCGACCTCAGGAAGCTTGAGCGGTTGCTCGGGCAAACGATTGACCGCTGCGAAGGTGGCACCGCCCCCGAGTGCCCGGTGCTCGACATCCTCTCGCCCGAGCCGAGGCGCCGTGCATAGTTCCTCGCCTTTCTCCGTTGTGGCGGCGGGCCTCCACGATGCCGCCGTTACTTCTGGCGAGCGGCGTCCGCCCGGCTGCGTTCGTCCTGGTAGCGGCGAGCCCGCTCCGGCCATGTACTCCGGATGTAGGCGAGCACCGCCGCGATCTCCTGGTCGTCCAGCGTTCCCTCGAACGCCGGCATGTCGCTTTCGTGTCCTGGCACAACCGCTCCCATGCCCTTCTTGGTGATCAGGAAGAGCTCGCGGTCGCTGTGATGCCAGGTGTGCCCGTTCTCGTCGTGGGGAGGTGCCGGCAGGCGGCCGTTCACCTTCGGCGTCTGCCAGTCCGGCTGGCCTTCGAGCTTCAGGCCATGGCAGGAGGCGCAGTGGACGTCGTAGAGCTGCCGACCATGGGCCACCATCGGGTCCGCGGCCCAGAGACGAAGACCAAACCAGGCCGTCGCGGCTCCTGTGACGGTGACGGCACCCACCGCGAGCCAGGGCCGGTGGGGGCGCAGCCTGGCCGTCCTGTCAGACCGCACGGAGAGGCTCGACAGGGTGGCGTTCATTCCCGGTTCGGGCGGCCCATGCGAAGGCGGCGAGCGGGACCACGATCCACTGCAGCAGCGGGGACAGCCCGACATGGAAGCCGAACACCGGGAACACGGGCATCAGGTCGGAATAGGCCCACGCCGCGCGGACCACGATGTTGAGCCACTCGCTGAAGGTCGTATAGCCAAGCCCAAAAGCAACAGTCAGCGCAGCCACGGTGCGAAACCGCTCGGCCGGCCAGGCGCCGGTGCCGACGGTCAGCAAGGCGATGGTCAGGCTGGAAAGGGCAATGAGGATGTCCCCGCCCGTGCAATGGACGGCCGCAAACGCGATTTCAGCCCAGGATCCAGTCGTCCAGAGCGTGTAGAGCGGCATGTGGGCGAATTCCCAAGCGAGATTGCCCAGGGCCATGGCGATCAAGTACCGGCGCAGTGCCGCGTGCCAGGATCGGGCGATGCCAGAAGGGCGGCCCGTGGCCGTGTGGATTGCGCCGGTCGTCAATTCGCCTCCTCGGATTGTTGGTGCCCGTCCTCCAAAGCCCGTGCCAAGACAGCCCCGCCGGAGCACCGGCTCCTCGGGATGAGGGCGCGTTGCGCCCGGGGATGGTCTGCGCCCGGAGCCATCTAAGAGCCACCGGCTCCCATCTCGGACCATGTCTGTCCCCGGTCCGTGCTGGTGAGCACGCGGCCGCGCGCCGTTGCGACGAAGAGGCGGGCTGGATTGGCGGGATCTCCCGTAAGATGCAGAGGAACGCCCCCGCCAAAGTCGTCGCCGACGGTTGCGAACGCCAGCGACTCGGCGTCGGAGCGCAGGAGGCCACGCCCGACGACGTATGCGTAGAGCGAACCATCGGGCGTCACCTCAACGAGGCTCACGGGCGCCCCGGCAAGGACGGTCGTCCAGCCCTTGCCGCCGTCACTGCTCACAAGGAGGCCATTCTCCGTGGCGGCGTAGAGCGTGTCTGATGCCTTGGCGGAAGCGGCGAGGTCGATCAACTTGTTCGGGGTGGGGCCCACGACCGTCCAGGTTCTGCCGGCGTCCCGGCTCACCTGGAGCCCGCCGTACGCGCCATAGATCGTCGCGGGGTCCGCGCTGCTCACGCTCATCTGGTGGAAATCGACGGGTCCCTTCACGCCCGGCGAGACCTGCCGCCAGGTGGCACCGCCGTCAGTGGAGGCGATGAAACCCAGGTTGCCTCCGCGTGCGGGGTGCCCGCTCGCGAACAGCGTCTTCGGGTCTGTCGGATGCGGGGTGAACCCCATGAAGTCCTGAACCTCCGAAATCCGCTCCGCGCGTCCGTCCGGGCCAGCCCGGAAAAGGCCGTGATGGGTCGCGATCAGGAGCCGCGACGGGTCCTGACGGTCCACGGCAAGCCCGTGGATATGCGTCTGGCGCGGCAACTCCGCCACGCGCACGGTTTCCGATGCCTTCGACGCAGTCGCGCCGATGACCACCAACGGGCCGATCACCGCAAGGGCGAGCCAACTGGGTCCTCGGGAAGATCTCATCGCGGCGCTCTTTCATTTCTGATCGGCCCGGCCGGCGCGACACCGCTCCGCAGGGCTCGTGATCGGCTGGGGTCAGTGCCGGCTCGGGGGAGCGGTGTCGGCGTCCTCCGCCCCCGAGGCTGGTTCCAGGATCGAACGGCAGGCGCGATGGATCGCGGGTCCCTCGAACTCCGGATCGAGCGCCTCAAGGGCGTAAAGCAGATGGTCTGCCACGTCCAAGCGCTTGTCCGCAACAGCCTGTTCGAAGGCCAGGAACACCTGGCGCTCAAGTGCATCGAAACTGCGGGGCATGATGGTACTCCTTTGGCTTGCGGCCGCCTCGCAGGGGGCGGCGACCGATCCTTCTCCGTCCACGGAAGACGGACTTCGCCGGCCTCCGGCCCTGCCCGTGATGGGGGATGCGGCCGCCGCAGGGGAGGTCATGACGCGGCGGCCGCCCGTCGCGCCGCCTACCCCTTCTGTTCGGGGGTGGCCGGCGGGGTCTCGCGCGACGGATTCTGATTGTTCATCGACTGCATCATGCGATTGCAGTCCTCCATCATTTTCATCATGCCGGCCATGCCGCCCATGTCACCGCCGCTCATGTTGCCGCCCATGTTCCCCATGCCGCCCATGTTCCCCATGCCACCCATGTTGCCCATGCCCTGGCCTTGCGATGCGCCTGGGGCGGGGGCACCCTGGGCGTGGAGCGCCGGAGCCATTGCCACGGTCGCACCGAGCGCGGCGAGGGCGAGAGTTGTCTTCGTGAAGGTGTTCATGTCTGCATCTCCTTGGATGTCGTAGTGTATGTCGTGAATGGGTTCGGTTGCGGTCAGGCCGGTTCCGCGCCCCCTTGGCCAGCGTTGGCCGCCCGCACCGGGACTGCGCCATTGCTCTCGCTCTTGCAGGCGTTGCCGCCCTTCATGCACAGGCCGACCGCGCACATGGCCGCGCACGGCGCCAAGGCCAACAGCAACGGCGCAATACCCGCGGCCACGAGCCAGCCCCAGTTCAGAGCGGCGCCGCCGACCAACAGGATCGCCGCCAGGGCGATCCAGGTACGCCGCCCGCCCCGTCTGAGCCGGCTGAATGGCTGCGGCACGCGGCTCGACTTCGTCATGACGGAACCGTTGCTTGCGTTCATGTGGAGACCTCCGTTGATGTGCTCCATGCACTTCTGACTATAAGTTCGGAGGCAGCCGCGGATCGGTTACATGCTCACGCGGTCGTGAAGGGCCGGTCCCGATATCGTCAAGGCATCTGCGCCCCGGATATATCGGCTAAGCTTCGGTCTTGTGATGCTCCTGCGGGTGCAGGCGATCTTGAGAGCGCGGAAGTCGAGCGCGCACGGTCCAGGAAAGCCCGCGAGGATGGGTCCGGACGCGTGCCGGGGCCGATGCCTTGAAATGACAGCACCATGAACACGGCCATGCCCCCCAGCATCAGCCAGACGAGCCTGCGCAAGGCACGCACGCCGGCCTTGGCTTGGCTCGACCGGATACGCCGCCTCGGACGCCGGCCCTTGTGCCAGGTGATGTCGGACCGTTGCGCCCGAAATTCGGATTGTCGTGCCATGGAGCCCTCCGGCCCAACGCTTTGCATCAGGGCTCCCGTGACCAGCCGGAAGCTGCGTATACGTCATCAGGACTTCGCAAGACTGGTCCGGCCGGTCACAGGTCTACTGACCGCCCGACGACGCAGTTGGCCGCGGGTGTCTCCGGTCACCAACGCAGCAGACGCGGACCGAGCAGCGCCCCGGCCACGGTGCACAGGATGATGGTGCCGCCGTACCAGAGTGCGATGAACGGCAGGGAGTCGTCCATGCAGTGCAGCGCATAGCCCATCGCGCTCACGCCGCCCGCCGCGAGGCCGGCGAAGGCTCCGGTCCGGGCCAGGTCCGTGGGCGCCGCGAGCCGGCGCACGGTCCAGACGATCACCGCAAAGGGCACGATGGCGATGATCGGGATCGACACGAGGCACTCAAGCCACATGTCGCCCACGATCATCGCCTCCCAATGGGTGCTCGGTGCATAGGCGAGGCTCAGGCCCGCGAGCAGCACGATGGCGGCGAATGGCAGCAGCGCCAGGACGGGACGAGTCCTGCGCTCTCCGCCCGGGCGGGCGAGGCGCGTCAGCAGCAGCGACGCCATCAGGACGACGCCTGCCGAGAAGGCGAGCTTCAGGCCGAGAAAGGCCAGGGCGCCGGGCTCGTGCAGGTCCGGACGGACCCCGAGCGTCAGCAGGGCCGCAACGAGCGCCCCACCGGCCCCGAGCGCCACCGCGAGGCCAAGGCTGCGCCTGAGCTGGCCGCGGTCCACCGGCTCGACGTTCGTGCTGAGCATGTTGATCAGGTCGTCGGTCTTCATGTGGTCCTTCCTTGGGCAATTGCCGCCGCCATGGCCTTGAGGCCCCGATGCACGCTCACCTTGACCGCCGACTCCGACATGCCGCAACGGGCAGCGGTCTCGGCGACGCTCAGGCCATCGATCTTAACGTGCCGGATCGCGCGCCGCATCTTCTCGGGCAGCCGCGCGAGCAGGCGGTTGAGGTCGAGGGCGCTCTCCGCCCCGGCATGGTCGTCCTGCGCCTCGAAGTCGGCGGCATCCTCGATGGGCACATCCGTCATGGAGGCCTTCGTGTGGCGCAGGTGGTCGATGAGCTTGTAGCGCGCGATGGCATGCGCCCACGGGGTGAAGAGCTCGCCCGGGTCGTAGGTGTGCCGACGGGTATGGATCGCCATCAGCGTGTCCTGCACCAGATCCTCCGCCTCGTCCGCGCTCCGCCCGATCCGCGCGAGCTTATTCTTGTAGTAGGCCCGCAGGTGGCGGCTGAGCCTGTCCAGGAGCGCGCGGTGGGCCGCCGCATCGCCGTTCAGGCCGGCCGTCATGAGCGCCCGCAGCTCGGCTTCGTTCGCAATCATGAGCGTTCACCCGTTAGTTCGTGCCACATGGGTGTTCGGTTACACCGCCGCGCATCCATCAATGCGCGGCGCGCGTGCGAGATTGGTGGCGTTCTCATGGCGCGCCTCCATCCGAAGCGGGACCGATGCGTTCACGCAGGATCTGGACCATCTCGGGCGCATCCCAGACCGTCGGTCCGATCAGCCGGCCGATCTCCCGCCCCTCCCGGTCGAGCAGGAGCGTGGTCGGCAGGCCGACCGCGTTGAGGTCGCGCAGGGCCCGTCCTGACGCGTCGAGATAGACCGCGATGCGGCCGACCCCGGTCTCGCCGTAGAACCGGCGCACCGGCCCCGCGCCGGCACGGTCGATGGACAGGGCGACCACCTCGAAGCCCGGGCCGCCATGCATCGCCTGCAGGCGGTCCAGCGCCGGCATCTCCTGGCGGCACGGCGGGCACCAGGTCGCCCACACGTTCAGGAGCACGACCTTGCCGCGGAAGTCCGCAAGGGTCCGCGTGCCCCCCTCGCCGTCGACGAAGCGCAAATTGGGCACGGGGCGCGGTTCGCGGTGGAGAACGAAGGAGGCGGGCCGCTCCGTCGCGGCGGCAGGCGCCGCCGCGAGGACGAGGAGGGCGAGGAAAAACGGTATCATCGCCCGCTCCCAACCATGACCTTGACCAGTGCGATGATCGCGAGGACCAGCGCGACGCCAAGCAGGAGCCCGACGAGGCCCATGCCCCCCATCATCCAGCCCATCGGGCCGCTCATCATATCATGCATCATGGTTCGTTCCTTCACTCGACCGCGAAGATCTTGGGCGTGGCGTCGCCCGAGATCTCGTACATCTTGAAAGGCTCCATCTTCTGACCGGCCATCCCAGGAGAGCCCATCGGCATGCCCGGGAGCGAGATGCCCTTGATCGCTGGGCGCTCCGTGAGGAGCTTGTTAAGGGTTTTCAGCGGCACGTGCCCTTCGACGACGTAGTCGTCGACGAGGGTGGTGTGGCAGCCCTCAAGGTCGGGGGGGACGCCGTGCTCCTTCTTGACCAGCGGCAGGTCGTGGGTGGTCACGACCTTCACCTCGAAGCCGTTCTCGCGAAGGTACTTCACGTACTCCTCGCAGCAGCTGCATTGCGGGTTCTTGTAGAGGGTGGCCTGCTTCGCGGTCTGCGCGAGGACGGGACCGGCGAGCGTCAGGGCAAGGGCGAGAGCGGCGGTGTTGAGGATGCGCATGTGATTTCTCCTTGAAGATCGTGGTGTCAGGCGACACGGATGGAGCCCATCATCCCGCCCGCCTGGTGCTCCAGGACGTGGCAGTGGAACATCCAGTCGCCGGGGTTGTCGGCCAGGAAGGCGATCTCGACCCGCTCGCGCGGCGCGACCAGCACCGTGTCCTGCCATTCGCGACGGCGGGTGGGCACGCCGTCGCGACCGAGCACCCGGAAGGTGTGGCCATGCAGATGCATCGGGTGCCACCACTCCGTCTCGTTTTTGATCGCGAGGATGTGGGAGCTGCCGTGGGCGAGCGTGGCCATCGGCTCGTGGAGGTGCCCCGTGGCGGCGACGCCGTTCATCGCCCACACCAGGCCCTGGCGCAGCATGGCGCGGACGTCGGTCATCTCGCCGTGCACCATCGCCCCGGCCATCGTCCCCATCATGCCGCCGGCGAGAACCACGTCATGGCGCTGGGCGGATGACAGGTCCGGCTCCCGCACGGGGTTCGCGGGCAGTGGCAGGACAGCGGTCTCCCGAGGCTCGCGCAGGCGCTCGCCGGCATAGGCAAGATCGAGCAGCCGGTATTCGAGACCCTTGTAGAAGGCGTCCGTGACCTTGGACCGGCCGCCGGGCAGGCCCGTCATGTCGATCACTAGGTCGACGCGCATGGCCGGCCCGATCACCACCCGCCCATCTTCGGGCACGTGCGGCTCGACCGGATGGCCGTCGAGGGCCACGATCCAGGGGGCGTGCCCTTCGAACTCCAGGCCGAAGATGCGGGCGTTGGCGGCGTTGACGAGACGGAGCCGGATGCGTTCGCCGCGGCGGACCTCGAAGGCTTGGGCCACGGTCCCGTTGACCGTCACCGTGTTGCCGATGCGGCCGGCGTGGCTGACGTCGTGCAGGTTGCCGAAGTCGTCGCTGACCGACCCGTCCTTGAGAAGGCGCCAGTCGCCCAGCATCCAGGTGACATCGCGGTCGACCGGATAGGGCTCGCGCTCCTCCACGATGAACGGGCCGGAGAGCCCCCGCCCGACCTGGGCATGGCTCCTCTGGTGCGGGTGGTACCAGAACGTGCCCGCGTCCTCGCAGGCGAACTCATAGGTAAAGCTCTCGCCCGGACGGATGGGCGCCTGGGTGAGATGGGGCACGCCGTCCATCGGGTTCGGCACCCGCAGCCCGTGCCAGTGCACCGTGGTCTCCTCGGGCAGCCGGTTTTCCACGACGACGCGCACGCGCTCGCCCTGGCGGACCCGGATCCCGGGGCCGGGCACCGCGCCGTTATAGGCCCAAACCGGGGTTGCGGGACGGGAGGCGCCGGCGAGCGCCGCCTCACCAGGTGCGGCGAGCAGCCGGAACTCTGCGCCATGGGAGCCCTCATGGGCCCGGGCGCTGGGCGGAAGGCTGGCGGCAAGCGCGAGGCCCGCACCGCCGGCCAAAAGGGCGCGGCGGCTGAGCGCCGGCCCTGAACGATCTGACATGGTCTTCATCCTGAAACGTGTGGGGCGGCCCGGGCGAACACGGGCGCGCGGCGTCGACCGCCGGCGCGCGGGTTCAGGCGCGGCCGCGAGCGGCGCGCCTCAGCTCAGGATGCTTGGTTTCGGCGGAAAGGGGTCGGGCGGGCCGCGCAGCCCCGTTGCCTGAAGGACCAGGGCAGGATGCGCGGGCGCCCGCGCAACCGACACGAGGTCGGGCGGGAGCGGGAGGACGGCGATCATGGCCGCGCACAGGGCGGCGCAGGCCGGCATTGTGTCGCCGTCCTGATCGCATCCGTCACAGCCGTCGGGCATCGGCGCGCTCATTGCTGCGGCGGCCATTTGGGCGCTCATCTGCGCCGCCTTGACCCCATGCGTCGCCAGCCCCACCGCCAGGGTGAGGGCCAGCACAAGCGCACACAGGCGGCGGAGGGAAGCCCAGGTCATCGAATCCAAGATAGCAGCCCATGATGAGGGCGCAAGGCTGGTGTGTCTGAATGTCCGGCCGCGCGGGAATCCGTGCACCGGCCATGGTAAACCCCGGTTTTCCAGCTTCGCTCCGCCGGAATGCCTGTTGGCCACCGGGGCGCTCGGCATCGGGCCTTGCCGCATTGGCGCATGGTCACCGTCACCGGCCGCAGCGGCGCCGGGCTTTGCAGGAAGCATTCGCGAACGACCTCCCCGATGGCGTGGGGCAGGTCGGGGCTGAAAGGCGCGGTTTGCGCGAGTCCCGCGACAGGCAGCGCGGGCGCTGCCATGAGCCCGGCACGGCGCACAGTCGATGACCTGACGATCCCCATGGAAGACCCGATCCCCTGTTCAAGCTCCCGCCGGCGATGGGCAGGCCGGTGCTGTTCGGAAGGGAGCGGGTTCGGACCTGTTTGTCGATTGGCACAGCCCTGCGAGCGCTTTGCGTACGGACCCCGGCCAACCGACCTCGGCACGGCGACCGCCGACAGGGCCGCAACTGCCGGCCCGGATCCCTCCGCTCTCAAAACAACGCTTCCCCGGCCAAAAGGCCGGTCGCTGCCGCGGCCGCGGCAGCGGCAAGCAGCAGGGCGAAGAGGATCCTGAACAGCCGCGTGCCGCGCCTGATCACCCCAGTGAACGCCAACGGTCCCAGCGCAACGGCTGCCATCGCGATCATGGCCGCCAACCTCAGCATCTCAACCCTCCCCGGCCCATCATCGGCACATGCCCATCATGCCGCCGCCCATCATCCCACCCATCATGCCGCCACACATCCTGCCGCCGGGCCGGACCTCGCCGTAGCGGGGCGGCAGCGACTTCAAGTAGGTCGCCATCGCGAGCCGGTCGGCCTCGGTGAGGCGCGCCGTGTTGGAGACCACCTCCCGCATGGGCCCGCCGACATGCATCGCGCGCATTCCGCGCCCGGCCAGCAGGCCGGCGAGGTCCTGCACGGTCCATCGCCCGATGCCGGTCTCGATGTCGGGGGTGATGTTGGGCACCTCGTAGCCTTCGAGCCGCTCGCGCGTCCCCGACATATGCCGGGCGCGGTCGACCGCGCCCAAGGGATTGCGGGGCGCGTGGCAATCGGTGCAGTGAGCGACCGCATTGACGAGGTAGCGGCCCCGGTTCCATTCCGGGCTGCGGGCCGGCTCCGGCGCCAGCGGGCCGCGATCCAGGAACAGGATCTTCCACGGCGCCATCGCGAGCCGCACGTTGAAGGGGAATCCCAGCTCGTGGGGCCGGTCCGGCTGGGGAACGCCCGGAACCTGGCGCAGAAAGGCCCACAGGTCGGCGATGTCGCCGTCGGTCATCCCGGTATACGAGGTATAGGGAAAGACAGGATAGTAATGCTCGTTGCGCGGGGACACGCCGCGGCGCAGGGCCCGGCTGAAATCCTCCAGACTCCACGCGCCGATGCCGTGCGTCGGATCGGGCGTGATGTTCGGTGCGAAGAAGACCCCGAACGGGGTCGGCAGAGCCCGCCCGCCGGCGAAGGCCGCCCCGCCGCCGGCGCCGTTGGTGTGGCAGTTGGCGCAGTTGCCGGCCGTGGCGAGATACGCCCCGCGCCGGGCCGCCTCCGGGTCGGGCCTCGCCGCCTCTGCAGTCTGGGCGCCCGCCGGTTTCACGCCGATCATCAGAAGCAGCGATGCGATGACGACGTGTGCGGTTAAAGCCATGGGCGCAGCTCTTTCATGTCATGGGCGTCGAGCCCGCCAAGAGGCGCCCGAGGGGCGCACACAATCCCGGGCCTCCGGTGGCGGGTGCCACCGGAGGCTCGCAGGATCCCTTCGCAGGGCGCATGGCTTCGGTTACATCCAATGTGACGGCGTCCGGCGCGGAACGCATGGCAGGCTACTCGCTGCGATTGACGCCCACGAGCGACAACAGGAACTGGAACATGTTGATGAAGTCGAGATAGAGCGTCAGGGCGCCGAAGATCGACACCTTGGCCGCACCTTCGGCGTCAAGGCCGCCCATGAGGTACATCTCCTTCAGCTTCTGCGTGTCGTAGGCCGTGAGGCCGGCGAAGATCAGCACGCCGATCACCGAGATGCCGAACTGCAGCGCGCTCGACGCGACGAAGATGTTCACAATCGAGGCCAGGATCAGGCCGACGAGACCCATCATCAGGAACGAGCCCATGCCGGACAGGCTGCGGTTCGTGGTGTAGCCCCAGAGCGACAGCGAGCCGAAGGCCGCCGCCGTGATGAAGAACACCTGCACGACGCTCGCGCCGGTGTAGCGGATGAGAAGCGTCGAGAGCGAAGCACCCATCACCGCAGCAAAAGCGAAGAAGGTGCCGCGGGCAGACGCCGCCGACATCCGGTCCATGCGGAACGAGAAGAAGAAGATGAAGGCCAGAGGCGCCAGCGCCAGCAGCCACATCAGCGGCGTGGTGTACAGAAGGCGGCCGAACGCCGTGAGAGTGACGCCTCCGACCTGTCCGGCGGCGGATGCGGGATCGCTCGTCGTGGCCGCCATGTTGACACCGAGAGCCACGAGGGCCGAGATGCCAAGGCCCACGACCATGTTGTTGTACACGCCAAGCACGAAAGCGCGCAGGCCCTGGTCGACCTGTGCGGCCGTCCGGGCCAGGCCGGTGCCATAGGCGGTTTGGTTTTGCTCATACGGTTGCATCGAAGTCCTCTCCAGTCTCGGCCGCTCGACCCGTCGCAAGCGCGGCAGGCTCCTGGGCGACCAATCGCCGTTCTTCGAGACAGTTCGCTGAGATTGTGGGTTTGGTTACATCCCATACCTGTGAGCGGCAGCCGCCGCGCGATGAGGCAAGGCCGGTTCCCGCTGCGCCCGCAACACCGCTTATTCGCCCAGCCGGAAGGCCAGCCCGTGTAACCAGCGCCGCCCTTTCACCGAACTCCCTCTCCGGATGCGGCCAGAGGGATGGGCCTGAGCCGGTTCCGATCAGCGGCGATTAAATGCCGTGAGGGTTGTAACCGTTTCGGTGGTGCCAGCGAACTCACCTGCAAAAGGGGCTTTTCCGTGAATGTCTTGAATGTCGCATGGTTCCGTATGCCGCACAGGAGCGCCGCCCGCTCCTCTGGGGGGCAGGCCGTGCATACGGCTGTCCGGGGCATGGCGGCGGCGATCATGATGGCGGTCTTCATCCTTGCCAGCCCGAGCCTGGCGCAGGGGGGCAAGGCATCTGACTACCAGTTCGAGCTCGTCGAGCGGGAGCTGAAGCAGGGCTACGGTGCCGAGCTGACCGTGCGGTTGGTGCACCGGCCGACCGGGAAGGTGGTGCCCGGCGCGGTCGTGTTCATCAGCCGGTTGGACATGTCGCCGGACGGCATGGACGAGATGACGGCGCCGCTGGAGCCCGTGTCTGACGTGCTGCCAGGTTACTTCCGTTTTGAGACGGACCTCGTCATGGACGGCGACTGGTCGCTCGTGCTCGTGGCGAAGGTGCCCGGCGCGGACGGCTACGTCCGCGGCAAGCTCATCGTGACGGCGGTGCCATGATGCGTCCCGCCGGAAAGCCCACACAAGAACCTACGAAGGCTGCAACCATGAAGAAAGCTGTCATCACGCTCCTGTTCCTCGTCGCGCTCGGCGCGGCCACCGCGACCGGCTACCGTGTCGGCAAGGGCGGGCTCACCCTGCCGGCCTGGGTGCCGCCGCAGGTCACGACAGCGCTCGCCGGCCTCCTCCCTGCCCCTGCCGCCTCCTCGATCTCGACCGAGGCTCTGAACGACTACGAGTTCCGGCTCGTCAGCCCGCAGGCCCGCTCGGGCGAGGCTTTGGTCGCGGTCGAGCTCATCCACAAGCCGACCGACAAGCCCGTGCCTGATGCGGTGATCTTCGCCCGCCGCCTCGACATGGCCCCTGAGGACATGGCGATGATGACGGCGCCTCTGGAGCCGCAGCCCGCCGACAAGCCCGGCACCTACCTGTTCAAGACCAATCTCGCGATGGAGGGCGGCTGGCAGGTGTCGCTCGCCGCGAAGGTGCCCGGCGAGGCCGGCACCGTGCAAGGCAAACTCATTCTCAAGGCGGTGCAGTAATGGACCAAATCTCCCCCCTCCACTCGCTGGAACGCCAGGATCCCTTCGCGAGCCACGATCCCTTCGAGCCGGGCATGGGCCCTGAGGAGCCCCCGCCGCCGCGCCGCGGGCGAACCCTGAAGCGGCTCGCGCTCACCGTGCTGGCGGCCACGGCGTTGGCGGGCGGGATCGCGGCGGGGTACCACGGCGGCCGGACGAACTGGCCGTTGCCGGGCTGGCTCCCGGCTCCGGCCGTGGCGATCCTGAACGGCCCTGCGCCAACCGCCGGGGGGCCGGTCGCCTATTACCGCCACCCCGACGGCCAGCTGGCCTACTCGGCCTCGCCGAAGAAGACCGAGGACGGCCGCGATTACCTGCCGGTGCCGGCCAGCGCAGACGTGAGCTTTGATGAGAAGCCGAACGACGCGCCGGCCGGACAGACTGCGGCCGACCAGGGCGGCGGGAAAAAGATCCTGTACTACCGCAACCCGATGGGCCTGCCCGACACCTCGCCGGTGCCGAAGAAGGACTCGATGGGGATGGACTACATCCCGGTTTACGAGGGCGAGGCGGAGGACGGCTCGACCGTCACGGTCACGCCGGGCAAGCTGCAGCGAACCGGCGTGCGCACGGAGGCCGTGGAGCGCCGCGTGGTGATCCGTCCGGTTCGCGCGCCCGGGACGGTGAAGCTGGACGAACGCCGCGTGACTGTCATCACCTTGCGGTCCGAGGGCTTCATCGACAAGGTCGAGAACGTCACCACCGGGGAACGGGTCCGCAAGGGCGATCCTCTGTTGCGCCTGTACTCTCCGGACATCGCGGCGGCGAGCGCGCAGTACCTCAGCGTCCTGAACGAAGGCAACGGCGGTGCCGGACGGCCGCTGGTGCTGGAGGGTGCCCGCCGCCGCCTTGAGAATCTCAACGTGCCCCCGGAGGTGATCGCCGAGATCGAGCGCACCCGCAAGGTGCCGCTGTCGGTCACCTGGTCGGCCCCGCGGGACGGCGTCATCCTGGAGCGCAACGCCATCGAGGGCATGCGGGCCATGCCCGGTGACGTGCTGTTCCGGCTGGCCGACATCTCGACTGTCTGGATCCTCGCCGACGTGCCCGAACACGACCTGGGTGCGGTCAAGCCGGACCAGGCCGTGACCCTGAGGGTGCGCAGCCTACCGGGACAGACGTTCTCGGGCCGCGTCGACCTGATCTACCCGCAGGTGAACCCGGAAACCCGCACGGCCCGGGTGCGGATCGAGATCCCCAATCGGGACGGGGCGCTGCTGCCTGACATGTACGCGGACGTGGAGTTCGCCACCGGCTCCGGCAAGCCCGTCGTGGCCGTGCCCGACAGCGCGCTCATCGACACCGGCACGCGCCAGGTCGTGATCGTCGACAAGGGCGAGGGCCGCTTCGAGCCGCGTGAGGTCAAGGTCGGCGCTCGCGGGAACGGCTTCGTCGAGATCCGCGAGGGCATCGCCGCGGGGGATCAGGTGGTGACATCCGCCAATTTCCTGATCGACGCCGAAAGCAACCTGAAAGCCGCCCTGCAGGGCATGACGGCACCTGCTGAAGAGAAGCCGCAATGATCGCCCGTACCATCGCCTGGTCGTCCCGCAACCTGATGCTCGTGTTGATCGGGACACTGTTCGCCGTGGCGGCGGGCGTCTACGCCCTGCGCAGCCTGCCGCTCGACGCCATTCCCGACCTCTCGGACGTGCAGGTGATCGTCTACACCGAGTATTCCGGGCAGGCGCCGCAGGTGGTCGAGGACCAGGTCACCTATCCTCTGACGACAGCGATGCTCACCGTGCCGAAGTCGAAGGTGGTGCGCGGCTTCTCGTTCTTCGGCGTGTCCTTCGTCTACATCATCTTCGAGGACGGCACCGATCCCTACTGGGCGCGCTCACGCGTGCTGGAGTACCTGAATGCCGCGTCGCGGCGCCTGCCGACGGGGGTGACGCCCAGCCTGGGGCCTGACGCAACCGGCGTGGGCTGGGTCTACCAGTACGCGATCCTGGCCAAGAACCTGACGTTGGCCGAGCTGCGCACGGTGCAGGACTGGAAGGTGCGCTTCGCCGCCGCCAAGGCGGAGGGCGTCGCCGAGGTCGCCGCGGTGGGCGGGTTCGTCAAGCAGTACAACGTCGTGGTCGACCCGCGGCGCCTGCGGGCGCAGGGCGTCTCGATGACCATGATCCGCGACGCCATCCGCGGCAGCAACATGGACGTGGGCGGGCGCACCGTCGAACTCTCCGAGTTCGAGTTCATGGTCCGCGGGCGCGGTTACCTGAAGAACATCCAGGACATCGAAAGCATCGTCCTCAAGACCGACGCGGGAACGCCGCTGCGGCTCGGCGACGTGGCGCGCGTCGAGCTCGGACCGGACGAGCGGCGCGGCATCACCGAGCTCAACGGCGAGGGCGAGGTCGCGAGCGGCATCATCCTGCAACGGTTCGGCGCCAACGCGCTGAACGTGATCGAAAGCGTGAAGCAGCGCCTCACGGAGGTCGCGTCGAGCCTGCCCGCCGGCACCGAGATCGTGCCGGTCTACGACCGCTCGCAGCTCATCGAGGCGGCCATCGAGACCCTCAAGCACACGCTGCTTGAGGAGAGCATCATCGTTGCGCTCGTCTGCATCGTCTTCCTGCTGCATCTGCGCAGCGCGCTCGTCGCCATCCTGATGCTGCCGGTCGGGATCCTGATCAGCTTCGTCGCCATGAAGTTGATCGGGCTTGGCTCCAACATCATGAGCCTGGGTGGCATCGCCATTGCGGTCGGCGCCATGATCGACGCCGCCATCGTGATGATCGAGAACGCCCACAAGCATCTGGAGCGCGCGCCCAAGGACAAGCCACGCGTCGAGATCCTGATCGAGGCCGCAAGCGAGGTCGGACCGGCGCTGTTCTTCAGCCTCCTGATCATCACGGTCTCGTTCCTGCCGATCTTCACGTTGGAGGCGCAGGAAGGCCGTCTGTTCGGTCCGCTTGCCTTCACCAAGACCTTCGCCATGGCCTCCGCCGCATTCCTGTCGGTGACCCTCGTTCCGGCACTGATGGTGATCTTCGTGCGGGGCCGCATCATCCCCGAGCACAAGAACCCGCTCAATCGCTTCCTGATTTGGATCTATCGCCCGGTGATCCGCGGGGTTCTGAAAGCCAAGGTCCTGACAATCGTGATTGCGCTGGTGGCGCTGGGGGCCAGCGTGTGGCCCGCGCGCCAGATCGGGTCCGAGTTCATGCCGACCCTGAACGAGGGCACGCTGATGTACATGCCGACGACCCTGCCGGGACTGTCGGTGACCAAGGCGGCGGAACTCCTTGCCACGCAGGACCGGATCATCAAGTCCTTCCCCGAGGTGGCGTCGGTTTACGGCAAGGCCGGGCGGGCCATGACGGCGACCGACCCGGCGCCGACGGAGATGTTCGAAACCATCATCAACCTGAAGCCGAAGTCTGAATGGCGTTCCGGGATGACCATCGACAGCCTCAAGGAGGAGATGGACAAGGCGCTCCAGTTCCCGGGCGTGGCCAATGCCTGGACGATGCCGATCCGCGCCCGCATCGACATGCTCTCGACCGGCATCCGCACACCAGTGGGCATCAAGGTGTTCGGCACCGACCTCGCCGAGATGGAAAAGATCTCGCGTCAGGTCGAGGCGGTGGTGAAGGCGGTCCCCGGCACGTCCAGCGCCTACGCGGAGCGTGTCATCGGCGGCTACTATCTGGACATCACGCCGAACCGGGCGGCACTCGGACGTTACGGCCTGACCGTGGGCGACGTGCAGGACGTGATCGCCATGGCGCTGGGCGGTGAGACCGTCACCGACACCGTCGAGGGCCGCGAGCGCTACAGCGTCAATGTGCGCTACCCGCGCGAGCTGCGTTCCAACCCACAGGCCATCGCGACCGAGGTGCAGGTGCCGATGGCCAATGGCGGCGCAGTTCCGTTGGGCGAGGTGGCGGAGGTGAAGCTCACCCGGGGCGCGACCTCAATCCGCACCGAGAACGGCCAACTCGCTGTCTACATTTTCGTCGACATCACCGGACGCGACCTCGGCAGCTACGTCGCCGACGCGCGCCAGGCGGTCGCCAGCGAGGTCAAGTTCCCGCCGGGCTACTACGTCCAATGGAGCGGGCAGTTCGAGTACCTGGAGCGTGCGGAGGCCCGCCTGAAGATCGTCGTCCCCGTCACGCTGATGATCATCTTCCTGCTGCTCTACCTCAACTTCAAGGCGCTCACCGAGACACTCATCGTCATGCTGTCCCTGCCGTTCGCGCTCGTCGGCGGCCTGTGGCTGATGTGGTGGCTGGGCTTCAACATGTCGGTTGCGGTGGCGGTGGGCTTCATCGCGCTCGCGGGCGTCGCGGCGGAGACCGGCGTCATCATGCTGATCTACCTGGATCACGCCATGAAGGAGGTGCAGGCCGAGCGCGCGGCGCAGGGGCGGGCCTTCAGCCGCGAAGACCTCTACGAGTCCATCATGGTCGGCGCGGTCGAACGCGTGCGCCCGAAGATGATGACCGTGGTGGCCATCATGGCGGGCCTGATCCCGATCCTGTGGAGCACCGGCGCGGGCTCCGAGATCATGCAGCGCATCGCCGTGCCGATGATCGGCGGCATGGTCTCCTCCACGGTGCTGACGCTCGTGGTCATCCCGGCGATCTACGCCCTCGTGAAGGGGCGCGGGCTCCCGAGGCGGGGGGACGTGGCCCCAAGCCGCGACGGTGCGCGCGAGCCCCTGTCCGCACGACTTGGAAACGCGCTGCCGCGGGCGGCTGAGTGAGCGCCATGAACGTGCCCGTCATGCAGCAGGTGACCGCCATGGATCAGAGCCGCCGCCACGGCCTCGTCTCCCGCGGGTGCCGCGTTGGCACCCGTGGCGCCTTCGCCGCCGCACGGACGCCGCGATGAGGTCGCACATCGAACGGGGCCTGGCGCGCGCTGAACAGGACACCGAGGCTCTCCTCGCTGTCCTGCGCCTCCTGGTGTTCTCCGCCATCACGGCCGTGTTCTGGGCGGGCGGCGCACTTGAGCATGCGCATATGGCCATGTTCTCCTTCGTCGCCCTCGGCGCGTTCGCGACCGCAAGCCTGGCGCTGGCCTGGATCGGCTTTTTCCGGCCCTGGCTGCCCTGGGTGTTCGCGACCCTCGACGTCGGCCTCCTCCTGCACTGCGTCGGCCCGTTGGCCATGGCATTCGGATCGCCGGCGTCCGGCATCTCGGCCGCCCCGGGCACGTCGCTCATCTTCCTCCTCCTGGCGATTGCCGCCGTCCGCCACCGGCCTTATCTGGTCCTCTACACCGCCGGCCTGTTCGTGGCGGGCTGGGCGCTGCTGTGGATCACGGTCGGGGCGCAGGCGCCGGACGCCGCTTTCGTCTTGCCAGGGGAGATCACCCGCCTCTCCGTCGTGGCGCTCACGGCCGTCGTGCTGTTCGTGGCCGTGGGCCGGACGCGCCGGGCGCTCGCGGACGCCATCCGGGAGGCGCGGCTGCGCTCCAACCTGTCCCGCTTCTTCAGCGCTGGCATCGCCGACCAGCTCGCGCGGTTTGAGCCGGTGACCGCGTCCTTCCGGCCGCAGCTGGCCGCCGTGATGTTCATCGACGTGCGCGGCTTCACCCCGATGGCCGAGCGGATGACCGCAGACGAGCTCGCCTTGTTCCTCAGCGAGTACCGCCGCCGGATGGCGGCGCCGGTGACGCGGCGGGGCGGCGTCATCGACAAGTTCATCGGCGACGGGATCATGGCCGTGTTCGGCGTGCCGCATCCGACCGAGGCGGACGCCTGCAATGCCGTCCAATGCGGCCTGGACATCCTCGACGCGGCAGACCGCTGGAACGAAGAGCGCGCCGCGGCGGGACTCGGCCCTGTCGAGGTGGGGATCGGCATCCACTACGGCGAGGTCACCGCGGGAGCGCTCGGCGACGAGCAGCGCCTGGAGTTCACGGTGATCGGCGACACGGTCAACGCCGCCAACCGGATCGAGGAGCTCGCCGGCGCGCTCGGCGTTCGCCTTCTCGTGTCCGAGCCGGCGCTGCGGGCGGCAGGGCAGCTCGGGAACGGTGCCATGTGGGAACCCGTGCCGGACCAGGCCCTGCGCGGCCGGCGCCAACCCTTGCGCTTGCTGCGGCAAAAGCCCCCCGCCGAGCCGCACCAGGCCCGGTCCGACGCGGCCGTGGTGGCGTCATGAGCGGCGTGCCTTCCTTCAACCCGTTTCGACCCGACCCGACGGTCGGGGCCGGCGCCATCGTGGGCGCGCGCCGGCTGCGTTGGGCATCGAGCCTTTCCGCGCCCGCGACACAGCCTTCACGCGACGTGAAGAACCGCATTCGACCACAACAGGAGATCCCGATGTCGAACCTCATCCTCGCACCGCGCCTGCGCGGCCCGGCCCTGAAGACCCTGGTCCTGGGCGGCCTCGCCGCCGCGGCCCTGGCCCTGCCGGCGCACGCCCAGGGCAACTCCGGCGGCAACATGGGCAACATGCAGAACATGCCCGGCATGGGCGGCGGCAAGGCGCCGGCGGCCACGGCGGCGACGAGCGCCTCGGCGACCGGCACCGTCGAGTCGGTCAGCGCCCAGCAGCGCAAGATCAAGCTCAACCACGAGCCCATCCCGGCGTTCGGCTGGCCGGCCATGTCGATGGAGATGGCGGCCGCGCCGTCGGTCGACCTCACCCAGGTGAAGCCCGGGGCCAAGGTGAAGTTCACCCTGAACAAGAGCGCGGACGGCAGCTACACCGTTCAGTCGCTCAGCCCGGCGCAATAAGCCATCCCGCCGGAGGCGCAGTGGCGTCTCCGGCCCTTCCCCGGCCTGGCTGGCAGCGGCCAAGGCCGGGGCCTTGTTCTCCCCGGGCGAGACTTTCTCCCAGCCGCGGTGCAACGCTCACGCTGGCAGGCTCCCGCGCGCGTGCTGATGCGGCGACCCCCTGCCGAATGCGGGACGCGAACGGCAGGGGTCCGTGAACGGCGTTCGCATGATCGGACCCATGGGCCCACCGCGCGGGAAACCCGCGCCACCCTGCGCAGGCCATCCTCATGGACGGCGCATGACCGACATGGGCGCTCTTCGAGCTGCCACCCCTCTCAACCTCCAGGGCAGCAATGTTAGCATGGTGGGAGTTGGCGCGGTCGCTCGCGCCCTCGGGTGCCTTGAGCGCCAGGGATCTCGCGCTTCACTGTCGCGGTCTACGAAGGCGACGAGGCGTAAGCCCGCGCGTCGGGCAGCGAGGCTTCCTATTCGCTGGGCCCGGCCGTCGGCGGCCTGTCGGTGCTGCGGCTTGGGCTTTCCCGCCCGCGAGGACTGGGCAAAGCGGCACTTGGACCCAGTTGAGCATCCGTAGGGCAGGATGGCAACCGCCCACTCGGTGTAAGGGGATGCCTGCATTGTCGCGCCTCCACGTGCGGCAGCAATAGCCGCACGTGTGGCGGGGCACGGCAGCCACGGTCAGAAAAAGGACCGGAGGCGCTCCCACAACGAAGGGCTTCGCTCCACGTCGTGGCGGTCGCGGTCGTTCACCAGGGCGTTGATGTAGACGACCAGGTTCGTGGGTTCGAACTGCAGGCCGTGGAAGTTCGCGCGCCAGCGTCCCTCGCGGTCGATGACGTGGGTGACGATGCCATGCATCTGCATGCCGTCGGCAGTCTTGGTGAACTTGTGTCCGAACTGTTCCGCCAGCTTGCGGGTCGCATCCTCGGGCATCCCAGGTGTGGTCGTCAGGAACGCCCAATTCCGCAAATCGAGCCCGCGCTCCGCACCGAAGGCGCTCAAGACCTCCGGCTTGTCACGGTCCGGGTCGGTGGTGATGGTCAGGAACTGTACCTGATCGCGCATCGGCGTGCTGTTCACCATGCCCTGGATCTCGGCGATCTTCTCAGTGTGGAGCGGGCACACGTCCGTGCAGCCCAAGTAAATGAAATTGACGATGACGACCTTGCCGCGAAGCGCGGAGAGGCGATGATCGTTTCCCTTGGCGTCCCGCAGCGTGAATTCCGGAGCGGGCCGGTCCTTCACCTCGAAGTACTTCTCCTTTTTGTGCATCTCGCCCTGGAGGCTGTCGAGCGAGTGCGCCGACGCAGGGTTGGCTGTCAGGCTGGCGAGCGCGACGGCGGCGACAGCGATGAGCGAAGGCAAGTTCACGATTAGGTTCTCCACTTTGAAGTTTTCTGGGCCGGCGCGCTTGAGGTGGCGCCGAGGCCCGGGCAGAGGCATTGCGCTACCCGCGGCATCGGCAGCGGGGTGAAACCTGGCCGGCTCCCGCCTGCCGACGCCCGCGCCCGGGCCATCAGATCCGGGCGACGCGGAGCCGCAGCGCGTTGGCGATCACGCTGACGGACGACAGCGCCATGGCCGCGGCGGCGATGATCGGCGACAGCAGGACACCAAGGATCGGGAAGAGCACGCCGGCCGCCACGGGCACCCCGAGGGCGTTGTAGATGAAGGCCCAGAACAGGTTCTGACGGATGTTGCGCATGGTGGCCTGCGACAGCCGCCGTGCCCGCACGATGCCGTTGAGGTCGCCCTTGAGCAGCGTGACGCCGGCGCTTTCAATGGCCACGTCGGTGCCGGTGCCCATGGCAATGCCGACGTCGGCGGCGGCAAGCGCCGGGGCGTCGTTGACCCCGTCGCCGGCCATGGCAACCACCCGGCCCGCGGCCTTGTGGCGGTTGACCACGGCACTCTTCTCCTCCGGCAGCACCTCCGCCTCGACCTCGGTGATGCCGAGCCGGCGGGCGACGGCCTCCGCGGTGGTCCGGTTGTCGCCGGTGAGCATCACGACGCGGATGCCTTCAGCCTTGAGCCCGGCCAGCGCCTCGGGGGTCGTGGCCTTCACCGGGTCCGCGATGGCGATGGTGCCGGCGGCCCGTCCGTCGATGCCGACGAAGATCGCTGTGGCGCCCTCGCGCCGGAGCTCGTCCGCGGCTTGCGACAGCGGCGCGACGTCGACGCCGCGCTCGGCGAGGAAGCGGGTGTTGCCCAGCACCACGTCCTTGCCGTCCACCTTACCGAGGGCTCCCTTGCCGGTGGGGGAGTCGAACCCCACCGGATCGCCCAGGGCAAGGCGCCGATGCGTCGCCGCCGCGACGATGGCCGTGGCGAGCGGGTGCTCGCTGGCGCGCTCGACGCTTGCGGCGAGGCGCAGGATCTCGTCCTCGCCGAAGCCTGGCGCCGGCACCACCGCGGTCACGGCGGGCTTGCCCTCGGTGAGGGTGCCGGTCTTGTCGACGACGAGGGTGTCGACCTTCTCCATCCGCTCCAGCGCCTCGGCGTTCTTGATGAGGACGCCGCCTTGGGCGCCGCGTCCGACGCCGACCATGATCGACATGGGCGTCGCGAGGCCGAGGGCACACGGACAGGCGATGATGAGCACCGCGACCGCTGCGATGAGGGCGAAGGAGAGGCGCGGCTCCGGGCCGAAGACGTACCACGCGAGGAAGGCCAGCGCGGCGATCACGATCACCGCAGGCACGAACCAACCGGCGACCTGGTCGACGAGCCGTTGGATCGGCGCGCGGGAACGCTGGGCGTCGGCGACCATCTGCACGATGCGGGCGAGCATGGTGTCGCGTCCGACCCGCTCGGCGCGCATGACGAAGCTTCCGGTCTGGTTGAGGGTGCCCGCGGTCACCTTGGATCCGGGCTCCTTGGTGACCGGCATCGACTCGCCCGTCACCATAGATTCGTCGACCGAGCAGCGCCCTTCCAGGACTTCGCCGTCAACCGGCACCTTTTCGCCCGGGCGGACCCGCAGCCGGTCGTCGACGCCAACCGCGTCAAGGGCGATCTCCTCGTCGAGCCCGTCCGCGCCGACGCGCCGCGCTGTCTTGGGCGTGAGGTCGAGCAGGGCCCGGATGGCGCCGGAGGTCTGGTCACGGGCCTTGAGCTCCAGCACCTGCCCAAGGAGAACCAGGACGGTGATCACGGCCGCTGCCTCGAAGTAGGCCGGGATGGCGCCGTCGGGCCCCCGCAGGGCCGCCGGGAACAGGCCGGGGGCGAGGGTCGCGACGGTGCTGTAGGCCCAGGCCGCGCCGACGCCGAGCGCGATCAGTGTGAACATGTTGAGGCTGCGCGCCAGAACTGACTGCCAGCCGCGCACGAAGAACGGCCAGCCGGCCCAGAGCACCACCGGCGTGGCGAGGGCGAGTTGCAGCCAATTGGAGGCCTGCTGGCCGATTACGTGGGTGAGCCCCGTCAGATCGCCGCCCATGGCCAGGAGCACGACAGGAACGGTCAA
Organism: Microvirga arabica; assembly: GCF_016811235.1. GTDB lineage: Bacteria > Pseudomonadota > Alphaproteobacteria > Rhizobiales > Beijerinckiaceae > Microvirga > Microvirga arabica. The sequence continues at coordinate 49,603 of NZ_JAFBID010000005.1, forward strand.
GGCCGTGCCGATCCAGAACCGGCGCGTCATGTCGACGAGCTCCGGGTTCGGGCCTGCATCCGCGGTGACGATGTCGGGTTCGAGAGCCATGCCGCAGATGGGGCAGGATCCTGGCCCGACCTGCCTGACCTCGGGGTGCATCGGGCAGGTGTAGACCGTGCCCTCCGGGACGGGCTCGTCGGTCTCCTTGACGGCCTGCGGGGACAGATAGCGGGCTGGATCCTTTTCGAACTTGTCCCGGCATCCGCCCGAGCAGAAATAGAACGGGCGCCCGCCGTGCTGCGCCCGATGGGGCGTGGTGTGCGGGTCGACCATCATGCCGCAGACCGGGTCCTTCACGCGGTGCTCCGCATCGGGACCGGCCGGATGCATGCCTGTGTCGGCTGGGCCGCCCAGGAGGGCGCGGGCGGGGGCATCGTGGTTGCAGCACGAGGCCGCCTTGGCTCGGTCATGGGTCATGGGCGGTTTCCTTGTCGGCCAAGGGCGCGAACCCGCGCGCCCGGTGAACAAACGCCCGGTTCTGGGCATCGATCCTTTGATGGCGCAGCCCCTGTGTCGCGCAAACGCACAATCGGGCGGCGGTGATGGTGCCCCGGCCTCACTCGAAAAGCCGGGCAACGGCGAACAGCACGATCAGCAGGCCAGCCCCCAGGCACAGGGCCATCGCCCAGTGGAAGCCGCTCGTCGCTGGCCGCTGGTGGTGGCCAGGCCTGCCACCCATCCTGACAGCGGTTTTCGGATCATGATCGGAGCTCGAACCCATGTGCTGTTCCTTGTTCAAACTGTCAGGGTTTGTGGGAGGGACGTGGCCGGCGGTGAAACCTCCGGAAGTTGGACACCGCCTCAGGCATCCGGCCGCGGCGCCTGCCGGGGTTCCGGACGCCTTGCCTGGACGGAGACCAGTGCGCCGCTCGCGGCGCGGGACCTCGCAACGGTCGCGAGGAGGAGCAGAAGGGTTGTCAGTGCTGATACGATGAACATGGCCTTGCCTCAGCGCCGCGGGAGGCGGCGCATTCCCCCTATCATTCGGAATTGGTGGGACGACGGTTACACGCCTCACGCGTCTGTGAACGGTCGACAGCCCGCGCGGGTGCAGGGCTGGTGCCGGCCCGGACCCTGGGTTTTCCGGCTTGCAGTGTGGTCGCTGTGCCGAGCGGCAGCGGTACAAAACGCCATGATGCCCGTCACGGGTTCGACCGGCCACCCATGCGCAATCGACTGAACGCCATGGATCCGGGCCCAGCGTCCTGGCCAAACGGGCGGTCCCTCCCAGCCCCAAACTTCCGGGCACGGTGATGTAACCAATCGGCTCCCGCTGTCGAACTTGCACGAGACGCCTCCTCCCGCTTGGACCAATCATGATGGTCGACCCCGGGCCGATGACGAGGCACTGAATGTCGGGAAGGAGCACAGCTTGGGCGCGGAACGGGACATTGTACTCATCACGGGCGCCAGCGGGTTCATCGGGCGTGCGCTCATCAAGCGGCTGGCCGACCGCTACACCCTTGTCGGCCTCGACCGCGCCGGCCCTCCGGATCCCCCCGCGCCGGCGCACGCCGTCGACTTCGACCTGGGTTCGGACGACAAGGTGAAGGCGGCGCTCGACGAGGTGCGCCGCCGGTTCGGGTCGCGTATTGCGTCAGTCATCCATCTTGCCGCCTATTACGACGTCTCGGGCGAGCCCAACCCACTCTACGACCAGATCACGGTCCAGGGCACGCGCCGGCTGATCGACGCTCTCCAGACGTTCGATGTCGGGCAGTTCGTGTTCGCCAGCACCATGCTGGTCCACAAGCCCACGGGGCGACCCGACGAGACCATCAACGAACGCTCTCCCGTCGAGCCCACCTGGGCCTATCCGGAATCAAAGGTCCGCACGGAGGCGATGCTGCGCGAGCGCCACGGCCGCATCCCGGTCGTCTTCCTGCGCATCGCGGGCGTTTACGACGATATCGGCCACTCGCCATTCATCGCCGAGCAGGTGGCGCGCATCTACGAGCAAAGGGTGACGGCGCACCTGTATCCGGGCATGCTCTGCGCCGGACAGTCCTTTCTCCACATTGACGACCTCACTGAGGCCGTGGCCCGGGTTGTTGACCGCGGGCGCGCGCTCCCGCCCGAACTGCCGCTGCTCGTGGGCGAGCCCGACGCGCTCGGCTATGCCGAGGTGCAGAACATCGTCGGCCGCAGCCTCCATGGGGAAGATTGGGCGACTATCCGGATGCCCAAATCGCTCGCCCTGGCAGGCTCCTGGATCCAAAACGAGGTGCTGGGCGACGACGACTTCATCAAGCCGTGGATGGTCGAGCAATCCAACGACCACTACATCCTCGACATCTCACAGGCCCGGCGCTTGCTCGACTGGGAGCCGAAGCACTCCCTCCGCGGCACCCTTCCACGCATCGTGGCCGCGCTGAAACAGGACCCGGTCGGATGGTACAAGACGAACAAGCTCAACCCGGCGCTCGTCGCCTGGCAGAGCCAGCCGCCGGCACAGGGCCATGACGCGGGCGGCAGCCAGGGAACCAGCCATGGCGGGATGAGCCATGCCCACGGGATCGGTGCCGCGGCGGACGCCTGCGCGATTCCCGGCATGGGCGATCACGATCACATGGCGATGATGGAGGACGACGCCCGCCGGACACGGTGGGCGCATTTCGCCAACATGGGATTGGGCCTGTGGCTCGCGGCGAGCCCCCTCGTCTACGACGCGGTGACGAGCGAAACAGTGGGCGCCGCAGTGCAGGCTGTCACGGCCGAGCGCGGGCTGCCGTCGGTCGAGTGGCGGGCCGGCGTTCTGATGGCGAGCGACATGGTCAGCGGCCTGCTCATCGCCGTCTTTGCCGCCCTGTCGCTCCACCGGCCGACTGCTTGGTTCGCGCCGTGGGCCAACACCTTTGTCGGCCTCTGGCTTCTGTTTGCGCCGCTCCTGTTCTGGAGCCCGAGCGCGGCACAGTACCAGAATGACCTCATCGTCGGCGGGCTGGTGATCGCGTTCTCTGTGATCGTCCCGATGATGCCCGGGATGAGCATGGCCGGCATGATGGATCCGAAGTCGGTTCCACCCGGTTGGACGTTCGGTCCGTCGACCGGGGCGCAGCGGCTGCCCATCGCCGCGATGGGGCTCGTCGGACTTCTGATCGCGCGCATGCTCACCGCCTATCAACTCGGGCACGTCGACTACGCCTGGGAGCCGTTCTTTGCCGGCGACCCGGCCGACCCGAGGAACGGAACCGAGGAAATCATCACCTCCGCCGTGTCGAAGGCCTGGCCGATCCCCGACGCGGGCCTGGGCGCGGTGGCCTACATGCTGGAGATCCTGATGGCGGTGATGGGGACCCGTGACCGCTGGCGGACCATGCCCTGGATGGTGACGTTCTTCGGCATTCTCGTGATCCCGCTCGGGGTGGTGAGCATCTACTTCATCATCATCCAGCCCATCATGATCGGCACCTGGAGCACGCCGGCGCTCATCGCCGCGCTGGCGATGCTGATCATGATCCCATTCGCCCTCGACGAGGTGATCGCGATGGGACAGTTCCTCTCCTGGACGCATCGCCGGGGCAAGCCGCTGCTGCGCACGTTTTTCCAAGGCGATGCCGTGGAGGGCGGCCGAGAGGATACCTCCGACGCCCTCGCAAGCCCGGCCAAGTTCTGGGCGGACACGACCCGTGGCATCACGCTGCCATGGACGCTGGCAGGCGCGATGGCCATCGGCGCGTTCCTGATGCTGACCCGCCTCGTCCTCGGCACCTCGGGCGCGATGGCGAACAGCGACCACGTCGTCGGCGCTCTGACGATCACGGTGGCCATCATCGCGACGGCGGAGGTCGCGCGCCCACTGCGTTTCGTGAACCTGCTGTTCGGGGCGTGGCTCGTCGCGGCACCATGGGTGCTGGGCGGCGCCGATGCGACCGCCGCTTGGGTCAGCGTTGGGCTCGGGTTGGCGCTCATGGGCCTGAGCCTGCCGCGGGGGCGGCGCAGCGGGGAGCATTATGCGAGTTGGGATCGCTATGTGGTCTGAGGCGAGGGTGCGGGAGACGCGGATGCGGCTGACGAACAAGGGGGCCATCGTGAACGTCCCACCCATGGCCGCCGGAGCGATGAGCCCGGCCGGCGGACCCTCTGTCGCTGCCAGGGGGGCGACCTGCTTCAACGGAGCCGTTCTCACGGTGGCCAACGGCCACCTGAACCGGCGGTTGGGAGGACCAGAATGTTGATCCAAGAGCGTCATGCTTCCGTCTCGCCCGCCCGCTGGCTGCCTGGGGCCGCCCACAGGTTCATGTTCGCGACCGGCATCGAGAACAGCTACCCGACAATCCTCGGGCGCGATGGCGCCACGCAACGCGTCGACGAGATGGAGAAGACAAGCCATTACGGGCGCTGGCGGGAAGACTTCGCCCTGGTGCGAGACCTCGGCCTGGAGTACCTGCGTTGGGGACCACCCTATTACCGGGTCCATAAGGGGCCGGACCGCTACGACTGGTCCTATGCCGACGCGGCGCTCGCCGAGCTCCGGCGGCTCGGCATCGTGCCCATCGTCGACCTTTGTCATTTTGGCGTGCCGGACTGGATCGGGGACTTCCAGAACCCGGACTGGCCGGAGCTCTTTGCGGCCTACGCCGGGGCCTTCGCGGCCCGCTACCCGTGGGTTCGGTTCTACACGCCCGTGAACGAGATCTTCATCACGGCGACCTTTTCCGGCCAGATCGGCTGGTGGAACGAGCGCCTCGCCTCGGACCGCGGCTTTGTCACGGCGCTCAAGCACCTGGTGCGGGCCAACCTCCTGGCGGAGGAGGAAATCCTGCGCGCCCGGGGGGCACAGGGCACGTACTTCGTCCAGAGCGAGTCGACGGAATACTTCCATGCCGAGAAGCCGGTGGCGGAGGAGCGCGCCGACTTCCACAACCAGAAGCGCTTCCTGTCCCTCGACCTGTGCTACGGCGTCGACGTGCGTGCCTGCATGTACGAGTACCTCCAGGACAACGGGATGACGCGGGGCGAGTACCACTGGTTCATGCGTGCGGGACGGGCGGTGAAGCCGTTCTGCATCATGGGCAACGACTACTACGTCACGAACGAGCACCTGGTGCCGGCGCAGGATGGGCCGATCACCGCATCCGGCGAGATCTTTGGCTACTACATCATCACCAAGCAGTATTATGACCGCTACCGCTTGCCGGTGATGCACACCGAAACGAACCTGGCGGACGCGGAGCGCGCGCCAGGCTGGCTGATGAAGGAGTGGGCTAACATGGTTCGCCTGCGCCAGGACGGGGTGCCGATCATAGGCTTCACCTGGTACAGCCTGATCGATCAGGTCGACTGGGATACGGCGCTGCGCGAGGACAACGGACGCGTGAACCCGCTCGGGCTTTTCGACCTCGACCGCAGGATCAGGCCTGTGGGAGAGGCCTACCGGCAGCTCGTGGCGGATTGGCGCGAGATCCTGCCTGCGGAGAGCCTCTGCCTGGGGATCGGTTGAGACGGATAAGTCCGAGTGGCGGTGCCTGAGGGCTCCTCCGGCAAACGCTTCACGGCAGACTTCTTCACCTTGCATCTCCTGAAGGCGTGATCGACTGGCCTCGCACTGCCTTGCTCAATCGGAACCGACAGACTGCTTCCACAACCAAGTGGCTGCGACCCAAGGATGTGGCGCCCATCCGGCATCGGGGGCCAGCAAGCCAGGACGTCCTCGCTCGCCCCTCACAGGAACGTGCAACGAATGAGCCGACAACCGGCTGCGACTTGCTCCCACGTGACGGATCGGCAAAGGAGCATGAAAGAAGAGGATCCTCACGCCGCGACGTCTTAAACCACCACCCAGCGATGAACGAGCCGTCGCATGTTGAACCCGTACGGTTGGGGCTGAAGCCCGATGTCGCGGACTGCCTCGTCCGGGATCCGCGTCGCGATCACCGGATGGGCTGGAATGCCTGATACTTCGTCCGCAGGGTCTTGTAACCGAAGTGCTCGGCCCGCCGAACTTGAGTTCAGAAGCGCAAAGCTTGCGCTCACATCAAGATCGGAGCCTCGTTATCATGAAACGCCTTTCCCTCGCGGTCGCCGTTGCGGCGATCATCTCAGGTGCTGCCCAGGCCCAACCCGCCGCAGCCGGCTACGGAGTCTCCGGACAAGACTACCCGGGCATCCAACGACCGCATCGTCGTCTCACCGCACAGTTCCCTGAGGGGAGCTTTCCCCCGGGACATCAGCCGACCCCGCTGCAAGAGACGTTGGCCCGGAACGGAGCCGCGGCGGTCGACGCTACGCTCTACACCAGTTGGCTCAAGCGCAACAGATAACGGGCCTATATGCAAAACTAAGGTAGCTGACCGTAGGGCAACCCATCCTGCGGTCTGGAACGCCTCAGGATCGCATCGCATATCACCAAGGGTTAGCTGCCAAGCTGCGCCGTTCTTGTGAGCGGTGGTGGCATCCCTGGCGCGCTTGTGCGCCCGACGCGCAGCGGTTCACAGGAATTCTTCCTCCATTTCGTCGGCTGTGGCCCGGGGTGCTTGGTGCGCCTCTTCTCGGGCGCCGTGCTTTCACCGAATGCGGGAACACAAAGCCGGTGGGTGGCAGGCCGTTGGCTACCCGATTGCATGTCGCATTCGGTTTGGCTGATCCGGTATGGTTTGTCGCAGGACGGGTCCGAGATTCTCCATTAAAGCATGTTGACCTTACCACCGTAGGAAGGCTTAGGGCTTCTTCAACAAAGAAGAGCAGACGAGGCTATGCTCACCTGTTCGACCCCATCGCGCTCGGGATCAACAAATTCGTTGCTCGACGTTGCCTTGTCGAATCCGAACTTTCGTGACAGATATTCGACTTCGACAAACAGGAGCCTCCTCCTCTTGCGGCTGATGGGCACCATCTTCGTGGCACTGCTTGCACTCACCATGGCGATCCTCCCGATCTCCATGTTGCAGGCGGCCGCGCCGGCTGTGGCCGGGCATGGGCACACCATGGCGGTCGATGCCGGACACGGGCATGCCGCCGCTGAGGAGAACCATGAGCATGCGGACATAGTGGCCGCGCATGGAGACACTGCCCTGAGCGGCTCCAGTGAGCATGCTGGAAACTCCGAAGACTGCACCGGCACGTTCTGCTGCAGCATGACCGCATGCCATGTGTTCCAGATCAGTGCGCCCCCCAACCTTTATTCCCCGGCTGTGTCGCAGGCTCCCATGGCCATGGCCGGAGATGAGCAGGTCGGCGGCATCACCACAGGCGGCCTGGACCGCCCCCCACGAACCGTCTGAGCCAGGCGCGGGCCATTGGGCCCGCACGAACCGGCGCGCCCGCTCCTGAGAGCCGGTGGCAGCCGTCCTGACGCTCGAACCGGTCACCCTTCCCAGAACGCGATCAGAATGCCGGGCTCCCGTGAGGGTTGGACACGTCGTCCACCGTCACCCAGACCTGCTTGAGAATCGCGCTGTGGAGGTCTGCCCGGAGACGGACCCCATGATAAAAATGATCCCATTGGCCATTCTCGGCCTCAGCCTGGGAGCCTGCGTGGCTACCCAGCCTCCCTCCTATCTGGCGGCACCCGCCGACCCTTCCGTCGGCACCCGCAGCCCGGGCTACTCCTCCGTAACGGCGGGCGTGCGCAGTTATGACGTTGTCGAGCCCGGCGACTGGCGCGAGCTCAACCGGCGTGTGGCGCCAGAGGGCGATCCGGAGCGGGGCGACTCCGACGACGCCGCCCGGCGCGGGCGGTGACCCATGACTGGAACCAGAAGCACATCCGCCGCCAGGGGCGGCGCGTTCACGCACGCGCTAAGGAAGGCAACACAATGAACAAACATGATGGCAAGGGGACATCCGGCCAGCGCCTGAAGCTGCTTGGAGGGGTGGCCGTTGCCCTTCTCCTGGGCGGCTGCGTCTCGTTCTCGCCCGACGCGGGGCTCTCGGTGGCGCAGAACGTGGCCTACACGGAACTCAATAAGGATGTGGTCAAGGTCACGAACGAGGCCGAAGCGCTTGCCGCCCAGCAGCGGGCCGAGGAGTTGCTCCGCCGTCCGCTCACGGCGGACAGCGCCGTGCAGATCGCGCTGCTCAAGAACCGCGGGCTCCAGGCGGACTTCAACGAGCTTGGCGTCTCGGAGGCCGAGTACGTCCAAGCGACGTTGCCTCCGAACCCGACGGTGGCCCTGTCGCGCCTCGGCGGCAGCCTGGAACTGGAGATCGAACGCCAGATCGTCATCGGACTGTTCGAGCTCGCCACCCTGCCGGCACGTGCGGCCATCGCTCAGCAGCAGTTCCGGGCGGCCCAGTTCCGCACCGCGGAGGCCGTGCTGCGGCTCGCCGCCGAGACGCGCCGGGAATACTATCGGGCCATCGCGGCCAACCAGCAGGTCGCCTTCACGCAGCAGGCGCTCGCGACCGCCGAGTCAGCCTCGGAGCTCGCCAAGCAATTGGGCGAGACGGGGTCACTCAACAAGCTGGAGCAGGCCCGCGAGCATGCCTTCTATCAGGAACTCGGGGCCCAGCTCGCCCGCGCCCGGATCGAGCAGAAGGTCGCCCGCGAGCGCCTGATCCGGCAGCTCGGGCTGTGGGGGCGGGACATCGAATTCCGCCTGCCGAGCTCGTTGCCGCCGCTGCCGGCCCGCATCGCCTCGGCCAAAGACATCGAGCGCAGAGCCCTGGAGAAACGTGTCGACCTCCAGGCACTGCGCAACGATCTGACCGGCGTCGCGGGTCAATTCGGGCTGACCAACGCCACGCGTTTCGTGACCGACATCGAGCTCGCCGGCCTCTCCAGCTACGAGCGCGCAAAGTCCATTACTGAGGAGCACGGCGAGGTTGAGGTCGAGAAGGAGAAGGTGAACCGGCGCGGGCTAGAGATCGAGTTCACCATCCCGATCTTCGACTTCGGAGCCACGGCGACGCGCGGCGCGCAGGAGACCTACATGGCAGCGGCCAACCGCCTGGCGGAACGGGCTGTCAACGTCCGCTCCGAGGCCCGTGAGGCCTATCTGCGCTACCGCGGCAACTACGATCTTGCCCGCCACTACCAGGGCCGTGTCCTGCCGCTGCAGAAGCGGATCCAGGACGAGGCCCTGCTGCAATACAGCGGCATGCTCGTCGACGTGAGCCAGCTCATCCTCGACGCCCGTGGCCGCATTCTCAGCAACGTCGACGCCATCAACGCCCGCCGCGACTTCTGGATCGCCGACACCGACCTCAAGGCCGCCCTGATCGGCGGCGGGGTCGGCGGCAGCGAAGGCGGCGGAGAAACCACCACAGCGGCCGCCGGCGGTGGCGCCGGCGCTGCACATTGAAACCCTTGAGGAGAGATCCATGACCGTATCGCGAAGAGGTTTTCTCGGCGCAGGGGGACTGGCCCTCGCGGGCGCCTCCATGATCAGCGGACGCACACAGGCCGCGAGCCTGCCTGAGGCGCCCACCATGGCCGAAGCCACCATGCAGCCGCCGCTCTACCCGAAGAGCGGCCCGGACTACCAGCCCGTCGTGACGCTCAACGGCTGGTCCCTGCCGTGGCGCCAGAACGGCGACTGGAAGGAATTCCATCTCGTCGCCGAGCCCGTCGTGCGCGAACTCGCGCCCGGCATGAAGGCGCACCTGTGGGGCTACAACGGCCAGTCCCCGGGACCGACCATCGAGGCGGTGCAGGGCGACAAGGTGCGCATCTTCGTCACCAACAGGCTGCCGGAGAACACGGCGGTGCACTGGCATGGCCAGCTCCTGCCGAATGGGATGGATGGCGTGGGCGGACTGACCCAGCCGCACATCCCGCCGGGCAAGACGTTCGTTTACGAGTTCGTCCTGCAAAAGTCCGGCACGTTCATGTACCACCCGCACTCGGACGAGATGGTGCAGATGGCGATGGGCATGATGGGCTTCTTCGTCGTGCATCCGCGCGATCCGGCCGAGCGCCGCGTCGACCGCGACTTCGTGTTCCTGCTCAACGCGTTCGACATCGAGGCCGGAAGCTACGTGCCGAAGGTCAACACGATGCTCGACTTCAATCTCTGGTGCTGGAACTCGCGCGTGTTCCCCGGCATCGATCCGCTCGTGGTGCGCCAGGGCGATAAGGTCCGTGTCCGCTTCGGCAACCTGACCATGACCAACCATCCGATCCACATGCACGGCTACGACTTCAAAGTCACGGGCACGGACGGCGGCTGGGTGCCGGAGGGAGCGGCGTGGCCGGAGGTCTCCATCGACGTTGCTGTCGGACAGATGCGCGCGTTCGAGTTCGTCGCGGATGCGCCCGGGGACTGGGCGATCCACTGCCACAAGTCGCACCACACGATGAACGCCATGGGACACGACGTGAAGACCTACATCGGCGTGAACATGAACAAGACCGCCCCCGCGATCAAGAAACTCGCGCCGGGCTATATGCCGATGGGCGGAAGCGGCATGGGTGAGATGGGCTCGATGGAGATGCCGCTGCCCGACAACACGCTGCCGATGATGACGGGCTTCGCCCAGTTCGGCCCGGTCGAGATGGGCGGCATGTTCTCCGTCGTGAAGGTCCGTCCCGGGCTGGCGCATGACGATTACAAGGATCCGGGTTGGTACAAGCACCCGGAGGGAACGGTCGCGTACGAGTGGAAAGGCGAGCAGCTCGCCGAGCCCGCCCGCGCGACATCGCCCGACAGCGGCGTCAAGGCGACGGAGTTCCGCGCCATTGATCGGCGCAAGCGTCCGGTTCGCGCGGCGAACGCCACCGGCCACGAAAACCACTGATCCCAACCAGAACCATTGCCCAAGGAGCAATCAATGACTGTTCGTCTTTCCACTCTCGCCGGCGCGCTTGGCGCGCTTGCTGTCTCGGCCACCATAGCTCTCGCCGGTCCTGGCGAGGCCGGCCACACGCACAGAACCTTTGCGGCCGGCGAGCCGGGCGATCCAGCCAAGCCCGTTGCCCGTACCATCGAGGTCACCATGAAGGAGACCGAGGACGCGAAGATGCTGTTCGAGCCCAACAAGGTCGAGATCAAGCGCGGCGAGCAGGTAAAGTTCGTGCTCAAGAACGCCGGCCAGGTCGAACATGAGTTCATGCTCGACAGTCTTCAGAACAACGCCAAGCACAAGGTCGCGATGCAGCAGAACCCTGACATGGAGCACGACGATCCGAACGGCAAGCGGCTTTCGCCCAGCGCATCCAACGAGATCGTCTGGCGCTTCACCAAGGCCGGCACCTTCGAGTTCGCCTGCCTGATCCCGGGCCACTACGAGTCCGGCATGCACGGCACCGTCGTCGTGAAATGACGGCGCAATCTCCTCGCCACCATCCCAAACAGGAGTTCCTTATGAAGCGTATCGCCATCAGCCTGATTGCGGCCCTGAGCCTCTCCGGCGCCGCCCTTGGGCAGAGCCTGCCGACAGTCTCCGGCACGGTTGAGAAGGTCGACACCGCCCAGGGCAAGATCACCATCGACCACGGCCCGATCCCGAACCTCAACATGGATGCCATGTCCATGGTGTTCCGTGCTCAGGATCCGGCCCTGCTCAAGGACGTGAAGGAAGGCGACAGGGTGCAGTTCACCGCCGACCGCGTGAACGGCCAGATCTCCGTCACGTCGATCAAGAAGGGCAAGTAAAGCCCTCAGCGCCCCGCGGACTGTGTTCGAGACCCACAGGTCCGCGGGGCGGTCCTCCCGTTTCAAGAAAGAGACCGCCATGAAACGCCTGACCGTCACCCTCACCGCCATTGGAGCCATCCTGGCTACCATCGCCATCGGCCCGGACCGGATTGCGCAGGCCCAGCCCGCCGCGGGGGCGCCGGCTGCCTACGAGCGCGTCCGCCAGGTCATGGACGACCGCTTCAAGGACATGAAGCTCGCCGGCGATCCCGACAAGGATTTCGCTGCCCTTCTTATTGCCCACCATGAGGACCTGATCTTCCTCGCCCGCACGCAGTTGGAGCATGGCGCGGACGAGAAACTCCGCCAGGTGGCGCAGAAGATCATCGACGAGCAGCAGAAGCAGATTTCCGAACTCAAGGAGTGGCAGGTCCGCAACCGCCAGGCGGATTACCGCGCCAAGGCGGACCAGCCCCCGCACGGGTCCGGGCCGCTCGACCAGAAGGGCACGCCGGCCCCGCAGGTTCAGGCGGCCGCCTCCGCGCAATCCGCTGCCCAACCTGCCGCGGCGAACCTGCCCACCGTGTCCGGCACCATCGAGAAAGTCGATACGGGAGCCGGCAAGATCACCATCGACCACGGCCCGATCCCGAACCTCAACATGGACGCCATGACCATGGTGTTCCGCGTCCAGGACCCCACCCTGCTCCAGGGCGTGAAGGCCGGTGACAAGGTGCAGTTCCAGGCGGACCGTGTGAACGGCCAGATCTCGGTCGTGAGGATCGGGACCGGACGGGCGCAGCCGGCACCGGCCCAGGCTGCGGCCCAGGCAGCCGCCGCGACAAACCTCCCCACGGTGTCCGGCACGGTTGAGAAGGTCGACACCGCCCAGGGCAAGGTCACCATCGACCATGGGCCGATCCCGAATCTGAACATGGATGCCATGACCATGGTGTTCCGGGCGCAGGACCCGGCGGTGCTCAAGGGCGTGAAGGCGGGGGACAAGGTTCAGTTCCAGGCTGACCGCGTGAACGGCCAGATCTCCGTCGTCAGCATCCGCAAGGGCAGGTAGCCACGAGACCCCGTCCGGTCCCAACCCCGGCCAGACCGTCGCCGGCCGCCGCGCTTTCGGAGTCGCCGCGGCGGCCGGCGGCCGGCGGCATCCAAGAACAACAACAAGGAAACCTCTATGCATGCGATGAAGCGGTTCGTTGCCGTCGGGGCGGCTGTTGCGACCATGGCAGCCTATTCCATCCTGCAGCCGTGCTCCGCCAGGGCTGACGACGAGGGAGCCGTCTTCGGCGATGTCACGATCACGCAGGTCGCCGCCACCCCGGCCCGGGCCGGTGAAACGGCCATCGTCACCTTCTCGGTCGAGAACTCCGGAGAGGACCGCGTTCTGATCACGGGGCTGCGCCTGCCGGATGGGGAGCCGTCGCGGATCATGGGATCATTCGGCCAGGGACACACCGGCGAGATTGGGACGCTGCCGGTCAGGTCGGGCGCCACCGAGAGCCTGGATGGCCGCAAGGTCTGGATCGAGGTCGGGCCCCTTGCTCGGGACCTTGAGCCGGACACGACAGTTCCTGCGCGCCTGGTTCTCGGCTCCTATGAGAGCCCGTTGACGCTCCATGTCGGTCCCGGCGCCACCGGCTCGACCCGGAGTGCCGGTCCGGACACCGCAAAGATCGCCGATGGGGGCCCGGGGCAGCCACGCAACGGCACCGGATGCTGAACCTGATCCGCCGCCGGGATCCGCGCCCGCCGGAGAGCGATGGCCCAGGCAGGCCCGTCCCTGGTCGGCACCCGGCCGGCGGGCTGCCCGAGTACCTGGAGAACGACTTCGACCGTCGCGCCCTGGTGCCGCGGCTTCTGGTCCTGGCGATCCTCGGGGCCGGAGCCTTCCTCGAATACGGCCATGGCCACCGGGAAGGTCACTGGATCGTGCTGGTGGTCTACTGCCTGACGACTGTCGTGCTGGCTTTCGTGTCACGCTTTTCCATCGGCGGTCGATGGCTGCCGTGGGCTGCCACGGTGACCGACGCGGTGCTGGCGGTCTATGTCATTGCCGACCACTTGCCGCGCGATGCCCACGATCTCTTCCTCGCGACGGACGCGGTCAGCCTGCTTCCGGCCATTCTCCTCCTCATCCAGACCGGGATGAGACTGCGCCGTGATCTTGTCGCCGCCTTTGCCGGGATCGTGGCCGGAGGTTGGCTCGCGGCGCTTGCCCTGCTCACGCATTCCGCGTCACTTCCCGCGACTGGGCCCACGCCCGCCTTCGCGTTCCGGCAGACGCTCGGGTTTCTGTCGTTCGCGGTGGCGGCGGGTTTTGTTCTCTACGCGGTGCATCGGACACGGCTGGCTTGGGCGGCCGTGCTGAAGGCGCGATGGGACCGGATGCTCCTGTCGCGCTTCCTGCCCGAGGGGATCGCCGCCGAGGTGGTGGCCAGTGAGGAGGCGGCGGAGGTCGCCGAGCGCCATGCCTGTCTGCTGGCCGTCGACATCCGCGGCTTCTCCGCGCTCACCCGGGAACGGCCGGGCCGCGAGGTCATCAATGATTTGATGGCATTCCGGCGCTTCGTCCACGACGCGGTCTCACGCCACGGCGGCATCGTTGACAAGTACTTGGGAGATGGTGTGCTCGCCGTGTTCCTCGACGGCTCGCCCGAGGACCAGGCGGCCCGGGCTTTCGACGCAGCCAACGAGATCCTGCGCCCCCTGAACACTTGGCGCAGCCACGACGAGATGCCGTCGGGCACGCATGTCATCGCCACGCTCCACTGCGGTCCTGTCCTCGCCGGCGTCTTCGATGACGGACGCCGCGCCGAGTTCACGGTGCTCGGACCTGCGATGAACGCCCTGCCGCGGATGGAGCGGCGATCCAAGCAGGCTAACCTGGGCGTCGTTGCCTCAAAGCGGTTCCTGCGGCTGCTGACGCCCTCCCGACGCGCCCGGCTCGATGCCCGTCCGGTCGAGCGGCGCCCTGGCGATGAGGACGTGCCGGACATCCTGTCCGTCCGGTTCACTGAAGCCGGGGCCACCGTCCAGGAAGGAACCGTGCATTGAACCATGTCCTGGAGTACGGCGGTTTGTTCGCGGCGGCGTTCCTGTCCGCAACGGTCCTGCCATTCCAGTCCGAGGTGGTGCTGTTCGGGCTCCTCGTCTCGGAGCACTACACGTGGTGGCTGCTCGTGCTCGTGGCGAGCGTCGGCAACACTCTGGGCTCTGCGGCGAACTGGCTGCTGGGACGCCTGCTCGCCACCTTCGAGGACCGGCCCTGGTTCCCGGTCAAGCGGGCCAAGATCGAGCGGGCCGAGACTTGGTATCATCGCTACGGGCGCTGGTCCCTGCTGCTGAGCTGGCTTCCTTTCATCGGTGATCCGCTCACCATCGTCGCCGGCGTCCTGCGCGAGCCTTTTCCGATCTTTATCGCCATTGTGGCGGTGGCCAAGATGGCCCGTTATTTCGCGGTGGCGGCCCTGACCTTCGGATGGTTCTAGGTCTCTGTCGCGGACTTTCCGGAATTGTTGCCGCAATGTCTGTCGGCGTACGGCGAAAGAGCAGCAACCATCTCTCGGATAGAGGTAGTCATAGCGCGTTGTGTGCTCGTTATGTTTTCGTCACGCACATGTGTCCGATGATCGGCTGGTTAAGATCAAGAGCGTCGCCCACATGGCAGAGAAGGCCTGGTGGGGCTTGCGACGGATGTCCGTCTCCGGTCCCAGAGCAGAAGCTCGGGCTGAGCGGCAAGCATGAGCGATTTGTTCATGACCAAAGGAACAGGCCGTCATCGTCCTGTCATGTCTGATCGGAGGTCAGGAGCGTCTTGAGGAGCCGCACGAGCGTCTCGGGATGGACAGGCTTGCCGAGGAACAGGGCTCCCTCCGGCAGGTCGCCTGACTTGGGCGCGGCACGACCTGAGGCGATCAGGATCCCGATGTCCTCGCGCTCCGAACGGACCCGCCGGGCCAGCTCGAAGCCGTTGATGCTGCCGCGCGGCATCTCCACGTCGGTGACGACGGCATGGATGCCTGTGACGGCACTCAGAACCCGAAGCGCCTCGTCCGCATGGGCGGCTTCGATCACCTTGAAGCCGGCATCCTCCAGCACATCCACGAGGGTCATCCGAACGAGTGCCTCGTCTTCGACGACCAGAATAAGAGCACGTGGATGAGGGTTCGGGCCAGGCATGCTCGATGAAAGAGGGAGCAACGGTCTTTGTTCCTAAGGCTAAGATCTCAAACAATGCCTCCTAAGTAGGCGCGGATCGGCCGAGACAACCTGGCCAACGTTTCCTTCTGGAACCAGACCCAGCCGCCGAGCTTTTCCAGCCTTGCAGCAAGACAGCCCCAATGGGCATCTGAACAGGAGGCATGATGCCCAAGAGGAGCGAGGGTCACAGCCCTGAACTGAAGCGCATGCACGAGTACCAGCGGGCGCTCGCCGCCTTCGGCCGTGTGGCGTCCGAGATTCTGCCGCGTGAGAGGCTCCTGCACTACGTCACTGCCCAGGTCTCCCGTGTCACCCACATCAGGCACGTGAAGGTGCTGTGCTACCGCCCGGATCATGGTGACCTGCTGATGGTGGCAGGAGTGGGCTGGAAACCTGGCGCGGCGGGCCAGACGACCTTTGCCCTCGACAACAGCTCCGTCGCTGGTCGATGCATGCAGACGGCTGCTCCCGTGATTGTCGAGGACCTGCCGAACGACCCTGAGTTCCGCATGCACCCGAGCCTGCGCGAGCATGGCATCGTCTCGCTCGTAAACGTGCCGGTGCGGATCGACGGGCGCACCTGGGGCGTGCTGGAGGTAGACGCAGAGGAGCCGCGCACCTTTGACGAAGGGGACGTGACCTTCCTGTCCACGATGGCCAACATCCTGGGCGTAGCCCTGCTGCGGCTGGAAACCGAGACCAAGGCGGCGGAGGCGGCAGCAGGACATGCCCGGGAGAAGTCCTTTGCCGAGGTGCTTCTGCGCGAGTTCCAGCACCGGGTGAAGAACAACCTTCAAACCATCATCTCGTTTCTGGCCCTGCAACGCCGTCACGCCTCGACGCAGGAGGACCGGGACCGCTTCGTCAGCGTCATGGACCGGGTGCATGCGATTGCCCTGGCCCAGGATCAGCTCTCGTTCGAGGCCGGCATCAGCAACGTGGAGTTCGGCGATTACCTGCGGGCCCTGTGCGCCAACATCGACCCGCAGCGGGAGACGGTGAGCATCGAGGTTGAGGCCGAGCGCGGAGCGCTGCTTCCGCTGGATCGAGCCGTGGCGGCCGGGCTGATCGTCAACGAGTTGGTCACCAACTCGCTGAAGTACGCCTTCGATGACGACGGCGGCACGATCCGGGTTAGCTTCACGACACGGTTCGAACTCGGTGAGGCCAGCCTTGCGGTTGAGGACAATGGACGCGGCATGGGACCGCCCCGCAAGGGCGGGCTCGACCTTCAGCTCATCGACGCCTTTGCCAACCAGCTCGATGGGCAGGTGGAGCGGGAGCCGGTCGAGAAGGGCACCCGTACCAGCGTCAGGTTTCCCCTGCCGCTATGATGATGTCCGGCCTTGATGAATGAGTTCGCTGTGCGAAGACATTGAATGGTACGCAACGAGTCGAGGACCCCTGTAGAGTCTTACCAGCCGAGGCCCATTCAACTGCCCCTCCTGGAAACTTGGAGCAGTTGAACGGCCTGGCTTCCAGGCCAACAAGCGCGCTTCCCAATTTACAACCTGGCGGCCCGGAGACGTAGGGCATTTGCGATGACACTCACCGATGAGAGAGCCATCGCTGCCGCGGCGATGATCGGTGACAGCAGAATCCCGAACACCGGGTAGAGCACGCCCGCCGCCACCGGTACGCCGAGTGCGTTGTAGATGAAGGCGAAGAACAGGTTCTGGCGGATGTTGCCCATTACCGCCTGCGACAGCCGCCGTGCCCGGACGATCCCGGTCAGGTCGCCCTTAAGCAGGGTCACGCTCGCGCTCTGAATCGCAACGTCCGTTCCCGATCCCATGGCAATGCCGACATCTGCCGCTGCCAGAGCCGGGGCGTCGTTGACCCCGTCGCCAGCCATGGCGACGACCCGACCCTCGCGCTTGAACTTCTCGACCACCGCGCTCTTCTGCTCCGGCAGGACCTCCGCCTCGACCTCAGAGATCCCGAGCTTGCGGGCCACGGCCTCCGCCGTCGTGCGGTTGTCGCCCGTGAGCATCACGACCCGGATGCCCTCCTGCTTCAAGGCCGCCAAAGCCTCGGGGGTCGAGGCCTTCACCGGATCGGCAATGGCCAGAATGCCGGCGGGCCGACCATCAACCCCGGCAAAGATCGCTGTGGCGCCGTCCCGCCTCAGATCATCGGCCGCCTTGGTCAGCGGAGCGACATCGACACCATGCTCAGCCAGGAACTTGGCGTTGCCGAGCACGACGCGACGTCCCTCGACGGCTCCCAAGGCTCCCTTGCCAGTGGGGGAGTCGAACTCGCCCACTGGCGCGGTGGTGACCTTCCTGGTGTCAGCAGCGGCCACGATGGCAAGAGCCAGCGGGTGCTCGCTCGCCCGTTCGACGCTGGCGGCCAGACGCAGGATCTCGGTTTCGCCAAAGCCTTCACCGGGAACGATGGCGGTGACGGCGGGCTTGCCCTCCGTCAGCGTGCCAGTCTTGTCGACGACCAAGGTGTCGACCTTCTCCATGTGCTCCAACGCTTCGGCGTTTTTGATCAGGACGCCGGCTTGGGCGCCCCGTCCGACGCCCACCATGATCGACATCGGCGTCGCGAGGCCAAGGGCACACGGGCAGGCGATGATGAGCACAGAGACGGCGGCCACAAGGCCGAACGCCAGACGGGGATCGGGTCCCCAGATTGCCCAGGCGGCAAAGGCCAGGAGAGCCACCACGATCACCGCAGGCACGAAGTAGCCGGAGACTTGGTCGGCCAGGCGCTGGATTGGGGCCCGGCTGCGCTGAGCCTCGGCCACAAGCTGGACGATCTGCGACAGCATCGTGTCACGGCCGACCTTCCGGGCCTCAATGACCAGGCCACCGGACTGGTTCATGGTGCCGCCGATCACCGTGTCACCGACGGACTTCGTCACGGGCATGGACTCGCCCGTGACCATCGACTCGTCGATGGAGCTGCGGCCATCGACGACGGCGCCGTCGACTGGAACCTTCTCACCCGGGCGGACCCGCAGGCGGTCGCCGACATGGACCGCGTCGAGCTGGACCTCCTCCTCGGAGCCGTCGGCCCGGATCAGGCGGGCCGTCTTGGGCGCCAGATCAAGGAGCGCCCGGATCGCGCCACTTGTGTTCTCCCGGGCGCGGAGTTCGAGCACCTGTCCCAGCAAGACGAGGACCGTGATGACCGCCGCGGCTTCGAAGTACACGGCGACCGAACCGTCATGGCCGCGGAAGGCGGCCGGGAAGATGTCGGGCATCAGCGTCGCGATGACGCTGTAGACCCAGGCCACCCCGGTGCCCATGGCGATCAGGGTGAACATGTTGAGGCTGCGGTTCACGAGCGACTGCCAGCCGCGCACGAAGAACGGCCAGCCGGCCCAGAGCACAACCGGCGTGGCGAATGCGAGTTGGATCCAGTTTGACGTGCCGCGCGCGATCAGATGATCGAGACCGGTGAGGTGGGCTCCCATCTCCAGTGCGAACACCGGCACGGTCAGCACAAGGCCGATCCAGAAGCGGCGGGTCATGTCGATGAGTTCGGCGTTCGGCGTCGCCTCCGCGCTCACGAGGACCGGTTCGAGCGCCATGCCGCAGATCGGGCAGGAGCCGGGGCCGACCTGACGGATCTCGGGATGCATCGGGCAGGTGTAGATCGTGCCCTCGGGAACAGGCTCGGCCTTCCTGGCCGCTGCCGGCTCGACGTACTGCGCGGGCTCGGCCACGAACTTCGACTTACAGCCCGAGGAGCAGAAATAGTAGGGATGGCCGTTGTGCTCGGCCTTGTGCGGGGTGCTGTGGGGATCGACCCACATCCCGCAGACCGGATCCTTCACCTTATGGCCATGGGCCGCCGGCTCAGGATGACCGTGATGGTGGTGCTCATGGCCCGCCGGACCGGCCACATGGACGTGAGCGCCATGCCCGCGGTTGTGCCCATGGGTGTGTTCGCTGTGCCCATCGTGGTGAACGTGCTGCTTGTCGTCGGCCATCGCTTGTCTCCTTGAGACTACGGATTCGATGTTCGACAGGCGGTCTAGACCCTCCCATCATGGGAAGGTCAAGCCCCGGTCTTCGTGGTGCCCGCTGATCGCCCTTGGTCAGCGGGCACCACCCTTTCACTGCCGGCTGGAAGTGCCGGACGTCAGTTGCTTCCCTCCTTCTTTGCGTTCTTGGAGAGCCACTCCTTCATCTCGGCAATCTCCTGCCCCTGCTCTTTCTTGGTCTTCTCGGCCATCTTCTTGGCCTCGGCGTTGTCGCCGGTCCTGAGGACCACGTCGGCCATGTCGATGGCGCCCTGATGGTGGGCGATCATCCCGCAGACAAAGGCGATGTCAGAGTCCTTGATCATGTGGGCGGCCATCATCGGGCCGTGCATCTTCATCATGGACTGCATGTAGCCCTTCTGGGCCTCGTTCATGTTGGCCATCATGCCCTGCATGTTCTGCATCATGCCTGACATGTCCATGCCCTGCATGTTCGGCATCGGCCCGCTGGCCTGGACCGCCGTCCGGCATTCGTCCGGCAGGCCTTCGGTTGACATGGCCATCTGGCCGCCCGAGGGGTGCTGCATCTGTTGCTGTGGCTGGTTCTGCTGGGCCAGCGCACCAAAGGTGCCGGCGGAAACGAAGGCGGCCGCGAGAGCGATCATTCGGGTGGTCATGTTTGTATCCTTTCGTTGTGTTTAGAGGATGAGTACGTTCAGGCCGCCATCTTGCGGCAGCTCTCGGCGCAGCGACGGCACTGGTCCACGCACTCCTGCATGTCGCCGACCTGTTCGCAGGACCGGGCGCACTCCTCGCAGATCTCCGCGCACTCGCGGCAGGTGTGCTTGTGGTGAGGCGTTCCGATCAACATGAAATGGGCCGAGGTCCGGCAGATCTCGGCGCAGGCCATCATGATGCGCATGTGGCCGGGCTCCACGTGCTTGCCGCCCTGCTCTAGGCAGTGGTTCATCGCCATGCCGAGGCAGGTCTGGTAGCAGCGCAGGCACTCGTCGATGCAGGACTGCATCTCGGACGACATCTGGTGCATGGTGTTCTCCTGATCAGGCGCGGTGAAGTCTTCAGCCCATGCGGACGCGGCGCCTGACGCGCCAACGGGCCGGCTTTCATCGCAAGCGGCATGGCCGCTTCACTCTGGATCAGGCGTGTTTCGGTGGGCGGTCGATGCTGAACAGCATGGCCGGCACGCGCGTCAGGTCCGGCGGGATCGGGACCACCTCGGACAGCGGCACGCCCTGCGCCAGGTTCGCGGGCACAGGGAAGACAGCCATGATGCAGCCGGGATGGCAGCAGAATTGGCCGGCCGCATAGGGCTTGGAGGCACCGCTGTGGTGGTGATCGGACTGGCCATGG
The DNA here is from genome assembly GCF_016811235.1 of Microvirga arabica. Lineage (GTDB taxonomy): Bacteria > Pseudomonadota > Alphaproteobacteria > Rhizobiales > Beijerinckiaceae > Microvirga > Microvirga arabica. The sequence goes on from NZ_JAFBID010000005.1 coordinate 70,690, forward strand.
GATGTGTGCGTGGTCTGCACCGCATGGGCGGATGATCCATGATCAAAGGTTCCCGCCTGGACAGCCGCATACAGCGGCGCGCTGGCGAGGCCGAAGGCCAGCAACGCAACCGTCAGGCGGCTGAGCATCAGGCGGATCAGGTCATGCAAGGCGTCATCCCTATGATCATCGGCCCAACGGCGACCTTCGGCGTCGGGTTCCCCTAACCCGGCCAGGGATCCTTGGAGTGCAGGGTTCAAGTCGCCTCTTGACCTTGCCATCATGGGAAGGTGCAGGGTGCCCGCATCGTCATCACGAAACGGAGTAAGCACCATGTGCGGATGCAGCACCCACCAGTCCCAGAACGATCAGACCGTGTCCCATCACCCGGACGCCCTGACCCTGCGGGTCGAGGACATGACCTGCGGCCACTGCGCCGGCACCATCAAGAAGGCCATCGAGACGGGCCTGCCCGGAACGAGCGTCGAGGCGGATCCGGCCTCCAAGCTTGTATCCGTCCGCGGCAGCACCGACCTGATCTCGATCAGGGCCCTTGTGTCGGAGGCCGGCTACACTCCGACCGCAGCCTGAAGGAGAACCCCATGCTCGACCGCCGCCGCTTCCTGACTGTACTCGGTGCCGCCGGTGCGGCCCTCACGGCAGGGCCTTCCTTCGCCCAGGCCGCCCTGCCGAAGGTCGTGGTCACAAAGGACCCGAACTGCGGCTGCTGCGGCGGTTGGGTCGAGCACATGAAGGCCGCCGGCTTCCCCGTCGAGGTCGTCACCACGCCCCAGGTCAACCGGGTCAAGGTTCGCCTAGGCGTCCCGGACGACCTCGCCTCCTGCCACACGGCAGAGGTTGGTGGCTATGTCATCGAGGGACACGTGCCGGCGGACGCAGTCAAGCGCCTGCTGGTTGAGAAGCCCCAGGCAAAGGGCTTGGCCGTCCCTGGCATGCCGGTTGGATCGCCCGGCATGGAGGTCACAGGTGTTGAGAATGACACCTACGACGTCATATTGTTTGGGCCATCAGGCCAGAGGACCTTCGCCCGCTACGAGGGGGCACGCCTGCTCTGACCTGTCTCTTGCCAGGAGATCAATCGATGTCCCGCACCTGGATCGTGATTGCCGCAACGCTCGCTGCCGTTGGCGCCGCCCAGGCCCAGCATGCCTCCCCCGCGCCCTATGCCGGATTGGAGACGCGTTCGGTCAAGTCGCTGTCCGACGAGCAGATCGCCGACCTCAAGGCCGGACGCGGCATGGGCCTGGCGCTGCCGGCGGAGCTGAATGGATACCTGGCCACGCGGTTGATCATGGACGTCTCGCAGGACAAGGTGAAATAGAGGACTTCCGTGGCGCCATTGGCAATCAGCGTCATGGCGTCCCTTCTGGCCAGGACGGCCGAGGGTCTCCGTTGCTTGGTGGGCCCGCCTAATGCCTCCGCTCAGCGCCCGGGGCTCGGAACTTCTCATGACAGTCGAGGCACTGGCGCCTGACCACCCCGAACTGCTCGCGCAATTCAGGCAACGCCTTCGTGCGCGCGACCTCGACGAGCTTTTCGGTAGCGACATCGTAAGCCCGGGTCAGTCGTTCGAAGACGTCCCGTTGCGTCCAGATCTCCGGTCCGGCGTAGGTGTGACCCTGATCACTTCCGGGCGGGAACATGGCCAGGAGGTCATGGGCGTTGGCATGGATGCTCTCTGCGCGCGCACGGACGTCCGCGGCATTGAGCGAGGCCGCCTTGAGGGCGCGGTCGAGGGCCTTGGCCTGGGCGGCCGTGTCCTCCATAGCCTTCATCCGCGCGGCCACAACCCCAGTTGCCTTCTCGTGGGCGACCGCCGTCCCAGCGACGAGCAGCGTGAGAGCCGCGAGCCTGATACGAAACGTTGAAGGGGTGACGGCCATGTGGGGAACTCTGTGCGGTAGGGAACGAACACGCAGGAGATCACATGGGCCAAGCCGTTGTTCCTGCAATGCCGGCTTGGCTCCATCCTCGTTGGTCAATAAGGGCGTTGGTCCGCACCTTTACTTGCGTGTGTTCGCGATGACCTGCTTCAGTGGCTCGACCCCGACGGCACCCGCAATAACCTCATTCCCGATGACAAAGCCAGGCGTGCCGTTGATCCCCAGCCTTTCCCCCAGCTCCATGTTCTCCTGCAGCGTCGCGTTGATCCCGTCCCTTTGCAGATCCTTTTCCAGGCGGGACATGTCGAGACCCAGCTCCTTGGCCACGGCCTTGGCGGAGTCGCCGTTGGCCTGGCCGCGCTTCTCCATCAGCCGGGTGTGGAACTCGTAGAGCTTGTCGCCGGTGAGCTGCGATTTGGCCGCCAGCGCGACGCGGCTGGCCTCGACGGACCCCGGCCCAAGCACCGGGAAGTCCTTGATCACCACCCGCAGCTTGGGATCGGCCTTGATGAGCGCCTTCACGTCGGCCACGGCGCGCTTGCAGTAGCCGCAGTTGTAGTCGAGAAATTCGACCATTGTGACGTCACCCTGCGGGTTGCCGAGCACGAAGTCATTGGGCGAGTTCTCCAGCTTGCCGCGCTCGGAGGTCAGGACCTCCGCCCGGCCCGCCTGCTCGGCCACCTGCTGCCGTCGCTGGAGCTCGGTGAAGGCCTCCTGCAGCACCTCGGGGTTCTTGAGGAGATACTCCCGGACGATCCCGCCGATGGCCTCGCGCTGGTCCGGCGTGAACGAAGCGGGCTGGGCCAGCGCCGTGGAAGGCGGAACGAGCGCGGCGAGGAAGACGAGGCGGGCAATGGCGGCACTGAAAGACATCCTGAGATCCCTGCATGGGGCTGCCGCGCCCGTCGTGGCGACGCGGCAGCCGTTGACCAATCGTAATCCACACCATGAATAACGCTTCGAGCCGCTCCTACCAGCGTGTGGGCCGACGGAACCGGACGGATGTCCACCCCAAAGGGCGTCCGTCGAGAAAACGTGATTGTCCCAGGCGCCGCGGGCCGTGGTGAGCTGCCCACATGCGAAACCCTCCGAGATCCTGGACCGTCCTCCTCGCCGCCGTCTGCGCCCTCCTCGTGGGCCAGGCTGTCGCCTCGCCCCGGCCGCAGGCGGTCCTCGAACTTTATGTCAGCCAGGGCTGCTCCGCCTGCGGCCCCGCCAAGCAGCTCCTGGGCGAGTTGGCGCAGGACCCTGCCCTGATCGTGCTGAGCCTCCCCGTGAGTTACTGGGACTACATGGGCTGGAAGGACACCCTCGCCGATCCGCTGTTCACCGCACGGCAGAAAGGCTATGCGCTCGCCCGGGGCGTCCGCCGTGTCCACACGCCCGAACTGGTCGTCAACGGCGTCCTGTCCTCCGTCGGTTCCGCGCGGGACCAGGTTATGGACGCGATCCACCACGCCACCCACGGCCAGGCTCCCGTTGCCGTCGGCGTGAGGGAGGACGACGGCGTGATCGCCGTCGATGTCGGCGCGGGCACCGGGGAGGCGACGGTCTGGCTGCTGCCCATTCGGCGGAGCGTCCAGGTGCCGATCCATCGCGGGGAGAACGCCGGGCGGACCGAAACCTACGTCAACGTGGTGCGCGGGATGATCTCCCTTGGGCCCTGGTCCGGGCCTCGCGCCAGCTTCCGGGTGCCCTTGGAGGCGACCAAATCGCAGGGGGCCGACGCTTATGTGGTGCTGCTCCAGCAGTCGCAGGACGGAAAGCCGGGCCGGATCTTCGGCGCCGCCAAGGGGCCGGGCCTCTAGGGCTGCCGCTCACCACATTGCGAGTTGCCGGAGTTCGTGAATGGCGCGAACCTGTCCCGGAGCACAGCTGGAGGAACGCACCATGAGGAAGCTTACCCTGGTCATCGCCGCCGCGGCGGGGTTCGCCGCCACCCCGGTCCTCGCTTGCCCGATGCATCAGGCGGCGGCCCAGACCACAGGCTCGACCGCCATGGCCAGCCCCATGATGTGCGGCACGCCGACGACCACCGCGCAGGCCCAGCAACCAGGCATGACCCAGCCCGCGCAGCCGGGCCAGTCCGTGGGCAGCATGTGCCCCTGCTGCCGGAACATGGCGATGATGCAGCCCCAGCCCGGACAGTCCGGCGGCATGCAGAACATGCCGGGAATGCAGAACATGCCCGACATGCAGCAGGGTGCTCCCACAAGTCCGATGGCACCCTCCCCGCCGCCTGAGACGCCCCGGCCCAATTGACCGCTTGGAAACTGGTGATGCCGGACAGGCCCGCCGGCTCGCCGGACGGGGCGGTCGTGACGACCTCTCAGCCCAGCGTGGCAAGAGCCGGGAAGGTCTCCAGAAGCCAATACGACATGTTGGTGATCCAGCCCGTCAGGAAGGCAATGCCGGTCAGCACGAGGAGGCCGCCCATCGTCTTCTCCACCAGCGGGAAGCGTGAGCGCATGCCCTTGAGAAGGGCAATGAAGGGCCTCATGGCGAACGCGGCGAGCAGGAACGGGATGCCAAGGCCTGCGGAGTAGGCGGCGAGCAGCAGGGCCCCTTGGGCGACGCTCTGCTCCGACCCGGCCACCGTCAGGATCGCCGCGAGCACGGGGCCGATGCAGGGCGTCCAGCCGAAGGCGAAGGCGAGCCCCATCGCATAGGCGCCCCAGAGGCCGACTGGCTTGGCGACGCTGAAGCGCGCCTCTCTGTAGAACAGCCCGATGCGGAAGACGCCGAGGAAATGCAGACCCATCACGATGATGGCGATGCCGGCCACCGTGCTCAGGACATCAAGGTATTGGCGGATCACCTGTCCGAGCGCCGAGGCCGTCGCGCCGAGCAGGACGAACACGGTGGAGAAGCCGGCGACGAACATGAGTGCGGCCAGCACCGCCCGCCAGCGGACGGCGCTGTCGCCCGCGTTCAGCCGGTCGAAGGTCGTGCCGGCCAGGAACGACAGGTAGGGCGGCACCAGCGGCAGCACGCAGGGGCTCAGGAAGCTGATGAGACCACCGAGCATGGCGGCCGGGACGGAGACGCTGAGCATCGAACCTTCAATCTATCGTGGGGCCGCCGCACAAAGCCGCGGCGGCCCTCCTTGCGGAGAACGTAGGCATACGGGGGATCATGACCCCTTCCGTGCCTGGTCGACCTCGCGCTGGACCAGGTCGCGGAGCTGCTGCGGCCCGAAACTGGTCAGCGGCTTGCCGTTGACGAAGAAGGTCGGCGTCTGCTGCACGTTGTTGGCCTTCACGTCCGCGATGTCCTGCTCCAGGACACGGGTGATCTCGGGCGAGGAGGCCTCGCCCTGGGCGCGCTGCACCTGGAGGCCGGCGACCTTGGCGTAGCCCCAGGCCTTGTCGAGATCGGGCGCGCCGTGGGCGGCCCATTCCGGCTGGGTGGCCATCAGAGCTTCGAGAACCGGCTCGAACCGTCCCTGGGCGCGCGCCGTCTCCAGGATCCGGACCGCGGTGTCGGCCCCCTTGTGAAAGGGGGTGTACCGCAGGACCAGGCGCACGTCCTTCGGGAAGTCCGCCATGATCTGCTTGACGATGGGATAGAAGGCCCGGCAGGCCTCGCACATCGGATCGAAGAACTCCACGATGGTGACCGGGGCCTCCGGTGGGCCGATGATCGGCGAGTGCGGCCGGACCAGGGTGCCGTTGGCGGCGGTGGCCGCGGAAGCAGGCTCGGCGCCCTTGCCGGAGCGGTCATACAGGAAGGCACCACCGGCGAAGGCGGCGACCACGATCAGGGCGGTCAGGATGACAAGGAGGCGCTTAGACATTGGATTTCTTTCGACTGGCAGGAATGAGAAGAACGGCGATGGCGGTGAAGGCCGCGAGCGACAGGTAGGGGAGCGGCAGGCCAAGAACGGTCATGTCGGCGCTGGAGCAGGACGGCCCCTGTCCGCAGGGCTTGATCGCCTCGGGGATGATCCCGGCGTAGAGCAGCGAGTGGAAGGCGGCGATGAGCCACCCGAGCCCTGCGATAGGCAAGCCGTAGCGCCAGATGCCGGTATCCTCGCGGAAGGTCGCCACGGCCAGGATGACGGCAAGCGGGAACATAAAGACCCGCTGGTGCCAACATAGGTTACAGGGCGTCTGCCCCATGACCTCCCCGATGAACAGGGCTCCGGCGGTCGCGGCGAGCGCGATGATCCAGGCGGCGAACAGGTACGCCCACGCGTGACGGCCTGAGGTTGTGAGCAGCCCATCGGGCATGGTCACGTGACGGGTGGTGGCGGTTTGGCTCATGTCCTATCCCCGGATCGCCCGTTTGAGTTTCGCGAGCGCCGTTGCCTTGTCTTCGTGGTAGTCGATCAGGCTGACGAACCCACCCTGTGCATCGGTCACGATCACCGACGCCGAGTGTTCCATCGTGTAGCTGCCGCCCTCGGTCGGGACCTTGCGGTAGGCGACGCGGAAGGCCTTCGCCGCCGCGGTCACTTCCTCCGGCGTGCCGGTGAGCGCGACGATCCGAGGGTCGAAGCTTTCCATGTAGGTTTTCAGCAGCTCGGGCGTGTCCCGCTCCGGGTCGACCGTGACGAAGACGACGTTGAGGCGGTCGGCGTCGGGGCCGAGCTGCTTGAGGTGCTGGCTCATCTCGAACAGCGTGGTCGGGCACACCTCCGGGCAGTGGGTAAAGCCGAAGAAGTACACCGTCGGCTTGCCCTTGAAGGTGTCCTGCGTGACGCGCTCGCCGCGGTGGTTGACCAGCGAGAACGGACCGCCGACGGCGGGCACACCGGTCGTCGTGACCACGGGCTCGCGCCCGGGGATGAGCCTCTCCCCACGATACCAGTGCAGGCCGAGGACGCCCATCTGGACCAGCAGGACGGCGACGAGCGCCCATGCGGCCCAGCGAAGGATCCTGAGTGGTGACATGGTGTCCTCAGTGGTTCTGGTGGGCGTTGGCCGCGGCGGGGGCTGCCTGCGCGCCGATCCCGCCGACCTGGTATTCGATTTTGAGCACGCCGGCCTTCTCGAACACGAGCATGCCCTTCACCGTCTCACCCGGCTTCAGTCCCTGCCGCAGGTTGACGAGCATGGCGTGCAGGGTGCCCGGCTTCAGTTCGACCGTCTGGCCGGGGCCGATCTCCAGGCCCCCGGTGACGGGCTCCATGCGCGCGACGCCGTCGACGACCGTGGAGCGGTGCACCTCGAAGCGTTCGGCGACGACCGTGGAGCCGCCGACCAGGCGGTCAGGCTCGGATCCGCTGTTCGTGATCCGCATGTAGCCGCTGGCGACCTTCGCCCCGCCGGGCGTGGCGCGGGACCATGGCGCCTCGACCACGATGGCGCCGGCGCGATAGGTTTCAGGGGCCTGAGCCAGCGCCGACGGCAGGCTGCCGATGGCCAGGGCGGACAGAAGAGCGGGAAGGAATTGTCTTTTCATCAGGGTGTCTTTCCCCCGCAGGCGGGGTGCAATCATCAAATCTGCAGTTGGGGTTCCGAGCCATCCCGGTGTTCCGCAAAGGAGCACGGACAGGAGGGTGTGCGCGGAGTGACGGCTTTATCGGATGATCCCAAGGTCAACGGCGGCCAGGACCCAGCGGGCCGGCCTCGGCGCGGCGATGGCCGCGCGGCTTCCGGCGCATGCGCCGGCGGGATTCTCAGGCTTGCGGAGGGCGCGCAGGCGGGGCTTGGGCCAGCGTCTCCAGAGCGGCGTCGTTTCCGGGCGCCGCTGTCTGTGCAGGGCTGGACCAACGCAGCACGGCGCTGGCGGTCAACACACCTTCGACGATCTTCGCATGGCAGAAGGCCGCGAGCGGGCAGGCCTTCGAGCCTTCGGGCATCGACGGCTCTGTCGGCATGCAGCACGGCACCTCGGCCATCCCCATGCCATCGGCTGCGGAGGCCGGATCCATCCTGGCGTCAGCCGCCATGGGCGCGATCATCCCGGCGGCCACCGCGGGAGCGGCGAGCGGGGCAAGCACGAGTGCAAGGGCCGCGAGGAGCGGCAGCAGACGTGTGATGGCGAGCCATGGCTTCATGGCGCGAACCTCTCACACGAATCCCTGGTTGGGAAGCACGGCGTTCTCACGAGCCTGTGACAAATGGCGAGGCAAATCGAAGCCCCAGACCTTGGCTTCGCCAGCCCGCCGGCATCGATTGCGATTGCATGGGGAGAACAGGCACCAGACCGGACGGCCTCGGTCTCGTGCCATGAGCCTGCCATGGTGCTCGGGCTGGATGCCGGCAACCTTCGGAGAGACCATGCGACTGGCCCTTGGCTTATTCCTCACCGCGTTCGCTTCTGCCTCCCAGGCAACAGCCGGGCCGTTCGAGGCTCCGCCGCAGCGGTATGCGGAAGCCGTCAACGCGGCGCTGCACCAGGCCGGCACCGATCTCCGCCTCCGGCAGACCTCCTGTGAGGCCGGCACGCGCTGCCGCTTCGCCGCGCGCCTGGTCGACGTCGACGTCACGGGTCCGGCGGACCGTCCCGGCACTGAGCGCATCCTGATCGCAGCGATCTTTCGCCAAGGTGACGACGAGGCGGCGACAAGGCTCATCGACGACACCCTGACCGTGCTCGGGGCGACCATGGTCGCCTACGATCCCGGGATGGCGGTGGAGCGCCGGGGTGAGGCGTTGCTGGAGCTGGGTGATGCCGCGCTTGGCGTGGGCGAGGCGCATCTCGACAGCGCTGACGTTCATTACGCCCTGAGGTTCGATGACGTCAGCGGCCGTCTGGAGATCACCGCCGCGACATTGCGCGCAGGCCACGGCTGAAGAAAGGACGGAACGAACCCGGGTGCGACCTGTTAACCCTTGTTTAACTTTCGCCTTGAGATCGCCCGATCCGCCGTGCCAGGTTTGATGAACAAATCATTAACGGCACATCGGTGGGGCAATGCGGCAACCTCTCTTCGGGCTTCTGAGCGTTCGGCCTTTTACGAGGACCCTCATTCGTCTCGGCGCCGCTGCCTTGGCCTTCACCGCAGTCGCAACCGCAGCGCAGGCGCAGACCCAGACCGGAAGCATCCTGCCAGGCGTGTCCCAGCCGGTTGCCAAGGTCGGCAATGCCAAGCCGATCCTGGGTTGGATCCGCTTCTGCGAGCAGAACCCGGCGGAATGCGCGGTCGATCCGTCCGAGCCCGCCGCTGTCGATCTCACGGCCAAGGCCTGGCAGACCCTCAACCGGATCAACCAGCAGGTGAACGCTGACATCAAGGCGAAGACCGACAAGGACCACTGGGGCGTCGAGGACATCTGGGACTTCGCCGAGGACGGCTACGGCGACTGCGAGGACTACCAGCTGGTCAAGCGCAAGCGGCTGGTCGAGGCGGGCTTCCCGCGCCGGACGCTGCGCATGACCGTCGTCATCGACGAGGAAGGTGCGGGACATGCGGTCATGATGGTGCGCACGAACCGCGGCGACTTCATCCTCGACAACAAGCGCAACGCCATCCTGCCGTGGCACAAGACCGGCTACACCTACATTAAGCGCGAAGGCGACGAAGGCACGGCCTGGGCCTCGCTCGGCGGCCGGACCTCGCCGACCATGACGGCGAACCAGTAGCTCCAGACGTGGATCGGGTGAATTCCCGTAGCCGGCGACATGGCCTCTAAGGGCTTCCCTCGCCTTCCCATGCCTCCTCTTCCTTGCGGCGCTTCTCGCCTGTGAGGCAGTCGGCCTGGGCTCCGGCGTGAAGGACCAGCGGTGACGGGCCAGGGCCGGCGATTTCGCGCAGGACCTTTGTCTTGATGACGGACGGGAACTGATCGGCCTGGCGGAGCGGGATCATGAACGCGCCGGCTCCTCCGATGACGCAGTCCGCGTAGTATCGGTCCAGGTCACCGAACTCCCAGGCGCTCACCAACCCCGGAACCTGGATTGGCAGTCCATTGATCGTGATGCCCTCGGCCACGGCCTGATCGCGCACGTGTCTGACCTTGGGACCATCGTTGTTCGGGCCGTCCCCCGAGATGTCGATCACCCGCCGCGCCGGCCTGTCCGCGAGATCCGCGAAAAGCCTCATGCTGAAGCCGATCACGCCGGAGATCGAGGTCAGGCCCGCCTGCCGGATCGGCTGGCGCTTGAGCTCGGACGCAAAGGTCCGCGCCGCGTCCGGCCCATCGATCACGGTCCACGGCACGAGAACGGTCTGCTCATCGGCTCCTGACCATTCGACGTAAGTGACGGCGATGCGGCCGAGGGCTCCCCTTGTGATGGCCTTGTGGACCGGCGGGGATCGGAAGGCCTCAATGAAACCCGAGCGCTGAAGCGACTGCTCGGCCGGCGCCATCGAGGACGACACGTCCACGGCGAGCACGAGGGCAAGGTCGAGTGTCGTCTCGGAGGCGGCGACTGCGCCACCCCAGAGGCAAGCCAAGGTTAGACCCAGGCACGCACCGAGACGTCGCCGTGGCATGACAGCCTCCCTGTGGGATGCTCGTTCGAGCTGTCATGCCATGGACATGGGGCCAATGAATGTCGGCCACGGTTCAACTCACGAAATCACCTGCCCTTCGCGAACGTCTGGTGTTCGCGGCTTGAGCCGACATTCGGGTTACATCCGGGATGTGCCATTTTGAGACCTTCCTGGTGTCGAGACCGCTGCGTCCTATACCCGTCAATGACTTACGGCAAAAATTTCGCAGAAAGCCGTTTTGAGAATTGAAGCATCATACTCGTGCGGAAGCCACTACTGTCCGCTTGCGAGGCGCTGACCGATCCAAGCCTGGGCTGCGTCCAGATCGGCAAAGGTCGGCTGGTTGATCCCATCCAACCGGCCAAAGCCTGCCTCCAGGTACCACTGCCCCGGAGCAACCTCGTTCTCGTCCGAGATGTGGGTCAACACCGCCAGAAGCCGCTGCTCCTCGTCGAGGACCAGCATGCCTTCCTCGTCGAAGCCGGTCGCGACGCGGATCGGCTGAAGGGTAAAGCTCATGCGACGGCCTGGTCGATCTCCAGGTGCAGGTAGGTGGAGTCGAACTCTCCTACGTGCTTCAACCGGTCCCAGTCAGGAATGTTCAGCCGCTCGCCTTTCAGTTCAATGAGACCATCAGCCCGCATCTGCTGGAAAACGCGGTTGATGTGAACCGGCGTGATGCCGAGCGCATCGGCGAACTCGACCTGGGTGATCGGCAGGTCGCAGGCATGACCCTCGACCAGGCCAACAGCTCTGAGACGCACCAGGAACTCGCACAGCACATGGGCCATGCGGCTGTAGGCTTCGCGCCGTCCGATGTTGATCACCCACTCCCGGAAGATGGCCCCCTCAATCAGGGTTTCACGCCAGAAGGCGGCGGCAATGCGCGGGAAGCGGGTGCAGAGATCACGCAGGTCGTCATGGGTGATGAATCCCAGCCGGCACTGGGTGAGGGTGCCGATGCTGACGTCCAGAACCTTCAGGTGCAGGCTCTGCAAATCGGGAATGTCACCGGGGATGCCGAAAGCCACGATCTGGCGCTTGCCGCCTGCGGTGATCTTGTAGGTAGCGGTAAAGCCACCGAGGATCAGGCAGGAGCGGGAGGGACGGTCGCCCTCGCGCACGATGTCCTGATGGTCCCTGAGAACAGCAAGCTGCATCGGCAGGGTCTCAAGCGCCCGCCGCTCGTCATCGGTGAGCGTGAAAATGCTCTCCAGCTTGCGGATCATCGGATTGTAATCGGGATCGAAGGAAGCTTGGGGATGGAAAGAAGCATGCATGTGCCACTCCTCCTGTTGCAGGCGGGAGCGCACGTCTCTCTCAGTCATCAGCGCCCAAGATCAGTGGCTGATAATAATATTCTTATAGCACAATAATTAACATCCGTTCTTAATCTAAGTTATTACCGCCAAAAAACATTGTGCTGATATTGTGTTCATGTAAGCAAAGCTGAATTCATCTTTGTTCTTCCTGAGAAGAGCGATGCCACGGGTCGATTTCGACGTGTGCAAGGAAACGAGCTTCGGACAAAAAAGAAGCGCTCAACCTGGGGCGAGCGCTTCAGGAGCCGGAACCGTAGGGGCAAAGAAGGTCCGGGAGGAACCCTACTCAAACCAGAGTTGATCCTTCTCGGCCCTAACATGGGTTGAGCGTAGCTGACTTATCCTGACGCCTCGCACGTGGAAACCGGTCCGAAAATTGCGCGTCAGCCCCTTTTTGGAACCGGATAGCGTGTCGTGCCAGCGCATTCGATTGAACCCCTCCGCACTCAAGTAGGCTGCGTCCTTCTTGGCGGATGTGCCTCTTGGCCACCATACGCGCAAGCCGAACCTAGCGCTGAGGTGGGGCGCTCCCGTCACCGCCCAGCAGTCCCTACCCGCCGAACAGGCCCCGGAAACGCTCAAGGACGGAGCCTCCGCCGCTTCCCGTCTGGTCTGCCGGCGTAGGTGCGGCGGCTGCCGGGGCTGCCTGCGTGACGGGAGCGCCAGGGGGAATGCGGCCTCCTTGTGGCCTTTGCGAGGAGTAGGCGAGCGTCGTTGATGCGGCCTGCCGCGGCTTCCCGTTGGCAGCGAGGACGACCTCCTGTGGCCCGGCGGCCAGCGCCTCAGGACGGCTGACGTCCCCGAGGCGCTTGCGGGCGTTGGCGTCGACCGCAAGCGAGCCGCCCTGCCCTGGATCGCCGTACAAGGCCTGCCGGAAACTCTCGTGCTGCCCGCCGTCGGCGTAGACCAGCTTGACGGGCTGCACGCCATTGGCCGCCAACGCACCCACCTGCCGGTCGTCGCTCTGCCGCTTCTGTGCGACCGCCACCATGACCGAGGCGTCCCCACTGAAGGCATACTGCCCGCTGGCCACGGAAACCTGCGGCTCCTGCTTGGCGAGCTCGAAGTAGTCGGAGCCCTCCTTGAGGTTCCGCCAGAAGGCGATGTTCGGGTCCAGGCGGTGCTTGGCCAAGTTCTCCGCCGTCATGCGGAACGGATAGGACTGGAACTGGAAGCCACGCTGACCGCTTGCGAAGGCCTCGCGGGCGAGGGCATAGACCTCCGAGATCGCCTCGTCGGTCATGGCGAAGCACCCCTGCGACGAGCACGAGCCGTGCACCATCAGGTGCGACCCCGTCCGGCCATGGGCGCGGTCGTACTCATTCGGGTAGCCGAGATTGAACGAGAGGTAGAGCTGCGAGTTCGGGTTCATCTGCGCCGGGGTGACCGTGTAGAAGCCTTCTGGGGCCTGGCGGTCGCCCTCGCGGATCTTCGGCCCGAGCTGGCCCGACCAGCGGCACATCGGGTAGGTCTTGAGGAGCGCATACCGGCCGTCGCGGCCCCGCTTCCAGACCTCGATCTCCGATTCCTTCTTGTAGGAGCGCATCAGGATCGGGTCGTTCTTCGACATGCCCTTCGTTTCCATCAGCGCCATGGTGGCGGCGGGGATCGGCGCCAGGTGGCGCGTGGACATGTCCTGGCCCTGGCAGGCGGCGAGCGCGAGCACGAGGCCCGCAACCAATGCAATACGCTTCATCGTGGGAATTCCCGCATTCTGTGCGCCCAGGGTTGATCCCGGACGGTTCCCCATTCTTCTAAGGGATTGGCTTTAACGCTGTCTTGCCGCAGGCACAGGAACCGGCGGAAGCCTGCCAACCGGCATGAAAGGTTGCCTTCAAGTCCGGCAGGATTGAGGCGTCCGGCTTCCGCTCACCCGCGATCCACAGGATGCCTGAGGCCTCCTCTGACGCCTTGCCCGAACGATGCAGCGGTCAGGCCGAGGCTTGGGCGGTTCTGAGGTCGCGACGGGCATCCTTGATGATGACCCAGGACGACTGGAGGAACAGCCCTGCGATGACGACGGCAACAACAAGGTCAGGCCACGGCGTCGCGGTCCAGGCGACGAGGCCGGCGGCAATGATCACCGCCACGTTGCCGATGGCATCGTTCCGGCTGAACAGCCACACCGCCCTGACGTTGGCGTCCCCGCTCCGATGCGGCAGCAGGACCCAGGCCGAGGCGACGTTGACCACGAGCGCGATCACCCCGAACAGGCCCATGATCTCGGCCTCGGGCTGCTGCAGCACGAAAACCCGGTACGCGGAGGTGACAAGGATGCCGAGGCCGAGGAGCCCGAGGAAGACGCCTTGGAGAAGCGCGGACCGTGCCCGCCAGACCAAGCTCCACCCAATGGCGATCAGGCCGAGCAGCGTGATCGTTCCGTCGCCGAGGAAGTCGAGGGCGTCCGCCTTCAGGGCCTGTGATCCGGAGACGAACCCGGCCACGATCTCGGCGAGCCCATAGCCGACGTTGAGCACCACGACGGTCCACAGGGCCCGCCGGTAGGCTGGGGTGACGTGGGAGTAATCCTGGATCTTGTCGTCATCGTCGTCACTCATCCGGAGCGCCTTTCATGCACGGCCGTTTCGGGACGGACCGCCGGTCCGCGGGACTTCAGGAGGGCGTCGATCACGAGCAGGCCGACGCCTGCGGAGATGAAGATGTCGGCGACGTTGAACGTGAAAAGCCGCCAGGCCATGGGATGGAGGTCGAGGAAATCGGTCACGGCCCCATCCGCCGCCCGGTCGATCAGGTTCCCCAGCGCGCCTCCGGCGATCAAGCCATACCCGGTGCGCTCGCCCGGATCCGGAGCCCGCAACGCGAACCAGGTCACGAAGGCGGTCGCCAGCGCCTGCACGATGAGCAGGATCGTGACCCCAGTGTCGGTATCCGCCGAGAACATGCTGAAGCTGACGCCGCGGTTGAATGCCAGCGAGAGGCTCAGGAAAGGGACAAGGGGCTCTGCCGCGTCGGCCAGATGCATGGAGGCGAGGAGCTTGGTCCCAAGGTCGACGGCGGCCGTGAGCGCGATCAGGCCAAGAACGATGACAACCGGTCGGGCACTCATGGCGCGTCGCCTCCAAATGGCTTCGTGCCGTGCAGGAAGGCCAGGTTTCCGAAGATCGTCCTGCGGCGATACACCTCGCGGACGTCCTCGAACCCCGCCTGCCGCATCAGCACGGGCAGGAGGCCCTGGAGGTTGTCGCGCGTGTTCGGGAAGCCGTCGAAGACCTGCACGGAGACATAGGCCAGCCGCATCAGGAGGTTGTCCGGGGTGGCCCAGTCCGCGATCACGATGCGGCCTCCCGGGCGCAGGACTCTGAAGGCCTCCGTGAACGCGGCCCGCTTGGTGGGCTGCTCCAGGTGGTGGAGAACGAGGCTTGATACGACCGCGGTCGCGGACCCGCTGTCCAGCGGCAGGGCATCCGCGAAAGCCTGCACGAACCTGATGTCGAGGTTTCCTTCGGCGGCCTTGGCCCTGGCACGGCCCAGCATCGCCGGGTCCGGATCAATCCCGATAACAGTGGTCTGGGGAGAAGCCGCCTTCAGCAGCAACCCCAGCGTGCCCGTGCCGCATCCAAGATCGACGATGACGTCGCCGGGCTTTGGCGCAATGGTGGCGACAAGCTGGGCCTTCCAGACATCCTCGGCCAGGAACCGGGCGATCAGGCCGTCGTAGAACCCGGTCAGGCTATGGAGGCCGAGCGCAGGCACGAATGGGCGTGGGGTGGCCTTCATGACACCCTCACGCATTGCCACGGAAGCCGAGCAGACGCATGGCGTTCGCGGTCACCAGAACCGTCGCGCCGGTGTCGGCCAGGATCGCCGGCCAAAGCCCGGTGATGCCGATGATGGTGGTGACCAGGAACACCACCTTGAGCCCGAGAGCCACGACGATGTTCTGGCGGATGTTGCCCATCGTGGCCTTGGAGAGCGCGATCATGCGGGCGATGTCGAGCACGCGTCCATGCAACACGGCGGCGTCCGCCGTCTCCAGCGCCACGTCGGTGCCGCCGCCCATGGCGATGCCGACATCTGCCGCGGCCAGAGCCGGAGCGTCATTGATGCCGTCGCCGACCTTGGCGACGACCTGCCCCTGGGCCTTGAGCTCGTTGACGATGCGAAGCTTGTCCTGCGGCAGCAGGTCGGCCCGCGGCTCCACGCCCAAGGTATGGGCGATGGCCGCCGCCGTCTTGGCGTTGTCACCGGTGAGCATGATCGGCTTGATCCCGCGCGCCTTGAGCGCCTGCAGGCCGGCGGTGGCGTCCTCGCGGGGCTCGTCCCGCACCGCGATCAGCCCGACGGGCGTGTCGTTCACAAGGAGAACGGACACGGTCTTGCCCTCCTCCTGCAGGGCGCTGATGCGGGCCTCAGCCTCGGCCGGGAGAGGTGTGATGTCGGCAGCCGCCTTGGGCGAGCCCAGATACAGGCCGCGCCGGCGGAACCGACCCTTCACGCCCTTACCGCCGAGCGCCATGACACCGACGGCGGGGGCGACCTCGATGCCCTCGGCCTGCGCCCGCGCCACGATGGCCTTCGCGATGGGGTGGGAGGACGTCGCGTCCAGGGCGGCCGCATCCTCCAGGACATCGCGCTCGGGGCCCTGCAACACAATGACGTCGGTCACCTTGGGACGACCTTCGGTGAGGGTGCCGGTCTTGTCGAGGGCAACCGCGGTGACCTTGCCGAGGATTTCCAGCACCGCGCCACCCTTGATCAGGAGCCCGCGGCGAGCACCGGCCGCCAAGCCCGCCGCGATGGCGGCGGGGGTCGAGATCACGAGGGCGCACGGGCAGCCGATCAGCAGCACGGCCAGCCCCTTGTAGACCCACTCGCCCCAGGGCTCGCCCCCCACCAGCGGCGGCAGGATGGCCACAAGGGCGCCGACGACAAGCACGGCGGGGGTGTAGTAGCGCGAGAAGCGGTCGATAAAGCGCTCGGTCGGGGCCTTGGCCTCCTGCGCCTCCTCGACCAAACGGACCACGCGGGCGATGGTGTTGTCCTGCGCCTCCGCGGTCACCCGCACGCTCAGGCTGCCATCCGTGTTGATGGTGCCGGCGAAGACGGTCTCGCCCTCGCCCTTGCGCTTGGGCGTGCTCTCGCCCGTCACCGGAGCCTCGTCGATGGCGCTTTCGCCCGAGACGATCACGCCGTCGGCCGGCACCCGGTCGCCGGGACGGACCGCGATCACGTCGCCCACCGCGAGGGTCTCGGCCTGGACCTCCTCCAGGGTTCCGTTGCGCTCGATGAACGCTGTCTTGGGCACCAGGCTGGTCAGGGACCGGATGCTGGCGCGCGCCCTGCCGGCGGCGACGCCCTCCAACAGCTCGCCCACGAGGAATAGCAGCACCACGATGGCGGCTTCCTCGGTCTCACCGATGATCACAGCGCCGATGGCGGCGATGCTCATCAGGGTCTCGATGGTGAAGGGTGCACCCGCCATGGCGGCGGAAACCGCACGGCGGGCAATCGGCACCAGGCCAATGGCCATGGCGGCGGTGTAGAGCCAAGCCTCATAGCCAGGCAGGACCATGGCCAGCAGCCATGCGGCCGCGAGGCCAAGGCCTGAGAGGATCGTCAGCCGTCCCTTGGCGGAGCGCCACCAAGACCCGTCCTCGGCCTCATGGTCATGATGATGCCGCGCCTCCTCGCTGATGGGCGAGATGCCATAGCCGAGGTCGCGGACCACCCTCTCGACCTGCTCGCCCGTGCCGGCTTCCGCCACCCGCAGGCGCAGGGTCTCGGTCGTGGTGGTGATGTTGATGTCGGAGACACCGGGCACGCGGGCGAGCGCGGTCTCGATTTTGCGGGCGCAACTGCCGCAATCCATGCCTTCGACGCGGTAACGCAAGCGGTCGGTCATTGCCAGAAATCCAGTTTGATCCTATCTGGCGGGTACGCTACAACCTCTAGCGGTTAGAGGTTCAAGAGGTTTTTTGATGTCCCTCACGATTGGCGAGCTCTCTCGGCAAACTGCGGTGAAGATTCCTACGATACGTTATTACGAGCAGATCGGTTTATTGGCTGAGGCCATTCGTACCGAGGGCCAGCAACGCCGCTACGCCCCCGGAGATGTCCGCCGGCTTAATTTCATCCGCCACGCCCGGGAGCTCGGCTTCGAGATTGAGGCCATCCGCCAACTCCTGAGCCTCGCAAACCACCCGGACCGCTCCTGCGGCGACGCCCATGCGATCACCAAGGCTCATCTTGATGAGGTGAAGGATAAGATCGCCCGCCTCATGGCCCTGCGCGACGAACTCGAGAGCATGGTCGCATGCGACAACGGGCAAGTGGCCGAATGCCGGATCATTGAGGTCCTGGCCGATCATGGCCAATGCCTGCATGAGACCCATTGATCGCGCATACGGCGGTACAGCTCGGCGATGCTGTCCTCACCCCGCAGGCCCTCAAGCACGATCCGGATCTACTCTTCCGCCGAGTAGTGCTTGCGGGTGGCCCGGCGGATCTCCTTGACTGCTTTTTTGGCCAGCTCCTTAGCCGACCCTGGTTTCTGTCTCATCCTCTCTTTCTCAGAGGTTACGATGAATCAGAACCTCTCCTTTCCTCAACTCACCCGATCTGTCGCATAGGTGTTGAAGGGGCCGGAAACCTAGACTTGCTAAGGCCGAGGTTGCTCTCCACTACACAGAAGCAACTCGGTTCGGATTACTGCCAAAATGGCGCGCTTCTGGGTTCGCATGATTACAGCGAGAGGGACAGAAAGCACTGCGGGCTCACTTAGAGGCGCTTTTCTGCTTCCGCCCTGTTGTATTGTGCTACAGCCCAGAGCTCTTCCTGCAGTGCACGGGCTTGGGTGACTTCCTCAGCATTTCCCTGAAGAATATTGCTGCTCAGGCGTGATCGATTTCCGTCAGCCCGGGCCGCCATGTTGCGATGCCACTTGAGCCAGTCCTTATTTGTGACAGGCGCGTCACCGTTAGGCATCGTGGGCGTCTTGACCTCATCGAGAAATGCGAGAGCTGCACGGATGGCATCGTTGGGTGTATCCCACATCGTATTACCCCTCTTCTTTCGACTGCATGAGTTCAGGTGTTCAAACTAGACTATCGAGCGCGGCAGCATCTTCGTCCGACATAGCCTCCGGCGGTGGCACTCTGGGTCGCACCAAGCCGCGGTATGTCGCGCGCTGGCACTCGCAGGCGAGGAGCGTCTGCCATAGCTCCTGCTTCGCCTTATCCCAATCGTGGTGTGCCACCACGAGGATGCCAGATGCTTCGTGCAGCGCTTGGGGTGGAGTAAACCAGGGGGCAATGAAATCCGCAAATCTCTCATCGAGCACTGTCTCGGGATCCTCCTGAAGGATCTTGTCGATATACCGCCTGATGTCACCCGCGATCTTCACCGCGTGTTTCTTCGCGAATGTTGCCGCCCGCTTGCGCTCGGTTTGCAGCTTGCGGTTCATGATTGCCTGCTCACCGTCAGGCAGACCTCGGATCTGTCGAGCTTGTCCCCGATGAATGTCCCACCGCATTTCGCGGTCGACGAGGCGCCAGGCGCGGGTGCCATGACAGGTGGTTGCCTCCACCAAGAGATTGAGGCGAAGTCCCCACCCTATCAGGTTGCCGGCCCGGCGGTGGTTGAACTCATTCGGTTTCTCAGGAGAGCCTCCTCGTGTCTGGGCGAGCATGTCGACATATCGCTCAACCAGTTCATCGAGAGCTATGTGCTCAAGAGTTCCAAATAGCGCAATGAGATCCCGGTTGACGGACCATTTCCAGCATCGCCCGGCAGCGAACGCGCAAGCTTGAATGGCACGGGTAAGGACGTGCTCGGGTGGAGCGCTGAAGTAGCTGTAGGTTCCAGAGGAATTACGGTACATAGCCATAGCGAATTCTCAGTGATGTCCTGAAGTCAGCCCACGCCGAGAAGAGGGGCTTTGCCGGTTGGGAAGGAGGTTTCAGAACGAGGGCGATGTTGATTGAATGCGAATACAGCGACCAATGGCGCGCTAACACATTAACGTCGCCACGCCGACCAGGCACGGAGCTGGACCCCAGAATGGGCTACGCCGCTGTTGTTTGATGCCGGCATCCCGAGGCGGTCACCCGCAATTCTCGGCCTCTTCGATGATGCGCATGTGCTCGTCATACTCGGCCTGCGCCACTTCGACCGTCCCTCGCCTCTCATCGGAGAAGAGCCAGCATGACCACTGCTGATCACGCCAGAAGAAGACCAGGCAATACCCATCGCAAGACGTCACCTTGACTTCGCGCATCATCAGTTGCTCCCATGTGGACACTCCATCGGTCACGGGATCCGGGTAGCCATGAATACCTTCGGCGTGCAGGATCCACTCATATGGATAGACCTCTTCAATGGTCCACCGCTTGTGACGGAAGTCCTTGAAAGCGAGATTGAAGCGACTTGCTCCGATGAGGCTCTCCATCTCCATCTGGGAGCGGAAGTAGTTGTCGATGATTGTGCGGCAATGCTTCGTGTCGACTGGGTCTGACATGTTTGGATCTCCATTTTGCATGGCTTAGGAGAACCGCAGTGCACTAACTTTGTCTAAGGATTCGGCGGTCGACAGTTAATGGGAAAGGCGCTTTCTTAAGGAGTCGTAGCTCCATGGTTAAGTATTTCCTTCTCGGAGCATATTTCGACTCGGGACGCAGGATATCTCAAGTTACTGACATGCTGATGCATGAACCACGCTGGAAGCGGCGAACTACGCCGCAATCCAACCATGCTACGTAGGTAACATGTCCATTGTCATGTTTTCAGCGAATAGAATTCGTCCCCCCGTTACTCCTATTATTTGTAACTTTTTCCCGAGTGGACACATCCACGCACCAACGATGGCCTCACCTGCGGACGTGTCCGCACGCTCGATTACTACGAAGCACTGCTTAGCCGAGGTATCCAACGGCGAGAGATCTTAGGTACCATATCTTGCCGCTTCACAAGGTGACGCGGAGCGGCGTTTCCAGCGTCGGGAACCAAGTAGGTAGATCATGAACTGGGCTCCTGTGCCTCAATTGGAAGCGACGAGGCAACACAACAGACAACAGGCTGTAAGCTGACGATGCCATGGCGCGCTTGCATCAATCGTCCGACATGATCATCGACGTGTTGAGCCATCCTTTGAGCCTACGAAAGATTGTTCGACCTAATCTCCCGTACCGAGGTGGTACTCACCGGACGGACACACCAAGGTGCCAAACACAATGCTTGACTGATTGACGTAGAAACCATCCAGGCGATCTAGCTTGCCCCGGATGCCGCTCTCGGACTTGCTCGCCCTCCCCTTCGCCTTCTGCGTCAACCATGCGCCGGTGCTGGGATCATGCAGCGTGCATGATCCCTCGACGGTCCAGGCCTTGCCCGCCCGCTTGAAGGTCAGCGTCGCGTTGTAGGACAAGCCTTCACGGACCTCCTGAACACTCAAGCTCCAAACCGGCCAGCCTGGCCCGTCCCATGCCTGAGCGGACACAGTCGATAACAAGAGCGTGAGAACAGCGAGACGCATGCAGATTTCCTTTGTGCCTTTCCATGTCTGCCCGACGTGGGACGCACGTCTGCCCGACGTCCGCTAGGTCACCAGAAAACCGTTGCAGCGAAGGCGCTTGCGGTGATGGCGAGCGAGAGGACGGCGAGCGCCAGTGCGGCGTCTCGGGCGAGACTTGGATTGTCGATTCTCTTTCAGTGGACATGGCGGCCTTCGAGCGGGGCGCCATGGACCATGAAGCGGACATGTCCACTGGCAACGCGGACGTGTCCGCAGGTCAGGGCTGGGACGTGTCGTCGGTTGGCGTCGGCTCGGCAGCCGGGAGATCGGGGCATTCGGCCCTGCCGTCGCCCAGGTCCGCCGTCCATGGAAGGGGCTTCACGCCGGGGCCAGGTCCGAGGACCTCGTCCACGATCTGCTCGATGCTCCTGTGCTCGTAGCGGCGACCGAGCCTGTAGTAGCGATTTCGCGTCCGGATCCACGAGAGATCGTCGGCGACCCGCAGAACTTCGCTCGTGCAGATCGTCGCGTTGCCGTGACGTGGATCGGCGGTCACCCGACCCACGATGCATATGACACCCCGGCGTCTCGTTGGATACCACTGGTCGATAGTGGATGCGATGGACAAGTCGATGTCCGTGGGCTCCTGGCTCGCCACGAACTTGTCCCACTCCTCCGGGGAGAGACGGGAATTTTCAGTCATGTGTTGCCTCCGTTGAGCGGCGCTCCGAGCCGGTAGCCGCCGTGGTATGAAATCGCCCAGCCCTCGGCCTCGTCGTATGCCTGGATGACGCCCGTGGTTATCCGCGCGCCGTCCTTGAAGCGGGGGTCGGCACCGCCGTGGAGAACGCCGCGCACGTGCCAGTCTTCGCCATCGACGAGGACCTCGTAGTCCTCAATGATCGGGGCCTTCTGCATCATGCGTTCGGGCGGCCTCCAACCGGGGGCCAGCGGGTATCTTGATCGGCGCGTCATGATGCAGTCTCCATCTGCGTCTGGTCGGATACAAAGGCCCACGCCGTCCCGTCGGCCAGGAACGACACGAGGTTGGCCTCGAAGATCGGTAGGAACCCTGGGCGGATCGTGAAGGCTCCCACATGCCAGGGCGAGTAGCCGATCTGCAGGAAGGCCTCGTCAATGCGCGGTGGCTCAATCAGACGACCCTGGATCCAGGCATGCACGTTGCGCTGGCGACGGACCACGCACCGTTGGCGCTCGGCCTCGCGCACAACCATGCGGCAGCCGGCCAAGGCCAACGTCGGCAGGTGGTCGACAACCCGCTTGTCCACGCGCAGGCTCCAGCGCTGACGGCGCTGGTGCCAATACACATCCGTCCGTGTCACAAGTGCCTCCTGTGCGACTTGAGACATTGCATAACGTGCCAGGCCTCCAACACCTGGGTCGCCGTCGAGGCCTTGTGTTCGATGATGCCCCACAAGGTCTCGACGAGGGTGTCCAAGCGGTCCTGGCCGAGGCTCTCAAAGAAAGCCTGGGCGGCTTGTTGCGGGCGCTCGTCGTGCTCCCGAAAACCGGCCCCGAGGTTCAAGGCGGCCACGATTGTGGTCGAGAGATCGTGCATCCCTGACCCCCATCAGTGACGGGAAGCGAAAGTCGCACGGCTTGCGACGAGGACCTCGACCAACCGGCGGAGGCGCCGCATGCTGCCGCCCTTCCACTGCTTGGCCAAGAGATCCAGATCGCCGCCCGAGAGGTCGGGCATCCAGATCTCGTCGACGTCATTCTCAGCCCTCATGTCGGCGACCATGGTCTTTGCGATGGTGGGCAGGTGCTCAGGCCTCGGCTTCGGGATCCGCAGCACGCGCAGGCGGTCGAGCAGCGGGCCTGAGACCCTGTGCAACTCGTTTGCGGTGAAGAGGAACGGCATGCAGCTCAGGTCGAGCGGCATCTCTAAAAACGGGTCGATGATCCGCGCTGCGCTCTCGCGCTCCAGGAACGGAACGAGAGCATCCTGACCATTGCCATTGTGCGTGGACGTCCCAGCCTTGTCTGCCTCGTCAAAGATCAAGCACGGGTTCGGGCACTCGAAATGCGCTGCGGCTTGTGCTGCGCTTGACATGCGAGCACTGCTCCATTGGGCGTTGGTTCCTGACACAGCCCCATCGGCCTGACCGGCCATCGAATGCAGCAGGTACCGCAGTCCGACAATCTCGCAGAGCCGCCTGGCGTACCGGGTCTTCCCGAGGCCAGGGTGGCCAAGGAGCAGTGAGTTCCGGATCCAAGCATATCCCCGCTGATTGGCCACGACGGTGTCCTGCGCAAAGGCCTCGTTGGCTTCCTCAGCGTACGGGAACTCGGCGTCCAGAGCTTGGTAGACTTCGTCGGCAGGCCTGGGCGGATCGAACGGGAGGACTCTGCCCGCGAGGTGGCCGACCTTCGCCTTCTGCGCCGCCATCGCGGACACACGCCGGGATTCAGCTTCGGTCTGGTACGCCTCGAACGCCGGGAAGACGACCTTCCCCTTCGACGCCGGCTCTTCGAATGGGATATCCCCGTCGCCGAGCTCCGGCTCCGGCAGGGCCTGGAAGACGTCGAGCTGGACCGAGCCCTCAGGATTGTCCATGAGCTTCTTGAGAGCCGTGCCGACCGCCGCGCTGATCCGGCTCTTTTGCTCGTCCGTCGGCGTCCCCCGGGCGGTCAGGAAATCCGCAGCGAGACCGCCCAGCCGCGCAGCCTGGGCGATGCCGTCAGCGTGCGCCCGCTCCCTATTCACGGTGCCCCGGACCATGGCGGCGGCTACTGCGGTGCCGAGGTATTCGACCTGCGCGACCTCGCCAGGGCTGTCCATGGCGAGATCGAATGCCAGCGCCGCGACGCACTTGGCGGCTTCCCTGTGGCCGAGGAGCCAAGCGTAATACATGCATCGCATATACACATCGAGGATCTGTCGGACGATCTTCGGCGTTCGCCCGGTTAGCGCCGGCCCCAGCATAAGGGCCTTGGCCGCGTTGGCGGCGGTATAGGCGGCCTTGGCGGTGAACTCATCGTGGAATTCTTCGAGCGCATCGACGAGCGCGCGTGCCTCCTCGCCGACCCCTTGCATGAGCGGCAGGTATTCACGCAGCCATTCGTGGCCGTCGTCGAGCAGGGACTGGCGATAGAGCGGGCCGCCGCGCAGGAGCTCCGTCGTCGACAGGAGATAGCCGGCAAGTGTGAGGCGGTCGTGCTTCGTGCGGAAGATTTCATCGCGCATGCGCGCGACCCGGTTGTCCCGGGTGTTGGTGTCGTCGGTCATGTGCAGTCCTCTGATCGAGCGGGCAGTCCCGCCTCGTCATGTCGATGCGCATACTATACGTCGAAATAGTTAACAACGCGTTAAGGATCGTTAACTCAGTCCTTTGAGCCTGTGGATTCCTTCTCGGGCTTCACCCGGGCCGCTTCATCCCGCAGATGACCCGCGATGGCGTGAGGCGAGAGACCGTCGGCCAGTGCCTGGTCGACGAGGACGCGCAAGGTCTTGACGTAGCCACTCCGGTCCACCCGGCAGCGCACCGTTATCAAGTCTTTGAGGACTCCTTCCGGAATGGTCGCCTCCCCCGCCGCCCATCTCTGGGCTGTCCTCGTGCTGACCCCGGCGTGCTGCGCCAGCCTATAAATCCAGCCCTCCCCGAATGCCTCTCGGCCCAGGGTGCGGAGAGCCTGGACGTCTTCTTCGGGGATGACGGCGTAGCGCGGGCGTTGGGGTTTCTGTTCGCTCATGCTGTCAGGAATGCGACGGCACGTGAGAAAAAGAAAGCCCCGGCTTTGGGTCAGGGCTTCTCTCAGAGGTCGAGAAGGCTGAGCTGCCTTCGCCCTTGGTCCAGGGCCTCGGCTCCGCGCGGCGAGATCCAAAGAACCTCCTCGCGCGCGTTTCGCGCATGGTCCTGGGCCTCACGGGTCAGACGTCTCCAGCCGGTCAAGGCCTCATCATACAAATGATGTCCATAGCCGGAGAGGACGACCATCCCTTTCACGGACAGTATGCAGTCGAGCAGCTCTCGGTGGGCTGCATCATCCATCTCGTGCGCGTAGCCCCGGGTCGGCGCCTTGCGGGTGCTGTGGACGTAGGGCGGATCAATGTAAAAAAGCGCATTCGGGCGGTCGTGGCGCCGGATCGTCTTGACCGCATCGTCTCTCTCGATGAGCACACGCTGCAGCCGCTTCGACATGGCGGCAATGGCCTCGGGGTAGGTAGCCCAGTCGAAGGCCGGGATTTTCCGACCCTCGCCGGAGTAGCGGCGGAACCCGGTCCCCGTCCCCACCTTCCGGACGTCCGGCGAGACCTGCATCGCGTGCCGGACAACCAGCCGTCGGGCTCGTTCAACGGGGCGGTCCTCGGTCATGGGCTCGCAGGCGCACCGGAACTCGGCATCGCTAAACGGGGTCAGGGAACAGACCATCATCAGCTGCGCGGCCAGGGCCGGATCGCGAACAACCGCGTATAGGTTTAGGAGCTCGTCATCCAGATCGCCGAGGATTTCGATCTTCGAGCGCGGCTTGCGCATGAGCACGCTGGCCGAGCCGCCGAATGGCTCGCAGTAGAGATCGTGCGGCGGTAGGTGTGAGATGACCCAAGGAGCGAGCCGCCACTTGGATCCCATCCAGCGAAGTAGGGGTCGGGTGGGTGCGGTCATGAATTTTCCTCAGTGCCAGAGTGCCGGTCCTGCGCAGCTGCGCACATTGCGTAAAGCGTGAACGACAGCGCTTCGCACTCTTTGGCGCGAAGCTGATAGTCGGACACTTGCCTTTCCAGCATCTCCGCGAGCACACCCCACACCCATAACGGGACTGTGCGTTCGCCTGAGGCCCACCTTTGAACCAGACGGGGGTCCAGGCTATTGCGCTCGCCGAGCGGATGGCGGGGGCCCAGGAGACGGGCTAGAGGCCGCTGCCACTCGGGACCAAGAAGCAGTTGGCCCGCGCGGGCCAGAGGCTCATTGTTCATGTCGGTTCTTTCAGCGCTTAGGTTCAAAGTACTTGCGCGCAGCCGCTGTGGCAGCGTTGAACGCAGTGATCGCCTCACTCACAGGCCCAGGCAGCATCTGCCCGTCCTGGTAGCCCGTCTCCTCCACCGCGGCCTTGAGGCCAGCTCGGGCCGCCTCGATGCCCGCTAACTTCTTGCGGTAGTTGCGGGCGTGGGCGGAGATGCGGTCGACGCGGGTGAAATCATTCAGCAGGTCGCGCCGGTCGATCCACCACGTTGCGTGTGCCACCCGGTCGTACAGGAGATCGCGGTCTTCGTCCGACAATCCGGCAGTGAGCTTCATGCGCAGCTCGGCGGCCCACTGCCTCTGCTTCGAGGTTCCCTTCAGGCCGACTTGGGAGATCCCGCGCTCCGCATTCTTGATGCGGGTCTTGGCCGCTTTCTGGGCACCTTCGGAGCGGTTCTCCGCCTTAATGCTCTCCAAGGCCTGATCGTAGAGACCGATCACCTCGGAGGAGTCCGGGGCGAAGCCGAACAGGTGCGGGTGCTGGTCGTCGGCGATGTCGCGCATTCGCACGAAGACCGGATTGGCGTTCTCACGGTCAAGCCAGTTGTCAAGCTTGGGGCTGGTCGCTTTGATCATCGAGGTTTCCCTTCGGTTGTGGGCAGTCACTGCCGTCCCTGTCGTCAAGCGCCGTGCAGCCCTTTGCCTGGAGCGCCGTGGCACCCCGGGGAAGGGCCGGCCCGGAGGCCGGCCTAGGAGGCTCACTCCTGCTCGGGCTCGAAGTAGCTGTCCATCTGGGCGGTGGCCACATAGGCGACCTTCTTCCAGCTCTCGACGAGGGCGATGGCCTCGTTGTCCTGGCCGTCGCGGAGCTTGTCGTCGTCCACGAAGTCGGCCGGGATCTCGTAGACGTGGTAGCCCTCCTCAGAGGCAGTCGAGGCGTGCATCCCGGGCTGGTCCTCGTACATGCGGGACTCGCCGCCGATCATGTTGTCGAGGCGGGCGCAGGCGGCGACCGGGTCGCAGGCCTCGGTCACGCCCCACAGGTAGCCGGAGCAGTTGTCGATCAGGGCGTAGCGGGTGCTGGTGGCGGTGTTCATGGTCATACCGAGGTTCCCCTGCGGTTATGGGCGGTCCGTGTCGCCGTCCCATGTCCGCCAATGTACGGACAGATTGACCAAGGTCAATAGCTTGTCCGTAAATTGGTGGACAACTGGCGCGTCTGGATCGCTCCAGGACTTCATTTCACCTTTGCGTTGCCGCCCTTGCTACCGGTCTGATGTCATTGCTTGCGCTATGATCTCCTCAACGATCTTCCCGGCAGCCGAGGCCGCCTCGGTCGAGCGACGATCTCGATGTGGGCGGTCTCCCCCAACGACCAGGAAACACCGCCTCCACTCGCAACGCCGCGGCTGTTGCGGCCTCATTGAACCGCAAGCAAAGCCTCACCGCCGAGGGCTTGGTCTAGAGGGTTGCCGTTAACCATCGACCACTTGAACACGTGACCAGCGCCTCCTCTCAAGCATACTGACGTTTATCCGACGAATTTGGAGGGAACATAGATGGGTGAGACTATCCTGCGCGAGGGTGGCATTTGCATCACCGTCTACGAGTGGGCCGTGGTCACGCCTGACGATGGGCCTTGGCGCGCCGACGTCACTGTGCCCGGGGGCATCGGAAAGATAACTGTTGATGGCCTCACGCGTCAGGCTGTTATTGACAAGGGCGAGCTCGTGGGTCGCGACATGATCGACTTCGCGAAGCGATGGCCGAAGGGGCGAATTCGGGGTGCGGCAAGGGCAGAGGCCGAGGCCGAAACACAGCTCGACCTGCTCTGAACCGAGCCGGCCTTTCCCGTAGCAGGCCTATTTCTGCATAGGAAAGCGGAACATGGAATTGAGACATTTCTGGCAGCGGCTCGCTCCCGACTGTTGATTGAGATAGCCAGCCACTTATCTCTGACACGAAGTGGCAACGGCCCCTCGTTCAGCCAGTTGCCATTCCACTGCTCCCATGCGAACACGGCCCCACAGCGCAGCCCTATCGGGTCAGCTCGACTGGGCGCTTTCTGGCCGAGACGGCAGGCGCGTTGCGGCGCTGTGAACTTGCCCAGCGAGAGAACACGGACCCCTCTCGGCCGAGAGACTGTGGATCCTAATCCGGCCCCGAAAGCGTCAGAGCGGCCTCGCCCACAGCAACGTTCATTTCTGCAAGGGAACAGAGTGGCTGGATGCGCGTCTCACGTGCAGTGAAAGACGCTCATGAACCAAGGCCAATTTGATCTTTTCAAAATACCCCCTTCCCTGCCGGGAGGTTTTCGCTATCGCCTAGAGTTCCTGTCGAAGGACGAGGAACGCGACCTTGTAGAGAGGTTTGCGGACCTACCGTTCAAGGGGTTCGAATTCCAAGGTTACCGCGGCAAGCGACGCGTGATCTCCTTCGGCTGGCAGTACGACTTCAACCGGATGGAGTTGCAAAAGACAGAGGACGTTCCTGACTTCCTGCTCCCCTTACGGGAGCGTGCAGCCCGCTTCGCCGGCCTGGAGCCCCCAGATCTGCAGCACGTGCTTTTGTCGGAATACGCCTCTGGAGCCGGGATCGGCTGGCACAGGGACAAGCCCATGTTCGCTGAGGTGGTCGGCATCTCGCTCGGATCACCGTGCGTGTTCCGCTTCAGGCGTAAGGCAGGCAGCAAGTGGGAGCGCGCCTCCGTCGTCGCCGAACCGCGCTCGGTGTACCTTTTGCAGGGGCCGTCCCGAACGGAATGGGAGCACAGCATCCCAGCAGTGGACCACCTGCGCTATTCAATCACCTTCAGGAGCTTTGGCTCCTCAGACCATCCTGATTAGCAGCCAAAGCTGCGCTGCAAATGTCGTATGGTTGCAGAGTATCCAGCCTGAGGAGTGCTTGCTTGTTCCAGCAGAGGCATATGCAGGATCACCGGCCGCATTCTTGGTTTCGGCAACCGTTCGCCCATGGCCGGTCGCACTGAACACATGGTCAGGTTTCCGGGACAGCATCATCCGGCATCCGCATGTCAGTGTTTGCAACACGCGGTACCGTGGACTCGGGCCTGCTACTCAGGCCAGTTGTGAGGCAAGCCGAAAACTTCGTGCAATGGAATGCCGGATGTCGCGCGCAGCTCATTGTTGTGGGGGCGCCATGCATCAACACGGAAATCCAGACCCTCGACGACGCGCAAAGCATACGGGTTCTCTATCAGGCACGCAGACCGTTGCCCCAGCGACCACGCGTCAAGTCGCTCTGTGGACAGCACGGCGCTCAGCCTACGGCATTGGGGTCCGTTCGGCCCATTCCAAACTCCATCCGGCACCCGCCCCCATCCAGAGGCCTCATCACCGATGGACTCGTAATAAGCTTCGGTGCCGAGCAAGGCGGTGAAGACATCATCACGGCCAGCGGCTTGGTCGAGGGCGTTGACTGCCACGACCAGCGGCAGGTCGAGAGCACCGTAGCGGGTTGCCTTATTGATCAAGGCCGTCCGGATTGCCGCCTGCGGCGAAGCTTGGCGAACGCCACCGAAAATAACGCCGGTCGCGCGACGGTCACGCTCACCCCGGGTGGACCGTCTTGGGATTGGTCTCAGTTCAAGCCGCATGCTGTGGAGGTCCTCGGCGAACACATCGTCGACTGCCCCGCGCTCCCAAGTCTGCGCAACCGTGGTGTGATCGAGGGTGGCCAGCCATTGGGTGACGCGGTTGGTCAGGTTGCGCAATGCCACTGGGGTCGCCGGCGCGCCTCGCGTGCGGATGTCGAGCAGGAACTCGGGCGAATCGAGCCGATCCAAGGCGGCGAGCACATCGTCCTTCCGGCGCCGCGCGCCAACCTCCTGATCCGACTCGCCGCGAGCAAGAGCTGCCTCCAGGTAAAAGCGTACCCCCTGCGCATCCTCGACGAGGAAATCAGGCCGGCGACGGGAGCCGGGCACTGCCGG
This sequence comes from Microvirga arabica, assembly GCF_016811235.1. Lineage (GTDB taxonomy): Bacteria > Pseudomonadota > Alphaproteobacteria > Rhizobiales > Beijerinckiaceae > Microvirga > Microvirga arabica. Next base: position 100,630 of record NZ_JAFBID010000005.1, read on the forward strand.
CTCCACATCGAGGACGCGCATGCCGGCGCGCAGGCACCATTCATGCAGCAGGAGCTCAAAGACGGCACTCTCATGTGCGGCCTCATCGCGAATGCGGGCAGCGAGCTCTGACCGCAGAGGAGCCGGGTACCGCTCGATGAACCCCTCCAGCGTGGCTCGAATGAGGACCGCTTCGCGACGCGCAGATCGGTTGAGATAATCGAAACGCGGCTGCCCGGCGCGAGCACCCCCCTCAAGGTCATGTGGACCACCGTCGAAGATTGTCATGCTTGACACCTCTTTTACCTGGAAGCATCAGCCAGCACCTAAGGACAAGCGTAAGCGTGCACAAGCCCGGCCCCTGCGGATGGCCTCGCTGCTTCGAAGGGACTAGGGCGTCCTGGAGATCGTCACGAAGAGGCTGATCCTTGCCTCCCGAGCTCAGCCGGCTGTCCGTCCTTATGGACGCTCCCGCAGAAAACGGTCGAACGTGTCTTCCACGTCGGGCTCATCCATCCTGTACCCTCGGACCTCCTTGCCGAGATGAAGGATGGTGAGAACCTGATCGTAACGATCCGAATGGAATGAGACCTCTTCGACCGGCTCAGGGAACCATACATGCGCGGGAAGAAAGACACCGTATCTCGCCTCCTCCGAGAAATCCTCCATGCCAGCGCATGACGCGGCCGGGATTTCAAAGGGCTCGCCCGATGTGCGGATAAACCGCCCCGACCTGAGTGCCGGTTCGCTCGACCGAGCCCACAGGGCATACCCATCGCGTGAGACCACCAGCAACGAGCGACGCTCCGTGTATTCAAGCCACCGCAGCGTCACTGCAAGGAGGGAAACGCCATACCGATCCGCACAGGTGCTCAGCGCGGTCAAATCCGGCTTGTCTTTAGGAGCAATCTGGCGGCGCATGTCATCAAGTGGCATGAGAAGTGCCGCCGCGAATTCGTCAGCCTCTTTCTCAATGCCTTTGCCGTCGCGTCGGGAGACGGAGGTTTCGTCGCAACGGACACCGTCCTCTGACATGAGGTGCCGATGCATCAGGTAATGAGCGAGTTCATGGGCGACTGTGAAGCGACGGCGACCGTCGCTGACACCGTCGTTGTTGTAAAGGATGCCCCATCCCTTCCGAGGTCGGCCCATCGGGACGAGGGCTCCTTCAAACCCTGGCAGGCTTTCCCCCACCACCTTCAGGATGGGATCATCCGGCCAGCATTGACGCGAATAGTCCAGCGCCAAGGCCTCGACGTCTACGGGAAACCTGTTCGTCGGGAAGGCCGCGTTCAGCAGGACCGTCAGGTCGGCGGCCCAGCGCCCCGGCTTCTTCCCCTGCGACATCAGTCCCCCATTATATCCGTCATCTTGCGGATGCGCTCTTTCACGGCCGGGTCGAGCCCCTGATACTTTCGGAAGAAAGCCTCATCCTCTGCCGACTGCAGATCCCCGTCGTTGGACATGAGGTAGTCGCCAGTGACGCCGAGGGCGGCGGCTATGCGGGCGATCTTCTCGGCCGACGGACGGGGCGGGTTCTTGTTCTCAAGCTCCCAGATGTAACTTTTGCTCGATTCGGTGCGCTCGGCCAACTGATCCAACGTCAGGCCAGCTTTTTTCCGCAAATTCCGAATTTTCTCGCCAAAGGCAGCCATTGGGTTCTCCGTTCGTTCTCGTTATTCGTTTTTGTTCGGAGTAGGCATACTAGAACTCCTTGACAAGGGAAACAAGCGTCGCCATGTTCGGAGTAGACATACTTAATAGCCCGTAAAGGGCACATCTGAGGGAAAGGAGATCTGCCATGGGGGCAAAGACGATTCACTTCCGAGTAGGCAACGGTGACATGGCTCTCTTCGAGTTGGAGAGCGGCCGGACCATCCTGACCGACATCAATATCCGCGCCGCCGCGGACGATCCCGAGGAGAAAGACATCCCGGATGTGGCTGGCCAGCTCCGCAAGCGGCTCAAGCGGGATGCGGCGGGACGGTTGTATGTCGACGCCTTTCTCCTCACCCACCCCGACCAGGACCACTGCCGCGGGCTGCAGAAGCACTTCCACCTCGGCCCCCTCAGCTCCTGGTCGGCCAAGGACGACAAGATCGTGATCCGGGAGATGTGGTCGAGCCCCGTGGTTTTCCGCCGAGCCTGCAAGAACCACACGCTGTGTGACGATGCGAAGGCCTGGAACACGGAGGCGCGCCGCCGAGTGAACCTCTTCAGGACATGGCGCTACGCAGGAGAGGGCGACCGCATCCTCATCCTGGGCGAGGATATCGACGGCAAGACCGATGATCTCCGCGCCATCCTCGTCAAGGCCAACGAGACGTTCAGGATCATCGGGGGCGTAATGGACGGTACGTTCGAGGCGCGGCTGCTCGCTCCGATTCTCCCATCCGGGGACGAGGAAGAGGAAGAGACCCTGTCGAAGAACAACAGCTCCGTCGTCCTGCGGCTCGACCTTCAGGCCGACGGGACTGCTGCCGCAGCCCGCTACCTGCTCGGTGGCGATGCGGAGGTCGTGATCTGGGAGCGTATCTGGGACCGTAATGCCCACCAGTCCTCGGTCCTGGAATACGACGTCCTCGTGGCGCCGCATCATTGCAGCTGGCATAGCCTGTCCCGCTTCAGCTGGTCGATCTGGGGAGAGGCTGCCATCGTCTCGGAGACCGCGCGCAAGGCACTTGGCCAGGCACGCCCGGGAGCGCTGATCCTGTCGAGCAGCAAGACGATCTGCGACGATGACCGTGACCCACCCTGCACGCGCGCGAAGCGGGAGTACCAGGATATCCTGCGCCCGAAGAGCGGCAGCTTCACCTGCATCGCCGATCAGAAGGGGCAGGAGCCGTACGAAATCGAGGTCACCTGGGCTGGGGCCAAGCCGAAGCGTTCCATGGTGGCCGCGAGCGTTGCGCTGGTCAGCGGCGTCGGCGCCCAGCCCTGGCCGCATGGCTGAGGAGCGTCGATTGAGCCCTCCAGCAGCCCTGCAGATTTCCCGTGCCTTGCGCGTGATCGCGACACATCCCGCCGTGGCCTCGGTCACAGCGGGGCCCGACCTGGATCCCTCGATCACCACCGCGACGGTGCACATCGACACCAATCTCCCTGGGCCATGGCGGGCCGAAGGCCTCAGTCCGAATGGCGTGCTGGCGGTGGAACCTGTGGTGCTCGCCTTCACGGCACGTTATCCGCTGTCGCCGCCCAGGGTTTTCCTGCGAGAGGACTTCGACCGGTCGCATCCCCATCTCTTGCCCATCAAGAAGGGCTTGCCGCCAGAGCCATGTTACCTCGCGGGATCCACGCGCGAGTTGATGCGCTCGCGAGGCATTCTCGGCGTCGTTGGGCAGATCGCGGACTGGCTGGAGCGCGCCGCGCTGGTCCAGCTCATCGACCCGACGCACGGGTGGGAGCCGACCCGCCGCGACGATTTCAGCGACATCATCATCGCCGATGCGGCATGGCTCCAGAGCCTGCCGACCCGCTCGGCGGGTTCGGCGGTTTACGATGCCGAATACATCGCCTCAGGGGCAAGCATGGGGGATGGGATCTACCGGCTTGAGACCTCTAATCGTCTCCGGCCCCTTGATGCCGAGTTCGCCGGGTCGTTCCGCTTCGGAAGCCAGGCTGGCGTAAGATGGGGCTCCGGCCTCGCCCTGGTCGCTTGGTCCGGCAAGGCCGCATCGGGCGCCCCTTTCGTCGCCGACCGGTACACCCCAGAAACGGTTTCAGACGTGGCATCCCTGCACCGTCGCGCGCAGGAGCTCGGCTGCGGGGAGGTGTTCGCGGCGCGGATGAGGTTGATGGAACAGCGCCTCCGAGCCGTGTCGTTCAAGGCTCCCGCCCCGTTGGCAGTCATCCTCCTGGCTCGCCGTCCCTGCAACCTCTCGGGGACGAACTCGCCCATCGAAGCCTGTCCCTACCTTATCGAAATCGGTGGGGGCGATGACCTCTCGCCGAAGAGCGACCATCCGGTCCGACTGGCCCTTCACTGCGATGTGCTCTCGATCCCGCTGCTGCGGCGTGCTTCCGGCGATGACGAGAGCCAGGAACGGCCCTCATGGACACTGCTGGGCTGCGGCAGTGTCGGGTCTAAGATGGCCGTGCACATGGCGCGAACCGGGCGCGGTCCATCGGTCGTCATCGACCGGGACATCATGCTGCCCCACAACTTCGCCCGTCATGCCACTCTTCCAGAAGACGATGGCTCGCGCATGTTCGCCGGCAAGGCCGGGCTGCTTGCCCAGGCCCTTGACGATTTTCGCCAGCCGGCAACAGCGATGAACATCGACATCATCTCTGAACTGACGGAGGCCAAGGCCGGGGGCTCGGCAATGTTCCCGCCAGGAGCGGGTGTGGTGGTCAATGCCACCGGTTCGGTTGCCGTTCGGGAAGCGTTGGCCGCCAACTCGCTCCCGAGCCGTCCCCGCGTCATCGAAACGTGCCTGCTGGGAGCAGGCAGCTTCGGCTACATGACTGTGGAAGGACCGGCGGCCAATCCTTCGACGGCCGACCTCGCTGTCGAGGCCTATCGCCATCTTCAGCGGGACCCGTCCTCACGGCACCTGGCCTTCGGCACCGAGGCACAGGCCATCGCCATCGGGCAGAGTTGCTCGTCCCTCACATTCCCGCTTTCCGACGCGCGCCTGTCCGCCCTGTGCGCGCCGATGGCGGAGACCTTGGCCAACACCCTCAGGTACGGCCCTCCGCCTGCGGGTGGCGAACTTCTGCTCGGGCGCCTGGCCGAAGACGGCCTCAATCAAACCTGGGCTCGGATCCCCATCGAGCCGTGGCTTGTGGTCCAAGGATCCAATCCAGATGCACCCTGTGTGCGCCTGAGCTCCCGCGTCGATGCAGCCATCCGTCAGGCGGTGGCCGACCGGGCGGGCGTCGAGACGGGCGGAGTTCTCATCGGCCGGTACGCCGACGTGGGCAACACCTTCCATGTGGTCGATGTTCTGCCGGCGCCGCCCGACAGCCGCTTCAGCAGGGATGAATTCATCCTTGGCAAGGAAGGGCTTCGCGACACCCTGGAAGATATCGTGTCTGGTTCGGGTGGAGCCCTGTATCCGTTGGGGACCTGGCACAATCACCTTGTGCCGAGCGGAGCATCGGCAACCGATCTCCGCACCGCCTTGCACCTTGCCGCCGAGCAAACCTTTCCCGTGCTCATGTTGATCCTCAGGCCGGACGGCTACGAGAGCCTCGTCGTCGAAGCAACCCATCCGGTTGGGCTCCCTCCCGCATCCGCGTCCTCCGACACACTTGGAACTGCCGCATGATCCACATCGACCGCTACACGATCACAGCCCGCGTCCTGCCGGCGCTTGTCATCCTTGTTCCACTTGCCCTGGCCGTGCTGCCCTGGATCGAAGTGACGTTCGATCCGTGGAAGTGGGGTGGTGCCGGTCTTGTCACGACCGTCATGGCTTACTTCATCTCCCAGGTGACGCGCGACGCCGGCAAGAAGCTGGAAGAGAAGCTGTGGCACGAGTGGGGCGGCTGCCCGTCGGCGATCTATCTGAGGCACCGTGATCCGCAATTGGCTTCGGGTGAGAAACAGGCCTTGCACAAGGCGATCAAGCGCCTCAATCCAAACCTGGACCTTCCGACTGCGGCAGAGGAAGCACGCGATCCTGTGTCTTGCGACCAGCGCTATGATCGGGCAGCGGCTTGGCTCCGGAACCAGACCCGGGACAGCAAGAAGTTTCATCTCATCTATGCCGAGAACGTATCCTATGGGTTCCAGCGAAACCTGCTCGCTCTCCGTCCGTGGGGTCTGCTGTCCAGTGTGATCGGCCTGATCTCTGCAGGCCTAGCGCTGTGGTTTGGAAAGCCTGCATTTGCCTCGGTCGCAGGCTCGCTGGCGATTGGGGGCTACTTGTTGTTGATCACGACCGCCAGCCTGAGGCGCCAATCCGATGTCTACACCCGTCGTCTTTTTGAAGCGGTTGACATGATGCTCCCGATCAAGACCTCTCGTTCAAAGGCCACTGCGAAGGCCGAGGCATGACGAAGCCCAATCGGACACATATGGTGAGGGCGCAGAGGGTTTGGCGGCTTTAACGAATTGGACCGTTGAAGATCGCACTCCTCGCCCGCCATGGCATGCGGAGTGCGGGTCTAGCCTGCTCTCGGTTTTTCGAACAGAACCTTACCGTAAGAAATATTGGCTAGCCGTTCTATCCTGGCCGCCGCGCGGACCACGGCGTCGATATCGACTTTCGACAAGTTCGCCGACTTGGCGTGCGGACGAAGGTAGTTGGCTGAGGCCGGCTTCAAGCCGGCCCGGGCAGCAACGAGGTACGCGACCGCCTCGGCCTCGATCTCGCGCTCGCTAAGGCTCAAATGGGTTCGATCCGGCCAACCGCTCTCATTCGCCTTGGTCGTGATCGACTGGCAGCCTCCTAAGTGGCCACAGAAGATATGACCAAGCTCATGAGCCAAGGTGACAAAACGCTCACGAGGTGTCATCCGATCATTGATCACGACCCCATAGACCCGAATGCCTTCGACGACTGACGCGGCGGTCTGCACGTCGACGGCGGACGGCCCTAGCGCGTCTGGCGCATCGGCCCCTGTCCGACCATCGACACCGTGGTATGCGGCCGTTCCAGCGCTGTCATAGCCATGCCGACGGAATTCCGTCTTCACGCGGAACAGCTTCTGTTTTTCAAGCCCCCGGATCAAGGTCGCGAGCATCTGAGGGGAAAATTCACCTGCGACCGCGAAAGGATCGTTGGGATCGTCGCGCTCCAGCGGAGGCCCGGTATCAGCCAACTCATAGACGAATCGAATGGGTCCGAATGGCCAGAGGATGATGATCGGGACGGCATCCGGGAGCACGTGCCGGCCTATCTTCACCCATTCGTACTCGGAAGCGACAGCCCGGGCTCCTGGACGCTGGATGTACACCATTCTGGCATTCCAGACGGACATTCGCCGGAACCGCGTCACGAATTCCAGCGACTGGACCAGAGAGTCCGGGGTCGTTGTCTCCAAAGCCTCTTTGATCAGCTGGCGGACTTGCAGCCCCTGGGCGTCGGCGGCATCCTGCGGTTCCGGTTCAAGGGACGTCCGCACGGCAGCGACAATGGTGACCTGCTCCTGATGGGTCGGCCTCCTTGAATTGGGTACCTTCGCGCTTTCAAGCGACGCCTGAACCGCCGCTACGATGGCCGTCTGCTCCTGCCGGTTCGGCCGGCTAATGCCCAGCAGGCCCTTGATGAAGCCCAACATGGTCAGCGCAACGCCGAGAGAACACGGAGCGCCTGTCCGGCCGATGTGACGGGCACAGGCAGTAGCGGCCGGTTCCTAAGTTCGGGAACACCCAAGAGATTGGACAAGCGCCCGTAGCGGTCGGGATCATTCCTGTCCGGATAAGAGATGCTGATCTCCGGCACCACGATGCCCTCTGCGGCCACGGCCTTCTTCACGACCTCCGTCACCGGCAGCCAGAACCTGATCGCATCCAGCGTGACCCGCTCGAAAGCGAAAACCCTGCGCCCCGCCACGGTGCGGAAAGTGCACTGGTAGAGCCGGTTTGGCTGATGCCGCTCGAAGCGCGGATCGCGCTCCACGGCCGCCTCGATTTCCAACCCGAGGCGGGAGGGCTTCTTTGGTTCGCGCGTCATGACTTTCCCGGTCTAGCTGAGAGGGCCCGCTTTCCTGATCCGCCGCAGGATCTCCCGGCCGCCGGTTGTGTTCGGCCCGAAATGCACCCCGCGTGCCTGTTGGCCCGTGTAATGCACTATGCTTGGCACCCCTTCCTGTGCAGGAAGGCCCCAGGTCTTGCTCTGTCGGGTGACGATGATGCTGAGTTCGTCCCTCTGCGCCCGCGGCAGGAGCACATCGCGAACGTAGCGCCGGGCCTGGAGGGTCGAGGGAAGGATCTCAAGGAGCTTATGACCATTAAACGAAGTGGAGTGGTAGGGCACGAGCTCGATGCATGCGACGCGTCGAGACAATTCGCGCAGCGCCTTGCGATAGCTCCCACACAGAGGGACAAGCTCCATGGCGACGGCCCTCAGCTTGCGCTCCCACCACTGATAGCCACCCGTCCAGCAAAACTCGGGATCCAGATTGAGGTTGGGGAACTCCATCCCGTGGACCGCCTGGGAGAGGTTGCCCAGCACTCGTTCCCGCCAAGAGGGGCAGCGATATTCGACATGAAAGTCGAAAACGCCGCCGCCACCCGGGTTCAACAGGAGGATGAAGATGTCAGCCTGGGCGAGATCGCCGGCATACGGGACGGGAAGAAGCGAGAAATAGAACCGTTCGTCTCCGACACCGAGTGTTCCCGACTGAACGAAGGTGTCGAAGTTCTCGGCGGCGGCGGTCGCAAGCCACCCTCCGTGAGGTGACTTGGCGATGACCGGGCGGTCCTGTGGATGGACGAAGGGAGCTTGATCCTTGAAACCGGACCAGAACGCCGGCAGCGTGAAACGCTGCAGAGCCTCATCAACAGCCGGATCCGCAGAGGCAGCGGAAGTAATTGCGCTCATCATGCCGCCTTCGCCTGCTGGCCAGCCGCCACCTTTGGCAGCAGTTCGCTTTGATCTCCCGAACTCGCCACGAACAGACGCGTCTTGGCGCGCGTAGCTGAAACGTGCAGAAGCGCCTTGTCCGCCTCGACGACCTGCCGCCTGATCGCGGCATCGGGCGCGGCATCCAAGATCCGGCGCGGTGGCACCACACCGTCGTTGACATCGACGATGGCGATGGCCGCGAACTCCAGCCCCTTCGCGCGGTGCATCGTGCCCAGACGCAATCCAGGCTTGGCCCGGTCGTCAGCCTTTTTCCGCGCAAGCAGGTTCACCTTGAAGCCGCGCGCCTTCAGTCCGTTGGCTGCAGCCGTGACGAGATCGTTCGTGCGCGCGAGGACACAGATCTCGCTTTCCTCGATTCCATCGGCCTTGCAGCGCTCGATCCATTCGATCAGGGCCGTCATTTCCTCCTCCGAGGAGGAGCAGATGGCGATGTCCGGCTTTGGGCCGTGGAAGAGGCTGCGATAGCCCGTCAGGTCATCCGTAGACTCGTCAAGATCGTCGACGGTGACGCCCTGGACGATAGCCTCGGCAAAGCGCCGGATCTCGTCGGAGGTCCGGTAGCAGATGCGGAGCTTGCGGCTCCTACCCCGAACATTGATGCCGCACTTGGTCATGGACGCCCTGCGTCCGTAGATGCGCTGGTGCGCGTCGCCGACGATGAACATGCTGTGGGGGCCGGCCACACCATCAGCCTTGGGGGCGATCTCAGCGATCAGACGGAAGGCCTCGGCACCGAGGTCCTGCGCCTCGTCGACCACAATGGCACGGTACGGCAGCAGGGCTGGCTTTGCGCGAAGGATCTCCCGGGCGTGCCGGTAGGCGTCCTCGGCCTCGGAGAGTTCCTCCTCGTCGAGCCGGGCGCGGTAGGCCGCGAACACGGCCCAGACCTTCTCCTTGGTCTTCCGGTCGATGGACGTGCCACGCCCGGTCCGCTGCACCCGAAGGTAACCTGGCAGATCCGAGATGCCGTTCGCCTGCACGACCTGGCGCCACTCATCGCGCAGAAACTCCAGGGTCAAGCCGATGTCCTTGCCGTGCGCCCGGAAGGCGGCGTCCCATGCGTCCTGCAAGCGCGGAGCCTCCCCATACAGGATCTCCCGCTGGTAGCCCTGGCGCCGGAGGAAATCCGTCACCCATCCATCAAGATGGATGACCTCGATCCGGTCCATCTCCTCCTGCGAGCAAAGATTGGCCAGGTTCGCCTTCACGTCCGCCGCGAGGTTCGACGTGAAGGTCGTGAAGAGGATCTTGCCGAGCGCATCCTTCGCCGCGATCAAGCGGTCGGCCAGGTAGCGGGCGCGGTGCATCCCGACTACTGTCTTGCCGGTGCCGGCGCCGCCCCTGACAAGGACCGGCCCATTCCATTGGCGGTTCACGAGCTTGCGCTGGGATGGATGGAGGAAGACGCGCCAAAACTCCAAGGGCTCGTCGAGCACCTTCTGGAGCTCCTGGTCGCCCTCCACGAACCAGAAGGAGCGCTGGCTTTCCGGCGTCTTGAGCGCCGCAGCGAAGTCATCCGTCGAGATGCTCGGGCCGGAGGTGCGCTCCAGCTCCTCCAACGTTTCCTCGACCGAGTAACCCACCGCCAAGCAGATTAACGCGTCGTATGCGTCAGCCGGGATACCCGGCTTGTTGGCTTCGAGTTCTTCATCAGTCTGGATTACCCTGATCGCCGGCAGCAGCGCCTCAGGGACACCGACCGCAATTAGATCGGCATCGCTGTAATCCGCAAAACGTGCCCTCGACGTGGATGCCACAACTGCGGGCGTACGCGGCGCCTCGACGAGGCTCATGTCGGTGACCTGCACCGAGGCGGTCAACGGGTTGATGTCAATGATGCGGTCACGCGCCCAACGATAGGCATCGTCGTGCTTGTCCATCCACAGCACGACTAGGGCGCCGCCGCGGTCGTACACGATAGCGCGGTGGCCCTGGTCGATCCGGGCCGACTTCATGTGGCGGTCGCGGGCCCCTTCGATGCTCTCGAAGTTGACCCCGTTCGCAGCCGGGTCGTTCTTCAGCTTGAGGATGAGTTTGGCCGCCTTGTCCTGAACCGCCCGCGGCAGCCGATTCTGCGACAACAGGGCGTCGATCATGATATGAACGTCAGGCTTGCGCGCGGTCATGCCGGCTCTCCTACTGGATCGTCATCGAATATGTTTTCCTGCCCGGCGTAGACGATGATCGTCCAGCCTGGGAAGAGGCCTGCGAGGTTGGCATCAAGCACAATCCCCCGTTTCTTGTCGGGCCACGCCAGCTCCAAGGTGCCGAGGGCATTTCCTTCCTCATCGGCCACCTCGTAGAGAACCTCCGGAGGAGCGACGGGAGGGACTTGCTGCCTGAGGTTCTGGACGAGTGATAGCAGGTCGGAGAGGACCAACCGCTCGACGTCCGTCCAAGCCTCACTGTTGGCATCGACTTTCCCGGATAGTGGACGCGGAGCGGGAGAAAGACCCATCTCCTCCGTGCACCCCACGTACAGCGGACCGCCGAACTGAAGAAGGTTGAGGAGGCGCAGCGCCCCGTTCCAAGCCTTCTTGGCCTCCGGCGAAGCCTCCAGGCGGTGCTCGAAGCCAACGACGGTGGTCAGCGCGTGGGCCTCCGGCCACGCAGGCGGCTTCCATGGCTGTTCCACTACGACAGTGAAGCAACCGATACCCTTATCTAGCCTCTGTCCGTACAGCGGCGTCTTAGGAATGGCCTCCAAGGTTGCCCGGCCGGGATCGCCGGTGAACACCTCCGTTGACGCCAAGACGGCCTTGGGATCCTTGCCAGCCTGCATCCCTGCCAGGAACACGCCTGTCGAAATTGCGCGAGCCCGATTCTTCCACACAGCAAGATCCGGGCACCGAACGAAGCGCAGGAACTGGTCGAACGGTGCCGCCTCCAGGACAGCCTTCAGGTCGGTCAGGACTTGAGCTCCATCGGTGAGGAGCTTGAGCCTCTCCTCCGGCAGCGGTGGGACAGGATCCCAGAGATGCTTCTTGGCCTCGCTCGAGGCCGCCTCGACGTCGGACCAAGACAGCGACCACACCAGGGCATGTCCTGACCGGAGGAGTTCCTGGCGAATCGTCAGGTCCTTGGGAACCCGGTCGTGGTGCCATTGCCAGCCGTCGAGGTAGATCGCCATGGGTTTGGAGTCTGGCGTCGGCACCGCGGGCCACAGGACGAAGTCGGCCCGGGTTCTTGGAATGCCCAGAGAGGGAAGCCGCTTGTCGAGATCAACCTGCGGCTCCAGGCGCCACTCCCCCTCGCTCAGCTTGACGAAATAGCCCGGCTGCCCGTTGACCACCGTGCTGATAAACTTGCCCCCGTTGTCGATGACGTCGTGCTTGAAGCGCCTCAGGAACATCGCTTCAAGCTCACTCTCCAGAGCCTTGTTGAGCTTCACGCCGTCCACGTTGTCGACCGAACGCAGCTTGTCCCAGTCAGTCAGGATCTCGGCGATGATCCGGCTTGCGGTGTCGCGGGACACCTCCCCTCGCCCGAATGTCGAGGCGTGCGAACGGATGCAGCGCGGGCAGCCATCCTTGCGGGGATCCATGTTGCAGACGCAGTCGCGCATGTGCGCCAGCGCGAGCGCGAACACGTCTCGCATCTCGTCCGGCCGGGTGGCGAGTTGCTTGAGATAGCCCGTCCCACCGGGGACGGTATCGTAAAGATAGAGGTACCGGCGCGTGAGCGGGCCGTCGGCCGCTTCCACCAACGACGTGCGCAGATGGTCGACCTTGCCCTTGAAGTGGAGGCGCAGCCCAAGGTCCATGGCCGCGCGAAGGGACTTCACTTTGTTGTGGTCCTGATCGTTCGAGGAGGCGAGCGGCAGCAGGAACCGGATCGCCTCTGACGTGAACTCCCGGTAAAGATAGACGACCGACACGTAAGTGTCGTCGCTCTCGGAGTTCACCTCCTGGCACCGGGGCTGATGCAGGCCCTTTTTGGAGCCGTCCCGGCGTAGGCGGCGGATCTCCTCGGGATCCTGGACGCGGCCGCAGGAGCGGCAGAGCGAGAACCCGTGCCCGAGGCGGCGCTCACCGGCCACCTTCTGGCCGGACGGCGTGTCGCCGGTCTCGCCGAAGTTGACTTCACGGAACGTGCATCGCCGCAGGTGCTCGAACGCGAACGGCAGGACCCCGTCCTCGACGGCGTAGGCGTCTCCGATCTGACTGCGGTCGAACGCAGGCAGATAGTCGCGGTCGAAGTAGCGGGTCTCGCGCTCGTCCCCATCGTCTCCGATCCGCGTGTTGCGGTCGCTCCCGACGGCAAAGACCTGCTTCAAGCGGATCATAGGGCGGCGTGACCCCATGTCGGCCCACATCATGGATCCGCAGGACGGGCACCCATCCGACGTGGTCTCCGCAGGCGCAAGGGCCATGTGGGTGCAGTCCGGGCAGACGCGCCAGTGCTCGATGGGCGAGGCCGACAGGTCGACCTGGTCGATTTTGAGCTTCCGGCTGTCGGCGTAGAACAAGGCGCTCGGAGCGAACTCGCCTAGAGCGGCCGCTGCCGGCCTTGTGTATTCGGTGATGGTCGGAGCCTTTTCATCGTCCGTGGACGCATCCGAGCGGTACAAGATCGACTTCAGCGTGACGCCCTGCTCCGGGAACAGGCAGTTTGGGAGAATGCCCCGGTCCGTCAGGAAGCCGACGATGTCGCCGTTGTTGATCTCGCGCTTGATCGGCCCCAAGGCTCGCTTCTCACGGTCGAGCGCGGTCAGACGCTCGTTCAGATCGAGCGGCGGCGGCTCCTGAGCCTTGAGCTTCTTGACCATGGCCGTCGCCGCCTCGATGCGCTGCTGGATCGCGGCGATCTCATTGGCGACATCGGCGAACTCATTCGCAACGGCGTGAGCCAAACCCTCATTGTCCCCGCCGTGCGCGAACGCGTGGAGTGTCTCTAAGGCCTCGGTATCCTCCCGGAGCCTCGGGAACAGAGCGCAGAACTCCTCGAACAGGCGCGTCGCATTCGCCTCGACGAACGCGAACCAGAACAGCGGGAAGGCATTCTGATTGTTCGTCGCGATGGCGTTGAGCGCATCACGGACCTTTCCGTAGCCCTTGACCCCTGCCCCCTTCTCGGCCACCCAGCGGTCGAGCGTGTAGGCCGCGAACTGGCGCTTCAGGATGGCGACTGCTTTCAGATGGACGCCTGGCGTCCGAACCTTTCCGGAGATCATCTCCTCGGGGTCCGTCCAGTACCACATGTCATGGGGACGGGCGGTCGCGACCGTCACGTTGAGGGAGTTGCCGTCCCGGCGCCCCGTCCGCCCGATGCGTTGGACGTAGTTGGCCTGCTCGGGAGGGACAGAGCACAGCACCAGGGTCGACAGGTCGCCGATGTTGATACCCATCTCCAGCGTCGGTGTCGCCGCCAGGAGATTGGGGTACCAGGCCTTGCGGTCCTGGGTCATGAAGCGCTGCTCGACCTGCTGGCGCTTCTCACGGTCGAGGAGGCTGGTGTGCTCGGCCGCGATGACGCGCTTGATCCGCCCCTTGGTGAGGATCCGGGTGCGGTACCCGTTGCGGCGGGCATCCCCATCCAGTTCCATGGCCCCGTCACAACCGACGCGGGTGCACCGCATCCCAGTCCAAACATTGGTATAGGATTGGGGCACGTGATGCTGGTTCCCGCAGGTGTCGCAGCGGACCGTAGCGGTCTTGGCGTAGACCCGCACCGTTTCCGGACGCAGGCCCCAGGCGCAGATCGCCGCCAGATCCTTCCCAGTGCCGATGGGAAGCCGCTCCACGATGCGGCGGTTCTCCAGGACCTTGAACACGAGCTCATAGAAGTCGCGGTACAGCTCGCCCGTGAGAACGAGCTTGTGCTCGAACCACTTGAGGAACCAAGGGACGTACCAGCCTCCGACACTGTCCGTGGTCAGCGGCTCGAAGCCCCGCAGGATCCGGTTGGAGGGAAACGTCGGCTTGGGGGCAGCCGGGGCATATTGTGGGAGGGACCGTCCGTTCGGGTGAGCCTTCACCACGGCATACCAGTTCGCCTCGCGGGCGACGTAGAGCTTGGTGATGTCAGTCGCCACCGCACCGCGGGCCCGCATGTGGTCGAGCAGGCCGACCAGAAACCGCAGCAGGCCGTCCTGGGAAATCACGTCCGAAGCCATCCCAAGCTGGTCCTGCATCCGAGCGGCGATCTCTTCGCAAATAGGCTCGATCAGGGATAGATCAGGATGAGGAGCAGCGAGGCCTGTTCGCTCGATGGTGGCTCCGAGGCGGGACCGGAAGGTCAGCTCCGCAAAGCTCTCCCAGGCCAGTCGTTGCTGGAGGTATTCCGGCAGCTTGCTCTCGATGGGGAGTTCGTCGGTCGCGAGGAGATCCTTGTAGTCCTTCCGCCATTCCATATCGGCAGGCAGATACGTGGCGACGAACTCGCTATCCGGTGTCTCCTCCCCCAATGCCTTCTGCATCGCTTTGGGGGCTTCCGCCTCCACGACGCCCATATCAGGATCCACGGCCTCGCAGACAAAGCGCGACAAGCCGGCTCGGAACACATTCGACGCATTCCGGGCCTGAAGAACGCCCGCCCGGTGGGCGGCGTCTTGAACGGAGTCGGAGAAGGTCAGGAGCTTGGGGTCGTCGTTGTGGTCCGACCCGAACATGGTCGCCACCATACCGGTCACCAGGGTCACTGATTGCGCGCCCAGGATGCCGAGACCGTTCGGGGACCCGCAGAAGGTGCAGTCGTGATCGACCCGGAACTTCTCGTCGGTGAGGCGCCCTGGCTTATGGACGTAGGCTTCGATCAGTTTATCCGGCGCAGCGCGGCAGGATTCGCATCCTCCCTCCGGGCAGCTTTCACCGTAGTTCGGGACAAGGCATTCGGTGCACAGCCAGGCGGTCCTCGTCTGACCGACCACCTTGCGCTTGATCCGCGGAACCGGCGGCTCCCTGAACACGAACCGGAGTCGGTCCGAGTAACCGAAGTAGGCGCTGTAGACCTCTTGGAGTTCCGCCGAGAGAGGGCGGCGCTCGTCGTTCGGGGTGACGGTCGCCCACCCTGCCCCGCCACAGGACCGGCAATGGATGACCGGCAGGGCCCGCCGCTGTTCGTCCATGCCAAGGTCGTCGTGATGCTGAAGACGTGGCGTCTGGTCGACATTGGCCACCATGCGTCGCAACTCCCGCAGCCAGAGCTGATGGCGCACGTTAAAGAAGGGCATAGGGATTGGCTGTCCAGCGTCGTTGACGACGTCTGGATAGATGCGCCTGGCATGCGCCACCAGGGCGGTCAGAGTGTCGAGCAGGGCTTCAAGGTGGTCGTCGTTGAGGCCCCGATACAGCTTATTCCGGCGGAACTCCTCCTTGATGTCGCCATAGGCTTTTGGCCGGCCCTTGAGGACCTTGAGCAGCGTCTGGAAGAACACGTGCCCGTCCAGCATCTGCCCCAAGGTCACCCGCCATTCCATGGTTGAGATGTCCTTGGGCGGCTGGGCCTTGAACCAGAACGCGAAAGCGACCCGCACGAGCTCCTCGGGGCTGAGGTCATCCGTCTTGCGCACGAGCGCCGTCGATTGATCCTCCGCCGGCACGTCGAGGGCGGTGATCTGGATGTCCTCCAGATACTCATTGACCGACTGGCGGTCCTCCAGGACCACCGAGGAGGCATCGAACGGCTCGTCGAAGATCTCCCGCGCGTAGGCCACAAGATCCTCGATGGCCTCCGGCCCACCGAGGGTGGCGGAGGTGCCAACGCAGCAAAGGTCGCCATGCCGCATGTTCAGGCGGGCCTTCAGGCGCCGGATCAGGCTCGCCAAGTCCGTACCCTGGGCGCCGTCGAACGTGTGGAGCTCGTCCACGATCAGGTGGCGCAGGGTGTCGGGCCGGTTCTTCTCCCAGATCTCGCGCTCGTCCGGGCGGACAAGCATGTAGTCGAGCATCTTGTAGTTGGTCAGAAGAATGTCCGGCGGGTTCTTCACCAGCGCCTCTCGGGAGTCGATGATCCCGGTGTCCGTCATGACGGACGACGGATGTTCGGGACGCTGGTCGGCGTAGATGCCGGCCCGCAGTCCCTTCAGCTTCGGGTTCTTGGCAATGAGCTTCGCGATCCGGCGCGCCTGGTCAGATGCCAACGCGTTCATCGGATAGATGATGATCGCCTTAATGCCCGGCTCGCCCCTGGCCTTGGCGCAGCTGTCGAGCACAGGCAGGAGGAAGCACTCCGTCTTGCCCGAACCGGTTCCGGTCGCCACGAGGGTCGACTTCGGGCGCGCACCGGAGAGTCGCTCGAACGCGCGCTCCTGATGCCTGTACGGCTTGAACCCTAGCGGTACGTCCGGGAAGAACTCCTCCGCCCTTTCGCTCCGCCTGAACGGCATGTCGAGCGACAGCCATGGCCCCTTGATCAGAGCCTCCGGTTCGTTGAGGAAGCCTTCGATGATGTTCTCGAAGGCCTTCGTCGACGGCGAAAACGAGGCGCGTAGTTGGTCTTCAACGCCAGCCCGAACCTGGCGCGCAAGGATGGAGGGAAGCATGGTCAGGCCGCCTTCTTCTGGTTTTGGGCTTCGAAGAAGGCCCACGCGGTACGGTAGTCCGCCTCGCGGTCGCAGGTGATAAACGGTGCCTCATAGCTCCGACGCACCTTGGTCGGCCCCTCGGGCAGGAACTCGACATCGAGTTCGCAGTCCAGCCGTTCGCCTTCTTCCAGCTTGGAGTAAGTGTCCTCCCACTCGCGTGCCGAGGGCTTCTTCCCGTCAGGTTTGCGCCACCCGATCCCTGTCAAAGTTTTCGAGCAGGTCCAAACAATACGGCCGTTTGTGTCGTACCACGTACCTCGCTCATTCTCTTCAAGAACCGGAAATTGGGTCCGATACATTTCAACAAGCTGATCAAGAGAAAGGCCAAGGGCTTGAGCGACGAGCACGTCAATTTCAATCAAGGCCCACCGACGCGCATAATCCGAACGTAGCGCCACCTCGCGAACCCAGGTCAGCATATGCTGACCCGTATGTTCCGCCTCCACTTTGAGTCGGACGTCGTCTGACGACCAAGAAAGAGGCCTTAGGTTATTGGCATGGGTGTCCCATAGACCAGCATAGCCCTTGGTAAGGCACGAAAGTCGGAGCGCACGATGTTTTGCAGTGTCTGAGACATGCGCCCAAGGGAAGAAGCGCAGGCTCGACTCCCCGAAATGCGTTCGACCTGTCGCTTTAACTAGAAAGTCAAACGGCAGAGACAGCCACAGAGGCAGCGCAGCAACAAGTTTGCTCTCGTCGCTGAACGCCAAACTTTCGACCGTATGAACGTGACCGAATCCCGGAGGCACAAGGGCTCCGATCAAAGTTCTCTCCGATTGTGGACTCAGCATATTCCGAAAAGCAATTCTGTATTCAGATGTGTGGCGCCTTTCGTCATCCCATGGGAGCGGAGGAATGAATTGCTCAAATACTTCCGGTGCTGCGACGCGGGTATAGTACGTACGGGGGATGTACTGTTCCCCAATTAGGTCTAGATCAATTTCGGCCTCACGTCGTCCGGATTGATCAGGACATCTGAAGAAGGCGTTACCAATGTAGACCAATGATCCCGTAAGGATCATTTCATCAGAACTGCTTGGAAATCTCACGCTACTCTTGATAAGACCATGGCGCTTGATGGCGGCGCTCTCGTGCAACAGCGGCTTCATCTGGAATGCCGCAACTCCGTCCGTAAATGACATTCGGTCTGCTGCGAACGACCGGAAGACGGCAAGCGTTTCTGTCGAGTACGGGAAAAGGAAACGTGTCGTATCCGCTGGCGTGTTTTCGTCTTCAATGATCGATGCGAAAGTCTGAAGGACATCAGCATCAATACGAACGATACGCTTACGATGACCACGCGTGTCCCAACCACCCTCCGGTCGCTTCAGCCCAGGAACGGGTCCGATACCATCATGCTCGTAGCTATCATCAATCATGTTCGGGAGGAGAAGCATTGAAGCATGCTCAAATCCAATCTCATGTTCCCGACCAGAATACACGTTGAGACTAAACCGCTTACCGTCCTTTACCTCAGCGAACATCTTCCGGGTAATTGCATTTCGGAAATGGTAATGACGCTTCACACGTCGATACCATGTGCGCCTGAAAGCACCTCCTTCTGGATCAGATAGATGGCTATCCTGATGGATAAGGGCGGAAAACCCCTGCTTAGCAGTAATGCGGAAAGCCAGATCAATGAAGCACTTGTAGAGGTTGATCTGCCCACCAGCCAAGAACGGGTAGCATGTTGGCGAAGATAGAAAGGCTTGCAGCCCTCCAATCCCGACATAATCTTCTAGGTATGAAGCCTTCAGCCCCGGATGCGCATCAAGTAGCTGCGGCTTAGCCTGTTCAACCTCAGCTGCAGACACGTCTCTGATGCCAAATGCTGGCTCGTACTCGCTGAGGATGTGAGCATCAACCCAAGCCGGCTTGAGCCATGGCGGATTGCCGATCACGAGGTCGAAACCACCTCTCTCCCGCATGACGTCTGCGAACTCTAGCTCGAAATGCATGAAGCGGTGCTGACGTGCTACCTCCATTGCCGTTGGTAACCACGGCGACGCCTCGATCAGCTTGCCGACATCGACATCCCCGAAAAGGTCGTTCCGGCGCAGTTCGACTATCCGTTCCTCTGTCCTGAACAGCGAACCGGATCCCTTCTCCCCCGGCAGGGTTACGGTCTCGAACAGCCGTCCTTGAGGCGCCCCCGTAGCGAACACGCCCGTGACGACTTTCTGGTTATCAATGCCTTGGGTCAGGATCAGATCGAGATCCTGGAAGAACTTGGTCCGTGACGGCAGCCGGTTAGCCTCCTCGATAGGCCAGAACCACAGCGCGCACCAAGCATCCATGGCGCTGCGCAGGCGCCGCCACGAGACGGCATTCTTCACGCCCTCCCCCTGGAAGCTCATGAGGCGGCGGATCTTTTCCTGGAAATCAACGTGCCGCTCGTCGGGACGGGGCTCGGCCGGCCAGATCGAGATGTCATCGTTCACCTCCTTGCGAACCTCCTGCAGGCGATCCGCGACATCTTCGAAGAGGGCATCGACAACGCTGGACAGGCGCTGAACCGTTGCGATCTCGTCCTTATCCAGGGGACGCATGAACTCGCGCCGCCATTCCGCAAAGGTGGACCAGGCGTCAGGCGCGAGGGGGCGGACTACCTTCTGGTCATAGGTACTCATGCCAGGGTCGGGCAGCAGGAAATGCCAGACCTCGTCCTTCTTGCGCGCTTCGCCGGACCAGCCGATCTCGCGCGGCTTGCGCTTGTGCCAGCGATCCTCCTCGCGGCGGGCATTGAGAGAGGAGACCGGGAAAACCGCCCGCCGGGCTCCGACCAGCGAATTGCCGGCGTGCACCTGGTCCTCAAACCAGGGAGCGAACCCGCCCTCGTGGAGGCAGTCGAGCCACAACGACACCTGCCCAAGCTCGACGGCGACCGGATTGAGGTCGACGCCGAAGACGTTCCGGTCGGCCAGATAGGCGCGCACTTTCTGACGCTCCAGGGCATAGCGCTCGTGCGGAATACGACGCTTGAGTTCAGCCTGCTTCAGTTCGAGATACTTGTCGGCGAGTTGGTTGACGACCTCGACCAGGAACGCCGCTGACCCCATGGCAGGTTCGACAATGCGCAGCTTCAGGATGTCGTCCGCCTTCTTGCCAGCGAGGAGTTCCTTCAGCGCGTACTTCACCATCACACGGGCCAAGGGCTCAGGCGTGTAGAAGGAGGCCGAGTTCTCGCGGTTACGCCCGGCGAGGCGGTAGATGAAGCTGCCCTTCGGGTAGACCTTCGCGCTGTTGCCCTCATAGACAATCTCGCCTTCGAGGGGCTTGTCACTCCGCTTGAAGTTGCTGGCAAGGCGCTGCGGCGCAAAGTACGCCGCCTCCAACGGGCCCGGTGCGGGCTTTCCGGCAGGCTTGAGCTCGATCAGGTCCTCGGTCGCGAAGAAGCCAGAGAAGGACAGCAACGACTCATAAACGGCGCCGAGCTGCGAGATACCGAGCTGCGCATACGAGATACGCCCCCGGCCCCGGGTGCGGTCGCCCTTGGACAGCGACAGGAGCTCGATGATCCTCTGCATCGTCTCGTTGCGGAAGCGCAAGCCGCGCAGATAAGTGCCGATGGCGTCAGGGGAGAACAGCCGGGCGCGGACGGAATGGAACGTGAATTCCTCCCCCATGTCGTTTTCGGCCTTGCCGGCAGCGGGCGTACCCTCGAAGACGACGTTGAACAGCGTGTCGAGCGTGTCCGAGATGTAGTGCCCGTTCCTATCCTCGTCCGTCTCCAACGGCACGAGTTCGAGCTCGCGCAGGCTCTCTAGGCTGTAGCCCATGCGGTAGGCCTTCGCCTTCATGGGAGCGAAGCCGAGCTCCGGCCTAGCCTCGATGAAGAACAGGAACAGCAGACGGTACATGTACCGCAGGCATTCGGTTGTGAGCTGCTCCGCATCGAGAGCGTTTTCACCTGTGAAAACCCCCTCCTTATTGGCCCGGCGCTTGGCGACGATCAGATCGGCCGCCTCGTTGCCCAAGCGTTCGATGGCTTCCCGCAGGGCGTATTTGAGGTCCTGCGAAACCCCGAAGGCGTGGCGATGGCTCTCCTCGTCGATGCGGTCGATCAGGGAGGTTCCGGTTCCGGGGGCTAGAGATTCGGCATGCAGCATGGCCGCCGTGACCCCAACGGTCGTGCTGTCGCCGCGTCCGAAGATCTCCGAAAAGCGGAAACGCAGGAGGCGGCTGTCGGACCACTTGTTACGGTCGATCAGGACCGCCTGGGACATGCTCAGGAACACGACGAAGCGCGGAGGCGCCTCAAGTGCGAAGATACCCTTGGCGAGGGCCGCCTCCGCGTTGTCCTTGCGGCGGCTCTCGACCTCCGCGGCGGACGCCATCCCCTCGAACTGCTCGCACCGGAACCGGATCTGCAGCGGGTCGACCTCGAAGTCGGCTCCGTGCGGGGACGGCACCTCGACCACCCATACGGCATCACGGCCGTCGTGGAACGAGCGGCGCGCCAGGACGGGGATGAGCTTGCCTTCCGCGTCGGGCACAAGCTCCGAGTTCCTCTCGAAGCCCAGGGCGGCCAACATCTCATGGGCGAATTCCCGCCCGATCAGGAGACGCTTGCGGTCGTCGCGCTCCTCGACGTAGGCGGTCGACAGGCGCCGCCACAGGCCGCCGACCTTGTCCATGAGCTTGTTCGGCGGGATCCCTCCGGCCTTCTCGGCATCCTTCCACGTGCGGAAGGTCTCCTCGATGTCGCCCTCGAAGATCGTCGAGAGATAGTGCTCAGAGTAGAATTCGTTCTCGTTCGAGATACCGGCAAGTTCAATCGGCATGGTTCACCCCCGGAACACAGCTACAAGGCGGACGTAGGGATTGGGATCATTCGGCGTGTCGCGTGTCTTTTTGATCCAGTCCCACCACTCAGCGAAGATCTGCTTCACCTTGTCCTCCTGCCGTGCCTTCTTGCTGCGCTGGACGGCGTTGTCCTCCATCCCATCGAACAGATCCGCGATCCTCTCTTCGTGACGTTTCCGCAGATCTTCGAGCCGCTCGCCCAGCTCTAGGAGCTCGCCATCAAGTTCGTTCTGGAAGCGCTTCCGTGCTTCATGCACATAGGTCTGCGCGTGGTTGACCGCCTCCACGACGAGCTTCTGCACATCGTCGGTCCGGGTCGCACCGGTGTTGGGGATTTCGTGGCGGCCCAAGACCGTCCGGGCCAGGAACTCGCGCACCGTCTCGACCTTGGTGAACTCGCCGCCGGTGAACAGCACGACCGGCCACTCGTCGACCAGGGGCTGTCCTTTGAGGTTTGGGACGATCCCGTTGAACACGAACGCCGTCTGGTTCGGCTCCAGGATGTTGACCAGCCGGGCCACCGGAGCGTTCTGACGTCCGAACACGCCCGCGATCTTGTCGGCGAGCCAATCGACGGCCGGATGGACGTCCCACAGGTACTGGAATTCCGGCCAGCCGCCACCGGCGCCCTGGCGCGAGGCGATGATGCGGTCGTTCATGAGCGAGCGGTTGTCGGTGAGCTTGACCTGGCCGTCCTGAGGCTCGGCCTCGGGCGGCATGAAGCGGGCGTCGACGGCGCGGACGGCCCGTCCGCCGAAATCCGAACGCTCCCGGAAATCATCCGGGATGGCGAGCGTGATCACGCGGTCGACCTTGTCGACCTTGAACTTTAGGTCGTGCTTCCAGACCTGCACCCGTTCGAGGGCAGCCTGGGTAAAGTCGAACGTCGTCTCGAACACGGACGGACGTCCCGCCTCCCGTTCGTCCGGGACGGCCGGCGCCTCCGGCTGGGCCTGCTCGAAGAACGCCTCAAGAGCGGCGTAGGCGTCGTCGTCCGCATTGTCCGAGCCATCGGCCCTCGCGTCCATCTCAGCTTCGAACTGCTCCGCGGACAGGCCCTGCTCGATGGCGTCCGCGACGACGTCCTCCTGCTCCTGCTCGTCGTTGGTGCCGAGGAACGCGGACGGATCACGGATGCTTTCCTGCGCCGCCTCGTCCTTTTCGATCAGACGGTCGAGGACACGCAGGTCGCCCCGGATCTTTGGCTGGGCCGGCTCGGCCACGAGATACCAGATGTGGGGCTGGCGCTCCTGCCCGTAGCGGTCGATGCGGCCGTTGCGCTGCTGGAACGTGAGCAGGGCCCACGGGATGTCGAAGTGGACGAGCTTGTGCGACAGGTAGTGGAGGTTCAGGCCCTCGGACGCCATGTCGGACGCAAGCAGGATGCGGATGGGCGAGCGCTCCAGGCCGAAGTCGCGGACGATCTCCTGGGCCTTCCGGTCGGCGTCGCCTCCGGACGCGTGCAGGGTCTTCACCTGCTCCTCGTTCAGCCCGAGATCCTCGCGCAGGCGCTCGGCGAGCCATTCCAGGGTTGCGATGCGCTCGGAGAAGACCACGATGCGGTCATTCTTCTTCTTGGGCGACCACTTGATGTCCGCAAGCAGCTTGCGCAGGCGCTGGTACTTGGCGAAGCCGTCGGCATCGATGGCCCTGACCGCGTCGCGCAGTTTTCCGAGGGCTGCCGCGTCCGATTCTGCCTCCGGGCTGCCGTCCTTGAGGAGCGCCTTGATCCGCTTCTCCAACGTCTCGGCGCAGGCCGCCGGGCTGGAAAACAGTGCCTTCTCCAGCAGCGTCTTGAAGAGGCGCTGGCCACGGTTCCGGGCGGCCTTGTCCTGCTGCAGGTCGAGGTTGGCAAGGATCTCGTAGGCGGCCTCCTCTGCGGGGGATGGCCGGAAGCTGATGCGGTCAGTGACGCGCTTCTGGACCTTGCTCTTGAGGGCGGCCGCGACGGCCGGGGTCGTGCGGAAGCGGCGCAGGAACAGGCCCTTGATGTCATCCGGGCCGTACTCGTCCGGGTTGGCGATGGAGGTCGGATCAAGCATCCGCATCAGGCTTGCGAAGCTGCGACGGGAGCCGTCATGCGGCGTCGCCGACATAAGGATCAGCGCGTCGGAACGGGACGCCAGGCGCTCCGCCAGTTGGTTGCGCTGGCTCACGCCGCCGGCGCCCTTGCGCTCCGCGACGTTGTGGGCCTCGTCGATGATGATCAGATCCCACCACGCCTTCTCCAGCGCGGTCCGGTACTGGAGGTCGTTCTTGAGGGTGTCGACCGAAATGATGGCCTTGTCGAACTGGTCGAAGGGGTTGTGGTTGAGCGGGATGCGCGCCCGGATCTGGCGGATCTTATCGCTGTCGATGCGTACCAGCGGGACCGAGAACCGGGTCCAGAATTCGTGCTGGAACTGGGACAGCATCGCCTTGGTGGCGACGACCAGGACACGCTTGGCCCGGCGGCGCAGGATCAGCTCGGAGGTGAGAAGGCCAGCCTCTAGGGTCTTACCCAGACCGACGTCGTCGCCGATCAGGATACGAGCGCGGGGCGCCTTCAGGGCCAAACGGACGGGGTCGAGCTGGAAGTCGAGGTCATCAATGGCAGCCTTGCCGGCGACCTGGATCGCCTCGCCCGTGGGGGCGGACTTGCGCAGGGCCGCCTCCAAGTGGAGGAGGGTGTCGGTATAGCCGGACGAGCCATCCGCCACGAGCGTGACGTTGGCGGGATCGACTACCTCGATCCCACGCCCCCTTGCCTTCTCGACCGTGTCGACGAAGATCGCGACCTTGTCACGGACCACGCCGGAGAGGCCAACGGCATGGATCACGTTGCCCGACACCGGGTTGCGGTCGACATGGCCGACAACCCACTCGGCGTCACGGACACGGATGCGGGCACCCGCAACGAGAGAACCACGGGACACGAGACCTACCCCTTTACGCCGTTGAAGCGACGCAGCCGCGCGGCTTGAGCAGTCGATTTCATGTCCATGGTTGCCCCTGACCGTTCTTAAGTTACCGAATTCTGCACGATCCCCGGATTCGTTCAATTGATTCAGGCCATTGCCTGACCTGCCGACTTGCGCGAATCCAACTTGGGAATGAGCCTAGAAGTGATTCTTTACCTGATCCCCTGGCCGATACGAGCCTGCCGGGGGGCGATGGTTAACAGCGGCCAAAGACCGCAAGCGGGTGCGCAAGAATGGATATCAGCCTGGGGCGGCTGCAGAAGGTCGATCTGCGGAGCGTATGGTTATCGGAGTCTGCCGACTTCACGCCCTGGCTCGCCAGGGCTGAGAACCTGGAGGTTTTGGGTGAGGCCGTCGGGCTGGACCTTGAGCTGGAGGCGCAGGAGAAGGACGTCGGGCCATTCCGGGCCGACATCCTTTGCAAGGACCTGCGCACCGGGAACTGGGTGCTGATCGAGAACCAGCTTGAACGCACCGACCACACCCACCTCGGCCAACTGCTCGTCTATGCATCCGGGCTCAAGGCGGCGACGATCATTTGGGTCGCCCAGCGCTTCACCGAAGAGCACCGGGCCACGCTCGACTGGCTCAACGCGATCACCGATGAGGAATTCCAGTTCTTCGGCCTGGAGGTTGAGCTGTGGCGGATCGGGCAGTCCGAACCCGCACCAAAGTTCAACATCGTCTCTAAACCCAATGACTGGAGCCGTCAGGTCTCGCAGGCGGCCCACAGGATCGAGACGGGGGAGCTGACCGAGGCTAAGCAGACCCAGCTCGAATTCTGGACTGGCTTCATGAAATTCCTGTCCACCAGGAACGGCAAGCTCCGACCGATCAAGCCGCAGCCTCAGCACTGGGTGTCCTTCAGCATCGGACGGTCCGGGTTCCGCCTCGACACCATGGCTCTGGTCCGCGATCAGGGCATCGCGGTCAACCTCGTCATGGGCGACGAGCGGGCGAAGGCGTACTTCCACCTGCTGGCGCGGGACAAGGCGACGATCCAGGACGAGCTCGGAATGGAGCTGCAGTGGAAGGAACTCCCCGGCAAAAAGGAGAGCCACGTCTACACGGGGCTCAAGCCGGCGGATTTCACTCAGGCCGACAGGTGGCCCGAGTATCACCGGTGGCTGGCCGACACGGCGGAAGCCTTCGGGCGGGTCCTGGGACCGCGGATCAGGGCGCTCCGGGCCGACGAGTGGAAGCCGGAACCTTCCGAGGCTGACCTCTGACGGTCGATTTCAGCAACAGGTTCCGAACAGGGTAAGACGTCCATGGCTCCTCCCTACACACGATGGAAAGGCAAGAAGGTCCCTGCGCCCCTGACCAACAAAGAGGTCAACCAAGCACTTCAAACCGTCAGCAAGCTCGTCATCGAAGGACTGGACGCCACCTCCACAGAACGTGTGCGGGCAATCATCGCCCAGATCGAGGCACTTCCCGTCGCTCCTCAATGTCAGGCGTCACTCCGGAAACTGCGGTCTCACGAGCGCAATCTTCGAGCCAATGCAAGGACCCAGATGAACACCGCCGCGGCTCCGCCGAAAGCCGTAGCACCTCCCACTGATAAGACCACGCGACCGGTGGTGAGCCGGACTATTGCCAGATTGCTGGACGGCCTGCCGCGAATGGATCTGGCCGAGACGATCCAGCTCTGGCGCAACTGCCTCGACACGCTTTGTGATCCAGACCGGGCCTTCCGTCACGCGGACGCCAGGGGATTGTTGGACGCCATTGGACAGGAGTGGCTCCGCCGGCGCCTGGACCCGATTAACCCTGACGCCTACTTCGTCTGGCCATCGACAGACGCGAAAGCCGGACGCCATGGCATTGATACGAAGGGATGGCTCCCCGAGGGCATGCTACAAGCCATGGGTTATAAGGTCGGGAGGGCAGAAGGCCTGGCGTCCAGTCAGCGCAAACTGATCCTGACCGAGATATTCAAGGGCCACCTTCCACCGTTGTTCCCGAGCCGCTACCTAGACGAGTGGGATGCACCGGGAACGGCGCTCCGCCTGCGAAAGCTGGCCGAGACCATCGCCTCGCTCACCCGCAACGCGAAACGGCGGCGTGACGCCCGGATGGAAACGGCGATCCAGCATTGGGAGCAGGATCTCCGCTTCCTTTACGAGAAATTCTACGTTGGAGCCTTTAGGTTCGCGTGGCCGGACACGGCTCCTTAAGCGCCCTGGTGCAGATGGCGCCTCCTGCACATCCCTGCCGGCGCTCGGACGCACGAGAACGCATCCAAGTTGGAACAGACCGCGCACCGACCAAAGATCGACCAAAGATTGATCGATGATCAGCACGCATCAGGAGTGACGAGCGGCGACGAGAGATCACCAGAAACCCTTACTTTACAAGGGTGCTGGAGAATCCCCCTGTGGGATGATTTGGTAGGATGCCCCGTTCGGGACGTGGGGGTCGCAGGTTCAAATCCTGCCACTCCGACCATTCTTCCCGGGATTTCCATCGAAACATATGGCATCGGGCGAGTTCGACCCGAGGGCTGTTATAGCCTTCGCGTCCGCGCCTCGCTTGCGACCGCTCAATGCGTCGAGAAGCGCCCGTCTTCCTGGTAGGTCTCGTAGTGCAGGGTCTGAGCCGGGATCGCCTCGAGCTGACGCGGGGCCCTCGGCCAATCCTGCGGAACCTCGTTGGTCTGGGGCATGTAGCGGGGGCGGAAGCGCAGGTCGACGAGGCTTCGCAACTCGGGGGCCGCGAGGTCCAGCACATTGGCATCCCGCCAGCGGCGGTGCAGCTTGGCCTTGCCTGTCATCCGGCCCCAGAAACCTGCGACCTCCTCCTCGACCTGCAGTACAATGCGCCCGGTCCAAGTCTTGCGTAGATTAAAACGCCCTGTCAGAGCCATTTCACGCTCCTCAACTCTTTCGGTCACTTCAAAATCTGAACGCCAAAGCTGCGGCTGCTTAAGCTTTCAAGCCTGACAATCCGCGGCTCCGGCGCTCGGTTGAATCCATTCCTTTAGCCAATGCCTTTGCGAACCAAGGGTTCCGGCCCAGGCATCCATCAACCATCAATGTCGCATCAACGATGTGCGTCAGGGCACGGGCGGCTGCTTGTGGAAGTAATTAGTTGAGCTTTGCAAGAATTCAGGAGATGGAATGATCAAAATTAGGGAAAAAGAGGAGCAGTTGGTTCTTTGAAAAGATCCCGTGAAATCGGAATGATTTCCGAATGGTCTTGTCAGCCCCGGCGCGGCTTGGACGTGAGATCGAGGGTGACGAGCTGCCCGGTTTTCGGATCGAGGATGGTCATGCCGGCCTCCTGTTCTGTTGGCGTAGGAGAAACGCTGCAAGACCCGAACGGATCAAACCGCTTTGAGAACGTGGTAAGCAATTCGTTACTGCAAGCTTTGCCTTAAGGGCTGGGAACGGTCCATATGAGCTTGTATCGGGAAATCCCCTCCTCGGCGGATCGGCAGCGCCGATCGCCCTTCCTCACAATCCGGAGACTGACCGATGAACACAGCTCATCTCGAAACCGTTTGGGCGCCGCGCCTTCTAAGCATC
This sequence comes from Microvirga arabica, assembly GCF_016811235.1. Lineage (GTDB taxonomy): Bacteria > Pseudomonadota > Alphaproteobacteria > Rhizobiales > Beijerinckiaceae > Microvirga > Microvirga arabica. The sequence continues at coordinate 128,972 of NZ_JAFBID010000005.1, forward strand.
CTGCGCATCGTCGCAGCGCTCATCTTCATGGCGCATGGCACGCAGAAGCTTCTCGGCTTTCCTGCTTCTCCCAATCCCGCCCCGGCGGCCCTCACCCTGCCTTGGATCGCTGGTGTGCTCGAACTTGTCGGCGGTGCGCTGCTGATCCCGGGCCTCTTTGTGCGGCCCGTTGCGTTCGTCCTCTCCGGCCTGATGGCCTTTGCCTATTGGCTCGCCCATGCGCCGCGCAGCCCCTACCCTGTTCTGAACGGCGGCGATGCGGCGATCCTCTACTGCTTCGTGTTCCTGTTCCTCGCTGCCGCCGGAGGTGGCGCGTGGAGCCTGGATCGCACTTTGCGCAAGGCTTGATGCCACCAAGTTCAGGTGAGAGGCTAAAGCCTCTCACCTACTCCGACTTCGTGCCGGTGGGGCGACGCAGACGCTCGTCCTCCACGTCAACACGGAGCGTATGGTCGCTCCCATCCTCGTTGCTGTCGTCGAGGGGGATCGGCATGAGATCCGTGATGAGCCCGGTCGCCGTCGATGCTGCAGCGCCGATGGGTGGAGCCGGCGCGTCGTCGCGGCGCCTCGTCTCTTCACCCGCCTCGACCTCGCCTTCGTCATCCAGAATGCTCACCACCCTGTCCATCTCGGCTTCTTCGACCTTCACGGTCACGAGCGCCCCACCGCGGCGCACGCCGTCCGCATAGGCTTGCGCCTCCTCATCGCTGAGGCCAGCATCCGCCAGCGCGCCTGCAAGACCACCCACCGCTGCTCCGGCACCGGCACCCACCAAGGTCGAAACGATCCAGCCGGCAGCAATCACCGGTCCGAAGCCCGGAATGGCCACCGTGCCGAGGCCCGCCAGAAGGCCCGCGCCGGCTCCCGCGACCGTTCCGGCTGCCGCCGTGGCGCCGGTGAAAGGATGCGCCGACCCGTCGGGTTCGAACGATCGGGACGCATGATGCGTGTAGGCATCGTTGAAGTTGTTGGACACGAGGCTGATCTCGAAATCCGGCATTCGGGCTGCCTCGAGCCGCTGCACCGCCCGTGCGGCCTCCTCATAAGTGTCGAAGAAGGCGGTGATTCTGCGCTCGGCCATGGGAGCCCTCCAGTGGTTTTCTCTGCGAGGCTAATGAGCGGCCCGAGGAGCGGTTCCCTGCGCGGCCATGCCACCTTTCAGCCGGCTCAACTCCCTGGTAAGTTCAAGCAAAAGGTGCCCGAAAAGGGTGATTTGGGGGCTTCCCGTCATGAGACATATCCACCTCGACGATGGCTTGCGGCTGCGTTTTCCCGGCCGCAGCGAGGATTTCGACCAGGGCGTCGAGATCGGCATGATTGCCGTTCTGATGGACCAGGGCTCATCTGAGTTCTCCCGCTGGATCGCCCGCTCCAACCTCAGCCAGGTTCAAGCCATCGCGAAGCAGATGGGCTACCGCATCGAGGAAGGCAGCGGCGACGAGGAATGGGTGGACGTGACCTTCCTGCATAGCAGCGTCAAGGCCCGCCCCAAGCTCAAGCTGGTGCACTCGGCCGGCTGAATGCCGCCGGCAATCCGCTTCTTCCATTCTGGAAACGAAGAAGCCGCCCGGAGGCGGCTTCTGAAGTCTCTTGCGTGAAGGGCCGGTCAGGCCTTGCCGCCGCGACGGGTTACGGACCAGGCGGCCTGCATGAGGGCCACGGCCAGGGCCGTCTTGACCAGGGTGGCGGCCACGAACGGAGCGGCGCCCACCGTCCAGGCTTTCGCGAACGGCATCACCAGGGACAGCTGAGCGAGGCCGAAGGCGAAGATCACCGCATGGCCGATGCTCATCATCACGATAACGCGCAGGAGCGAACGATCCCAGCCCCGCTCGGCCATGAAGCCCATCATGAGAGCGGCCGCCACGAAGCCGAACAGGAAGCCGCCCGTGGGGCTCATGAAGTAGCCGATCCCAGCTGCCAAGGGAGGGGTGTTGGCGAAAACCGGCATGCCCATGGCGCCCTCGGCGAGGTAGAGGGCAACGGTCGCGCCACCAAGGCGCCAGCCATAGGTTGCGCCGATCATCAGCACCACCAGGGTCTGCAGCGTCATCGGAACGTAAGGCAGCGGCACCTGGACCTTGGCCGAGACGGTAAGGAGCGCCGTGCCGACGACCATCAGCACGATGGCGCGGAGCGCAGCGAAGCGGGCATCATCTCGTGAGGGCCAGAGGAGGCCGACGAGGGTCGAGGGAGAGGACAGCGAAGAGGCGCTGGTCGTCATACGGGCAATCTCCAGGTCATTCCGCCATGCGCGCGGCGGCTCATGAAGCCTTATAGGTGGGTCCGGCCCCTGCCTCAAGCCGCCGTCTTGAGCATTCGCCGCGGCTGTGGACACCCTTTAGTCCAAGGCGGGATGCGGAAAACAGGGTCCCCTTTTCCGCCCAATGCGCTAGGAAACGGCAGATGTCCCGATTGCAGCGGCAAGGATCTCCTATGGCCGACGACCTCACCTTCGACACCCGGCCTCCGGCCAAGGCCGAGGAATGCGTGCGCGTGAGCCCGCTCGTCCGCCGGATCGTGGCCAATAACCCGGGGCCTATCACCTTCACGGGCACCTGCAGCTACATCGTCGGCACCGGCAATGTCGCCATCATCGATCCGGGGCCCGACATGCCGGACCATGTGGAGGCGATCCTTCACGCCGTGCGGGGCGAGACGGTCACCCACATCCTCGTCACCCATACCCACAAGGACCATTCGCCGGCCGCTGCCGCCATCAAGGCCGCCACGGGCGCCGCCATCGTCGGCTGCGCCCCTCATCGCAGCGCCCGCCCCCTCTCTACCGGCGAGGTCAACACGCTGGAGGCGAGTTCCGACAAGGATTACGCGCCCGACCGGGAGTTGAGCGAGGGTGATGCCGTGGAAGGCCCCGGTTGGACCCTGGAGGCTCTCGCCACCCCGGGACACATGGCCAACCACCTCGCCTTCGTGCTGCCCGAGGAGAAGGCGCTGTTCTCCGGCGATCATGTGATGGCCTGGTCCACCACGGTGGTTGCCCCGCCCGACGGCTCCATGAGCGCGTTCATGGCCTCCCTCGACAAGCTCAGGGGACGGGAGGAGAACCTCTACTGGCCCGGCCATGGCGGCCCGGTGCAGGAACCGCAGCGCTTCGTGCGTGCCCTGATCCACCACCGCCGCCAGCGCGAAGCCTCGATCCTCAACCGGCTGAGGGCCGGCGACCGGACGATCCCCGAGATCGTGGCCGCTATCTATCAGGGTTTAAACCCGGCGCTGGTTGGCGCCGCCGGCCTCTCGGTCTTTGCCCATTTGGAGGATCTGGTCGCGAGGGGGCAGGCTACCGTTGAGGGGCTTCCCGCTCTCGACAGCGAGTACCGCCTCGCCTGAGCTCAGCGAACCGCAATCGCCAAATCGGACGCTTCTTCGAGAAAATCGCGGATATGATCCGCGTTGCCGCCGAGATCGTGATTGCCGAACCGGGAGGCGGAGCGAATATCGATGCGTGTGCCGTCGACACGCGGGCGCACCCGAACCGTGATGTCGTAGGGCACCCTGAGAATCAGTGATCGGTCGACCGCCTCCAACCGCCCGAGGCCGGCGCGTCCACCCGGCGGCACGGCTTCGATCACGCGCCATCCGAGATTGTCGGCTGCCTTGCGCACAAGGGCAAAAGCCTCGTCCGGCCCGATATCGAGGGTGAGAGGCGCGATCTGAACATAAGATGCCCGCTGCATCTCCCGCATCTCCGGCGCCACGTCGGCGGGAACGCGCCCGTCGCGTGCCTCAAGCGCAGCCCGGGAGCGGGAGAAGCCCGGCGGGTCGTCCGTGTCGGTGGTCACGTCGGTGATCGCCGGCAGGGTGATGGCCTTGAGGGCCATGAAGCCGGGATAGGCGAGAACAAGCAATGCTACGATCAATCCCTTGATCGCGCTTCCCAGTCCCCGTCGCCCCTCCTGCCAGATGCGGACGAACCCGGCAACGGCGCACAGAACCGCCACGAGAGCGATCGCGATGCCTGCTCCAAGAGCGATGAAGCCGGATTGATAGTCGATCCGGCCGAAGCGGATCAGCAGCACCGCCAGAATGGTCACGGCGAGCGCGAACAAGGCCAGCGTGGGCGACCACTTCGCCGGCCGCGAGTAAGGTTCTTCGATAATGAGACGGCGCATCAGGTGGTCTTACAAATCTCTTTGAGCGCGCGCCACTGCTCATCTGATAGCAATGGTTCGCCGGGGCGGGACGGCACCTGTTTTTCCAAAGCTTTCAGCCGTTGATCGGTGACGGGGTGGGTGGAGAGAAAAGCCGGGATCCCGGAATCGTTCCCGTCTCCATCGTCCTCACCCTCGATGCGCTTGAGCAGCAAAGCCATAGGATGGGCAGGACGCCCGAGTGCCGTCATGGTGCGTCCCGCAAAATCATCGGCGGCCACCTCCGCCTCCCGGGAATAGGCGCTGTCCACCAGGTAACGGCTGACGACCACGATGGCGCCGCCTCCGGTGACATCGCCCAGCAGCAGGCCGAGGAGATAGGATGTGCCGCCTGCCTGGATCAGCTTTCGCAGTCCGTCCCGGCGGGCCACATGGCCGATCTCATGGGCCAGCACACCGGCGATCTCGTCGACGGATTTCGCCTCGTCGAGAAGCGCCTCGAACAGATAGATCCGCCCTCCCGGCAGGGCAGCGGCATTTGGCACCTTCGATTCCAGCACCAGCACATCGACATCGACCTGCGAACCCTGCGCTCCGCGCAATTGTGCGACGAGCCTTTCGAGCGCCGCAAGCCCCTGCGGATTCTTGCAGATCTTGCCGCTGAAGATCGTGCGGATCTGGTTGTCGACCGCCGTGCCGAGGCGGCGCTCGTACGATGCTGGAATGAGCGGCGTCAGCCGGTCGGCCAGGATGGGGAGCAGAAAGAAAACGCAGAGCAGGATCGAGACAGCCGCCGCGGCGGACCAGAACAGGATGCGACCCGTCCTCTCCCGATGGGCCGTGTCATTGAGATGACTGCAATGCTGCCTGATCGCTGCCTGTGTTTCCGCATCGGCGATGTCGAGACGAACAAGGGAGGGCGCTCCTTCGCGCGTCAGCCGCAGGATGCCCTCGGGAGCATCGCGCCTTCTGACTTCGCCAGAAGGCCAGGAGGCGACCCATTCAGGTCCTTCATGAAGATCGATGGACGATGGGGTGACCTTGATCGAAACCGTTCTGCGACGGGCACTCTCGCCGTCATAGAACACCGCATCCGCCATCGCTCACCTCATATGCCGACGTTGAAATCGAGCGCGTCAGCCAATCCCTCTCCGAGAACGCCAGCCGGCTGCCCGGCGGCCACTGCGGCATCCACCGCCTGCAGGTTGGTCACCGTTGTGGAGGTCACAATCGCAGCCCACAAGCCTCGTCCGAGGAAGTAGCGCTGAAGGACGCCGAGACCGAGCAAGGCAACCAAATATCCGAGGACAACCAGGAGACCAACGCTGAATGCTGTCCAGGAAAGCTCCTCCATGTCCGGGACCAATTCGAAGGAGGCGAAGAGGAAACCAATCAGGCCAGCCAGAAGGCCTAACGCCATCAGGAAACCAAGGGAAGAGAAGATCAGCTTGAAGAACAGGCCATAATACGTGCCGGCTCGGAAATCGCTGGCTGCGGTGACGTCGCCAAAGCGCAAACCGTCAATGTGCCAGCGGGTGAAGATTGCCATTGCCAGCGGGATAGGCGCCATGATGAGCAGACCAACGACGCCCGCAAGGCCCTGCAAGGCAGGCTTACCGCTGCCTGTGGCAATGTCGGAGGCGACGAAGAGGAAAAAGGTGAGGGCCAGAAGAACAATCCCCAGCGCCCAGACCCACCAACCGCGCTTGAACAGGGACCAGCCGGTTCCGACGAAATCACCCTGGATGCTGCCGAAGTAGGTGTGGCGCATCCGGTAGCGCTCGAGGGAGGCCATGGCCCAGGGGAGCGCAAGACCGAGAGTCAAAAGGGTTGCGAGATCCCACAGGATAGCCCGCATGGCATAGGCCCAGCCGGAGCCCTTCATCCAGAAGCGAACGCCCCGGAAGATCGTCCGGCTCGCGCGGTATTTCCGGGCCCGGTAGCTGCCGTAATGAGCCAGCACATACGTGATGACCACGAGCGGCACGCTGGCAAAGGCGTACTGCTCCTCGGCCATGATACCGAGGATGAAATATACAATGTAGAGCGGGACGAGAACGGCCAGGGCGATTAGGAAACCGATCAGCAGTTCCTTGGCCGTGGCGGTATATTCGAAAGCCTCTCCGTCGATCTGCGTGTTCGCCCAGAGATGCCGCCGCAGCTTCGTGATCAGCCAGAAGCGATAGAAGCCGAAGGTCGGGATCTGAAACAGGCTGCCGGTGATCAGAAGCCTGAGAAAGTCCCCGCCCCTGCCTGAGAAGGACATGGACGCATTGTGCGATGTGGGCGGTGTAAGAGGCAGATCATGGGAGAGAGAGGCGGTCATGACTTCAAGGCTCGCTGATGGCCACCCAAGATCTACCACAGATCTGAAATATTAGAACATGCAATGCGGTTGAACTGACCCCTTTGCTCCACTGGAAAGACGCTGGAGAGGCCCAGTCAGACCTGCCACAAGGGGTGACGCGAGGAATGGTTTCACTGTAAACTATCCCTCTTGTACCTGGAGTTTGAAACCTTGACGTCCCCCTCTTCCGCCTCTGCCGAGATCGCTGCTGCCGATCCCCTGCGGATCTGGTTCCGGATCATCCGCCTAAACCGGCGTGCGACGAATGCAGTGGCGGCGGAACTGAAGGCACTCGGTCTGTCGATCCCTCAGTTCGACCTATTGTCCACTCTCACGGAGCGCGAGGGCTCGAGTCAGCAGGAACTGGCAGAACGGCTCTATGTGACGAAGGGCAACGTCTCGGGCCTGCTCGACCGCATGGTCGAGGCCGGCCTCGTGGAGCGGCGCGCAATCCCGGGCGACCGGCGCTCCAATGCCCTTTATCTTACAGCCAAGGGGCGCGATCTCGCCAACCAGGGGATTGCGGCCCAGCGCTCCTACGTGATGCGGACCCTCGGAACGCTCCCCGGGCAGGACCTCGTCGAACTGGAACGGATCGTTCTGGCCTGGCGCGACAGGGCGCGCGCCGACGAGGATTCTTCGCCCGCCAAACAACGGTAGAGACACCGATGTTCGACGCGGTGGCATTCGCGGGCGGCGGCAACCGCTGCTACTGGCAGGGAGGCTTCTGGGAGGCCGCGGCGCCGCTGCTCGGATTGAAGCCCGAGATGGTGGTCGGCGTGAGCGCAGGCGCGTGGTCGGCCTGCTACAGCCTTCTCGGCCTCGGTCGGAAGGTCAACGAGATGGTGGCCGACGGCTGCAGCCTGGGGCGGCGCAATTTCGAGTGGCGGGCCTGGCGCAGCGAGGGCTCGCCCTGGCCGGTCTCGCTGATGTACCGCAGCCTGATCGAGAGCATCATCGACGCGACAGCCCTGGAGAGCCTGAAGCAGGGACCCACCGTTCTCATCGGCCTTGCCCGCAAGCCGCGCCGCCTGCCCCTGTCGCTCGCCGTTCCGCTGGGCATCGCCACCTACCAGATCGAGAAGAAGTGGCGCTCCCCTGTTCACCCGAGAGGCGGCCGCGTCTTGGGCTTTCGCCCGGAATTTGTGCGCGTGCAGGACCTGGCCTCCCCGGCGGAGCTCTCGGCAGCCCTGATGGCCAGCGCCAGTGTGCCGCCCTTCATGCCGGTCGGCCGCATAGGCGGCATGGCGGCCCTCGACGGCGGCCTCGTGGACAACGTGCCGGCGGAGCCTCTGATCCCCATCGAGGAGCAGGGCGGCAAGACCCTGGTGATCCTCTCCAGGCTCTACCGGGCCGTTCCTTCGGTCAAGGGCCGCACCTACATCCAGCCCTCCCAGCCGGTCCCGGTTGGGCAGTTCGACATCACCAACCCGGCCGGGATTCGCAGAGCTTATGAGATGGGCCTGAGGGACGGCGAGAGCTTTGCAAAAGGTGTGGCCGCGCACAGCTTCTGAAGAAGCGCCTCTGTAGAACACTCTGAGGTGATGCAACGACAAGACGGGAAGTATTCACGCCGCAGATCGCGGGAATACTGCGCCGTTAAGTGTTGATTCACCTTGAGGCATGCATCTGCAGCCAAGCCAACACATGATCACCGGTCTGCCCCAAAGCGGTCACAGCCCTGGAGATCATAAAGGCAGGTTGTCGAAACAGCCTGTGATTTCCAGAGAGGATCCATGACCCAGAACGCTTCAAGCCGAGACGCCCGTTCAGGCCAGCAGAATGCCGCCCAGTCCATTCCGGCCTTCAAGGACGTCGCCCTGCCGGCTCTGGCAGCCGCCGTTCAGGCCGCCAAGCTGCAGCAGAACCGCCCGAAGGTCTCCGAGCTTCCCGCCTTCCTGCGCAAGGAAGCGGTGCTGGGCAAGTGATCCACAGCAAACAGCCGATCCCAAACAAGAAGAGCGCCCGATGGGCGCTCTTTTCATGTCGGATGCCGGCTGCTGTCAGCGGACGATGACCTTCGTGTTCACCGGCACGCGGTTGTAGAGGTCGATCACATCGATATTGCGCATCCGGATGCAGCCAGACGAGACGGCAAAGCCGATCTTCTCCGGCTCGTTGGTGCCGTGAATGCGGTAGAGGGTGTCCTTGTTGCCCTCATAGAGGTAGAGCGCCCGCGCGCCGAGCGGGTTGCTCGGTCCGCCTTTGGTGTATTGGACATGCGGCCAACGCGCCTTCATTTCGGCCGGCGGGTTCCAATCCGGCCACTCGGCTTTGCGGGCAATGGTGGAGGTGCCGGTCCAGCCATAGGCCTCGTCGCCGACCGCCACGCCGTATCGGATCGCCTTCCTGTTAGGCTGAACGAGATAGAGCTGGCGCTCCTTCGTATCGACCACGATGGTGCCCGGCGCCTCGCCGGTCGGATCGTCGATGAGATAGCGGCCGAAGCGCGGATCTTCCTCCGCGGTCGGGATCTGCGCCATCCATTCGGCATCCCGCGATGAAACCTGCGGGTCGGGAACGCCTTTGTAATTGCAGCCCCCCAGGGCCATCATCATTGCCAAAAGAAGGGGCAGACTCAAAAGACGCATCGTGCAAAGCTCTGAAGACTCAGCGGAACTGAGGCGAAGGGTGGTTTCGGGCGGGTTTATAGACCGGACGGTCGTCAACGCGAATCGAAACACACCATGGCACGGCTCCGCTCCAGAAGGTGTTGCATTGCAACAACATAGACAGACCCATGTGACGCTGCGAAATTCGGCGGCTTCCCGTACTTAAGAAAATCCATGTCCACGCTGTACATTGCCCACCCGGCCTGCCTCGACCATCAGACACCCTTCGGCCATCCCGAGCGCCCCGACCGCATCCGCGCCATCGAGCGCGCCCTCGAGAAGGAGCGGTTCACGTCGCTCATCCGGGAGCAGGCGCCGATGGCCGAAATGGACAGTCTCGCGCTGGCCCATCCGGAAGACCATATCCTGCGCCTGCGCGACATCAGCCCCCGGGAGGGGCTGGTGCGGATCGACGAGGACACCACCATGTCGCCCGGTACCTACGAGGCCGCCCTGCGGGGCGCCGGCGGCGCGGTGCTCGCCGTCGACGAGGTGATGGGCGGCAAGGTGAGGAACGCCTTCGTGGCCATGCGCCCGCCGGGGCATCATGCCGAGCGCGTGAGGGCCATGGGTTTCTGCTTCTTCAATAACGCGGCGATCGCGGCCCGCCATGCGCAGAAGAAATATTGCGCCGAGCGCGTGGCGATCTTCGACTGGGACGTGCATCACGGCAACGGCACCCAGGACATCTTCTGGTCAGACGAGACCGTGCTCTATTGCTCCACTCATGAGGCGCCGCTCTATCCTGGCACAGGCGCGCTGTCCGAGACGGGCGATCACGGCACCATCGTCAATGCGCCGTTGAGCGCCGGCGACGGGAGCGAAGCCTTCCGCGAGGCGGTGGACACCGTGATCGCGCCGCGCATCGACAGCTTCGCGCCCGACATCATCATCATCTCCGCGGGCTTCGACGCCCATTGGCGCGATCCGCTCGCCAGCCTGAATTTGACCGAGTCGGATTTCGCCTGGGCGACGCAGAAGCTGATGGACCTCGCCGACCGCCATTGCGGACAGCGGATCGTGTCGGTTCTCGAGGGCGGCTACGACCTTGAGGGCCTCGCGAAATCGACTGCGTTCCATCTCGATGCATTGATGGGGCGGGAGATCGGTGCCTGACTTTGAAGGATGAATCTCTGTCATTCCGGGGCGAGTGAAACGAGAGCCCGGAATCCATAAACACGACGTTTCAGGAAGCACTGATCAGCATAGCGTTTCTTGCTGCAATGTTAGCGTTTATGGATTCCGGGCTCCGCTGCGCGGCCCCGGAATGACAGCAGAGGACGAGCGCCTCACCCCTCGATCGGCTCCTGGCCCAGAAGCTCGATGCCGAAGCCGGAGAGGCCTACATAGGAGCGGCTCGAGGTGGCGAGGTTGCGGATGGACGCGACACCGAGATCTTTCAGGATCTGCGCGCCGAGACCGATCTCGCGCCACTGGCTCGAGCGCATGGCCTCCGATTCCGTCTCTTCGGTCTCGGCAAAGGATGTGGTCGGTACGCCCGCCGTGCCGTCGCGCAGGTAGACGAGAACGCCCCTGCCCTCCTTCACGAAACGCTGCAGGGAGGCGTTCACCGCCTTGCCGCCCTCGAACACGTCGGTGAGCGCGTTGGCCCGGTGCAGGCGCACGGGGACGTTGGTGCCGTCGCCGATGCGGCCATGCACGAGGGCGATGTGCTGCACGCTGTCGAAGGGCGTCGAATAGGCATAGCCCGTGAACGAGCCCCACTGGGTCTCCACCGGGAAGGTGGCGATGCGTTCCACCAGCTTTTCCCGTGCCTGGCGATAGGCGATGAGATCGGCAACCGAGATGCGCTTCAGGTTGTGCGTCTCGGCGAAGGCGTCGATCTGCCGGCCCTTCATCACCGTGCCGTCGTCGTTGGCGAGCTCGCAGATCACACCCACCGGCGGCAGGTTGGCGAGCTTGCACAGGTCGACGGCGGCTTCCGTGTGGCCCGAGCGCATGAGCACGCCGCCATCCTTGGCGATCAGCGGGAAGACGTGGCCGGGGCGGACGAAATCGGCCGCGCCCATGTTGTTGTTGGCGAGCGCCCGCACCGTGTTCGAGCGCTGCTCGGCCGAGATGCCGGTGGTCAGCCCGTGCTTCACGTCGACGGTCACCGTGAAGGCAGTGCCGAGAGGCGCGTCGTTCGAGGCCACCATCGGGTCGAGGCGCAGGCGGCGGGCCTCCGCGGCGGTCAGAGGCGCGCAGACGATGCCGCAGGTGTTGCGGATGATGAAGGCCATCTTCTCCGGCGTACAGAGGGAGGCGGCGACGATGAGGTCGCCCTCGTTCTCGCGGTCGTCATCATCCGTGACGATGACGATTTCACCGCGAGCGAAAGCCTCGATGGCATCGGTGACGGAATTGGGCATCAGGGCCTCCTTGGCGGCCGGGGGCAGGAAATCGTTGGGCGTGACGGCGCCACGGGTTTCACGGGCGATCAGATCCGCCGTGTCCCGCGAGAGCCAAGCCTGTTCGGAGTTGCACATCTGGGTGATGGCGCCGGGCGTAACGCCGATCCGCCGCGCGAATTCCACGCGCGAGACGCCATTGCGGGTGAGCCACTCAGCCAGTTTCATGGTGATGGCTTAGCGGATGACGGGATTTTAGTAAAACTAAAATCTGCATGCCTGCCCTTGCAAAAATGTATGGGCGGAGGGCTTCAGAACCAGTTCCGTCGTCATCACCGGCCTTGTGCCGGTGATCCCAATTGGAGAGGCGCGGCGCTTCTCAAATCGAGATGGCCGGGACGAGTCCGGCCAGGACGTCCAAGTGTGCGCCCTCGCGGGGCGGTCTCACACGTCGAACGGCCAAGCCGCGTTCTGCCCCACCTGCCCCCGGTGGCGGAGCACGTGATCGGCGAGCACGCAGGCGACCATGGCCTCACCCACCGGCACGGCCCGGATGCCGACGCAGGGGTCGTGGCGGCCCTTGGTCATTACCTCGGCCTCGGCGCCGGAGCGGGTGACACTCGCACGGGGCGTGAGGATCGAGGAGGTGGGCTTCACGGCGAAGCGGCAGACCACCGGCTGGCCCGTAGAGATGCCGCCGAGCACACCGCCGGCATGGTTCGAGAGAAACGTCGGCACCCCACCGTTGCCGGGCCGCATCTCGTCGGCGTTCTCCTCGCCGCGCAGGGCGGCTGCCGCGAAGCCGTCGCCGATCTCCACGCCCTTGACGGCATTGATGGACATGAGCGCGGAGGCGAGGTCGGAATCGAGCTTGCCGTAAATCGGCGCGCCGAGCCCCGGCGGCACGCCCTCGGCCACGATCTCGATCACGGCCCCGATGGAGGAGCCAGCCTTGCGCAGGCCGTCGAGATACTCCTCGTAAAAGGCTGCCGCCTTTGCGTCGGGGCAGAAGAACGGGTTGCGGGCGACCTCCTCCCAGTCCCAGTTGCCCCGGTCGATGGCGTGCGGCCCCATCTGCACAAGGGCACCGCGGATGGTGATGCCGGCCAACACCTTGCGGGCGACGGCGCCAGCCGCCACGCGGGCCGCCGTCTCGCGGGCCGAGGAGCGGCCGCCGCCGCGATAGTCGCGGATGCCGTACTTCACGTCATAGGTGAAATCGGCATGGCCCGGACGGTAGGAGTTCTTGATCTCGGAGTAATCCTTGGAGCGCTGGTCCACATTCTCGATCATCAGGGAGATCGGCGTGCCGGTGGTGACCTGCCGGCCCGTGCGCTCGTCGGTGAAGACGCCCGAGAGGATCTTCACCTGATCCGGCTCCTGGCGCTGCGTCGTGAACCGCGACTGGCCCGGCCGGCGCCGGTCGAGTTCCGCTTGAATCTCGGCGGCTTCCAGGGGGATCATGGGCGGGCAGCCATCGATCACGCAGCCGAGGGCCGGCCCGTGGCTCTCGCCGAAGGTGGTGACGCGAAACAGGTGACCGAAGGTGTTGTGGGACATGGCGCTTCTTCAGGGTTCACGGCGTCATAAGACCAAAGCGCGCGAGTGTCACGCCGGCCATGACATGGATCGAGGTCAAAGAGCCAGCACCTTGTGGCCCGCAGCCGGTGGGCTGCGAGCTTGTGGGTAGGATCGAGGGTGGCGCGTTGGGCAGCCCGGCTCGATGTGTGGTGGTGAGAATGGAAGAGCCGAGGTGCCTCTTCGCGCACGGCTTCTTTAGGCGTTCAGGCGAGGCCAGCCCGGTGACCACCTCAGGCGTGATCCGTCTCCTCGACGGGGGCCTGAGACCGATTCCGACCACCGGCCCACAGCCTGGGCCTCCTGTCACATGTACCTGCGTAGCGGCACATGCACAGGACCGTGCCTGCCTCCACACTGCGACGCCTCGCGAGCGCGCCCCTCAACAGAGGCAGGTCTACACAACGATATAGCCGAGCTTGCAGCAACAGTCAAGAACAAAGTGAGAACATGCACGCGCCCCCTGCTCGTCATGGCCGCACTTGTTGCGGCCATCCACGTCTTCAACCTTTCGTATTCCTCTGCCCTCATCCTGAGGAGGATTGCGGGAGCAATCCGTCTCGAAGGAGGATCCAGAGAGCACTGGACCCTCCTTCGAGACGCAGCCTGACGGCTGCTCCTCAGGTTGAGGTCTGTAAAACGGAACGCGCCGAAAGACGCAGATCCCCGGAACACGTCCGGAATGACGAGGCGCTCACGGCCTGCCGTCCGTGAATTGAACGAGGTCCCAGAGATTGCCGTAGAGATCCTTGAACACGGCAACGATGCCGTAATCCGCCTGCTTGGGCTCTCGGACGAATGTGATGCCGGCCTCGATCATGGCGGCATGGTCACGCCAGAAATCGTCGGTCCGCAGGAACAGGAACACACGGCCGCCGGCCTGGTTGCCGATGAAGCTCTCCTGGTGAGCATTGGACGCGCGTGCCAGCAGCAGCGATGCGCTCCCCTGGCCCTGTGGTTTGACGACAACCCAGCGCTTGTCCTGCTCCGGCTGGTATGTGTCCTCGACCAGTTCGAACCGCAGCTTGTTCACATAGAAGTCGATGGCCTCATCGTAGTCCCGGACCACAAGGGCGACATGCGCAATCCCTTGATTCACGGGGGTCTCCTGCGTTGTCGGAGGGGGCAGATATCCCCGCGTTCGGGACAATCCCTTGGCGATGATCGTCCGACCTTATCCCCCGCGGATCCAATCCGTATAGGTCATGAGCCTGAGGGCCGCTCACCGATAAGGATAGCAACAGCTTCGGTCGAGGGTGAGGCCGAAATGCTCGCCCAGCGTCCGGATGGCTTCCCCGTGGTCGAGATAAGGATCGCGGTTCTCGGGGCCGACGATGATGATCCGGAACGTCGGATCAGGGCGCCCGCCCGGCGGCAGCATGGCAGTGGCAAGCGCCTGCCCCTCCGCATCGCGCAGGGTCAGGAACAGCGGCATGGCGCGTTGGATGTGGGCCTTGAGGCCGATATTCGTCTCGACAAAGGAACTCGACGTCGGCCGGTAGCTCTGGGCGGCGGCCTCCCAGGCCAGACGGAAATGCTTCTCGACCGCATGTTTCATGACATCGGATTCGAGCGCGGCCTCCCCTTCGGTTTCGATGAGAAACCAAGTCGTCGAGCCCGGAGCGTCGCAGATATATTGCATATCTGACAACGCGGGAGCGCTATGAAGGTTGTCGCGTCACACCCAGCCGTGATGCCGCAACTCAGGCGAAGCGATCCGTCGCGGCCACGATGGTTTCCGTCATGCCGGGATCGCGCGCATCGTGCCCGGCTTCGCTGATGATAACCAGCTCGCTGCCCGGCCAATTCTGGTGAAGCCTCCAAGGAGTGACGAGCGGTCCGCCTATATCCAGACGACCGTGGATCAGGACACCCCGAATGCCGGACAGCCGGTCCGCGTTGCGCAGCAGCGCTCCGTCCTCGAGCCATGCCGCATGGCGCCAGTAATGAGTCACCAAACGGGCGAAGCCCAGACGGAACGCCGGATCGTGGTAGCGCGGATGGGGCTTGTGACCGGGGTGGACCGCGACGATCGCCATCTCCCAGTCGCACCAGTCCCGCGCCGCCTTCCCGTGGATGGCCGGATCCGGATGCATGAGCAGGCGGTGATAGGCCTCGACCAGGCTGCCGTCCCGCTCCTCCTCAGGAACGCCGTCGCGGAAGCGGCTCCAGGCCTCGGGGAAGAATGCGCCGACGCCGCGCGTGATCCACTCGATCTCCTGAGGTGTGGTGGTGGCGATGCTGAACAGCACCATCTCTGTTACGCGTTCCGGGTGCCGCTCGGCATAAGCAAGCGCCAGGGTCGAACCCCAGGAACCACCGAGGATCAGCCAACGCGCGATCCCGAGATGCTCGCGCAGCCGCTCAGTATCGGCGAGCAGGTGCGTGGTTGTGTTCGTGGAAAGGTCGGCTCGCGGAGTGCTCGCATGAGGTTGGCTCCGACCGCTCCCGCGCTAGTCAAATAGGATGATGCGGTACTTCCTCGGATCGAAGTATCGGCGCGCATTCGCTATGCAGCCGGAACCAGGACCGCCATGAAGGACGAGCGCAGGCTTGCCGCGAGGATTGCCGCACGCTTCCCAATAGAGGCGATGCCCATCCCCAGCCTCGAGCATGCCGGTTTCATAAGGGTCGAGAGGTGGGTACAGATCGGCCATCGCATGCTCCGTCACGTTGGCCATTGTTGGAAGCCAACTACACCCAGCGGTGCTGGCGCCCCTCGATCACGAGCACCCGCCCCTGCCAGATGTCCATGCTGGCGGCCTGGCGGGCGTTGATGTTGCAGGCGATGGCGAGGAACGCGCGGGCGACGCCGCCATGGGCCACCACCACCGTGTCGCGGGTGAGATCGTCGAGGACGGGGCGGATGCGCTCGACCAGCATGGCGTAGCTCTCGCCGCCGCCGGGCGGAGCGTAGTGCCACTTGTCCTGCTCGCGCAGGGCCGCCAAGGACGGCTCGGCCTTGCGCACTTCCTTCCACGTCATGCCCTCCCAGGAGCCGAAGGTCAGCTCCACGAGGCGCTCGTCGAGCTTGTAGGTTTCCGGGTGCAGCCCCAGGGTCCCGCGCAGGATCTCCATGGTTTCGCGTGTGCGGGTCATGGGGCTCGCCACATAGGCGAGGTCTTCGATATGCGGCGCGAGCGTCCGGAGCTTGCGGCCCGCCTCCTCGGCCTGGACGCGGCCGACATCGTTGAGCGGAATGTCCTTTTGTCCCTGAAGACGTCCCTCAAGGTTCCAGTCCGTCTCGCCATGGCGAATGAAGTAGATCGTGGGGCGGGACGGGGTCACGGCAGGGTCCGGTTACGCGTTGACTTAAGGGTCAGTCTTTGTCGAGGGAGAGATCCGGGGCTTCCGGGTTCTTCATGCCGACCACGTGGTAGCCCGCATCCACGTGCAGGATCTCGCCGGTCATGCCGCGGGACATGTCGGACACGAGATAGGCGGCCGTCTCGCCCACCTCCTCGATGGTGACTGTGCGGCGGAGCGGCGAGTTGTACTCGTTCCACTTCAGGATATAGCGGAAGTCGCCGATGCCGGAGGCGGCCAGCGTCTTGATCGGGCCTGCCGAGATGGCGTTGACGCGGATGTTCTTGGGGCCGAGATCGGCCGCCAGATAACGCACGGACGCCTCGAGGGCTGCCTTGGCGACGCCCATGACGTTGTAGTGCGGCATCCACTTCTCGGCGCCGTAATAGGTGAGCGTGAGGAGCGAGCCGCCCTCGTTCATCAGCTTCTCGGCGCGCTGCGCGATGGCCGTGAAGGAATAGCAGGAGATCAGCAGGGACTTGGTGAAGTTGCCCTCGGAGGTCTCCACATAGCGGCCCGTCAGCTCGTCCTTATCGGAGAAGGCGATGCAGTGGATGACAAAATCGATGGAGCCCCAGAGGCGCTTCACTTCCTCGAACACCGCATCGATGGTGGCGCCGTCCGTCACGTCGCAATGGCCGACCACATGGGCATCCAGCTCCTTCGCCAGGGGCTCGACGCGCTTCTTCAGGGCATCGCCCTGATAGGTGAAGGCGAGTTCCGCCCCGTGCTGGCGGGCTGCCTGCGCAATGCCCCAGGCAATGGAACGGTTGTTCGCCACGCCCATCACCAAGCCACGCTTGCCGGCTAGAATGCCGGTGGCCTTTGTCTCCGCCATGATTCACCTAGATCGTCGCTGGATCGTTCAAATAAGAACGGCCTCTTTAACCGACCCGGCAGCCACGGGGAAGCCCTCTTGGCATTCTCATCGCGGGATCGCCGGTAGATGGCCAGCAATCTGGGTTAGAGCAACAATACCCCACTGTCATTCCGGGGCCGCGCAGCGGAGCCCGGAATCCATAAACGCTACCGTTGCCGAAACAGGCGGAACTCGGATCGTCTTTCCGGGAGCGGCGTGGTTATGGATTTCCACGCCTGCGGCGCGGCCCTGCGGGTCGGGCTCGCCTCCGGCGCCCCGGAATGACAGTGGAGGGTTACGCAAGCGATCAGAAACAGCCCAGCCGAAGTTTTGCTTCACTTCGCCTTGGCCGAGAGGCGCCTGCGGGCATAGTCCATCAGGTCCTCGTCCACGATCTCCGGCAGCCTGATCTCCGTGGTCACGAGGAGATCGCCAGGGCCGGTCTTGCCGGGCAGGCCCTTGCCGCGCAGGCGGAAGGTGCGGCCGGAATTGGTGAGCGGCGGGATCTTCATCTCCACTGTGCCGGTCAGGGTCGGCACGCGCACCGACCCGCCGAGGACAGCCTCCTCGATCTCGACCGGCAGGCGCAAGCGAAGATCCGATCCTTCAACCGTGAAGCGTTCATGGGGCGCGAACGCGATGGTGAGCAGCGCATCGCCCGGATCGATCCCGGGGGCGCCCTGCCCTAAGCCACGCAAGCGGATCACCTGGCCGTCGGCGACGCCCTTGGGGATGACCACGTCCACGTCCCGGCCCGTGGGGAGCCTGACCCGCTTCTTCGCCTCGGCGGCAATCTCTTCAAGCGTGACCGTCAACGTAGCCTCGACGTCCTCGCCCTTCTGCTTGGGATGGCTGCGGGCCTGGCGCGGGCTCTCGCCCCCGGCCCGAAAGGCGTTCTCGAAGATCTGGGAGAAGAAATCCTCGCCCGGATCGGCGCCGAAACCGCTCCTGCTGCGCCGACCGCCGAACGGGTTGCCTCCCCCAAACCCGGAGAAACCCTCCGCCCCACCCCGGCCGCCGCCAAAGCCCTCGAAGCCGGTGAAGCGCGGCTTGCCCTCGGCGTCGATCTCGCCCCGGTCGAACTGGGCACGCTTGGTGGCGTCACCCAAGATTTCGTAAGCCGAGTTCGCCTCGGCAAACTTGTCCTTGGCCTTCGGATCGTTCGTGTTGCTGTCGGGATGATAGGTCTTGGCGAGCTTGCGGAACGCCTTCTTGATGTCCGCTTCGCTCGCAGAGCGGGACACGCCGAGAACGTCATAAGGGTTTCGCATCGTGGAATCCTGAACCGTCGGGATACGAGCCTGGAGGCTCAAAGGTTTGACGGTCATATGGGCAAAGTGTTGCCCCTTTGCAACGTCCGAGCAGTGAACGCTAGACCTTGGCCGAGCCCTTCAGCGGCTTGACCTCCTTGAGGGTCCATTCGCTTCCTGAGGGCCGGCAGGCCGTGCCTTGGACGGACGAGGTGGAGGGGCCGCTGAGATGGGCCGAGAAGCTGCGGCAGATCTCGTCGTTCTTCACGAAGGGAGCCCCAACCGGAGTGAAGGTGCCCTTGCGGCTCGTCGCCGGGTTGTCCCAGGAAACCTGGGTGCCGGGCCCCTGCGGGTCGAGGGCGACAGCCAGCGCTGCCTTGGCCCGCCGCCAGTCCTCCTCGTCCAGATCGGCCGAGAGGGTGATGTCGCTCTTGAGGCCGATGGCGCCCGTCGCCTTGGGTCCGTCCTCATCGAGAGCCGACAATCCAAGGGACATGCCGCAGGCGCTCGTCGACAGGGCGAGCAGGCCGACGGCCAGGATTTTCATGGCTTCGCTGGTGAAGCCATCTGATCTATAACGGCGCGGATTGATCCACGTCACGCGTTGGGTCCCCCAGAACCAAAAGCCACAGAACGAGATAAAACAGTGAGCGGGTTAATAACTGGTGACTTCACGGAGTCGGACGAGCCCTTCGCCCTCTTCCAGGCCTGGATGAAGGAGGCGGAAGGCTCCGAGCCGAACGACCCCAACGCCATGGCGCTCGCCACCGTGGACGAGACCGGGCTGCCGAACGTCCGCATGGTGCTGCTGAAAGGCTTCGATGAGAACGGCTTCGTGTTCTACACCAACACGGAATCCAACAAGGGCCGCGAGCTCCTGGGGCAGCAGAAGGCCGCCATCGTGCTGCATTGGAAAAGCCTGCGCCGGCAGGTGCGCGCCCGCGGCCCTGTGACGCTGGTGAGCGACCAGGAGGCCGACGTCTATTTCCAGAGCCGCCCCCGCGACAGCCGCATCGGCGCCTGGGCGAGCCAGCAGTCGCGCCCGCTGGAGAGCCGCTTCGCGCTGGAGAAGGCCGTGGCCTTCAACACTGCCAAATTCGCCGTGGGCGAGATCCCGCGCCCGCCGCACTGGACGGGGTTCCGGATCGCGCCCGTGTCCATCGAGTTCTGGCAGGACAAGCCGTTCCGCCTGCACGACCGGGTGGTGTTCACCCGCGAGGGCGATGGCTGGCGGAAGGTGCGGCTTTATCCCTGATCCCATGGACCGTGATCCTGAACTGGGATAGAGGTCTGCCCCGCTTACGAGAGATCTCCCGATGTCCTCTTCGCCCAGCAATTCCCGCCGCATCATGCTGCTCACCGGCGCCAGCCGCGGCATCGGGCATGCCACGGTCAAGCGCTTCTCCGCGGCCGGGTGGCGGGTGATCACCTGCTCGCGTCATGGCTTTCCCGAGAACTGCCCGTGGGAGATGGGACCGGAGGACCACCTGCAGGTCGATCTTGCCGATGCGCAGGACACCCGCCGCGCCATCGCGGAGGTGAAGGAGCGCCTCGCCGCCGAGGGCGGCTGCCTGCACGCGCTCGTCAACAACGCGGGCATCTCGCCCAAGGGCGAAGGCGGCTCGCGGATGGGCACCCTCGACACCCGCTACGAGGACTGGCTGCGGGTGTTCCAGGTCAACTTCTTCGCCTCGATCATGCTGGCCCGCGGCCTGCAGGACGAGCTCACCAAGGCCAAGGGCTCGGTGGTGAACGTGACCTCCATCGCGGGCTCACGCGTCCACCCCTTCGCGGGCGCGGCGTACGCCACGTCCAAGGCGGCGCTCGCGTCGCTGACCCGCGAGATGGCAGCCGATTTCGGGCCGCTCGGCGTGCGCGTGAACGCCATCTCGCCGGGCGAGATCGACACCGCGATCCTGTCGCCGGGCACGGACAAGATCGTCGAGCAATTGCCGATGCGCCGTCTCGGCACGCCGGACGAGGTGGCCAAGGCCATCTACTTCCTCTGCACGGATGCGAGCTCCTACGTGAACGGCGCGGAGTTGCACATCAATGGCGGCCAGCACGTCTGAGGTGACCCCATGCCCCAACGCCCGATGCAGAGCCTTGTCATCGCGTCGCTGATGATCGGCTCAGTGACGGGAGCGTTGAGCCAGGAAGGCCCCGACAAAAACCCCTTTGCCGACCCGGACATGCACCCCTCCTATCGGGCGCAATGCCATGAGGTGCGGGACCTGACCAAGGATCGCGAGACTGGCGAGACCCGGGTGGATTTCAGCGTCACGGGCCCCCTCGACCTCGTGCATTTCGACGGGACGCTGGCCTATCTCGGCCTGTGCGGCACCGTGCCCGCCCCGAAGGTGCTCTGCGTCACCTATCAGACCAACGACATGAAGGTCGGCGACGTGGTGACGGTGGCCGGCGGCTACAGCCGCCCGAACCCGGATTTCATTGTGCTCGATCCGTGCCTCGCGCAGCGGCTGGATGAGCCGGCGCAATAGGAAGCATCCTCATCAACGACAACTCACTTCGTGCAAGATCCAGGGCATGGTCACCAGATGAGCAGGCAGCACTTCCTCGATCATCCAATATCACGCAAATACCCTAAGATTGAATGTCTTGATCCTTGCGGTGATATTTCGCGAGCGTGCAAGTGAGATCTGCAAGGCCCGGTATACCGGTGTCACGCGCTTTGCTACGTATCGAGGACGAACCTCGCCGCCGAAAGCGGTGTAGAACAGCACGCTGCCGTTAGTACCCACCGAGTCGAAGTCAAAGATACGCCCTTGAGTGGCACCCTCTCGCATTGCGTCCCAGATGAGGCGGCTCACAGCACCATTATGGGAATCCGGCGCGCGGGTTGTCAGCAGGTAGTAGGTGACACGGTCATCCCAGGCGTAGAAGATCGAGGCAGCCGGATCGCCCTGCTTGTTGATCGCAGCAAGCACACGCCCCTGTCCGCGGCTGACCGCCGCCTCGATTAGCGCACGTGTGTTCGGCTGAAACATGTAGTTGGATGACGCGCCGCGCCTTTTGAGATTGACGTCGTAGAGGGTGCAGAAATGGGCTGGCTCGATCTCTGAAAGGTCCGTTTGTTCCTCGGCGCGCCGGATCACATTGCGCGTCTTATCGCGCATGTTGCGCCAGATCACCTCTTCATTGGCGGGCGCGACCTCGTAGGTGAACCTAACCTGCACGGAAAAACCGCTTTCAACGATGGGCAGGCCGTCAGAGAAATCCCGATGTAACTGTTGGTAGAAGAAATCGAAGCGCGGCAACTTCGCAAGAAGATCCCGGGTGATCTCACCTCGACGCATATTACGGCTTACTACCCCGCCTGTTCCTTCATCAACGGCCGGACCTTGGAATTGAGCCATGCCGGAGGAGGTGAGTGCACGAAAGCCGAAGCTTTCCTTCCGCGCGTAGGCCAAGCGCCCCACGAGACGTCCGCCGCTGCTGACTGTCACTTCCTCATAGGCGCCGTTCGTTGCCGCCTCAAGCCACCACCTCTCATGAAAGATGGTAGGAGTGAGAGGATCGAAGGGCTTGGAATGAGGACGCGTACTATCCAGGGTATTATTTAGGTTGTCAGTTTTCATCAACTGAACCCCTATAGCATATACGCCTTTAGCCAGTCTGCTAAATGTATCCGGTCCAGACGCAAGCCAATGCGAATAGGATGTAAGAAAAATCCAGTAATCAGTACGTTGTTTTCTAAAGTATGCCTTAGCTATGCTAATGATTAAGGCCGAAATTTGTCGCGCTCCCCTCTCCATTTGACAGCTGCAGCCCAAAAAGCCAGGCATGCATCAAATCCTCATAGCCAATATTAGGGGATAGGCGATCTTAAGGGAGTTACCCTAGTTAGAGTAGAGTTGAAGGTGCTGGTGAGATTAGTCCGGAGCTTAACCAACTGACTGCCGCTTGACTCCAAATCCGTCTTCCGCCGCTCCACCAGTCCAGGGCACGTCGGATCTGAAGCGAACCCGTGCAACACCATCGCCGCCCAGAGTTGTGAGGTACATCGCTTTTTCGGAGCAATCACGTGGCTCTCACGCCCGAATCATTTCAATAGGCTTCTAAACCCTCTCTTCACCGCTTCTTGCTGTAACCCTCGCCATGACCTGCTCCGTGAGCCCAGGTCATTGAACTTCCATGCGCAGCAGATTGTTGTACGGTACGACGGGGGTACCCCCTAGGGCGAGATGCAGCATGGCGATCATTTATTTTGCGGCGGCTTTGATCGGCGGCCTTACCGGTTGTGCGATGCTCTGGCCTTATGGAGCAGTGATTGCCCTCATCAGCATGCCTTTCATCGGCAGCTTGTTCGCCCTCTGTGTTGCAATCCTCGTTTACGTAAGGTCATCCGGGGAGAGAAACATGAGCGAGGATCGAACAACCAATGTGGATCCATTCCGATCCTCCCAAGCTGCCGCTAGCCGCCGATAAGCCGCCACCCGAACGGTAGATTGATACAGTTCGTAGCATCGGGAGGTATGACCTAGCCCCGCGACTCCGCCGCGATTTCCGCGTGCAACGGCCTTCCATCCTCCGGAATTCCCTCTCCAATCGCAAAGCTCGCGTGCTAGCGTCGCTTGAGCGGCTTCAATTGCCATGAAAACCAAAAGGCGGGATGATGGATCAGGGTTCGGGAGAAAGCGCACTCGTCCGGCGGGTTGGCGAGGGCAGCAGCAATCAAGCCTTCGACCTGCCCCGCACCTTCCTGGTCCGCTCCGATGAATCCAAGGGGGCCTTTTCCCATTGGATTGAGAAGGTCCCGGCCGGGGCTGGTCCTCCGATGCATGTGCATCACAGGGAGCAGGAGTTGTTCCGCGTCCTGAGTGGTCAATTCCGCTTCTGGTGCAAGGGGGAGGCTCAGGACCTGACGGACGGCGACACCGTCCTGATCCCGAAGGGTACTCCGCACACCTTCAAGAACATCGGCTCCAGCGAGGGGCAATTGCTGATCACCTTGACCCCCGGCGATGGAGACGGCTTCTTCATCGAGGTCGAGCGGCTCGGCCTCCACCCGTCGCGGGACATGCCTCAGATTGTGGAGATTGCAGGTCGCTACGGCGTTGAGTTCGTCGGACCGCCTCCCGCGTGAGGCAGGGACAGTCTGTAGGATTACTTCAGGGCTTGCTGTTGGCCCGCGCTCCATTGGAGGTGCGGATAGCGGCCACCGGCAAAGCCACTGGCGAAGATGCCTGTTGCAGCAAAGCTCACTGCACAGAAAACCGTAATGGCCAATACGAAGGCTGCCCCTTGTCTCTGCATCCGCCATAAGGATGGGACGAACGGAGCCAAAAGCAGCGATCCAAAGATCATGAGCAGCAGAAAGAAGGCTTGGAGATCCGGGTCGCTGTAGATGAGATCCACCTGCACGCCTTTTTCGCGTGGCGGCTCATCAAGGAAGAATCGGGCGAGTACCTCGAACATCGCGTTGCCCCGGGCGGGATTATTTGGGTTTGGTATCCAAACGACAGATGTTCACCAGGACCACCCCCGCTGGTCCTGACGCTGCCCCTCACCATGGAGGAAAGTTGTAACGCATCTAGCACGGCCGCTTAAAACTTGGCCATATCCTCGTTAGTTGAACGCAAGCGTCCGCTGCCGCAAAGCCAAAGTGGTCTTGACGGCCTTCCTGAACATGGAGTTTCGTACACCTAAGCAAACCAGACCCAGCGTCGGCACTCGGCCTAGGAATGGCGGATCGCGACTGAAGACCGGGCTCCTCAAGAACGTGCCGCTGCTCGCCTCCGACGCCACGACCCTGCGGGCCATCGCGAACGCCTCCGGCGGCGCGCCCAGCATCGACGTGGCACTCGTCATGATGGAACGGGCCTATGGACTGCCCGTGGGCGCCGCGTTTACGCTCTTCGCCATCGGGCGCACGGCCGGGTGGCTCGCCCACGCCATCGAGCAGCGCAGCCAGGCCACCCTCATCCGCCCCCGCGCCCGCTATGTCGCGGCCGAGCAAAAGCATTCTTCATGACCAGCGACCGCTTCTACCCTGCCCGACCCGTTCTCGCCGCCTCCGTGGCGGTGATCCGCGACGGCCGCATCCTGCTCGCCGCGAGGGGCAAGCCGCCGAGCGAGGGGCTGTTTTCGCTGCCCGGCGGCATGGTGGAGGTGGGCGAGACGCTCGCCGAAGCCGCCTTGCGGGAACTTCGCGAGGAAGTGGGGGTTGAGGCCAAGCTTATCGGCCTAATCGCCCCGGTCGAATTCATTGAAAGGGACGAGAAAGGCCATATAAGGCATCATGTCGTCATCGCCGCCCATGCGGCCCGCTGGGCTTCGGGCGAACCCCAGACAGGTCCGGAAGCAAAGGAAATCCGTTGGATCACGGAACGGGACATCGCCGATCTGCCGCTGACGGCAGGACTGGCCGGAATTCTGGAGCAGGCCTTCAGGATCGCGCGCGAGGATGGCGTGGCGTGAAATGCCTGGGCCTCATCCTCGCCGTTCCCGCAATGCTGCTCGCCATCCCGGATCCTGCGGCAGCCCAGGGCTTCTTCGACCGCCTGTTCGGCCCTCCGCCGGGCCAGCAGCCGGGCGTTCCGCCGCAATACCGGCAGCCGCCGCAGTACCGCCCACCGCCGCAATACCGCCAGCAGCCTGCCCCTCAGCAGCAGCGAAGGCCGCAATCGCAGCGTCCAACCCCTCAGCAACCCCAACAGCAGCCACCGCAGCAGCAGGCGGAACCCGCGCCCGCGGTCGAGCCGCCGCCCGCGCCCTACGAGAAGGAGCTGCTGCGGCTTGCCGAAATCATGGGGTCGCTCGCCATGCTGCGCCCCCTCTGCAGCGCGCCCGACGCCGCCGAATGGAGCCGGCGCATGCAGATCCTGCTCGAGGCCGAGGGTTCGACGCCGGGCCGCAAGGAGCGCCTCGCCGGCGCCTACAACAAGGGCTACCAGGCCTATGCCCTCACCTACCGGATCTGTACGCCATCGGCCCAGGAGGCCTCGGTGCGCTTCCTGGCCGAAGGCGAGCAGCTCGCCCGCAGCATCACCGGGCGCTACGGCGGCTGATCGGGAGGCCGGCCCCCGCCTGCAGGTGTTGCAGCCGCGCCTCTTATCCACATTTTTCGGCCGATCCCCCCTCGCGTTAACCTCCTTGCAAGGTGATGCTGGCGGCGGGTCGGCGCGATGTCTAAGACTCATTCAACCGAACTCGCGCGCCGCCCCTCGAAGGGGCCTGGATCATGAACGACAACGACGTCCTTCTCGACGAATCGCCCGACCTCAGCGCCCTCAAGCAGGCGGCCCTGAGCTATGTGACCGAGGCCTTCGCCGAGGCCGAGCTCGACGGGCTCGACGGCGACTGCATGGCCCAGGCCGCCCTCTTCGCGGCCTTCACCGAGCTCGTCGCCACCTATGGCGAGGATGCCGTTGCGGAATACGCCGCGACACTTCCGGACAAGATCCGCACGGGCGCGTTCTCCATGGCCATGTCGCTGAAGCATTGAGCACATCCAGCCGATCAGCTTGCATCCCTGTAGCCTCATCCTGAGGAGGTGCGTAAGCACCGTCTCGAAGGACGAGGCGTCTCCAGCACACTCTGGATCCTCCTTCGAGACGCCGCTGCGCGGCTCCTCAGGATGAGGCTCCGTCGTTTGTCTTTGAGGTGCACAAATGAATGGCTGCTGGTTCTATATCCTGCACTGTGATGACGGCAGCTACTACACAGGCACAAGCCGATCAGAGGATCTGGAAACACGCGTTAGCCAGCACAACCAGGGCATCTTTGACGGCTACACGGCGAAGCGACGACCTGTTGCCCTTGTCTACTCGGCGCAGTTCGACAGCATCCTTGACGCTATTGCTTATGAGAGACAGGTCAAAGGGTGGTCGAGAGCCAAGAAAGAAGCCTTGATAAGAGGAGATTTCGTTGCTCTTCAAGGTTTGTCGAAAAGCCGCCGCCTAGGTCTCAAGGCGGTTGAAGCGGACAAGATTTGATCGCTCAATAATATACTCAACCTCATTTTGAGGAGCCTGCGGAGCAGGCGTCTCGAAGGAGGATCCAGAGGTCTCTCGAAACGCCTCGTCCTTCGAGACGGATTGCTCCACAATCCTCCTCAGGATGAGGCTAGTGTAGTGCCTGTTATTCCCTGAAGACAGCTATCAGCTCTTTGCCCCAAGCGTCTCCTCGAACCGCACTACCTCGCCCTGCGACGGCGTCTCCAGCGATCCCTCCCACATCACCACGTTGCCGCGCACGACCGTGCCGACGGGCCAGCCGGTGACTCGTCTGCCGTCGTAGGGCGTCCACTGCGCCTTCGAGGCGATCCAATCGTTGGTGATGGTCTCGGTGCGCTTGAGATCGACCACGGTGAAATCCGCATCGTAGCCGACCGCAATGCGACCCTTGCCGGCGATGCCGAACAGGCGCTTGGGGCCGGCGCTCGTCATGTCGACGAAGCGCTCGAGCGTGAGGCGGCTGGCATTCACGTGATCGAGCATGATCGGCACAAGCGTCTGCACGCCGGTCATGCCGGAGGGCGTGTTGGGATAGGTCTTGTCCTTCTCCTCGCGCGTGTGCGGCGCGTGGTCCGAGCCGAGGATGTCGGCGATGCCTTCATCAAGCCCTTGCCAGAGTGCCGCGCGGTGCAGTTCGTCGCGCACGGGCGGGTTCATCTGGATGTAGGTGCCCAGCCGCTCGTAATCCTCCGGCCCCGCCAGCGTCAGGTGATGCGGCGTCACCTCCACCGACACGAGGTCCTTGTGCTCCTTCAGAAGCGCCATCTCCTCCGCGGTGGTGATGTGGAGCACGTGGATGCGTGCGCCGGTGTCGCGCGCGATGCGCACGAGGCGCTGCGTGCAGGCGAGCGCCACCTCGGCCGAGCGCCACACGGGATGCGAGCGCGGATCACCCTCGACGCGCAGGCCTTTGCGCTCACGCAGCATCGCCTCGTCCTCGGAATGGAACGCGGCGCGCCGGCGCGTGCGGCGAAGAATGTTGGCGATGCCCTCGTCGTCCTCGACGAGCAGCGAACCGGTGGACGAGCCCATGAACACCTTGATGCCGGCAGCGCCCGGCAGGCGCTCCAGTTCGGGCAGATCGTTCACGTTCTCATGGGTGCCGCCAACCCAGAAGGCGAAGTCGCAATGCATGCGGTGATGGCCGCGCCGCACCTTGTCGGCGAGAGCCTCCGGCGTCGTGGTCTGCGGGTCGGTGTTGGGCATCTCGAACACCGCCGTGACGCCGCCCATGACGGCCGCGCGGGAGCCCGATTCCAGATCTTCCTTGTGGTCGAGGCCGGGCTCGCGGAAATGCACCTGGGTGTCGATGACACCCGGCAGGATATGCAGCCCCCGGCACTCGATCTCCCGCGCGGCGGAGGCTTGCGACAGGTCGCCGATGGCGGCGATCTTTCCGCCGCGCACGCCGATGTCGCGCTCCACGCGTCCGTCGTGATTGACGACGATGCCGCCTTTGAGGATCAGGTCGAAGGTCTGGGGCATGGCAATCTCATCCCTTGAGGCCGCTGCGGAAGGGGCATATGTCACTGCTTCTAGCGCATCGTGCGGAAAAGTGGGAACCGGTTTTCCGCCCTCAACGATGCGCAACCTATAGATTGAGCATCGGGTGGATCCCAAAAGTGCGAGTCCACTTTTGGGTCCGATGCTCAGCAGGATAAGGAGCGGGGCATATGCCGTCAGTCCATCTGGCCGACCGGGGCGTGGTAAGGGTTTCGGGCGAGGACGCCAAGACTTTTCTCGACAACCTCATCACCTGTGACCTTGACCGTGTGTCACCGCACATGGCGCGCTTCGGCGCCCTGCTCACGCCCCAGGGCAAGATCCTCTTCGACTTCCTGGTGTTCCAAGCGCCGGAGGAGATCGGCGGCGCCTATTATCTCGATGTCCTGAAGGTCTACGCACCCGATCTCGCCAAGCGCCTCGGCTTCTACAAGCTGCGCGCGAAGGTGGCTGTCGAGGACCTGTCCGATTCGCTTGGCGTCATTGCCGGCTGGGATGCGCCGCGACCGGACGACGAGGCGGGGCTCGTTGCGGAAGATCCCCGGTTGCCGGCGCTCGGCTGGCGCGCCATCGTGGCGCACGAGGATTCAGGCGAATTCGCCAAGGATCCGGCCGAGGCCTATCACGCCCATCGCATCGCGGTCGGCGTGCCCGAGGGTGGGCGCGACTTCCTGTTCGGGGATGCCTTCCCGCACGAGGCCCTGATGGATCAGCTTCAGGGTGTCGATTTCGACAAGGGCTGCTATGTGGGCCAGGAGGTGGTGTCCCGCATGCAGCATCGGGGCACGGCCCGCACCCGGATCGTGCCGGCCGTCTACGAGGGAGGCTTCGCGGCGGATCTCGGCGTTGAAGTGACGGCTGGCGACAAGCTTCTCGGCAAGACAGGCACCGGCGCGGAAGGCCGCGGCCTCGTAATGATCCGCCTCGACCGGGCGGAGGATGCCCTCAAAGCAGGGGAGACCATCAGGGCCGGGGGCATTCCGGTGCGGCTGGAAAAGCCCTCCTGGGTGAGGTTTGCCTTCCCCGGTGAGGCAAGCTCCGTTTCCTGAGCCGAGAAAAAGCCAAGCTTCAAGCGGAACGAAATCCTCACAAAACCGTTACGTCCAATCGACCCGAGAACGGACTGACGCAAGAGCCGGCCTGGGTCTGCTGGGGAAATCTGATGAACGCCATGCAAGGGACCGGCTCAACCTCCCAGGAGGGACGCTTCCAGCTTCTGGTCGACGCGGTCACCGATTACGCGATCTACATGCTGGATCCGAAGGGTATCGTGTCCAGCTGGAACGCGGGCGCCCAACGCTTCAAGGGCTACACCCAGGACGAAATCCTTGGCGAGCATTTCTCACGCTTCTACACGGACGAGGACAAGGCAACCGAGCTGCCCCGGCGCGCCCTGGAGACCGCCGCCCGCGAGGGCAAGTTCGAGGCCGAGGGCTGGCGCCTGCGCAAGGATGGCACCCGCTTCTGGGCGCACGTGGTCATCGACCCGATCCGTGACACCCATGGAAATCTGATCGGCTTCGCCAAGATCACCCGCGACCTGACCGAGCGGAAGAGGGCGCAGGAAGCTCTCAAGGAGAGCGAGGAGCGCTTTCGCCTCTTGGTCCAGGGTGTCACCGACTACGCCATCTACATGCTCGACCCGCAGGGCCGCGTGACCAACTGGAACTCCGGTGCCCAGCGCATCAAGGGCTATACGCCGGACGAAATTCTCGGAGAGCACTTCTCTCGCTTCTACACCGATGAAGACAAGGCGACCGAACTCCCCCGGCGCGCGCTGGAGACGGCGGCGCGCGAAGGCAAGTTCGAGGCCGAGGGCTGGCGCCTGCGCAAGGATGGCACGCGGTTCTGGGCGAGCGTCGTCATCGACCGGATCCGGAACGACATGGGCGAGATCATCGGCTTCGCCAAGATCACCCGCGACATCACCGAGCGCCGGCAGGCGCAGGAGGCCTTGGCCCAAGCTCAGGCGGCCCTGTTCCAGGCGCAAAAGATGGAGGCCGTCGGGCAGCTCACAGGCGGCGTTGCGCATGACTTCAACAACCTGCTGACGATCATCGTCAACAGCCTGGATCTTCTCACCCGCAACGCCCGCGATGCGCGCGACATGCGGCTGATCGAGAGCGCCCAGCGCGCGGCCGAGCGCGGCGCGAAGCTGACCCAGCAGTTGCTGGCCTTTTCCCGCCGCCAGCCTCTCCAGCCGGCCCTGCACAATCCGAACACCCTGATCGGAGGTTTCGAGGCGATCCTGCGCCGGGCGTGCGGCGAA
Source organism: Microvirga arabica (assembly GCF_016811235.1). Taxonomy (GTDB): domain Bacteria; phylum Pseudomonadota; class Alphaproteobacteria; order Rhizobiales; family Beijerinckiaceae; genus Microvirga; species Microvirga arabica. The sequence continues at coordinate 159,135 of NZ_JAFBID010000005.1, forward strand.
CTGATCAAGCTGCAGCTTGCCCTTGCCTCACGCGTCCGGTCGATCTCGGTCGACGCGCCGCAATTCGAGGCCGCCCTCCTCAACCTCATCGTCAACGCCCGCGATGCCATGCCGGAGGGAGGATCCCTGGCGATCACGACCGGCAATGTGACAGTGAGCGAGAACGATGCGGCTCTCGGCGATTTGAAGCCCGGCCCCTATGTCTCTGTCACTGTGGAGGACACCGGCTCGGGCATGGCGCCCGAGGTTCTCGACCGCGTCTTCGAGCCCTTCTTCACCACCAAGGAGATTGGCAAGGGAACGGGCTTAGGGTTAAGCCAGGTCTATGGCTTCGTGACGCAATCGGGCGGTCATATCAAAGTCGACAGCACTCTGGGTGAGGGAACCAAGATCACCATGCTGCTGCCGGCCCAGGAGAACGGCGAAGAAGCGTCGGAAGACGAGGACGGAACGGAGCGTCCGGCCCAGGACAGCGCGGGCACCGTGCTGATCGTCGAGGACGAGCCCGCCGTGCTGGAGGTGGCGAGCGACATCTTCGACAGTCTCGGCTACGACGTCTTGACCGCGACAGATGCTCAAAAGGCCATTGTCGTTCTGGAAAGCGACGCCGCCATCGACGTGATGTTCAGCGACGTGATCATGCCCAACGGCATGAACGGCGTCGAGCTCTCCCGCAAGGCACGCGAGATGCGCCCCGGCCTCAAGATCCTGCTGGCCTCGGGCTACCCCATGTCGGCCCTGCCCTCCGAGGGCCTCGGCGCGGGCGTCTCCTTCATCAGCAAGCCCTACCGCTGGACCGAGCTCGCCGACAAGCTGCGGATGCTGCGCTCCTGAGCAAGACCATCGCCGCGCGTGATGGACGGCATCGGCAATTTTGATTGGTGCCGGCAAAAGGTTCCCGCTAGCATCCCGGCCAAATCGGATCGGGAATGCCATGTATCAGCCGCCCCACTTTCGTGAGGACAATCGCGAGGTTCAGCACGCCCTCATCAGAGCCCATCCGCTTGGGCTTCTGGTGACGCTGGGCAGCGCGGGGCTCGTGGCCAATCCCATTCCGTTCGTGCTCGACGCCTCCGCATCGCCTCTGGGGACACTCAAGGCCCATCTCTCGCGGGCGAACACCCAGTGGCAGGATTTTGACTCTGACCTGGAGGCCCTCGTCGTGTTCCAGGGGCCGGAGACCTACATCACTCCATCCTGGTATGCGGCCAAGCGCGAGCACGGCAAGGTGGTACCCACCTGGAACTACGCCATCGTGCAGGCCTATGGCCGCATGCGCGTCGTCGACGACCCCGATTGGCTCCTCCGGCAGATCACCGCCATGACCGACGTGCAGGAGGTCGCTCGACCCGAGCCCTGGAATGTGGGCGATGCGCCGGCACCTTTCGTGGCGGCTCAGCTCAAGGGGATCGTCGGCATCGAGATCGAGATCACCCGGATCGAGGGCAAGTGGAAGGTGAGCCAGAACCGGTCGGAGGCCGACCGCCAGGGCGTGGCGGAGGGCCTGCGCCTTGCCGAGGACGATGCCTCGCGGCACATGGCGGATCTGGTGGATGCGCGAGGAGCCTTGCCCGGTGGCCGACAATCTTGAACCGCGCGTCGAGCCCTGCATGCTGCAGACGCTCGAGGAATGGGTTGCCCTGCGGCATGCCCTTTGGCCCGAGTGCCCGAAGGAGGACCACCGCTCCGAGGCGCAGGCCATCCTCTGGGACCAGAAGGAAGCTACCGCGCTTCTCGTACGCTTGCCCGACGGCACGCCCGCGGGCTTTGCCGAAGCGGCCTTGCGCCATGACTATGTGAACGGCTGCGCCACCTCCCCGGTGGCCTTTCTCGAGGGCATCTACGTGCAGCCGGAGCACCGCGGGAGGGGCCTCGCCCGGCTGCTGTGCCGGGCGGTCGAGCGCTGGGCGCGAAGCCTCGGCTGCAGCGAGTTCGCCTCCGACGTCCTCCTCGACAACACGGCGTCCCAGAGCATGCACAAGGCGCTCGGCTTCGAGGAGACGGAGCGGGTGGTGTATTTCCGGAAGGTGCTGTCGTCGTCCTGACGCATTTCGTCAGGAGCGGATCTTCCCGTTTCCGGGGAGGCCCGCTACACAGGTCGCATGAGCGACGGACTGATCCTTCATCCCGACAACAAGACCCGCTGCTGGTGGCCCGGCACGGATCCCTTCTATGTGGAATACCACGACACCGAATGGGGCGTGCCCGAGTTCGACGACCAGGCACTGTTCGAAAAGCTCATTCTCGATGGATTTCAGGCGGGCCTGTCGTGGATCACGATCCTGCGCAAGCGCGAGAACTTCCGCCGCGCCTTCGCGGGCTTTGATCCCGCTGTGATCGCCCGATTCGATCAGGCGCAGGTGGAGGCGCTGATGCTCGATCCCGGCATCGTGCGCAATCGCGCCAAGATCGAGGCGACCATTGCCGGCGCCCGCGCCTGGCTGGTGATTCAGGAGCGCGGCAGCTTCTCGAAATTTCTCTGGGATTTCGTCGACGGCTGGCCGGTTCAGCCGAACCTCAAAACCCGCAAGGACGTGCCCACCGAGACCGAGGTCTCGCGCAGGATCTCGAAGGCCCTGAAGAAGGAGGGCTTCAATTTCGTCGGCCCCACCATCGTCTATGCCTTCATGCAGGCCGTGGGCATGACGAACGATCATCTCACCGGCTGCTACCGCCATGCGGAATGCGCGGCGCTGGCCAAGGCTCGCTGATGGCCAAGGAACCCCGCGTCTGGCAGCGGATGCTCTCCGGCCGCCGCCTCAACCTGCTCGACCCCTCGCCCCTCGATGTGGAGCTCGACGACATCGCCCATGGGCTTGCCCGTGTCGCGCGCTGGAACGGGCAGACGGTGGGCGGTCACATCTTTTCTGTGGCGCAGCATTCGCTTCTTGTTGAGGCGATTGCCGCTCATATCAATCCGGACATGTCCCGCGAGTGGCGCCTGGCGGTGCTCTTGCACGATGCGCCGGAATACGTGATCGGCGACATCATCTCGCCGTTCAAGGCGGTGATCGGCGATGCCTACAAGGCCATCGAGGCCGGACTGCTCGGGGCCATCCACCTGCATTTCGGCCTGCCGGCCCAGCCCGCTGCGGCCCTCAAGCGGTTCATCAAGCAGGCGGACCGGCAGGCCGCATTCCTCGAGGCGACGCATCTTGCCGGCTTTGCCCGCGAGGAGGCGATTAAGTTCTTCGGACGCCCCGAACCCCTGCCCCGCCCGGTGCTGGCCCTTCTGGAGCCCTGGCCCGTGGCTCAGGCCGAGGAGCGCTACCACGAGAAGGTGACAGCGGCGCTGACGGACTGAGCCTCTCCCCCAAACTCTCGGGCCTCATCCTGAGGAGCAGCCGTCAGGCTG